>CAWEMU010000032.1:0-37703 GCA_963810175.1 uncultured beta proteobacterium | reverse complement strand
CGGCAAACGTGGTGGTGCCGGAGAGCACTCCCGGCCCGTTGGCAAATGCCGAGGCCGCGGCGTTGCTGAGCGATGGGCCCGGCATCCCGGTCGGCAGCTTTCTGCTCTTTCCCGAGCTGACGCTCAGGCAGACCTACGACAGCAATATCTTCGCCCTGCCGGCGAACGACATCTCCGACTGGATCACGACGCCATCGGTCTCGCTGGCCGGGCGCTCGAACTGGAGCGAGCACAAGGTCGGCTTCGACGTCGGTGCCGACACCAACCGCTACAACAACTACAGCTCGCAGAACGTCTATGACTACTGGCTTGGAGCGGATGGCCGCTTCGACCTTTCGCCCGGGAACAATCTCTTTGGCGGCTTGCGTTTCAGCCGCAACCACGAAGATCGAGGGACGGCGAATCCCGAGCTCAGCGTTGACCCCATTGTCTATTATTCGACCAATGCCCAGGCCGGGACCGCATTTCGCACCGGCCCGGTTGTCGTGCGCCTCGGCGCTTCGGCGGAAGACCTGAACTACGTTTCGCCCTCGGGGCCTGCCGCTCCCGGGGCGAAGAACCAGGATGATCGCGATCAACTGCAGTATTCGTTCGGCGCGCGCGTGGGTTATGAGGTGAGCCCGGAGTTCATGCCTTTCGTGCAGGCAACGACGGACACGCGCAGCTACAAGGAGCCGGTTGACGACTTCGGCTTCCAGCGCAGTTCCACCGGCTACCGGGCGAGCATCGGTGCCAGTTACAAGCTCAGCCCGGTATTCAACGGTGAAGCGTTTTTCGGCACACTTTCGCAAAATTACGACGATGCCCGCTTCGCAAACGTCACCAAGCCCTATTTCGGTGCCAACCTGACCTGGAACCCATGGCCGACCACCCGGCTACGGGCCTTCCTCGACCGTGCGCTCGAGGAAACCACCGTTCCAAACGCCTCCAGCTACCTCGACACGACGGTGGCGATCAACGCCGAACATGCGATAAGCCAGAATGTCGTGGCGAATGCCAGGTTTTCCTATTCCTGGAACGACTACCAGGGAATCAGTCGCAGTGACAAGATCGCCGATGCCAGCGCGGGCTTCCGGTATTACATCGACCCCGTTGTCTTTGCCGGTGCCGACGTGCGGATGATCAATCGTGATTCCAGCCAACTGCTGGCAGACTATAACCGCAATCAACTCATGTTCCTGCTTGGCTACACGCCGGGCCGCAAGCGTGTCAGAGCGGACGGCAGCGCCGGGGAGGAAGGTTTCCTGTCCGGGTTGCCCGGCGCGGGCGAGCTGCACGGATTTGTAACGCCCAAGGTGGCCTATTTCAACAACTCCGGAAATTCGGCCTATCTGAACCGATATGACTACCTGGAGGAAAGCTTCGGCAGCAACGCGCGGAACGGTTTCATCTTCGACCTGGATTTCAGCCTGATCTACGGTGATGAAGCGCAGAATTATATGCTGCTGGAGCGCGAAGGGTTCGGTCAGGACAACCAGCGCATGCGCCTGGAGGGAAACAGCCAGTCGGCCAAGCTGACTGCCTACTATTCGGTCTTTACCAACGCGACGGGAACCCTCGGTTACCTCTATAACCCGGACCAGGTCGTTGGCGGCACCGACCCCAACTACGCCAACCCGCTGCTGAATCCGGTCGGCGAATCACAGCACGTCGGATACTTCAACAACGACAGCCCGGGCACCGTTGACTATCAGATCAAGCGCACCAGCTATGGTGGCAGTGTGCTGATCAGGCCGGCCGCGTTCAACGAACGCGCCTCCGTCGAACTGGGCTTCGACGGCTACAAGCGCGACGGCAGCCAGGTCTCGAACTACGTGCTCGACAATTACAGCCTGGCCGGAACGAATCTCCAGAAGGAACAGAATCAGTGGCGCGGCTACGCCAGCCAGGTCAAGGACCAGGCCAACCGGATGACCTACAACCTCTCCTTCACGCCCTGGGATGACCTGCTCGTCAACTACGAGTTCGCCGTAGGCAAGTACCAGAACAATGCTCCTGTCACCACGTTCAATACCGTCTCGCAGTGGGCGGGTCCATCGCTCCAGTTCGATACGGGTGTTGTCAACCTGAACACGCCATTATTCTTTACGCCGGATTCGACCCTGTATTCGAACGCCCTGAGACTGAGCAAGCAGTTCGGTGACACGGCTGCCGTCAGTGCCGGCATGGCCATGTCCCGGTTGGAACAGAACACGTTCTCGGAAACCCAGAGCTTCTTTGGCTATACCGACGGGCGCACGGATACGGACAGCTGGTACGTGAGCGGCAGGGTAAACCCCTCGCAGTCGGTCGGATTGGAGGCGTTTGCGCGTTACAACCGGCGCGAAAACAACTCTTCCTATCCGGTGACCGGCTTTTACGAGCCGATTTCGGCTTACAGCGACCCGCGCATGGTGATGCCGCGGATCAACAAGCTGTCGAACATGACGTATGGCCTCGAGGCCAAGCTCTATCCGAGTTTTCTCAAGACCACCTGGTCGGCTGGCTGGCGACATGAAAACAAGGAGAATGACCTGACCTATGGCGTGGTGCCGGCCCTGGCGCCGCCCATCACGCTTTACGGCGAACGCTACAGCGCCGACGAGATCTACCTGAAAATGGTTTCGCGACCCGCGCGCGGCTGGATTGCCAGGGTGACGCCATCGTATTTGTGGGCAAGCGGGACCGGGCTGACCCCAATCGATCCGAACGAGATGTTCAAGCTGAAGACGTCGGTTGCTTATACCAAGCCCGAGTGGAACGAGTTGGCGGTTACGGGGTATTACAACTACACATACAAGATGAATGACTCGCTGAGCTATTCCAACTACAACTTGAATCCCCGGGGCTTCGCTTCGCCGCAGAATCAGGAAATGACCAACACGATGCAGGCGTTCGGCGTGAACATGAGTCTGGTTCCGGACGAGGAACTCAAGGTCACGCTGGGATACGACTGGAACCAGAACGACTTGAGCGCATATTATTTCGCTACGAACCGCCTGCGCTTCGACTATCCGCTTGCCTTTCCCGGCGTACCCAATCCGCATCCCAATGTTCCGCTGGATTTCGCCATTCTCGACCAGACGAACTACAACGTGGACAATCACACCTTTAGCGCCGGCATTGAAAAGCAATGGAATCGCTTCGTGTTCATGGGGAGTTACAGTCTGAACTGGGCAAACGGATACAATGCCACCGGCCTTGCCGGACAGGAGTTGCCAACCGTCGACCGCAAGGTCGACAATTACCTGCATTCGTTCGCGCTCGGACAGGAATATTCGTTGAAAAAGGACACGTCGATCCGTGCCGTCTATTTCTACGATCGCTACAACGACAAGGCGTACGATTCGCTGAGCGGCAGTCGCAATACAATCTGGCTGGGACTCAACTATCGTCTCTGACGCCGTTCCGGGCTGGCGTGAGCGCGCCAAGTCGAGGTCGGCGCGGTGTTTTTCGTCGACATAGATGCCGGTGGCCGCTGGCTGGCTGCTGGCAAAGCAGATGACCTCGAAGTTGGCCGGAATTTTTGCCCTGTGCAGGACGTCAACCGCAACATCCGAAGATGATGGCGATGCCGGACCGGGACTCGGGCGGTGCGACCGGGAACGGTAAAACCCGTACCGGAAGAATCATGGACCACGTTGACCGGACTGCACCTCTAGATCGACGCGCGCGTACGGGCCATCCGGGGAAATCGCTATGACTGGCTGTGCCGGAAGGGTTGCGACGGTTGTTGCCGGCGACTGGCCGACGTGCCTCGCCTGACGGCGGCTGAGGGCTATCGGACCATGCCCGCCCCAAAAGCAACCCGATGCCAGCCGTTGGTACTATCATTACCGTTACGGGCAAGACAGTCCCGGTACGGCCAATCAAGGAGAGAAGATCATGGGAAGCAAGGACAAGAGGAAAGAACCCAAGGGCAAGCAGCCGAAACCCAAACCGGTTCCTTTGGGAGGCTGAGACGAGACGGTTGTCCTGCTGCGTCGGGCAGCGAGAAGAAGGGACTTGTATGACCAGGGCAATCGTTCTGGCGACCTGTCTGGTGACCCTGCTGGCTGCATGCGGCGGCAACGAGGTCGTGCGACCGACAGTCAACGTATCGATCGGACAGCAGTTGATCGACCTGAAGAGAGCGCGCGACGCCGGTGCGCTATCCGCGAGGGAATACGAATATCAGCGCAAGAGGCTGATCGATAGCGTGGAGTGAAGCAATGAAAGGCTTCAATACGAGACTTGTCATCGGCTGGATCGTCGCGCTGTTTGCCGCCGTCACCTTGGCCGGATGCGGCGGTGACACCTACGTCAAGGTCCAGGGGACGACGACGGTTTCGAAAGGCCAGGAGTTGATCGATCTTCAGGACGCATTGAACGAAGGCGCCATCAACAAGGACGAATACGATCGCCTGCGCGCAATCATCCTGAAGCGGCAGAACTGATCTCTGGAAGTCATGGCTCAATCCGGTGGAGCGGTGCGCTCTGCCACAACCAATGAATGGAGTTCAAGCATGAGCTTGCGTACACGTTGCATCAGCGGCGCGGCGATCCTGATCGCCGCTTTGTTGCCTTTCCCGGCCGCGAACGCGCAGCTTGGGGACCTCATCAAACAGAAGGATGTCAGCGGAATGTCCGGTGGCCTCGGGAACGCCGCCGGCTTGAGCGGTGCGCTGTCGGGGCAGTCCGTCACCTCGGGCAGTCTCGGCAACGTCGCGGGCCTGCTCGAGTTCTGCATCAAGAACAAGTATCTCGGCGGCAACAAGGCGGCGTCGGTCAAGGACTCGCTGATGCGCAAGCTCCCGGGCGGCATCATCCTCATCCGACAGTGGCTACAGCAGCGGCACCAAGGGCATTCTGAGCAGCAGCGACGGCAGCCAGCTCGACCTGAGCGCCGGCGGCATAAAGAAACAGGTGACGAAGCAGATCTGCGACATGGTTCTTGACCAAGGCAAATCGATGCTGTGAGCGGGCCGCGGGAACCACCCCTGCGGATCGACCCGGCTTGTCGGGACTTCCATGCTGTCCGCAGCGGAGTCCATCCCCGGCGCGGGAGACCCCTGCAGCCAAGACTGACCGACGCCACGCTATCGGTGCTGGTTCTGCTGATGGCTGCGCCATCCTCCGCCGCAGCGCTGACTCCCGGTTCGCAGTACCTGGTGGATGGTCGCTGCGTGACGATCACGGAGCTCCGTAACGGGCAGGTGTCCTACGCTTGGCGCGCAGGCAGTGCCAGCGGCAGCGGCGCGCTTCCTGCGGACATGCTGGGTTCTCGCTGTACCGCTGCTCAGCCGCCCGCTGGGCGCGAGGCGCCACGCCAGGCGCCAGGTGAAACCAGCCCGGCGCCCAGCGCGCCCGCAGCGGGCGCCCGGGCCGGAGACACCGCCAGCGCTGGATTCGCGCAGGAGATACTGCAGGCGCACAATTTCTATCGCTGCCTGCACGGCGTGCCGCCGCTGCAATGGCACGCGCAGGTTGCGCACTACGCTCAGGCCTGGGTGAATCGCGGCGTGTTAGAGCACAGTGACAGCTACAACTCCCCGCTTGGGCCGATGGGCGAAAATCTGTACGGTTCGTCGCCTTTGCCATCAGGGGCTGACGCAGCCAGGGCCTGGTACAGCGAATCGGCGGGTTACGCCTACGGCTCCGACGGCTCGCGTGGCAGCGGCCACTTCACGGCCATGATCTGGAAGGACGCGCGCTATCTCGGCTGCGGCCGCGCCAGGGGCAACATCTCCTGCAACTATTGGCCCGGGCCGCAGGCGCCAGGTTGCGCGGTGCCGAACATGGGCGGGTGCTTTGCCGCACAGGTGCCGTCACCTGCGCGGAACGCGGGCGCCTGCAGGTAGCCGACGACACCGGGCAGCGCGCCGCCGGGCATGGTGCGTCCGCGGCAGCGATTGAATCCCGGAGATACAATTGGCGGGTGGGGTCAGATGACCAATCAAACGACAGGCCAGCAGAAATGTTCGGGGAAAGCCGATTCAGGAACGTCCGTGGCAGGCAATCCACTTCCGAAGGATACTGAAATCAGATGGTTACTTGCAGGCGGACGGTATGCGTAAAGCCGCTCTGATACTGGTGCTTGCCACCATGAGCGCCAACGCATGGTCCGAGTGGGTATTCATTTCCGAGAGCATCGGCGATGACAAGAGCTATGTTGACCCCAGATCCGTCAAGAAGGATGGGAACCTGCGCCGGGCCTGGGTTGTGACTGACTACAAAGGGAAGCGCAAGAATGGCGTGCGTTCTTTCCGTGGTCTGACCGAGGTCGATTGCAAGGGGAAGCGGTTGAGGATTCTTTCGTACACCTCACATTCCGGGCCGATGGCAACAGGGGATCTGATGGGTACCGGCAAACCCCAGCCTCAGTGGGCCAGGATCACCCCGGGAACGCTCGGATCAAACTTGTTCAAGTATGTCTGCCAGAAGTGAGCTGGACGCTCCAGAGTTGGAAACACCCCCGGAGGTGTCTTTCCGCGGCGTCTATTTGCCGCGCTCCCATCGCGCGAACCAGTCGGTCAGCGGGAGTGCTTCACCCAGGCCGGCGAGCCGGTGGTCGATGGCGTCATGGTTGCCCCACACTACGTCGTCCAGAAAGCCGTCCGCCACCTGCGCTTCGATGTCGGCACAATACAGCCCCTTGTCGCGCTGCACATAGAAGCCGTAGCTGCGGCAGGCCACCGGCCGCTGCGCATAGACCGGGCAGGCGTTGGTGGACCGGTCCAGCAGCGGGCAGACGACGGGGCGCTTCCGCTGGTCGGCCAAGGCGGCCATGTCCCGGCTGATTTCCCGCAGCCGCTCCGCCGGCAGCGCGGCCAGGCCCTCCCGCAGCGAGTTCCATTCCGCCGCCGTCAGTTGCGGCACATCGGCGAGGCGCCGACAGCAACCGGCACACCCTTTGCCGCACAGCCATTGGGGGTGATCCATCCGGATGGCTTGCACGCGCGATTCGATATCGGCATGGAGGCGGAACAAGGAGATCAAGGTTTCCATAAGGCATTCCGGAAGGCGCCCGGTCGCGAGGGCGGTGGCAGTGGAACTTGTTCCGGCGAATCAGGGCCGGGCGGCGTGACTGTCGTGCGGCATGTAGCGCACTGCCAGATCGTCGATGTTGCGCAGACGGCGACTCAATTCCCTGGCCAGGTTCAGGACCAGCAACGCAAAAGTCGGCAGGTCGGACTCGTAGATGCGGAACAGGTCGCCGTTCGACAGCGCCAGCGTCGAAACGGGTTCCAGTGCGCGAACTGTTGCCGACCGGTTCTGCATGTCGATCAGTTCCATTTCGCCGATGACGTCGCCAACCTTGAGCACGGCGATGCGGTCCCCGAACGGGGCTTCCGCTTCCGGGCTGGACTTCAGGACTTCGACCGAGCCGCTGCAGATCACGAACAGCGAATCGCCCTGGTCGCCTTCGCGGACGATCAACTCCCCGCTGGCGAAGTTCTCTTCGCGAAGCAGCGGCATGATCGCGGTCATCGCCTGGTCGTCCACCCCGCCGAACAACGGCTGTTGCTGAAGGAATCCGGCTGTCTGCACTGTCTGCCTCCCGGGCCGCAATGATCGATCAACTTTCTGTGCAACATGATGCGCCGCTGCCCAAGGAAAGAGAAGACCCCGGGGATCCCGGGACGAGGAATTCAGGATGGCCGAACCCCTGGAATGGCCGGGTCAACCATCGAGCATCCTGATCAGTTCGAACAGCCGTCTGTAAAACTCGGGATCGGTGACGGTTTCCTCGCCGACTTTCACCAGGGTGTCCTTGTCCAGAGACCAGGGCAACGGAAAGGGACCCGAGAGCAGGAACGCTCACACCTGCATTGCTCCCCTTGGATTTCATCTCGAACTGTGTTTCCAGTCCGCTTGCATAGATGACAGTCCCCAGATTGCTGGGCAGGCAAACCAGGATGATCGACAGCCTGGTGGCTTCATCGGGCTTGGGCCGAAAATATTTTTCGCCCCGTATGTTGCGAGGTTTCGATTCATCGACCTGATACCCCTGGCTCAACAATGCGCGCTTGGCGATTTCACACGCTTCCTCAGGCTCGCGGCTGCTGTAATACTGAAATGGGGTCTCGCTCGGGAATGCCTCGGTCTGATATGAACGCGGGACTTTTGTCGAATTGCAACCGCCCAGCAGTGCTCCCGCCAGTGCGGCGATCGCCAGGGAACGACAACAGGGGAGAATGGATCTGTGAATAACTTTCATCGAGCAGCTATTTTAAGCAGTTGCGTTGATGGATTGCCAGCCCGGGGAAACGGGCGACGTCTGTGGCGGGCCAAGTTGGATGCGTGATTCTTCGCGTCTGCTTATACTTCATGTCCTGGAGGCCACCACTCGAGCTGGAGCAAAAAGCATGGACATGATCATCACTTCAAGCGCGTTCCCGCACAACGGCGCGATCCCGAAGGCTTACACCTGTGAGGGAAGGGACATTTCCCCGCCACTTGCCTGGAATGGAATTCCCGGAGCTGCCAGAAGCCTGGTCCTGATCGTGGACGATCCGGATGCGCCGGATCCTCAGGCGCCACGCATGACCTGGGTGCATTGGGTCTTGTACAACCTGCCGGTCAGCGTTGCCGGGCTGCCCGAGGCGGTGCGGTCGCTGCCCGCCGGCGCACTGGAGGGAGTGCAACGACTGGCAGCGTACCGGCTACGGCGGCCCGTGTCCCCCGATCGGGCGGCACCGTTACTTCCACAAGCTCTATGCGCTTGACGTCGTGCTGCCGGACCTCGGACGACCGACCAGGACGGCCCTGGAGCAAGCCATGAAGGGGCATGTCGTTGCCGAAGCCCGGTTGGTCGGTACCTATCAAAAGGGCGGTTGACCGCGGGGATCGACAGGCCGTTTTTTGCGGCGATCCTGCCTTGCGGCAAGGGGTTGTCGCGGTCAACGCCCCGGAACTCATGGTTTCCGGACGTTTCCCGGCTTCCGCGCCGCGATGGCTCGACCGCGACGCCAACTGCGGAGTGGACATTCCAGGCACATGGTTACAGCGACATTTTGCTTCCACGAGGAACTCAACGACTTCCTGCCATCCGAACGGCGGGGCAGGGAGTTTCCGGTCCCCTGCGCGCGCAATGCCACCACCAAGCACATGATCGAGGCGCTTGGCGTGCCGCATACCGAGGTCGAACTGATTCTGGTCAATGGCCAGTCGGTCGGGTTCGATCGCCTGTTGCGCGACGGTGATCGGGTTGCCGTTTACCCCCGGTTCGATTCGCTCGACATCAAGCCCCTGCAGCGCCTGCGCGAGTGGCCGCTGCCGGTAATCCACTTCGTCGCCGATTCCCATCTGGGCGGACTGGCCCGGCTGCTGCGCATGGCGGGTTTCGATACCTTGTATCGCAACGACTACCGGGACAGCGAGATCGCCGAGATCGCCGGCCGTGAACGACGTATCGTGCTGACGCGCGACCGCGACCTGCTCAAGCAGCGCGGCATCAGCCACGGCTGCTATGTGCATGCGCTGAAGCCTGCGCGGCAATTCGGCGAGATTGTCGCGCGGCTGGATCTGGCCCGCAGCTTCAGACCTTTCACCCTTTGCCTCGAATGCAATGCACCTGTTCGTGCCATAGAAAAACAATCGATTTTCCGCGAGTTACCGCCGTCTGTTAATGTTCGACATGAACATTTCACGATCTGCGATCTTTGTGGTCGCGTCTTCTGGGAAGGGTCGCACTGGCAGCGCATGCGGCAGTTGCTGGAGACGACGATCGCGCAAGGCGGCGTCTCTCCTGACGACCGGTGAAGCCAGCGGTCGAACGCCGCGTTGGCCGACCCGCCAGGCTGTTCAACCCTTGATGCAGACCAGCGGCGCGAGCCGGGCCACCTTGCCGGCCAGCCCGGCGTGGTCGGAGGCATCCACGACGGCGCCGACGTCCTTGTAGGCGAGCGGAGCCTCCTCGGCGACGCCACGCCAGCTCGGGCTGCGAATCAGGATGCCGCGTGCCGCCAGATCGTCGATCAGCGCGCGGCCGTTCCAGCGGCGCGTGGCCTCATGGCGGCTCATCGCGCGACCGGCGCCATGACAGGCCGAGCCGAAGGCGCGTTCCTCGGTCCCCGCCGCACCGGCGAGGATGTAGGATGCCGTTCCCATGCTGCCGCCGATCAGCACGGGTTGCCCGACCGCCGCGAATTCGCGCGGCAACTCGGCGTGCCCAGGCCCGAAAGCCCGCGTCGCCCCCTTGCGATGCACGAACAGATGGCGCCTGTGGCCGGCGACCATGTGGGCCTCTTCCTTGCACGTGTTGTGCGAGACGTCATAAAGCAAGCGGCAGCCTGACGCCGGGAAATACCTCGGCCAAGGCCTCCCGTGCGAGGTGGGTGAGGATCTGCCGGTTGGCCAGCGCGCAGTTGATGGCGGCGCGCATGGCGCCGAGATAGCGCTGGCCGAGCGCGGACTTGATCGGAGCGCAGGCCAGCTCGCGGTCGGGCAGGGCGATGCCGGCGGCCGGTGCCGCCATCACCATCTCGCGCAGGTAGTCGGTGCCGATCTGGTGACCGAGGCCGCGCGATCCGCAATGGATGCTGACCACGATGTCCCCGGCAGCCAGCCCGTAGGCGTGAGCGGCGGCCGCGTCAAATATCTCGCTGACCACCTGCACCTCGAGGTAGTGGTTGCCCGAACCCAGCGTGCCCAGTTCGTCACGCTGGCGCTTTCTGGCCAGTTCGGAGACGCAAGCCGGGTCGGCGCCGGCAACCCGGCCCTGCTCCTCGATGTGGGCGAGGTCGGCAGCGGTCCCGTAACCCGCCTGCACTGCCCAGCGCGCGCCCCCCTTGAGCATCGCCTCCATGCCCCTGGCGTCGAGGCGGATGCTGCCGGTGCTGCCGATGCCGGCGGGAATGCGCGCAAAGAGCACATCGGCGAGGCGCGCCTTGTGCGCTTCGACGTCAGCCAGTTTGAGACCGGTGCGCAGGGTGCGCACCCCGCAGGAGATATCGAAACCGACTCCGCCGGCCGAGACGACGCCGCCGTCCTCGGCATCGAAGGCGGCAACGCCGCCGATGGGGAAGCCGTAGCCCCAGTGGGCGTCGGGCATCGCGTACGACGCCGTGACGATTCCGGGCAGGCTGGCGACGTTGGCCACCTGCTCGGCCACCTTTTCGTCCATCGCTTCAAGCAGTTCGCGCGAAGCGAAGATCACCCCCGGCACCCGCATGCGGCCCGCCGCCGGAAGCTCCCATTCATAGTTGCCGCGTCGTTTCAGTCGTGAAATGTTCATTGCCTGCCTTCGCTTGATGGATTCGGGTGCTGGCTTGACTCAAACATCGACCACGCATTGGGCCAGCCATTGTCCGTCAGCTTGTCGCCTGACCGCCAGTTCGCAATAGGAGGCTCCCTTGACCTCGGCAGCCGGGTGATGGCGCGAAATCTCGATCGGTTCGCCCCAGGCGGTGGCCGTCAGATGGTGATTCGCGATGCCGACGTCGAATCGCGAAAACAGCATGCGCCGCGTCGCCATTTCGTAGATCAGGGCGTTCAGCCAATCAACGAGCAGCAGTTCATCGTCTGGCGCCGCGCATTCCACGGTCACCGCTACGCGATCCGCGATCCGGTCCGGATCGCAGATTACCGACGTCATGGCTGTCGCGGCGCCGGCAAAGGCATCCGCCAGGGTCGGGCCGCTGCCACGGATGCCGACATCGGCCTCATGGGCAAAGGTCTGCCACTCCATCAGCGCACGCGACGCGCAAGCGTCCGGGCGATGAGCAGCGCATCGTCGGTTACCGGTGGCCAGGGGCCGGAATGGGCGGGCATTTTCGGGCTTTCAGCGAGCGGGGTCAGGCGGGGATGAAATCGGAAGATCCTGCAACACTGCCGGCAGGTCGTCCGGGAACGGCGCGCTGGTGTCGATGGTGAGGGTGCAGGCTTCTTCGTCAGACGTAATCGCCTCGCGGGCGCGCATCTGGTACGCCAGCACCGCCTGGTCTGCCTCCGAAGCGTCGCGGCCGGCTGCCCGGCGGGTGGCCAGCCGGGCCTGCAGGACTGCTTCCGGCGCAGTGCAGGCGAGGATGACGAAGGGAACCCCCCGTGCTGCCGCGAGTTCCCGGAAAGCCTTGCGCTGCCAGGCCTTGAGGTTGGCTGCGTCCACCAGTACCGGGTAGCCCGCCGCAAGGATATGGCGAGCCAGTTCGACGAGACGGTCGTAGGTTGCAGCGGTCGCCGCCGCATCGTAGATGCCGTCGCCGACAGCGCAGTCACTGCGGGCGAGGGCGGGCAGACCGAAAAGGCGCTTGCGCTCGATATCCGAACGGATGCGCAACGCGCCCAGGCTCTCCAGCAGTTGCTGCGCGAGCCAGCTCTTCCCCGAACCGGCAAGTCCATGCATGAGCAGCAGCCTGGGCTTGCCCGGCAGGGTGGCCTTCAGCGCACAGGCCAGGTACTGATCGCAACTGGCGAGATCCGTGAGCCTGCCTGCAGGATCCTCCTGACTGGCCCGTATTGCGGCGACCTTGGCCCTCACCAGGGCACGGTAGACAGTGTAGAAGGCGAGCAGTGGCAGACCGCTGTAATCACCATTCGCTTCCAGGTAGCGGTTAAGCAGGCGATGCCCGTAGTCGGCACGGCCACGCTCCTCCAGGTCCATGGTCAGAAAGGCGATTTCGTTGAGCACGTCGATCCAGCGCAGCCCGGGGTCGAATTCGATGCAGTCGAAAATCCGCAACCCGGCACCCGTTCTTACAATGTTGCCGAGATGCAGGTCGCCGTGGCATTCGCGGATCCATCCATCACGCAAGCGGGTCGCCAGCAGGCCGGCCAACTGGCTGAATCGTTTGCGGCTCCATGCTTCCAGGTCAGCGAGCCGGGAGCGGTGGGCCGCGTCGGATAGCTGTTCGCCGAGCTGGGCGAAGTTCTGCGCCATCGGTTCCCACACGGCTTCCGGCGAGCCGAACTGCCCGTCGGGCGGAGCCCGTTCCGCCCCTCCGTGAAAATCGGCCAGTTGATCTGCCAGTTGGTCGATCATGTCCGGGGAAAGGCATCCCACCGCCAATTGCCGGTCGAGAAGGTCCTCCTGCGAAAAGCGGGTCATCTGCACCGCATATTCGATTGCCTCGCCGTTACCGGCAAAGCGCGGCACATCGGGGGAGCCGGTGATTGCTACCACCGCCAGATAAAGCTCGGGGGCCAGGCGGCGGTTGAGACGCAGTTCCTCCTCGCAATACATGCGGCGTCTGGCCAGGGTGCTGAAATCGAGGAATCCCAGCGCGACCGCTTTCTTGATCTTGTAGGCATAGGCGCCGCTCAGCAGCACGTACGAGATGTGCGTCTCGATGACTTCGACCTGTTCGGCCGGATGCGGATAACAGGCGGGGTTGCGCAGCGCGGCGACAAGAACCGCCTGTTCGCCCGCGACATTGCGGCAGCCTGCAGTCATGGCGACCCTAAACACACATCGGAATGGTCTTTACGCAAGGAAGTCACCCCGCCGCAGATGCGGTGGCCGAGCAAGATGGCGGCTGGGGGAGGGAGGACGTTGAACGAGAACATCATGCCGGGGGCGCAGCTTCATGGGCCAAGAGTATAGCGGCTTGGCGAAGGGCTCAAGTGGGCGCGCTCCTGCAGCGCCACCGGCCTCACGTTGCCAGGCAGCAAGCATTTCGGTTAGTCTTGATCGCAACTACGGTCTGTTCCTTTGTCCCCTCCCGGGAATCCATGTTGCGCCGCCTGCTCTCCTCGACCCGCTATATAGTTCTTCTCCCGATCTTGGGCACCTTCATGGCAGCAGTCGGGCTGATGGTTTACGAGGCGATTGCCTTGACCGTGACGCTGATCGACATAGCTCGTGGCGGAACAGTTTCGCCAAAGGACGTGAAGACCCTTGCGGTGGGAGTGATCGAGGCGGTCGATATTTTCCTGATCGGCATCGCCATATACATGATCAGCATTGGTCTCTTTACCCTGTTTGTGGACGATACGCTGGCCATGCCGCGCTGGCTGGTGGTCCGGGACTTCGAAGATGTAAAGGCCAACCTGGTGAGCGTAGTGATCGCCGTGCTCGCGGTATTGTTTCTGCGCGAGGCGGTGGCATGGAACGGGGAGCGCGACATACTCGGCTTCGGTTCCGCACTGGCCTTGGTAATCGCGGCGCTCAGCCTGTACCTTGGATTGACGAAGGCGAAGAAGGCTTAGGCTACCTGGCAGCACGACGGGCGTTCAGCTTGTCGCCAGTTGCCATTGACTCACCCAGCTATTCATGTCGAGAGGTGAACCGGGATTCGGCGCGGACCGAAAGCCTGGCCGTCGCGGCCGAGCGCCTTGCCGAAGCGGCCGGCGATGGCCGTCTGGCAGTGCGGGCAATGGCCTTCCGGCGTCAGGTCGTAGCGGCGGATGTCGTACCAGTCGCGGACGATCAGCGCGGCGTGGCAGCTCGGGCAGAAGGTGGTGCCGCCTTCGCTGTCGTGCACGTTGCCGGTGAAAACGTGGTGCAGGCCGGCGTCGAGCGCGATGCGGCGGGCCTGGGTCAGCGTCGCGGGCGGTGTCGGCGGCAGGTCGTCCATCTTCCAGTCGGGGTGGAAGGCGGTGAAGTGCAGCGGCACATCCGGCCCGAGTTCGCGGGAGACCCAGGTGGCGAGCTGGTTGATTTCGTCGGCGCTGTCGTTCTGGCCGGGGATCAGCAGGGTGGTGATTTCCAGCCAGCAGTCGGTTTCGTGGTGGATGTAGGCGAGGATGTCGAGCACCGGTTGCAGGTGGCCGACGCAGAGCTTGTGGTAGAACTCGTCGGTGAAGGCCTTGAGGTCGACGTTGGCGGCGTCCATGACGGCGAAGAATTCGCGCGCCGGTTCGCGATGGATGTAGCCGGCGGTGACGGCCACATTGCGGATGCCCTGTTCGCGGCAGGCGAGCGCGGTGTCGATGGCGTATTCGGCGAAGATGACCGGGTCGTTGTAGGTGTAGGCGACGGCATCGGCACCATAGCGCCTGGCCGCGTTGGCGATCATCCGCGGGCTGGCGGCGTCCATCAGGCGGTCCATGTCCTTCGATTTGGAGATATCCCAGTTCTGGCAGAACTTGCAGGCGAGGTTGCAGCCGGCGGTGCCGAAGGAGAGGATGCTGCTGCCCGGGTAGAAATGGTTGAGCGGCTTCTTTTCGATGGGGTCGATGCAGAAGCCGGACGAGCGGCCGTAGGTGGTGAGCTGCATGGCGCCATTGACCATCTGGCGGACGAAGCAGGCGCCGCGCTGGCCTTCGTGCAACTGGCAGTCGCGCGGGCAGAGGTCGCACTGCACACGGCCGTCGGGTAGCGCGTGCCACCAGCGGCCGGGGTAGAGGGTTTCCGAGGGGTTCATGGTGCGGGTTCCTTCCATTTTGTGACGGAATAGCGTTGCAGGCGGACATCCGGTCCCCAGTAGTTGGCCGGGAGGCCGGACTTCTGCTTGAGGTGGGCCATGAAGACGGCCGGGTCGGGCAATTGCTCCCACACCTGTGGCAGGAAGGTCGAGCGATGGCGGCCGGCGCTGAAGATCACGCCGTCGCGGTCGGGGCGCAACTGGGCGAGGGCATCGGCTTCGCTGGTGAAGGACATCGGCTCGGCCGGGGTCAGCAGCGAAACCTCGACGCGGGTGAGCGGCAGTTCTTCGGCTGTCAGCGGGTTGAAGCGCGGGTCGCGCAAGGCGGCACTGCGGGCGTTTTCCTGAACGTCGGCAAGCAGCGGGCGCCAGGCTTCCAGGCTGCCGATACAGCCGCGCAACTGGCCGCGCTGGGTGAGGGTGACGAAGGTGGCGCCCATTTCGTGCAATTCGGGCAGGTCGAACCCGGGGCCAGCCGTTGCCTCTATGGTCGTGGCAGAACCCGGCTGCCCGAAGCAGGCGGCGATGGCATTGCGCGCCAGCGTCAGCAATGTCGTTCCCAGCTCAGCCATGATCGTCGGCCTCGCGGAAGGCGAAGGCGGCATAGCCGACGACGCGTTGCGCGGTCGCCGGCGGTGTCGCCGGAATTGCAGCGGTGGATCAGTTGCGGCACCAGGCCGCGCCGGCGGGCGGCGAGCAGCAGGCCGTTGACCGGGTAGGCGCCGCAGGCCTGGTCCGTGCGGATGTGGGTGTCGAGCTGCAGGATATGCTGGCAGGTGTCGCGGTCGACCTGGTTGGCGGCGGCGTAGGGCAGGAAATGCGAGAGATCCGAGCTGATGACGATCAGCGTTTCCGGCCCGCCCCACAGCAGGTCGAGCACTTCGGCGACGGCTTCCGACGCCGCGTGACCGACGGCGAGCGGAACGAGGGTGAAGTCGTCAAGCATGCGCTGCAGGAAGGGCAGATGGACCTCGAGCGAGTGTTCCTCGGCGTGTGCCCGGTCGCTGAAGACGATCTGCGGCAGCGCGGCGAGGCGGGCAATGGCGGCGCCATCGAGCGGGATGGTGCCGAGCGGCGTGGCGAAGGCGTCGGCTTTCGGCACGGCGATGCCGTTGACCGCAACCCGATGGGTCGGGCCGAGCAGCAACACGCGGCGGATCGTCGAACGCCAGGGGGCCAGCGCCGCGTAGGCCATGGCGGCGGTCGATCCGGAGTAGATGTAACCGGCGTGGGGCACGATCAGCGCCTTGGGTTGCGACGCTTCGATTGTCGGCGCCGCGGCCAGCAACTGGTTGACGGTGGCGGCCAGTACGGCCGGGCTGCCGGGGTAGAACATGCCGGCGACGGCGGGAGAGCGGGTGATTGTCACGGTCGACTCCTCAAACGAGCAATAATCCGACGGCCATGCCGCCGCCGATGGCGAGCAGGCCGGGCAGCGCATGGCGGGCCAACTGCCCTCCGCCGATGCTGACGACGAGGCCGATCTTGAAAACCAGGTTGGCCATCAGCGCCAGCGTCACGGCAGTCACGGCTTGGGTGGCAGGAATTTTTTCGAGGTTGTACAGACGCAGGGCGGACAGCACGCTGGCATCGGCGTCGGTCAGGCCGGACGCCAGCGCGACGATGTAGAGGCCCCGGTTGCCGGCGATGTCCTGGAGCCAGGCGGAAGCGAGCAGCACGATGGCGTAGAGGAGGCCGAAGGAAATCGCGGTCTTGAGTTCGGTCGGGTTCTTGAACGAGGGCATCGGGAGTTCGCCGCCGGCGTTGAGGATCTTCCAGCCATAGAGCGTGAGCGCCAGCCCTGGCACCAGGCCGCAGGCGAAGACCACGGCAATCTGCCCGACCAGCGACGGCGCCACGACACCGGCCACGACGCCGAGACGAATCATGACCATCAGGTTGGCGATCAGGATCACGATCGCCGCCATGCGCACCAGATGAACATGGTCACGGGCGTGGCGCGAGAACATCATGGTCGTCGCCGTACTCGACGCCAGGCCTCCGAAGATGCCGAGGAGCGCCGCGCCGTGCCGGGCGCCGATGATGCGCAGGGCAAGGTAGCCGGCAAGAGCGAGGCCGGAAATGAGGACGACCATCCACCAGATTTGGCGTGGATTGAGGGCGCCGTAGGGCCCGTAGTCCTGACTCGGGAGAATGGGCAGGACGACCAGCGACAGCACGGCGAACTGGAGGATGGAATTGATGTCCTTCGGTGTCATCCGCCGGCTGAAGCGGCTGAGTTCCGCCTTGAAGTAGAGCAATACGGTGGTCGCGATGGCGAGCATGACGGCAAGCGTCGCCTGGCCGAACCAGAGCCGCCGCGCCAAGCCCATAGGTGACGATGATCGCCGCTTCGGTGGTGAAGCCGCGATACTGCTCTTCCTGGCGCGCAGAAAAATTGGAGGCAATCATCGCGCTGGCAACGACCAGCAGGCCGGTCAGCAGGATCCACGGGCCGCCGGTCTTGTCGCTGAGCAGAGCAAACAGGCAGCCAAGCATGGAAACCAGCGCAAAGGTGCGTAACCCAGCCGCGGATTCCGGGCGGCGTTCGCGCTCCATGCCGACCAGCAGCCCGATCCCCAGTGCCGTGGCGAAGGCCCGGACAGGCCCGGCCAGCTCGGGGTTGACGAAGCTCATGCTTTTCCTCCTGCTATGCTTTATTCAGTAAAATTAGTCCATGCCACGCCATTTCGCAATCGTTCCTGCTGCCGGCAGCGGATCGCGCTTCGGTTCGGAGAAGCCGAAACAGTACTTGAGCCTGCTCGGGCGGCCTTTGCTCCATCATACGCTGGCCGCGCTGGTAGCCTGTCCCGAAATCGACCGGGTCTGGGTTGTGCTGTCGCCGGACGATGGCGAATGGGACCGTTACGACTGGTCCGAACTCGGCCCCAAGCTGGAAACCCTGCGCTGCGGCGGCACGACGCGGGCTGACAGCGTCGGCAACGGACTGCGGGCGGCGGCCATGGTGGCGGCCGACGATGACTGGATCCTGGTGCACGACGCCGTCCGCCCGTGCCTCAGCCGGGAAATGCTCGCCACGCTGTTGGGCGAACTGGCGGATGACAAGGTCGGCGGCATCCTTGCCGTTCCGGTCGCCGATACCCTGAAGCGTGCCGACGGCGAGCAGCGCGTCGCCGCCACCGAGGCACGCGACGGCCTGTGGCAGGCGCAGACGCCGCAGATGTTCCGTTACGGGGTTCTCAAGGAAGCTCTGGAGAAGTGCCGCGCCGTTACCGACGAATCCGGCGCGATCGAGGCGCTCGGTCTCCGGCCGCGCCTGGTGCGCGCCGACGCGACCAATCTCAAGGTGACCTACCCGGCCGATCTGGTCCTGGCGGCGCTGATCCTCAGGGGGCGAAAATGAGTTTCCGGGTCGGGCAGGGCTACGACGTGCATCGACTGGTCGCCGGCCGCAAGCTGATCCTCGGCGGTGTCGAGATTCCCCATGAAACCGGCCTGCTCGGGCATTCGGACGCCGATGCTCTGCTGCATGCGATTACCGATGCCTTGCTCGGCGCCGTCGCGCTGGGCGACATCGGCCGCCATTTTCCCGACAGCGACCCGCGCTACCGGGGTGCCGACAGCCGGGTGCTGCTGCGCGCCGCCGTCGCCCTGCTGGCCGGGAAGGGCTGGCGACCGGTCAATGTTGACGCGACAATCATCGCCCAGCAGCCGAAACTGGCGCCGCATGCGGCGGCGATGGTGGCCAATGTTGCGGTTGACCTCGGAATTCCGCCCGATTCGGTGAATATCAAGGGCAAGACCAACGAGAAGCTCGGCTACCTCGGGCGTCAGGAAGCGATCGAGGCACAGGCGGTGGTGCTCGTCGAACGTGCGCTCTGAGATCTGCCAGCAGCCCGGCGAGCGGCCCGAACAGGCCCGTGTCTTCTTCGCCCTGTGGCCGCCGCCGGAATCCGCCCGGCATCTGGCGGATGTCGCCCATTCCGTCGCCACAAGGGCCGGCGGGCGGGCGACACGTCAGGAAACCATCCACCTGACCCTGGCCTTCATCGGTGATGTGCCGGTCGAGCGCCTGGCGGATCTCGAGCGCGCGGCGCGCGAGGTGCGCGCCGAAGCCTTCGCCCTGACGCTGGACCGTTTCGGGATCTGGCGGCACAACCGGATTTTCTGGGCCGGTTGCAGCGTTCCGCCACCGGCGCTCGCCGAGTTGTCGGCCGCCCTCGGCGCCGCATTGCCGGCGGCCGGCTTCGCCGTGGCCGATGCCCGGCGCACCTTCACCCCGCATGTCACGCTGGTGCGCAAGATGGTCGCGCTCGATGCCGAATTGCCAGAGTGCGAACCGGTCGCGTGGAACAACCGGCAGTTCGTCCTGGTGCGCTCGACCCTGTCGGCCGACGCTTCGTCCTATCGGACCATTGCCGAATTCCCGCTGCTCGCCGGCACCGGCTGAGCCATGTCCGCGACCATTTCGTCGCTGGCGCCGCCTACTTCATGAATTGCAAGGGACCGCCATCCTGGGGCTTTATCTCTTCCTTGAAGCGACCCGTGATGCGTGCCTGCATGGCGGTCGGCAAGGGTGCGAAACCCGTGTTGGTGATGATGTCGTCGCCCTTCATGAACGCCCAGTAGAAGAAGCTGAGGGTCTGCGAAACGCTTGCGGCGGTCTTTGGCGCCCGATCGACGAGGACGAAAGTGGCGTGCGTGATCGGCCAGGTTGTGCTGCCCGGCATGTTGAGCAGCGACGCGTATTCATCGGCTGTCAGATTCATGGGCGAAGCCTTGACCGCAGCTTTCAGGCCGGCCTCCGAAGGCGCAACGAACTTGCCTTGACGGTTTTCCAGCAGAACCGGGTTGAGCTTGTCGCGCGCCACACGGTCCAGCGACACATAGGTGATCGCCGCGCGCGTGCCCTTCATGGCTTCGACGACGCCATCGTTGCCGCGCGCCCTGGTTACCGTCCCTGGCCAGGACACCGTGTTGCCGCTCCCGATCGAACGTGACCAGTTTTCACTGACCAGCGAAAGGTAGCTCGTGAAGACAGCGGTGGTTCCCGAACTGTCTTCGCGCACGATGCGGGTGATCGCCACCTTGGGCAGGTCGCTCCCCGGATTCAGTGCGGCGATGCGTGTATCGTTCCACTCCGTGATCCGTCCGGCAAAGATGTCGGCGAGGACGGGGCCGGTCAGCCGCAGTTGTCCCGAGCTGCCGGGGCGGAAACTGACCACCGGAACGATCCCGCCGATGACGGTGGGAAACTGGAACAGGTTGTTGCGCTTGATCTCCTCGCGCGAAACGGCGGCATCACTGGCGCCGAAATCGACCTCCCGGGCAATGATGCGTTTGACGCCATCGCCCGAACCCACCGCCTGATAGGTCACGGGAACCGATTTTTCCTTTGCGAAGCTCTGCCCCCAGGATGCGTAGATTGCTGCCGGAAGAGTCGCTCCGGCGCCGCGAATGCCCGCCGCATTGCCCTGCTGCGCGTGGACCATGCCCCAATGGACAAGTCCGAACAAGATTAAAGCGATGCGTCCGATCGACATGAAATCTCCCCCTGATGACAATGGTTCAAGAATTTGGAATGGGTTGGCCGGCGCCATGGCGCCGGCGCAACTCCTTGGAAGGATAGCACGCACGATCCCGGGCTGTCCTTGTTCGCGGTTCGCTCACCGGGTTGCGAGGCCTGGAATCACACCCAGTGAACACCACTGCCGCCTGTTCGGCCGGCTGCTCGCCCGGGATGGGTCGAGGTGCCACCTCTGGCAGGCGATCGATCGAATTTTCCGAGGCTGCATGCGGCCGTGTTCGAGGGGTTCAGCAAATGACTGAAGATGTTCATGGCAGAAGGCACGACGACAGATCAGACGCTCGCGCACGCAATCACCAGTCGCGCCAGCAGTCCGCCGCCGGGATTGGGCAGCAGTTCCAGCCTTCCGTCATGCAGGCGGGCAATGCGGTTGACGATGGCCAGGCCGAGGCCGGTGCCGGTGGCGTTGCTGCGGGCGACTTCCAGCCGCGTGAACGGGCGCTTGAGGCGCTCGGTTTCGCTTGCCGGAATGCCGGCGCCACGGTCGCCGACTTCGATCCACACTTCTCCCGCCTGCCTGGACATGCTCACCGAAACCTTGCCGCCCCCGTATTTCACCGCGTTATCGATGAGGTTGCCAATCGCCCGGGTCAGGGCGCGCGGGCGCACCGGCAGTTCGGGAAGATCGTCGGTGGTCAACTGGATGGACTGTCCGCGCTGCCGCTGGCGCTCGACCATGCCGGCGAGCAGGGCACCGAGGTCGGTCGCAGCGGGTTCCTCGCCGAGATCGGTGCGCGCGTAATCCATGAACTGCGAGATCACAGCCTCCATTTGCTCGATGTCGGCGACGACGGCCTCGCGCGCGGCCTCGTCGGCAACGCTCATTTCGGCTTCGAGACGCAGGCGGGTGAGCGGGGTGCGCAGGTCGTGCGAGATGCCGGCGAGGACTTCCGAGCGATCCTTTTCGTGACGCTGCAGGTCGGCGGCCATGGCATTGAAGGCACCGGCCAGCAGCCGCATTTCCTCGGCACCGGATTCAGGTAGCGGCGTCGGATTCAGGCCGCGCCCGACGGCCTTGGCCGAGATGGCCAGAGCCTTGAGCGGTCGGCTGATGCGCGAGGCGATCAGCCAGGCGACGGCCAGCGCCAGTGCCAGCGCCAGCAGGCCCCAGAGCAGCCAGTGACCGGCGACGCTGCGCATGGCGCGTTCGCGGGGCAGGATCAGCCAGTATTCTTCATCGTCATGGTCATCGAGGCGAAAGCTGACCCAAAAGCCGGCGACTCCGTCGACTTCGGCGGCGACCCGCGTGTGCGGCCCGAGGCGGGTGGACAGGTCGCGCTGGATCAGGCGGTGGAAGCGCGAATCCGGCATCGGTTCGACACGGTCGTCGGCTTCCGCCGGCAGGAGCCGGATGCCCTCGCGGGTCGATAGTTCGTTGAACAGTTCCGGACGCTTTTCCGGGGCGGCGGCGAAAAGCGCGGCCCGGATCAGGTTGACCGCGGAAGCGGCGAGCTGCGCCGTTTCCCTGGCGCGCGGCTCGGCTTCGATGTAGCGGAACAGGCTCAGCCAGGCGGTGGTCGTCAGGATGACGAGGGCTGCCAGCAACAGGAAGGTGCGCGCCAGCAGCGTGCGCGGAATCATTGCCGCTCGGCGCCGTCCGGCACGAAGACATAACCGAATCCCCAGACCGTCTGCAAATAGCGCGGCTGGGTGGGATCGCTTTCGATCATCTTGCGCAGGCGCGAGACCTGGACGTCGATGGCGCGGTCGAACGGCCCCTGCTCACGGCCGCGGGCGAGGGCCATCAGCTTGTCACGGGAGAGTGGCTGGCGCGGATGCTGCAGCAGCACCTTGAGCACGGCGAATTCGCCGGTGGTCAGCGGCAGCAGTTCGTCGCCGCGCTTGAGCGCGCGTGCAGCGAAGTCGACCTCGATACCGCCGAAGCGGACCGCCGGCTCGTCGGCCTGCGGTGTGCCAGGTGGCGTCGATGACTGGCGGCGCAGCACGGCATGGATGCGGGCGAGCAGTTCGCGCGGGTTGAACGGCTTGGGCAGATAGTCGTCGGCGCCCATTTCGAGTCCGACGATGCGGTTGACCTCTTCGCCCTTGGCGGTCAGCATGATGATCGGCGTCGTGTCACCGGTGCCGCGCAGCCGCCGGCAGATCGTCAGGCCATCCTCGCCGGGCAGCATCAGGTCGAGGACGATCAGGTCGAAATGCTCGCGTGTCCGCAACTTGTCCATCTGCGGAGCATCGCCGACGGCCTTGACCTCGAGGCCCTGTTCGCCGAGGTAGCGGACCAGCAGGTCGCGCAGGCGGCTGTCGTCATCGACGACGAGAAGGCGCTGTTGTCTGTCGTTCATGGAGTGAAGGATAATCCGGTGGTCATGGTTGGCATGCGGCCAATGGTAACAAGCTTTTTCAGCGGCGAAGCCGGAAACAAGTTGTTACAAAGCGGCCAGCAAAGCTGCTCGATACCTTGCCCGAGCAATGCAAGAATGGAACCGGGTCAAGAAGGAAGGTTATGAAGATGTCTGTCTGGCGAAGGATGGCGCGTTTGCTGCTCGTGTTGTCAGCCTTTTCGGCTGTGGCGGGAGCCGTGCACGCACAGATGCCGCCTGACCAGCGCCGCCAGATGCGTCAGGAAATGCGCGAGCAGTGGCGGCAGAGCCCGCAGGACGACCGCCAGCGGTTCCGCGAGGACCGCCGTGAGCAGTGGCGGCAGATGCCGCAGGACGACCGCCAGCGGATGCGCGATGAGATGCGCGGCTATGGCCCTCCGCCTGCGCACGGCGGTGGAGGCGGAGGTCGCGGGCAGCGAGGCGGTTGGCGCTGAACTGAGGCGGCGACAGGTTGCCGGTTGCATGATGCATGGCGACGCCGCTCCGTTAGAATGTCGGCGATGAAGATACTGGCCATCGAGACATCGACGGATTTCGGCACCTGCGCATTGTGGCAGGACGGCGTTCTCGAGCAGCGCATCTGTCCGTCCGGCCGCCCGCATTCCGAAACCCTGTTGCCAATGCTCAGGGATCTGGTGGCCGACGCGGGAATCGGCTTCAATCAACTCGACGGGATTGCCTTCGGTGCCGGACCAGGTGCCTTTACCGGCTTGCGCATCGCCTGCGCCGTCGCCCAGGGGGTGGCGGTCGGCACCGACCTGCCGCTGGTGCCGGTCTGCGGACTCGAGGCGATGGCGGAGAGCGTTGGCGAAGACCGCGTTGTCAGCCTGCTCGATGCGCGCATGGGCGAGGTCTATCTGGCGGCCTACGAACTGCGTCCCGCTGGCCATGAACCGCTCGGGGAAATTCGCCTCGGGCTTCCCGCCTTGCTCGAACTGCCGGCCGGAGAAGGGTGGGTTGCCTGCGGCAACGCGCCGGCGGCGTATCCGGCTCTTGCCGGGCGCTTGCTGGATGCCGGAATTCGCCTGTTGCCAGGCATTCTGCCGCAGGCTGACGCGGTTGCGCGACTGGCCGCGCGCCGCTTGCGGCATGGTGGCGGTATCGATCCGGCGCTGGCGGCGCCGCTCTACGTCCGCGACAAGGTTGCCAGGACGATCGATGAGCGCCTCGGCAGCGGGGGCAAGGCGTGACCCTGGTACAGCAACCCGAAATTTCCCGGATGACTGCAGAGGATCTCGACGCCGTGGTAGCGCTCGAGGCTTCACTGCAGGAGTTTCCGTGGTCGCGCGGCCATTTCGGCGACTCGCTCGCGGCCGGCCACGAGATGCGGGTTCTCAGGCTGGGAGGCGATGTCGTCGGCTTTTCCGTCGTCATGTCCATCGTTGACGAGGCGCATCTGCTGGTTATCGGCGTTGACCGGCGCCATCAGCGGCACGGACATGGCGCCCGCCTGCTGCAGCAGGTCCTCGAAACTGCACGCGCCGGCGGCGCGGTGCGATTGCTGCTGGAAGTACGGCCGGCGAACACGCAGGCGATCGCCTTCTATCAAGGCTTCGGCTTTGCGCAGATCGGTGTGCGGCGGGGCTATTATCCGGCGGTCGCCGGGCGCGAGGATGCGCTGGTGTTTGAAAAGGAACTGCGATGAACCTGACCCGCGAACAGATGTTGGCCGAAATGGGAATCACGCCCATCTGGCGCCCGCGCGCAGCGGCCCCGGCGGGCCTCACAGGGGAACGGGTGGCCGCAGCGTCAGCCACGACAGCGGCATCCGCTGCCAGGGCTTCCCCTGCAGGGGAGGCAGTTGCGGTCGACGCCCTGAGCTGGCCCGATCTGGCGGCTGCCGTCGCCAATTGCAAGGCCTGTCCGCTAGGCGAGCAGCGCAGGCAGGCGGTACTCGGCGTCGGCGATCTCGACCCGGACTGGCTGTTCATCGGCGAGGGTCCGGGTGCCGAGGAGGACGTCAAGGGCGAACCCTTCGTCGGCCAGGCCGGCAAACTCCTCGACAACATGCTCGCGGCGCTCGGCATCGCCCGCGGCAACAAGGTTTACATCGGCAATGCCGTCAAGTGCCGGCCACCTGGCAACCGCACGCCCGAGTCCGCCGAGATGGCTGCCTGCCGCCCGTGGCTGGAGCGCCAGATCGCCTTGTTGCGGCCGCGGGTGATCGTCCTGCTCGGCAAGGCAGCGGTGCATTCGCTGCTGCACGATGACAAATCGCTCGCTTCGTTGCGTGGCAGGCGTTTCGAATATCAGGGCATTCCGGTGGTTGTCACCTACCACCCGGCCTATCTGCTGCGCAATCTCCCGGAAAAGGCCAAGGCCTGGGAAGACCTGCTCTTCGCGCGGCGCTGTCTGCGCGAGTCCATGGCTGCCGGCAGCGGGGAACTGCCTTTCTAGACTTCCTGCCTAGTGGTGGGCGCTGTCGTCGAGGTGGCGGACGTCATCGTTTTCGCGCTGGTTGGCGAGATGGCGCTGGCGGATCACGTACATGAGCCCGCTGACGCAAAGCCCGAACAGGGTAACCACGATGTAGATCGATACATCCATGCGGATCATCATGTAGTACAGGCCGGTCATGATCAGGATGGACAGGTTCTCGTTGAAATTCTGCACGGCGATCGAGTGTCCGGCGCCCATCAGGATGTGTCCGCGGTGCTGGAGCAGCGCGTTCATCGGAACGACGAAGAATCCCGAAAGGGCGCCGATGAGTATCAGCAGCGGCACGGCCAGCCAGACCTCGCGCACGAAGTTCATGGTCAGCACGATCAGGCCCATCGCAATGCCCAGCGGAATGACCCGGACCGACTTGCGCAAGGTAATGAATTTTGCCGCGACGACGGCGCCGATCGCCACGCCGACCGCGACGACGCCCTGGAGCATCGAGGACTTCGACAGGTCGAGCCCGAGCGCGACCTCAGACCATTTGATCACGATGAACTGCAGCGTCGCGCCGGCACCCCAGAAGAGTGTGGTGACGGCCAGCGAGATCTGTCCCAGGCGGTCGCGCCAGAGCAGGCTGAAGCAATGCTTGAACTCGTGGGCCAGGTAGTAAGGGTTCTTCTTCAGCGGCTTGTGGTTAACGCCGGTGTCGGGCACGTAGAGGTTGAAAAGCGAGGCGATCACGTAAAGAACGCCGACGATCGAGATCGACATCTTGACCGGGGTATCGATCCCGGTGTCGATCAGCGGCACATCGAACGACAGCAGCATCTGGGCGATATCGGGCTTGATCAGCATGCCGCCGATGACGACGCCGAGGATGATGGCGCCGACGGTCAGGCCCTCGATCCAGCCGTTGGCGACGACCAGCAGGCGGTGCGGCAGGTATTCGGTGAGGATGCCGTACTTGGCCGGCGAGTAGGCGGCGGCGCCGAGGCCGACCACGGCATAGGCGACCAGCGGGTGGGCGCCGAAGAACATCATGCTGCAGCCGACGATCTTGATCGCATTGCTGATGAACATCACGCGCCACTTCGGCATCGAGTCGGCGAAGGCGCCGACGAACGCGGCGAGCGCGACGTAGGAAACGGTGAAGAAGGTCTTGAGCAAGGGCTCGTATTCGGATGGCGAGTGCATCTCGCGCAAGGCGGCGATGGCGGCTATCAGCAGGGCGTTGTCGGCCAGCGCCGAGAAAAACTGCGCCGCCATGATGATGTAGAAGCCGAATGGCACTTGGGCTCTTGTCTCGTTATATCTCTTTGGACGCAGGTTATACCACGGAACGGTGGTGACGCAAGGCGGCGGATCGCGCGGTGGACTCCGGGAAGTGGCCGTTTTTCGGGGCGCGGGTGGCTATCGAGCCACCTCTTGTGATTGAATAGCAGGCG
Source organism: uncultured beta proteobacterium (assembly GCA_963810175.1). Classification (GTDB taxonomy): domain Bacteria; phylum Pseudomonadota; class Gammaproteobacteria; order Burkholderiales; family Rhodocyclaceae; genus Azonexus. The sequence goes on along the minus strand of CAWEMU010000032.1, from coordinate 10,723 downwards.
CGATTCACAGGGAGAAATACAATGGCGGACCGGCGTTTGCAGGTCTTTCATGCGGTGGCGGAACATCTCAGCTTCACCAGGGCGGCCGAGGCCTTGTTCATGACCCAGCCGGCGGTCACGTTCCAGATCAGGCAACTCGAGGAGCAATACGACACCCGTCTATTCGAGCGCCGGCGGAGCGGCATCGCGCTGACACCGGCCGGCGAACTGGTGTTTTCCTATGCCCAGAGGATTCTCGGCCTCAGCGATGAAATGGATGCGCGCCTTGGCGAAATGACCGGCGACGTGCGTGGAGTGCTGCCGCTGGGAGCCAGCGCGATGGTCGCCGAGTGCCTGATGGCGGGCGTTCTGGCGGACTTCAGCGCCCGCTATCCGCAGGTGAGGGCGCAGATGGTCGTTGCCAATTCGCAAGAGATCGCCAGCCGCGTCGCCGGCCATACGGTCGCTGTCGGCTTGATCGAGGCGGCAGCCCGACAGCCCGGGCTGGCCTGCGACGTCTGCCGCGACGACGAACTCGCCGTGATCTGTGCGCCGGGTTACCCGCTGGCCGGACTGAAAAAGGTCGGACCGCGGGTGCTGGCCGACCATGAATACGTCTCGCGCGAGACGGGATCGGCAACGCGGGAGATCGTCGCCGGTTATTTCCGGGACAGCCGGGTGCCGCCCGAGGGGCTCAGGACGCAGATGGAACTCGGCAGCCCGGAGGCGATCAAGGCAGTGGTCGCGACCGGGCGCGGGTTCTCGATCATGGCGCGCGCCCTGGTGGCGAGGGAGGTGCAACTCGGAACGCTGCTGGCGATTCCGCTCCATCCGCCGCTGCGGCGCAAGCTGTACCTGATCCAGCCGGAAGACCGCTTCCAGTCGCGGCTGGTCAGCACCTTCGTTCAATTCGTCCGCCAGCACATGAAGGGCACCGCTCCATGACGACCTCCCGACCGATCCAGGCGCGGATTTCAGGCCCGGCGCTCCTGCACAACTACCGGCTGGCCAAGCGGCTGGCTCCGGACTCCAAGGCGTGGGCGGTGATCAAGGCCGATGCCTACGGCCACGGTCAGTGGCGGGCCGTCGAGACGCTGCGAGCGGAAGCGGACGGCTTCGCCGTTCTCGAATGCGAGAACGCCGTTGACCTGCGTCTGGACGGCATCAGCCAGCCGATCCTGCTCCTCGAGGGCGTATTCAGCGCGGGCGACGCGCGGGCCGTGGCCGAATACGGCCTGAGCACGGTCATTCATTGCCTGGAGCAACTGGATCTGCTGCTGACTGCGGTTCCCGCGGGTTCGCCGCTGGCCATCCATCTCAAACTCAATACGGGAATGAACCGGCTGGGGCTGGACGCGGTTGACCTCGCCAGGGCACGCGAAATGCTGTCCGGGGCCGACAACGTCACCTTGACGATGATGACCCATTTCGCCGAGGCCGATGGCGAACGCGGCGTGGACGAGCAGATGGCGCGCTTTTCCGCGATGACCGGTGACTGGGCGGGACAGGTCAGCCTGGCCAATTCGGCGGCCCTGTTGCGCTACCCGCGGACACATGCCGACTGGGTGCGGCCCGGGATCATGCTTTACGGTTCCAGCCCGTTTGCCGATTGCAGCGCCGACGACCTCGGGCTGCAGGCGGTGATGGCGCTCGAGAGCGAGATCATTGCCGTCCAGCGACTTGTTCCGGGGGATCGGGTCGGCTACGGCGGGACCTTCGTTGCCGGGCGTCCGATGCGCATCGGCATCGTTGCCTGTGGCTACGCCGACGGTTATCCGCGCCATGCCCCCAACGGCACGCCGGTTTCCGTGCTGGGGCGCATGACGGAGACCGTCGGGCGGGTATCGATGGACATGCTGGCGTGCGATCTGACCGACATTCCCGATGCCGGCATCGGGGCGCCGGTCACGCTGTGGGGCAACGGCACCGCCGGGATGGTGGCGGCCGACGCGGTAGCCCGCGCGGCTGGCACGATCGCCTACGAACTCTTCTGTGCGCTGGCACCGCGAGTTCCGGTAACGCTCGTCCGCTAGATCGCCCAGGAGCGGGCGTATCATGCCGCCACGTTACGTGTGGTGTATCCTCGTTCCATCATGGCAAAAGGCAAGTCGATCTACAGTTGCAGCGAGTGTGGCGCAACGAGTCCGAAATGGCAGGGACAGTGCCCCGGCTGCGGGGAATGGAACACGCTGGTCGAGAGTATCGCGGAAAAGCCTGGCGGGCATCGCTTCGAGTCGCTGACACCGGTTGCGCGCCTGCTGAACCTGTCGGAAATCGAGGCGCGCGAGACCGAGCGCATCGCGACCGGCATCGCCGAATTCGACCGCGCTCTCGGCGGTGGTCTCGTTGCCGGCGGTGTCGTGCTGATCGGCGGCGATCCGGGCATCGGCAAGAGCACGCTGCTGTTGCAGGCGCTGTCGCTGCTGTCGTCCGGCTGCAAGGTGCTCTATGTCAGCGGCGAGGAATCCGGCGAGCAGGTCGCGCTGCGCGCGCGCCGACTCGGACTTGACACCCGGTCGCTGCAACTGATGGCGGAGATCAATCTCGAGCGCATCCTTGCCACCTTGCAGGCCGAGCAACCCCGGGTCGCCGTCATCGACTCGATCCAGACGCTGTGGTCGGAGCAGCTCTCGAGTGCCCCGGGGTCGGTCGCGCAGGTGCGGGAATGCGCCGCCCAGTTGACCCGGCTGGCCAAGCAGTCCGGCATCGGCATCATCCTCGTCGGCCACGTAACCAAGGACGGGTCGCTGGCCGGTCCGCGCGTGCTCGAGCATATCGTCGATACGGTGCTCTACTTCGAAGGCGACACGCATTCCAGCTTCCGGCTGGTGCGCGCGGTCAAGAACCGCTTCGGCGCGGTCAACGAGCTCGGCGTCTTTGCCATGACCGACAAGGGACTGAAAGGCGTGAACAACCCGTCGGCGCTGTTTCTGTCGCAACACGGGCAGGACGTTGCCGGTTCGTGCGTGATGGTGACGCAGGAGGGGACACGGCCGCTGCTGGTCGAGATTCAGGCACTGGTGGATACGGCGCACGGCAATCCGCGCCGGCTCACCGTCGGCCTCGACGCGCAGCGCCTGGCGATGCTGCTGGCCGTCCTCCACCGCCATGCCGGAATCGTCTGCTTCGACCAGGATGTCTTTGTCAATGCCGTCGGCGGGGTCAAGATCGGCGAACCGGCGGCCGATCTTGCGGTACTTCTTTCCATAACATCTTCATTGAAAAACAAGCCATTGCCAGCCAAACTTATAGTGTTTGGTGAAGTCGGGCTGGCGGGCGAGATCCGCCCGGCGCCACGCGGACAGGAGCGCCTCAAGGAAGCCGCCAAGCTTGGCTTCACCCGGGCGCTGATACCGGAAGCCAATCGCCCGAAGCAGGCGATTGCCGGCATCGAAGTCATCGCCGTTCGGCGCGTCGAAGACGCGGTGGCGCGGATTCGCGACATCGAATAAGCTCTGCGGAAGTCCTGGTAACCAAACATGTTCAACCTTTCCCGTTATTTTTCGACGCTCAGCCTGATCCTGATCGGGCTGGCAGCCGGACTTCTCGGTACGATGTACCGCGAAGTGTCGGTGCGCCAGATGACGATGCTGGCCGAAGACCGCAATGTGGCGATGGCGCGCGTTATCGAGAATTCCCTTGGCGCGCCGCTGGCAGGCCTGATGGCAGCATCGGTCGGCATCGATGCCTCGATGCTCGAGGCGTCGGACGAATCGCAGGAGATGCAGACAAGCATCGTCGCGCTGATGGCCGGCACGGGGGTGGCCAAGGTCAGGATCTACAATCGCCTCGGGGTGACGATCTTTTCGACCGATGTGGCGCAGATCGGGGAAAGCCGGGTTGACCGTGCAGGATTCAAGTCCGCGCTCGCAGGCTCGGTGACCAGCGACCTGAGCCATCACGACACCGTGGAAACCCTCGATGGCGCCCGCTCGAACATCGATCTGCTGGCGAGCTACGTGCCTATTTCCGGCGAGGGCAGGGCTGTCGAGGGCGTGTTCGAGCTGTATCAGGATGTGACGCCGTTCATGACACCGTTCCGGCAGGCGCTGTGGCTGATCACGGCGGTCGTCGTCGCCGTTTTCGCCCTGCTGTTCTTCGCGCAGTTCCTGGTGGTACGGCGGGCTCAGGGCATACTCTACGACCAGGCGGAGGGTATCGAGGCGGCGCGCAGTACGCTGGAAGTGCAGGTCGATGCGCGGACCGAGGAACTGCGACGCTCCAATCGCCAGCTCGAGGGCGAGGTCATCGAACGCCGCCAGGCCGAGAGCAAACTGAATTATCTCGCCTACCATGATCCCTTGACCGGCCTGGCCAACCGCCGCTATTTCATCGAGCGGCTGGAGGCCAGCCTGATCGATGCCGCCCGGAAAAATCACCGCGTGGCGGTCTTGTTCATCGATCTCGACCAGTTCAAACAGGTTAACGATTCGCTCGGCCACGGGGTCGGCGACGAATTGCTGGTTGCGGTAGCCGCCGGCCTGTGCGAGCACGTCCGGCTGATCGACATGCTGGCGCGGCTCGGTGGAGACGAGTTCATCTGCGTCATGGAAGCGGTACGCACCGACGAGGAGGTCGAGATGCTGGCGCGCGAGGTGATCGGAGTCTTCGATCTGCCGTTCCACATCGGCGAACACGAACTCTTCCTTTCGGCTTCGGTGGGCATCAGCGTGTTCCCCAACGATGGCACCTCGGTCGGCGACCTCCTGCGCAATGCCGATAGCGCGATGTATCGCGCCAAGGCGATCGGGCGTGGCCACTACCATTTCTATACGCCGGAAATGACGCGTGACGCCCAGGAACGGATCCAGGTCGAGACGCTGTTGCGCCGTGCCCTGGCCAATGGCGAACTCTCGGTTCATCTGCAGCCGCAGGTTGACGCCGAAGGTGGGCGTCTGGTCGGCGCCGAGGCGCTGATCCGCTGGGACAGCCCCGAACTCGGCAGCGTACCCCCGGCGCGCTTCATTCCGCTGGCCGAGGATTCGGGCATCATCATCGCACTGGGCACCTGGGTCTTGCGCGAGACCTGTCGCCAGGTCGTGAAATGGCAGGCGAGCGGCTTCCAACTGCCGCAGGTTTCGGTGAACCTTTCGGTAAAGCAGCTCGAGCGGCCCGAGTTCATCGATACCCTTCTGGAAATTCTCGATGAAACAGGCATCGAGCCTTCCCGGCTCAAGCTCGAGATAACCGAGTCGGTGGTCATGGCTGTCGATGATGCGTTCTCGCTGCTCGATCGCCTGCGCAAGATCGGCATCAGCCTGGCGCTCGACGACTTCGGTACCGGCTATTCGTCGCTCAGCTATCTGAAGATGCTGCCGGTGCAGCAGCTCAAGATCGACCGTTCGTTCGTGACCGGTATCGGCAGCAATCCTGAAGATGAGGCGATCATCCGTTCGGTCATGACGCTCGCCCAGAGTCTTGACTTCGAAGTCGTGGCGGAGGGGGTCGAGACCGCCGAGCAGGCGGCGTTTCTGAAAGCATCAGGCTGCCATCAACTGCAGGGCTTCCTGCACGGATCCGCAGTGGCACCCGCGGAATTCCGCGCGCGCTGGTCCAGTCTGCCAAGATGACCGGCCTTGCCTGGCGTCTGCTCGGCAGGGAACTGCGTTCAGGTGAGCTCCGTTTGCTTCTGGCCGCGCTGGTGGTCGCCGTGGCGGCCGTCACGGCGGTCGGATTCTTCACCGACCGGGTTCGTCTGGCGCTCGAACAGGAAGCCCGGCAACTCATCGGTGGCGACCTGCTGCTGATTTCCGATCATCCGTGGCAGGCGCCGATCCGCGACGAGGCTGCCCGGCGTGGTCTGAAAACGGCTGAAACGGTCGGTTTTCCGAGCATGGTGCTGGCGGGCGGGCAGGCGCAACTGGCGGACATCAAGGCGGTGAGCGGCACCTATCCCTTGCGCGGGATGCTGCGCCGGGCGGATCGCGCCGGCGAGGCGGGCGAGGCGACGCAGGGTGGTCCCGCGCCTGGCACGGTATGGCTCGACGAGCGCCTGGCCAGCACACTGGAGACGGGGCCGGGGCAGAATCTGCAACTCGGGCAGCGAACGTTCCCGGTAGCGGCCATCCTGACTTTCGAACCCGATCGCGGGATCAACTTTCTCGGGCTGGCCCCGCGCCTGATGCTGCATCTCGACGATCTGCCGGGAACCGGGCTGATACAGACCGGTTCCCGGGTGACCTATCGCTTCATGGTTGCCGGCGATGCGGGCGCCGTTTCGGGTTTCCGCAACTGGGTCGAGCCGCGACTCGGACGGGGTGAACGGCTCGAGGACACGCGGAATGCGCGGCCGGAAATCCGCAGCGTGCTTGACCGGGCCCAGCGCTTCCTTGGTCTGGCGACACTGTTCACCGTGATCCTCGCTGCGGTCGCCGTGGCGCTGGCGGCCCGTCGCTACATGCAGCGTCATCTCGACGCGTGCGCCGTGATGCGTTGCCTCGGCATCACGCAGTCCGGCCTGATTCGTCTGCATTCGGCGCTGTTTGTCTGGCTGGCGCTGCTGGCCGCGGCGGTCGGTTGCCTTGCCGGTTTCGCGGTGCATTTCATCCTCGTCGCGTGGCTCGCGGAATTGCTGGACTTGCGCCTTCCCTTGCCGGGCTGGCTGCCGCTCTTCCAGGGTGCCGCGGTTGCCGCGGTCCTGTTGTTCGGATTTGCCTTTCCTCCCCTCCTGCAACTGAGCAAGGTGCCGACCCTGCGCGTCTTTCGCCGCGAACTGGGGCCGCCGCGGCCTTTCCTGCTCGGTGGCTATGCGCTTGGCGTCCTGGCGCTTGCCGGCCTGCTGCTGCTGGTCTCCGGCGACTTGCGGCTGGGCGCCTATGCGATCGGCGGATTTGCCGGGGCGCTGGTCTTGTTCTGGCTGTTCGCCCGCCTCGGTGTGCGCGCGGTTTCGCGACTGCGCGGGGGCGGCGGCTTCGGCTGGCGGCAGGGGCTCGCCAATCTGGAACGACATGCGGCGGCGAGCACCCTGCAGATCGTCGCGCTGGCTCTCGGACTGATGGCCATGCTGCTGCTCACGGTGACCCGCGGCGAACTGGTCGAGGTCTGGCTGAAGGCGACCCCGGCCGATGCGCCGAACCGCTTCATCGTCAATATCCAGCCGGATCAACGGCAGGCCGTTGCCGACGCGCTCGCCGCCAGCGGCATTGCCGTCGAGCTTGCGCCGATGGTCCGCGGGCGACTGATGCGGATCGGCGACCGGGTGGTGAGTGCCGCGAGTTACCCGGACGACGAACGCGCCCAGCGCCTGATCGAGCGCGAATTCAACCTTTCCTGGCGTGCCGATCTGCCGTCGGGCAACCGGGTCGTCCGGGGCAACTGGTTCGGGCCCGAAGATTCGGGCAAGGGGCTTGCTTCGGTCGAGGAAGGTCTGGCGAGGACGCTTGGAGTCAAGGTCGGCGATGAATTGCGTTTCATGATCGGGGGCCAGGAGACGCTGGTGCGGGTCAGCAGTCTGCGCAAGCTGGACTGGGATTCGATGCGGGTCAATTTCTTCGTCCTGACGCCGCCCGGCGTGCTCGATTCGGCACCGGCGAGCTACATCACCAGTTTTCATCTTTCCGAGACGCAAGCGGCGCTGGTGCGGACGCTGGTGGCTCGCTTTCCCAACCTGACGCTGATCGACGTCAGCGCCATCCTGGCGCAGATCCAGACGGTGATGGGACAGGTGGTTCGGGCGGTGCAGCTTATCTTTCTGTTCTCGCTGCTGGCCGGGGCGATCGTGCTCGGGTCGGCCCTGCTCACGGCGTTCGACGAACGGCGTTACGAACTGTCGGTGATGCGCGCGCTCGGTGCCGGGCGCGGCCAGTTGCGGCAGTCCCTTCTGGCCGAGCTGGCCGTGGTCGGCGCGATCGCCGGACTGATTGCCGGCGTCGGCGCGGCGGTGGTCGGTCAGGTACTGGCGGAGAACGTTTTCCTGCTCGACATGCCGCTGAGTCTCTGGCTGTTTCCGCTGGCGACGCTTTCCGGAATGGCGCTTTCGGTCGGCATCGGCTGGCTGGCGGTGCGTCAGTTGCTCGGTACGCCACCGCTCCTGGCGCTGCGCGCCGGTGCCTGATTCGACCCGGAATCCGGCGCTTCGCCCGATCCCCGACAGCAATTCCACGCCAGGCACATTCCCGGGTGACCATGCCACGCCGGGCAGTGCCTGCGGGCTCGGGTAGAATACGCCATGAACTCGATTCGGCATGTTGCCCGGCCGCTCTTCGGCCATCGCAAGTTCTGGGCCGCGCGTTTCGGCCCGGCGCCCTTCCTGCCCATGTCGCGCGCCGAAATGGACGCGCTGGGCTGGGATTCCTGCGACATCGTTCTCGTCACCGGTGACGCCTACATCGATCACCCGAGCTTCGGCATGGCGCTGATCGGGCGCCTGCTCGAAGCGCAGGGCTTTCGCGTCGGCATCATCAGCCAGCCCGACTGGAATTCCGCCGCCGACTTCCGGAAACTGGGCAAGCCCAACCTGTTCTTCGGCGTCACCGCCGGCAACATGGATTCGATGGTCAATCGCTACACCGCCGACCGCAAGAGCCGTTCCGACGACGCCTATACCCCGAACGGCGAGGCCGACAAGCGGCCCGATCGCGCTGTCACGGTCTATGCCCAGCGCTGCCGCGAGGCCTTTCCCGGCTGCAACGTGGTGATCGGTTCGATCGAGGCCAGCCTGCGCCGCATCGCGCATTACGACTACTGGTCGGACAAGGTGCGGCGCTCGGTGCTGCCCGATTCCAAGGCCGACCTGCTGGTCTTCGGCAATGCCGAACGCGCCATCGTCGAACTGGCCCATCGGCTGGCCAAAGGCGAAAAGATTTCCGAGATCCGCGACCTGCGCGGCACCGCCTTCATGGTGCCCAGCCGGCTGGCTGCCTTCCGACGACTGGGAGGCGATTGATTCGACCTCGGTCGACACGCCGGGGCCGCTGGTCAGGCACGCCGACCCCTACGCCATGGAAATGGGCACTTCTACACCGTTACCGCGCTCGGAATGGCCCAAGGCCACGTCGCGAATCCCCTTGGGGACAACAGCCCGGCGAACACGCGGTGCGCATCGTCTCGCGCGCCGAACGGCTGGCCGCGCTCAAGGAAAAGCGCGCCCATACCGTCGTCCGCCTGCCGTCCTACGAGCAGGTCAGTAACGACCCGGTGCTCTATGCCCATGCCTCGCGCACCTTCCATCTGGAATCCAACCCCGGCAACGCGCGGGCGCTGGTCCAGGCGCACGGCGAGCGCGACGTCTGGCTCAATCCGCCGCCGATCCCGCTGACCACCGAGGAACTCGACCAGGTCTACGAACTGCCCTACGCCCGCCGCCCGCACCCGGCCTACGGCGAGGCGAAGATTCCGGCCTGGGAGATGATCCGTTTCTCGGTCAACATCATGCGCGGCTGCTTCGGCGGCTGCACCTTCTGCTCGATCACCGAGCACGAGGGGCGCATCATCCAGAGCCGTTCGGAAGACTCGGTGCTGCGCGAAATCGAGGAAATGCGCGACAAGACGCCGGGCTTCACCGGCATCGTCTCCGACCTCGGCGGGCCGACCGCCAACATGTACCACCTCAAGTGCAAGGACGAGAAGATCGAGTCGGCCTGCCGCCGCCTGTCCTGCGTCTATCCCGACATCTGCGAGAACCTCGGCACCGACCACGCGCCGCTGATCTCGCTCTACCGCAAGGCGCGCGCGCTGAAGGGCGTCAAGAAGGTGCTGATCGGCTCCGGCCTGCGCTACGACCTGGCGGTGCGGTCGCCCGAGTACATCAAGGAACTGGTGACGCACCACGTCGGCGGCTACCTGAAGATCGCCCCGGAACATACGGAGGAAGGGCCGCTGTCGAAGATGATGAAGCCGGGCATGGGCGCTTACGACCGCTTCAAGCAACTGTTCGACCGCTTCTCGCGCGAGGCCGGCAAGGAACAGTACCTGATCCCGTACTTCATCGCTGCCCACCCGGGAACGACCGACGCGGACATGCTCAACCTGGCGCTGTGGCTGAAGAAGAACAACTTCCGCCTCGACCAGGTTCAGACCTTCCTGCCGACGCCGATGGCGCTGGCGACGACGATGTACCACACGGAACGCAACCCGCTGCGCAAGCTGTCGCGCGACGGCGAACACGTCGGCACCGTGCGCAGCGGCCGCCAGCGCAAGCTGCACAAGGCATTCCTGCGCTACCACGACCCGGCCAACTGGCCCTTGTTGCGCGAGACGCTCAAGGAAATGGGCCGCGCCGACCTGATCGGCAATGGCAAGAAGCAATTGATACCCGCCTGGCAGCCGGCGGGAACCGGCGCTGGAGCTTCCCGCGGTCAACCGCAAAAAACCGGCCAAATCCGGAAGACCCCGATCAACCCGCGTGCCGGACAGCGGCCGGGGCGTCCGGTTGCGAAGCCGGCGGCGTCCCGTGCGCGGCCGCCGGCACGGAAACCCTGACCACCCGCCAGACCGCAGCGCCCATGGAAAACATCACGACCTACGAACAGATCGGTGGCGAAGCCACCGTCGCCCGCTTGTGCGACCGCTTCTACGAACTGATGGACAGCGTGCCGCAGTTCCAGGGCATCCGCGCGATGCACCCGGCCGATCTCGCCAACTCGCGCGACAAGCTCTACATGTTCCTCTCCGGCTGGCTGGGCGGCCCCGACCTGTTCGTCGAGAAATTCGGCCACCCGCGCCTGCGCGGCCGCCACATGCCGTTCGCGATCGGCATCGATGAACGCGACCAGTGGGTCGCCTGCATGGTACTGGCGATGGAGGA
>CAWEMU010000031.1:0-24195 GCA_963810175.1 uncultured beta proteobacterium | reverse complement strand
TGATCGCTGTCAGGGCCTCGACCGCGTAATCGACGGCGTTGCGCATCGGATACAGGATGGTCGGGGCACCCAGCGCTTTCAGGGAAGCGCCGTCGAACTCCTCGCGCGCCACCACAGCCACCTCGCCGGTGAAATGCAGTTCGCGCAGTCCGCGCGGCAGATCCCGGTTCGAGGCCAGGTCCGGCAGGGTGCTGACTACCCAGCGCGTGTACTTCAGCGGTAGGCTTTCGAGGAACTCGCTGGCGATACCGTCGCCGAAGCGCACCGGCAGGCCCCTGCGCCGCAGCTCGCGCACCGCCTCGGGATCGAAGTCCACGCCGAGCGCCTCGACGCCGGCGGCGCGCAGCTGCTCCAGCAGACGGCTGCCGTAGCGCCCGAGGCCGAAGACCACGACCTGGCCGCGCAGCTCGTGCCGCTCGCGCTTCCACGGCCAGCTCGCGGAACGGGGTCTTGCGCTCGAAGACGCCGCAGCCACGGCGCGAGCCGCTCGTACAGCGGCTGCGAGTACAGGATCATGTAGGTCGAGACGGTGATCGTCACCAGCCCCACCAGCGTGGTCAGCCCCAGCACCTGCACGCCCACGTGGCCCAGCGTGATGCCCATGGCGACGAACACGATCGAGAACTCGCTGATCTGCGCCACGGTGAGGCCGGCCAGGAAGCCGGTGCGCTTGCGGTAGCCCATGTAGCCCATGATGGCCATCACGATCAGCGGGTTGCCGATCAGCACGAACAGCGACAGCACCACCGCCGGCCCGAGCTCGGCGCCGAGCGTCGAGAAGTCGAGCTTGGCGCCGAGGTCGATGAAGAAGAACAGCAGCAGGAAGTCGCGGATGCCGGTCAGGCGCGCGTTCATCGCCTCGCGATAGGGCGTGGAGGCCAGCGAGAACCCGGCCAGGAAGGCGCCGGCCTCCTTGCTGAAGCCGGCCCACTCGCCCAGCGCCGCCAGCGCCACGCCCCAGGCGATGGCGAACACCAGCAGCAGTTCCTGCGAGCGCGCCATCGCGGCCACCACCCGCGGCAGCACCCAGCGCATCAGCACGGTACATGCAGCGCGGCGGCCGCGCCCAGCCGCCAGGCCAGCGACACGCAGCACCTGCCACCAGCGCCGCCTCGCCAGTGCCGTCGCCTCTGCCGCGCAGGGCGCTCATCGCCATCATCGCGATCACCACCGCGAGTCCTGCACGATCAGGAAGCCCACCGCGATGCGGCCGTGCAGGCTGTCGAGCTCGCGCTTGTCCGAAAGCAGCTTGACGATGATGATGGTGCTGGAGAAGGTCAGCGCCACCGCCACGTAAGCGCCTCCATCCAGCCCTTGCCCAGCGCCAGGATGAGAGCGAAGCCGAACACGATGGTGAAGGCCAGCTGGCCCAGCCCGGTGGCCAGCGCCACCGGCCCGATGTGCCGGACGTGTTGCAGGTCGAGCTTCAGGCCGACGACGAACAGCAGCACCGCGACGCCGACCTGGGCCAGCAGGTCGATCTGGTCGTGCGCCGTCACGACCCCGAAGCCGGCCGGGCCCGACGACGATGCCGACGACGATGTAGGCGATCAGCACCGGCTGGCGCAGGCGCACGAACAGCGCCCGCGGCGGCGCAGATCAGCAGCAGGAGGGCGAACTCGTCGAAGACTCCGTGCATGATTCATATGCGATCAAGGATTAGTCAGACTACCAGCACATCACAGGGCGCGTAGTAGGCCAGCAGTCGGGTGATACTCCCCATCACCGACTCTTCCAGGCGGGAGCCGCCATGCTTGCCGACGACGATGAGGTCCGCGCCCAACTCGTTCGCGACATTAAACAGAACCGGATTGGGGTGGCCGTGAACGATCCGGATTTTCAGGTCAAGTCCGACAAGTTCCGGGTCCGCGAGCAGCGCGGTTACGTTTCTTTGCGCGGCTTGTGCTTCCGGCTCCGAGTAACACGCGATGTCCTCCTCGGAGAATCCCTTGTAGCGCAGCTTGGCTTCGAAGGGAGCCTGGTAGGCATGAACGGCCGTCACACGGGCCCGAGCCGCCACGATGCTGGCCGCGCGCAGCACGGCCTCCGAACGCGGCCCCAGATCAACCGCCGCCAGCGCTTGGCAATAGTCGCCCGTGGGCTCGCGGCGCGTGACCAGCACGGGACAGACGGCGTGGGCGAGGATGCGAGATGCCGTGCCGCCAAGAAAGAACTGCTGCAACGGTCCCTTGCCATGGGCGCCGATGACCAGCAGATCGGGATGAAAACTCTCCGCCGCATCCGCCACCGTCCGGTGGGCCGAGCCCTCCGGGGTTTCCGTCCGGACCCGCCGCGCACCCGCCTGTGTCGCGGCATCGACCAGAGCTGCGAGCCTGACCTTGGCCACGGCGCGCATCCGTGCCGGCAAGTCCCCGTCCGCACCAAAGACATCATCGAGCACCGACGACCTTGGCATGGCATGGACGATCACCAGCACACTTTCCTCCCGCGCCGCCAGAAAGGCGGCGCGATGGATTGCCGCATCGCCCAGGGGGGAGAAATCCGTGGCGGCAAGTATGCGTTTTAGGTTCATGTTGCGTCTCCAATCATGTTGTCGTTTCGTTTGGCTCAGCGTCATTCGGCTGGCGCGACCCATCCACGCCATACAGTCTAGCTGTTAAGTTTCATGGGGTCATCTCTGCAAGAGCGTTCAGGCCGAGTTGTGTGAATTGGTCTTCCGGCGGGTTCCGGGGTACAGCAGTCGGTCGGATGGCTGCTTCCCGGAATCATCGAGCGGCGGCTGTTGGCCGAACTCAGACAAGCGGAATATCAGTGCTTGTCAAATACACGCCATAATCCCCCTGCGTTATGCCATCCTCACCGTCATCGTCGATTCCCAACCGCCTCGAAACGCTCCGCGTGCTTCGGCTGATGGGCGATTACGACCCGATCCTGATGCTGGCCGGCAGCGACGACGGTTATGGCACACGCTGGACGCTCGGCGGGCAGCAGGTGCAGCCGGCGATTGCCCGCTATCTGATGGAGGCCGGTTTCATCGCCGAGAGCGGCAAGACGCAATTCGGCGCCCGTACGCTTACCTTGACCGATGCCGGCGTGAGTTTTCGCGAGCGCGGTATTGCATGGTGGGCCAGCTTGAGTGTCGTCGAGAAACTGAAGGTCACGGTCCTCGGGTGAGTCGCCGCGCCGGTTCGCTTACGAAAGTTCAAGCACCCGCAGCAGCGAGGCCGTGTCGTCGCGGCCCCAGCCCTGCGCCATCAGCGCGTTGAGTTGCTGCGCGACGGCTGCGGTCAACGCCACCGGAACCCCCGATTTGCGTGCGGCTTCGAGGACCAGCCCGAAATCCTTGTGATGCAGGCGGGCTTCGATGCCGGCGGCGAAATCGCGTTTGACCATGCGCTCGCCCATCACGTCGAGCACGCGCGAGGCGGCCGAACCGCCAGCCAGCGCCTGGTGGACCTTCGCGCAGTCGACGCCGGAGGCGGCGGCCAGGCGCATCGCTTCGGCGGCGGCCTCGATGGCGGCGACCATGATCATCTGGTTGCACGCCTTGGCCACCTGCCCGGCGCCGTTCGGGCCGATGTGCACGATGCGCTGGCCGAGGCAGTCGAGCAGCGGTCGGACGCGCTCGAGGACCGCCGCATCGCCGCCGGCCATGATCGCCAGCGTTGCGTCGATGGCCCCCTGCGCGCCGCCCGAGACCGGGGCGTCGACCATGTGGATGCCCTTTTCGGCAAGCCTGGCGGCAATGCGGCGGGCGGCATCGGGGGCGATGGTCGAGCAGTCGACCAGCACCGAATCCGGCGCCATGCCTTCGATCAAACCATTGATGCCGAGGGCGACGGCCTCGACGTCCGCGCTCGAGGTGATGATGGTGAACACCACCGCAGAGCGGCGACCGAGTTCGGCCGGCGTCGCGCACAGGGTCGCCGGCATGCCGGCGGCGCTCTCCGGGCGGCGCGCCCAGACATGCAGGTCGTGGCCGGCATTGTGCAGATGCAGCGCCATCGGGCGCCCCATGGCGCCCAGCCCGATGAACCCAACCTTCATTCCTGGCCCGACAGCCGTTCGAGCAGTTTCAGCACGGCGATCGAGTCTTCCTCGCCGAGGCCGGAGCCGACCATGGCGTTGAACATCTGCGCCGTCGCCGCCGAACCGGGGAGGCAGAGGCCGAGTTCATGCGCCGTCTGCATGACGATGTTCAAGTCCTTCTCGTGCATCCAGCTCTTGAAGCCCGGCTTGAAGTTGCGGTCGAGCATGCGCTGGCCGTGGTTTTCGAGGATCTTCGAATAGGCGAAGCCGCCGAGCAGCGCCTCGCGCACCTTGCCGCGGTTGACGCCGTTTTTTGCCGCAAAAGCGAAGGCCTCGGCCACCGCCAGCACGCCCATGCCGGTGACGATCTGGTTGGCCGCCTTGGCGACCTGCCCGGCGCCGGAGGCGCCGACATGGACGATGTTCCTGCCCATGCACTCGAATGCGGGTTTCGCCCGGGCGAAGGCCGATTCCGATCCGCCGGCCATGATCGACAGCGTGCCGGCGATGGCGCCGACTTCGCCGCCGGAAACCGGGGCATCGATGAAGTTGACGCCGGCGGCAGCGAGGTCGATGCCGATCCGGCGCGCGGCGGCGGGTGCGATGGTACTCATGTTGACTGCCACCAGGCCGGGCGTAGCCTCTTGCGCGACGCCGCGCATCACTTCGGCGACGTCGGGCGCATCGGCGACCATCGAGATCACCAGTTCGTTGCCGCGTGCGGCGTCGGTGGCGTTTGCGGCACCGACCGCGCCGGCTTCGAGCAGCGGTCGCATCGATTCGGCGCGGCGCGCCCAGACGGTGACGGCGTGGCCACCCTTGAGAAGGTTGAGCGCCATCGGGCGTCCCATGATGCCGAGGCCGATAAAGCCGATCTTCATGCTGTTCTCCGCGAGGTTGAAGCGGCGATTCTAGCGGAAGCGGCCAGTGTCGAAAATTCATTCGGGAAGGGAATGAATCATGCGATTATTCAGCGCCGCGTTCGCCGCTTCGTCCCGGCACGGCGGCGAGCCTGAAGCGCCATGACCGGTGAGGAGAAGCCAATGAAGAGTCATCAACGAAATAATCCGCTTGCCCGTCTGCTCGGTGCCGGCCTGGTTGCCGCGTCCGGCATGGCTTTCGCCGCTGGTGGCGGGGCCGTGGTGAGTGATCCGGGGGCACTGGAAGGCAAGCATTTCCATGCCAAGGGCAAGCCGCCGTCGAAATACACAATCGAATCGCAGAAAGACGTCCGGGCCACGCTGCCATTCGCCGACAGGCGGGAATTCGAGGAAGTTGCGCGCGGCTTCATTGCCGCCCCACCGTACCGGCAGATCATGGCCGACGCCGGTAATGTCGCCTGGGACATGGCCAGCTACGATTTCCTTCTGCAGGACAGGGATTTCGACAGCATCAACCCGTCGCTGCAGCGCCAGGCCGTCCTCAACATGGCCTATGGTCTCTACGAGGTGGTCCCCGGCCGGATCTACCAGGTCCGCGGCTTCGATCTCGCCAACATCAGTTTCATCAAGGGCGATACCGGGTGGATCGTCTTCGATACGCTGACCGCGAAGGAAACGGCGCGCGCCGCTCTCGAATTCATCAACGGGAAGCTTGGCAAGCGCCCGGTCGTGGCCGTTGTCTATTCGCACTCGCACGGCGACCACTTCGGCGGCGTGCGCGGAGTGGTGGACGAAGCTGATGTCGCCAGCGGCAAGGTGCCGATCATCGCGCCGGTCGGCTTCATGGACCATGCCATCGCCGAAAATGTTCTCGCCGGCAATGCGATGACGCGGCGCATGTACTACCAGTATGGCGTGCTGCTGCCGCGCAGTCCCTTCGGCCACGTTGACCAGGCGATCGGCAAGAACGTGGCCGCCGGTGCCATCGGCCTGATCGCGCCGACCCGCGAGATCGTCAAGGAAATCGAGGAACTGACGGTTGACGGCGTGAAGATGGTTTTCCAGAACACGCCGGGCACCGAGGCGCCCGCCGAGATGAACACGTATTTTCCGCAGTTCAAGGCGTTCTGGGCGGCGGAAAACATCACCGGCACCATCCACAACATCTACACCCTGCGCGGCGCCCTGATTCGCGACGCGCTCGAGTGGTCGCGGCAGATCAACAGGGCGCTCCACCTGTTCGGCCAGGAGGCCGAGGTGATGTTCACCGCGCATAGCTGGCCGCGCTGGGGCAACGCGCGGATTCAGGAAGTCATGCGCACGCAGCGCGACGCCTATGCCCACCTCAACAACGAGGTTCTGCACCTCGCCAATCAGGGTGTGACGATCAACGAGGTCCACAACGTCTATCGCTTGCCGAAAAGCCTGCAGCAGAACTGGGCCGCGCACAGTTACCACGGCTCCGAGGAGCACAACAGCCGCGGCGTGATCAACCGCTACCTCGGTTACTGGGATGCCAATCCGGCAACGCTGATCCCGCTGTCGCCGAAGGACTCGGCGCCGCTCTATGTCGAGATGATGGGCGGGTCGAAGAAGATCCTGGCCAGGGGCAGGGAACTCTACGATCAGGGCAAGTACCGCCACGCGCAGGAGATTCTCAACAAGCTGGTCTACGCCGAACCGGGCAACCAGGCGGCCAGGGATCTGCTGGCCGACGTCTTCGAGCAGATCGGCTACCAGAAGGAAAGCACCAGCCTGCGCAACAGCTTTCTCGCCGGAGCCTACGAATTGCGTTCCGGCATCCCGGCCGGCGCTTCGCCCAAGACCGGCGGCCCGGATATGGTCCGCGGCATGACGACCGGCCTGCTGCTCGATTACCTGGCGGTGCGACTGGACAGCAGGAAGGCCGAGGGCGTTTCGTACAAGGTCAATCTCCTGACGCCGGACAACGGCGAAAGATACGCCATAGAACTGAACAACTCGGCGCTGACCAGCGTCAGGGACTTCCAGATCCCGAACCCTGACCTCACTGTTACGGTCAACCGCTCGGATATCGAAAAAATGCTTCTCGGCGCGGCAAGCTTCGAACAACTGGCATCTGCCGGCAAGGTCAGGCTCGAAGGCGACTCCAGACCGCTCGAGCAACTCAAGGGCATGTTCGTGCAGTTCGACATCGGTTTCGAAATCCTGCCGGGAACCATGCCGGCAAAGGCAGCCGCGAAGCCGGACAAGGAATAGGCGGAAGTGCCCGGCATCGCGGCCGGCACGGGTGACTGCGACTTCGCCCGCAAGGTCGTTGACTGCCCCGGGATGGTACTATTCCCGGCTGTGGTGGCCATCCGCCTGGTCCGCCAGCAGTGTGATGGCCCGCCGAGTTGATTCTTCCCGGCATGGAATTTGAAAGGATTTCGGTGATGCGGGAGCTGGCGAACCTGCCGCTCCGGGTTGTCTTCTCACGCCTCGTTGCCGCGGCAGTTTCCCCAGTTGTCCAGCGGTGGTTCATGTCCCGGGAAAAATGAGCAGGTATTACATCAAGTCAGGGTCAGCAGTCGAGGAACTTGCCGTTGGCGACAAGCTGGGAAGCGGTGCCGTCGCGAATGTATTCGCCGTCATTGCACCACCGCGGTTTGCCGACAGCGCGGCAAAGATCTATTTCGATCCCAAGGCCATCGATGTAGAAAAGATAGGCGCCCTCGTCGAAAAAGTGCCGGCGCAGTTGTGGACTGCCCTGGCCTCTGGCGCCCACTACCCCCAATATGCCTGGCCGCAACAAGTTGTGTACGGCAAGTCGGCGCTTGGCAGGGGGCTGCAGCCCGTGGGACTCCTGATGCCGAAGGTTGACCTGCTGGAGACCGTTGCCCTCGACGCCTACTTCGACCCCTCGTCAGGCAGGATGCTGGGTCTTGACGGGCACCGGCTCGCCCTTCCCAGAAAGGTGGCGATTGCCATCAATCTCTGCAAGTTGCTGGGTGAGTTGCACTCCAGGCAGGTGTACTGCATTGATTTCAAGCCGAAGAACGTGCTGGCCAACAGAAACAGCGGCATCGTTACCCTTCTCGACTGCGACAGCTATTCCGTCGTTTCCGGCAATGGAAACTACTATCCGGCGACACCTCCCGCCAAGGGTCATGTCGCGCCGGAGGTACTGAAAAACAAGGGTGTCGGTGCCGGACTGGCCGAGGCTCAGGATTGCTTCGCGCTGGCGCTCGGCCTGTTCCGGATATTCAATTACGGCGTTTCTCCGTTTTCGGGAAGGATAAACAAGGGTTGGCTGGAGGCCGCCGACGATGATGCACGCGTCGCGGCGGGTTACTACCCCTACGGGCTCCACCCCAATCCGGCGATCAATCCGCTCCCCCGGTCGGTGCACGATTGCTTGCCGGTTTCGTTGCGGGAGATGTTCGACAGGGCCTTTCGGGAAGGAAAGGAAAGACCGACAGCCCGGGAATGGGAAGAGGTCCTGCGCGGGCTGCGCGAGAAGGCGAAGTATGTCACCTGCAAGGAATATCCGAATGATCCCGAGCATATTCATTTCGCCGGGCTGCCTTGTTGCCGGTGCGAGCGTGACAAGCGCATCGGGGTAGCGGAAGAGAGCAGCGCAGGTCATCAGCCTGCCGACAGCGGGACCGACATCGGCAGCCCGAAAAGCGAAGCCGCAGCGCCAACCGCTCCCCGGGCGCCGTTGCTCAAGGCTGCTTCCGCATCGCGCCGCTGGAAGGTCTGGATTGTCTGGATCGTCGCGGTGGCTCTGGCAGCCGCCCTGCTGACTTTTCTCGGCAGTCGGGACGGCGACAGTCCGTTAACGCATGTTCGCACGTCGCCGCAGTCGCCCCCGGCGGGTCAGGCACCCGGTGAGTCCAGGGGTGGCGGGACGGGTGCATCGATCAATCCGGCAATGCCACCCGCTGGCGGTTCGGAGCGCAAGCCATTCACCAGGGAGCAAATCTACTATTGCCTGGCAAAGGAATACAGGAAGGACGCCATCAGCAATATTCTTTCCGGAACCAGGACGCCGACGCCCGCTTCGTTTTTCGCGGATATCGCCGACTACAACGCGCGTTGCCGCGACTACACCTTCTCCGATCCGGACTTCGAAACCGCCAGATCGACCTTCGAGGACAACAAGGCGAGCATTCTCGATGAGGCCACTGCGGAGGCCGAATCATTCAGGAAGAACGCCCTTGCCTCATCGTCAGCCGGCTCTGAAGACGTCCGTGATCAGCGAGTGCGCCCGGACAGGGCGGTGGAAGCGGCCGGGCAGAAGCCCGAGACGGCCAGGCCCCGGCAGCCCGAGCCGGCGAAACCCCAGGGGGCGCCTGTCGTGTCGGGTCAACGGGAGAAGCCTCCGGCTGCAGGCGTGCTGCCTGCCGTGCCGGGTGCGGACAAACCCACCGCGAGCGATTCGCCGGATCGCGGAAAGGCCGTCGTCAGACCGCCGGAGCCTGACG
Source organism: uncultured beta proteobacterium (assembly GCA_963810175.1). Taxonomy (GTDB): domain Bacteria; phylum Pseudomonadota; class Gammaproteobacteria; order Burkholderiales; family Rhodocyclaceae; genus Azonexus. Next base: position 14,876 of record CAWEMU010000031.1, on the reverse strand, counting down.
CGGCAAGCGTTGATCGCGCGCCGGTCGTTGCGCCGCGACAGGAGAAACCGCTGACTTCGACCCTGTTGACCGCCATTCAGCGGGGCGACAGATCGACGGTAAGCGAGTACCTGAATCGCGGCACGAATCCCAACGAAATCCTGCCCAACGGAGCCTCGGCTTTGAAGAACGCGGTTGTCAGTTCAAATCCGTCCGTGGCCGAGTTGCTCCTGAGTCGAGGCGCCGACGTAAATGCCCGGGACGCCACCGGGAAAACTGCGCTGTTCTGGGCGCGACGAATGAATAACCAGGCAATGGTTCAGATGCTGCTGAATCATGGGGCGCAGGACTGACGGGGCGGAACCGGCGCGAGTCACGCCGTCCGGGAGCGTTGCGGGAAGGCCGTCCGCGACAGCAGGTGCTTCCTGATCGGGGGAGCCTGCCGCCAGGCACCGCGGGCTGGGTCGTCAGCTACCGCAGCTGCGCCGTCGCCGCGCTTGAATCCCATCTTCGCGAGCAGTTTCTCCGGCGGGCAGAAGCCGGTGAAGCCGCTCTGCAGCAGGTTGAGGCCGACGAAGGCGGTGAAGGCGAGGAACCACTTCGAGACGAAGACCGGGCTCTCGGGAATGCCGAGGGCGAGGGAGAGCAGGACGAAAAAGCCCGCCATGATGCGGATGATGCGTTCGATGGTCATGATTGATGCTCCTTGCGGAAGGCCGAGTAGTAAAGGACGGGAATCACCACCAGCGTCAGCAGGGTGGAGACGAGGATGCCGAAGATCAGGCTGATGGCCAGCCCGTTGAAGATCGGGTCGTCGAGAATGAACAGCGCGCCGAGCATGGCGGCCAGCGCGGTCAGCGCGATCGGCTTGGCGCGCACCGCCGCCGACTGGATGACGGCCTCGCGGAACGCGATGCCGGCGGCGACCTGCTGGCGGATGAAGTCGACGAGCAGGATCGAGTTGCGGACGATGATGCCGGCCAGCGCGATCATGCCGATCATCGACGTCGCGGTGAATTGCGCGCCGAACAGCGCGTGGCCGGGCATGACGCCGATGATGGTCAGCGGGATCGGCGCCATGATGATCAGCGGCACCAGGTAGCTGCCGAAGTGGGCGACGACCAGCAGGTAGATCAGGATGAGGCCGACCGCGTAGGCGATGCCCATGTCGCGGAAGGTCTCGTAGGTGACCTTCCATTCGCCGTCCCACTTGATGCTGTAGCCGGCATAGGGGTCGGGCGGCTGGCGCAGGAACCATTCGCCGAGCGTGCCGCCTTCCTTGAGCGGCATGCCGTTGACCTGCGAGCGGATGTCGAACATGCCGTAGAGCGGTGAATCGAGCTTGCCGCCCATGTCGCCGACGACATAGACCACCGGCAGCAGGTCCTTGTGATAGATGGCTTTTTCACGCGCGGCGTCGCGCACCTCGACCAGTTCGGACACCGGCACCAGGTTGCCGTCGCGCGAACGGACGCGGAGCTTGAGCAGGGCATCCAGGTTGGACTGCTTCTCGGCCGGCAGCGTGACGCGCACCGGAATTTCGAACTTGGAGTCGGTGTTGCGCGCCGGCGTCACATCCTGCCCGGCGAGCCCCATGCTGACCACCTCGACGATGTCGCTCTGTGCCACGCCGAGCAGCGCTGCCTTGTTCTGCAGCACGTGCAGGACTGCTTTTCTGGAATCGGCCTCGATATAGTCGTCGACCGCAACAATGTCCCTCGTTTCCTCGAAGGCCTTGCGCACTTCCTTGCCGACACGCATCTGGCCCTTGTAGTCGGGCCCGTAAACTTCGGCGACGATCGGTGACATCACCGGCGGTCCCGGCGGCACCTCGACGACCTTGGCGACGCCGCCGCTCCGCTTGCCGATCGCCTCGACGCGGTCGCGTACCGAAACGGCGATCTCGTGGCTTTTCCGCGAACGCTCATGCTTGTCGACGAGATTCACCTGGATATCGCCCTTCTCGGGCGCGGCGCGCAGGTAATACTGGCGTACCAGGCCGTTGAAATTGATCGGGCTGGCGGTGCCGGCGTAGGCCTGGTAATTGACGACGTCGCCATGCTGCGTCAGTTCGCTGCCGATTTCCTGCAGCACGCGCGCGGTTTCCTCGACGGGCGTGCCGACCGGCATGTCGAGGATGACCTGGAACTCGCTCTTGTTGTCCGAGGGCAGCATCTTCAGCACGACGAGCTGGAAATAGGCCAGCGACACCGAGCCGAGAATCAGCAGCACGACGGCGATGCCGAGCTTCAGGCGTGCCGCTCCGCCTTTGATGCGGGTCGAGGAACGGCGTCAGCAGCTTGCGGAAGGTGCTGTCCAGCCTGGCGTCGAGTTTCGATGGCTGATGATCGTGGCCGGTACCCGACGGGCGCATTAACTTGAGCGCCAGCCACGGCGTCACGACGAAGGCGACGGCCAGCGAGATCGCCATGCCCATCGACGAGTTGATCGGGATCGGGCTCATGTACGGCCCCATCAGGCCGGTAACGAAGGCCATCGGCAGCAGGGCGGCGATGACGGTCAGCGTGGCGAGGATGGTCGGGCCGCCGACTTCGTCGACGGCGGACGGAATGATTTCGAACAGGCTCTTTTCCGGGTGCAGGCCTTGCCAGCGGTGGATGTTCTCGACGACGACGATGGCATCGTCGACCAGGATGCCGATCGAGAAGATCAGTGCGAACAGCGACACGCGGTTCAGCGTGAAGCCCCAGGCCCACGAGGCGAACAGCGTCGCGGCCAGGGTCAGGGTGACGGCGACGCCGACGATCAGCGCCTCGCGCCACCCGAGGGCGAAGAAGACGAGGATGACGACGAACGCGGTGGCGAAGATCAGCTTGCCGATCAGCTTCTGCGCCTTTTCGGTGGCGCTGGCGCCATAGTTGCGCGTCACGGTGACTTCGACGCCTTCCGGAATGACGGCGTTCTTCAGGCTCTCGATGCGCTTGATCGCGGCATTCGCGATGTCGGCGGCGTTGACGCCCGGCTGCTTGGACATCTGCACGGTGACCGCGGGAAACTCGCCATCCTTGCTGCCGAACCAGGCGTAGGCCTTGGGCTGGTCCGGGCCGTCCTCGACCGTCGCGACGTCGCTGATGAATACCGGCTTGCGTTCGTTGGCGCTGCCGCGCACGGCAACGACCAGTTGCCTGACATCCGCCGCCGATTCCAGGTAGGTGCCGGTCTGCACCAGAACGTCGCGATTGCCGGCGGTGATGTTGCCCGATGATTGCAGCGCATTCGACACCCTCAGTGCGCCAACGATTTCCTGCGGCGTGACGCCGAAGGCGTTCATCCGCTCGGCGTCCATCAGCACGCGAATGGCGTGGTTGGGGCCGCCGATCGTGGAGACATCGCGCGTACCCTTGATCCGCTTCAGTTCGATCTCGACGGCGCGCGCCACCTGTTGCAGTTCGAAGGCCGAGCGCTGCGGATCCCTGGTCCAGAAGGTGAACGAAAGGATGGGCACGTCGTCGATGCCGCGCGGCTTGACCACCGGTTCCAGCACGCCGAGGTTCGGCGACAGCCAGTCGCGGTGCGATTGCACGGTGTCGTGCAGGCGGACGACGGCATCGAGATATTTGAGGCCGACGTCGAACTGGACGGTGATGATCGCCATGCCGGGCCGCGATACCGAATAGACGTGTTCGACGCCGTGCATGCGCGACAGTACCTGCTCGGCCGGCCGCGACACCAGATTCTCGACATCTTCCGCCGAGGCGCCGGGGAAGGCGACGAGGACGTCGGCCATCGTCACGTCGATCTGCGGCTCTTCCTCGCGCGGCGTGACCAGCGTCGCGAACACGCCGAGAAGGAAGGCGACCAGGGCGAGCAGCGGCGTCATCCGCGAGTTCTGGAAGGTGGCGGCAATGCGCCCGGAGATGCCCATTTTCTGTTCGGCCGAACCAGCTTCGCGGTTCATCGGCTACTTGCCCGACTTGAGTTGAATGCCGGCTCTGACCGGATCGGTCACCACCTTGTCACCCGCGGCAAGGCCGGCCAGCACTTCGATCTCACCCTGGCCGACGGCTTCGCCAAGGCGCAACTGGCGCAGGCTGAGGCGATCATCGGCGTTCAGCACGTAAACCGCCGCCACTTCACCGCGGCGCAACACGGCACTTGCCGGCACGGTCATCTTTTCGGCCTGGCCGACGATGAAGTGGACGCGCGCGAACATTCCCGGCGTCGCTTCCGGGACGGCAGGCAGGGTGACGCGCACCTGCGAGACGTGAGTCGAGGAATCGGCGGTCGGCAGGATGTTCACCGCAGTCGCATCGACCCATTTGTCCAGTTCGGGGAATTCGACGCGCGCAACCTTCACGCCGCGCATCTCCTTCAGGCGGTATTGCGGCACGCTGGCGGTAACGCGCAGGCTGCCCGGCTCGTAGATGATGAACAGCGGCTTGCCCGGCGTCGCCATGTCGCCCATCTCGGCCAGACGCCGGGCGACGATGCCGGTCATCGGCGAAACGACGGTGGCGTGGCTCTGGCTGGCGCTGGCCGCGGCGCGGTTGGCGGTGGCGGCGTCATAATCGCTTTTGGCCTTGTTGACCGCGGCCTGGCTGACGAATTTCTGTTCCTTGAGGCTCTTGTTGCGTTCGTAATTGAGCCTGGCGTTGGCGTACTGTGCATCGGCAGCACGTACGGCTTCCTCCGCCTCGCGTGCGTCGATGCGCATCAGTACCTCGCCTTTCCTGACCTGCTGTCCGGCATCGGCCCTGACTTCGAGAATGCGACCGGAAATTTGGGCGCCGACCGTGGCCTGCTGCACGGCCTCGACCAGCGATTCGACCGGGAAAGTCTGACTGACCATGTGCGGCCTGGCGATGATCGTCGGCAAGCTCTCGGCGTTGACGGTTGGCGCTGCATTGCCCGCAGTCACGGTCGACGCACAGAAAAGGGCAAGAATCAGGTTCGTTTTCATAAATATTAGTATACGCTAATGTATAGCCGCCGCGCAAGCGCGAGGCTGCCGGGATTGCCGCCATGCGCCGGATTATCCGTTTCTGCACCGATAGTGCAACGTCGGCCGCGCTTGCCGGTCAAAGCGACAACCGGAGCCGCATCATGACCACCCTCGCCACTGAAACCGTCCTTTCCGTCCATCACTGGAACGACACCCTGTTCTCGTTCCGCACCACGCGCGACAAAGGCCTGCGCTTTGCCAACGGCCAGTTCCTGATGGTCGGTCTCGAGGTTAACGGCCGCCCGCTGACCCGCGCCTACAGCATCGCCAGCGCCAATCACGAGGATCATCTGGAATTTTTCAGCATCAAGGTCGCCGACGGTCCGCTGACCTCGCGCCTGCAGCACCTGCAACCGGGCGATCCGGTGCTGGTCGGCAGGAAGCCGACGGGGACGCTGGTTCTGCGCGATCTCAGGCCGGGCAAGCGGCTGTTCATGTTCGCCACCGGCACGGGGCTGGCGCCGTTCATGAGCCTGATCCACGATCCGGAAACCTACGAGCGCTTCGCCAAGGTCATTCTCGTCCACGGCGTGCGCTGGACCAGCGAACTGGCCTACCGCGAGTACATCGAGCACGAGATCACCAACCACGAGTTCTTTGGCGAATGGGCGCGCGAGAAGCTGGTCTATTACCCGACCGTGACGCGAGAGCCTTTCGAGAACGAAGGGCGTCTGACCGACCTGCTCGAATCCGGCAAGCTGTTCGCCGACATCGGGGAAACGCCGCTCGATCCGGCCAGCGATCGCGTGATGATCTGCGGCGGCCCGGCCATGCTGGCCGACACCGCCGCCATGCTCGATGCCCGTGGCTTCAAGGTGGCCCGTCATTACACGGGCGAGTTGGGCGACTACGTGATCGAGCGCGCCTTCGTCGAGAAGTGATCCTGGAAACCGTAGTTGGACGCGCCCGATGGTGCGTTTGGGCTGGTGGCTGGCGCGAAGCGACAACGCGGCAGGCTGATGCCTGCAAGGCGGAGCGACAAAGCCAGACGCCCGACCGGACGTGCCAGCGGGGGCGTAGCGTGCTCACCCATCGGGTGATGCCTATCGGAGGCGCCAGAGTCCATGTTCATGAGGTTTCTCAAGGGAATACAAGCGGTCAACTGCGGTTTTCAGGATGATCCGAAACCCGGGTCAGTCGGGCTTCCAGATGTTGCGGCAGCGTGTCTCGACGATCCACCAGGTGCCGATGGCACCGATCAGCGCGAACAGCGCGACGACGAGCACACCGCCGCGCCAGGTGTCGAGGTCATAGAAGCGGCTGCCGTTGAGCATCGCGCCCTTCCAGCCGAGATCCATCACCCAGCCGACCAGCGGTTGCAGCAGCGCACCGGCGAGGAAGCCGCCGATGTTGGCGATGCTGGTCGACATGCCGGACAGCAGCGGCGGATTGACTTCCTTCGCGCACGCCCAGGTCAGGCTGAAGCCGGCCGTGACCAGCCCCATCACGGCGAACAGCGCATACGAAAGCCAGGGCGGCATCGCGGCCCCGGACAGCCAGGCCAGCCAGATCGCCGCATAGACGTGCGAGGTGGCGATGAGGACCGGCTTGCGCCGGCCGATGCGGTCGGAGAGCGTGCCGATGAAGAAGCAGCCGACGGCGAATCCGCCGAACCACAGCGAAAGATGCGCCGACGCGACCTGGCGGGCCATGCCGTGCACCTGCACCAGATAGGGCGACGCCCACAGTCCGCCGAAGGTAAAGAAGGCGCCGGCCATGCCCGTATTGACGACGATGGCCGGCCAGGTCGCGCGATTCCTCAACACCGCGAGCAGCCCGGAGAGGACCACGGTGCGATCGAAGCGCGCCGTTGCCGCGGCGCTTCCGGGATCCGGCCGGTCCCGCACGATGATCCAGCAGGCCACCGCCAGCACCAGCGAAACGACGCCGATGCCGATGAACACGCCACGCCAGCCGGTCGCCTGGGCCAGTCCCGAAAGCGGGGCGCCGGCAAGCACCGAGCCCATGTTGCCGACCAGCATGCAGATGCCGACCATCGTCGCGAAGCGGCTTTCCTCGAACCAGACGGCGATCAGCTTGAGCATGGCGATGAAGGTCACCGAAACGCCGAGGCCGATCAGCGTGCGCCCGGCCAGCGCCCAGTCGAGCGACGGGGCGAATCCGAACATGAAGCTGCCGAGGCCGCCGATGACGCCGCCGAGCGCCAGGATCCGGCGCGGCCCGAGCGTGTCGGCGAGAATCCCGGTGGGGATCTGCATCAGCGTGTAGACGTAGAAATAGGTCGCCGCCAGGGCGCCGAGCGAAGCCGCCGAGGTCGAGAAGGATACTGCCAGATCCTGGGCGATGCCGGCGGGCGCGAAGCGCTGGAAGAAGGACAGCACGTAGGCCAGCGCGACGATACCCAGCGCCAGCCAGCGCCGGCGCTTCTGTTCGGCGGTCAGGTCGAGCACCGCTTCAGGTTTCCTGGCGGCGCAGCAGCACGGTCAGGATAGGCGGTGTCAGCAGCGTGGTCAGGATGACCATGATGACGATGACCGAGAACATCGCCTCGCTCATCACGCCGAGGTTCTTGCCGACCATCGCGAAGATCAGGCCGACCTCGCCGCGCGGCACCATGCCCCAGCCGACCAGCCACGGATTCTTGCCCTTGCCGGCGGCGAAACCGGCGACCAGTTTGCCGACAACCGCGGCGACCGTGATGCCGAGCGCGATCATGACGACCTTGGGATCGGCCAGCGCGGTCAGGTCAACCTGCATGCCGGTCAGCACGAAAAATACCGGGACGAAGAAATAGCCGATCGGCTCGATCATCTGCTCATGCTGGTGGCTGGTGTGGCGTCTAAGGACGGCACGGACTTCTTCCTGCTTGTGCAGCGGGTCGCCGGCGCAGCAGCGGTTCGATATCCTGCACCAGCTTGGGCGTTTCGAACTCCTTGAGGAAGACCGGCTCGAACAGCAGGCCGGCGGCGAAGGCGCCGATGATCGGCGCCAGGCCCATCTTGTGGGCCAGCCACGCCATGAACAGGCCGGCGACCAGCACCAGCGAGAAGAGCATCGAATGGCTGCTGTCGAGACGCGAGGCCTGGCGCAGCAGATGCGGCGCCATCGCACGGCCGATGGCGATCGAGCCGCCGAGGAAGAGCACCGCCTTGGCGATGATCAGCACCACGTCGACGAGGCTCACCGTGCCGGCTTCAACGAGACTGGAGACCACGGCGAGGATGACCAGTCCGAGGACGTCGTCGATCACCGCGGCGCCGAGGACGATCTGTGCCTCCGGCATCTTCAGCTTGCCGAGGTCGCGGAAGACCCGGCCGGTGATGCCGACCGAGGTGGCCGCCAGCGTCGCGCCGAGGAACAGGTAGGCCTTGAATTCCATGCCTTCGAGCAGCAGCGGACCGGCGACGAATGCGCCCAGCACGAACGGGACCGCGATGCCGACAACACCGACCAGCGAGGCGCGGACGCCGACGCTGACGAGATCGCCGAGGCGGGTCTCGAGGCCGATCTGCAGCAGCAGGATGATGACCCCCAGTTCCGCCATGAACATGATGATCGGATCCCTGGCGATGGTGTCGAAATAGTGGAAGCCGATGAGTCCGAGATTGCCGAGGACGACGCCGAGCAGCAGTTCGCCGAGCACCGCCGGGAAGCCGACGCGCTGCGCCAGCGGCGCGAACAGGCGGGCGGCGAGGATGATGAGGGCCAGCCAGAGCAGGTTTTCGCCGACCACGCCGGAGCCGGCGGCGAAGACCGGCCAGGCGGCGGCGAGCAGGGCGAGCGGCAGGAGTCGGCGGAAGGTGGTGGACATCTGCGAACTCCGGGTTCAGTGGGCGGCGCTGCCCGCGGGAACGATGCGGGATGCCGACGGGTCGGCCGCCGGCACGCCGCGCAATGGCGCATCCGGATGCCAGCCAAGCACGGCCGCCATGACTGCAAAGCCGACGACGTAGGCCAGTGCGACGTGCCAGCCGTGGCGCAGCCAGTTGCCGACCGACTTGGCTTCGGGATACATGTTCGACAGCGCGACCCCGGCCGACGAGCCGAACCAGATCATCGAGCCGCCGAAACCGACCGCGTAGGCCAGGAAGCCCCAGTCGTAGCCGCCTTGCTTGATCGCCAGCGCGGTCAACGGGATGTTGTCGAATACCGCCGAGACGAAGCCGAGGCCGAGCGCGACCACCAGCGAGGCTGGCGGCAGTTCCTCGACCGGCATCATCGATGCACAGAGCACCAGCGACAGCAGGAAGATCGTTCCCTTGGCCGTTTCCGGCAGGACTTCCCAGTCCGGCCGGCGCAGCGCCGACCGAAATGATGATGGCAACCCACACCGCGACGCCGATGAACGGGAAATGGTCGGCCAGTTCATTGAACCTGAGGTTGACGACGACGTTGGTGGCGATGGCGAAGACCAGGATCAGCCCGACGATGCCGACGCGCGTCCAGTCGACCCTGCGTGTGTTCGTGAGCATTCTTGATGATGGGGGAAAAGGCGTGCTGCTGCTTGGCGGCGATGACCCCGGTGATGCAGACGGCAACCCCGGCGGCGACGTAGGCATCCAGCACATGCAGCGGAGGGACGCCGGCGATCCACATCATCGTTGTCGTCGTGTCGCCGACCACCGAGCCCGAGCCGCCGGCATTGGAGGCGGCGACGATGCCGGCGAGGTAGCCGACGTGAACCCTGGCCCGGAACAACTGGTGTGCCATGGCGCCGCCGATCAGCGCCGCGGCGATGTTGTCGAGGAAACTGGAGAGCACGAAGACCATCAGCAGCATCACGAAGCCGCCCTTCCAGTCATCCGGCAGGTATTTCGGCAGGACTGACCGGGACGTGGCTTTTCTCGAAATGCCGCGAGAGCAGCGCGAAGCCCATCAGCAGGCAGAACAGGTTGGCCAGCGTCACCCATTCGTGGCCGACATGGCCGATGAAGCCAGCGAGCCCGACGCCGGTCTTGAAGCCGGTGAAGATGATCTTGTACAGCGCGATAACGGTCACGCCGGTCAGCGCGACGAAGAGCGTGGCGTTGTGGAACAGCGCGACGCCGAGCAGGGTCAGCGCGAAGAGGATGAAATCGACCGGGATGCCGGCGACGGCGGGGCCGCTGGCGGCGCACGCCGGCAGCGCGAGGAGCGCCAGGACAAGGCAGAATATCTTGCGGAAGGCGGGCATGCGGTTGACCCCGATAGTTGAATTGTCGGGCGATTCTAGCATCCAGCCTGCCGCCTGTGCGGCCGGCGGAAACTCATGGAAAGCCGCCGCCGCGGATTTCACGCAGTGCTCATCGTCAAGGTCCCTTCTCTGGCAGTTCCCGGCTACGGCAAGAATTGGGATACATGTCGTTCATCCCGACTCGACAGTCAATCGGTTGCAACTCGCACTCGGCGCTTCGGCCCTTGCCGGCTTTCTCAATGCGAGGCTGTCCATCCGGTTGCCGAACAGCGCCGAGGTTGCCCGGCGCGGGGCCACTGGCAGCCAGTGCCGGCAGCGCGGCGAGTGCCAGGAAACGGTGGAACGGTCAGAGGACGATCTGCGACCCCAGCTCGACTACCCGGTTGGACGGAATCTTGAAGAAGGCGGTCGCACTGCTGGCATTGCGGAACATCGCGACGAAGACCAACTGGCGCCAGTAAGCCATCTCGGAGCCGAATTTCGGGATAAGCGTTTCGCGGCCAAGGAAAAACGAGGTATCCATCATGTCGCAGGTCAAGACCGGACTGGGCGCACAGGGCTGAGTGCTGCCGGAATATCCGGTTCGTCCTTGAAACCGTACTGCACGACCACCTGGGCGAAGTTGCCTGGCAAACGATGCACCTCGACCCGGTCAACATCGGGGACATAGGGAACATCGAAGACCTTGACACTGAGGATGATGACTTGTTCGTGCAGCGCCTTGTAATGCTTGAGGCTGTGCAGCATGGCGTGCGGCACGGAATCCGGGTCGGGGGTCATGAAGATCGCCGTGCCGGGAACGCGGCCGGTCCCGCTGCGTTCGAATGTCATCGATAAAGGGGCCGAGCTGGAGCGCATCGGCGGCCAGGCGCTCGTGCAGCAGTTCGCGCCCGCGCTTCCAGGTCGTCAGCAGGATGAAGATCGCGCACGCCGAAGGCGAGCGGGAACCAGCCGCCGTCGGGAATCTTGACCGAATTGGCAAGGAAGAAGCCGAGGTCGATGCAGAAGAAAGGCAGGGCGCCGAGCACGGCGCGCCACGGACTCCACGCCCACAAGCGGATGGCAACGGCAATGGCCAGGATATTGGTGATCAGCATTGTCCCGGTCACCGCGATCCCGTACGCTGCCGCCAGGTTCGACGAAGTGCCGAAACCGATCACCAGCGCGATGATCGAGACGAGCAGCAGCCAGTTGAGGGCCGGGAGGTAGATCTGCCCGATTTCCTTCTCCGACGTGTGCTGCACCTCGAGGCGTGGCGTGTAGCCAAGCTGGATGGCCTGCTGGGTGATCGAAAAAGCGCCGGAGATCACCGCCTGCGAGGCGATCACGGTCGCGATGGTGGACAGGATCACCAGCGGATAGAGCGCCCACTCCGGCGCCAGGCGATAAAAGGGATTCTCGACGGCCGCCGGATCGGCCAGCAACAGCGCGCCCTGGCCGAAATAATTGATGACCAGGGCCGGCAGGACGTAACCCAGCCAGGCGTACTGGATGGGGCGCGCGCCAAAATGGCCCATGTCGGCATAAAGCGCCTCGGCGCCGGTGATGCAGAGCACGACGGCACCCAGTGCGAAGAAACCGAGCAGCGAATTGCCGAGCAGGAAATCGAAGCCATACAGCGGGTTGACCGCGGCCAGCACCGCCGGGTTCTGCATGATGCCGGTCGCGCCGAGCAAGGCCAGGACGGCGAACCACAACACCATCACCGGCCCGAACAGGGCGCCGACGCTCGCCGTTCCCTTGCGCTGGAAGACGAAGAGACCAACCAGGATGGCCAGCGTGATCGGCAGGATGTAGGGCTTGAACGTCGGGGTGATCAGTTCCAGCCCCTCGACGGCGGAGAGGACGGAAATCGCCGGGGTGATCACGCCGTCGCCATAGAACAGCGCGGCCCCGAACAGGCCGAGCGCGATCAGCAGCCTTTGCCGCAGCGAGGCCGGGTCGCCGTTGTGCAGGGCCAGCGCCATCAGGGCCATGATGCCGCCTTCGCCCTTGTTGTCGGCGCGCATGATGAACGTCACGTACTTCAGCGTGACGACGATGATCAGCGACCAGAAAACGAGCGACAGAATGCCGAGGACGTTGTCGGGGTTGATCGGCACCGGGTGGTGGGCGCCGCCGAAGACTTCCTTGATCGCATAGAGCGGGCTGGTGCCGATGTCGCCATAGACGACGCCGAGCGCCGCCAGGGTGAGCGTAGCGAGACGCTTGTTGTCTTGCACTTGCATGGAGTTTTCCTCAGGGCTGAAAGCGGTAGCCGACGCCGGTTTCGGTCAGGAAATGTCGGGGCTGGGTCGGGTCGACTTCCAGCTTCTGGCGCAGATGGCCGACATAGACGCGCAGGTAGTGGCTGCTCTCGACGTGGACGGCCCCCAGATTTCGCGCAGCAGGTTGCGCTGGGTCAGCACCTTGCCGGTGTGGCCGAGCAGTGTGGACAGCAGACGATATTCGATAGGCGTCAGGTGAACCTCGGCGCCCGCCCTGAAAACCAGGCGCCGGGAGAGGTTGACCGCAACATCCCCGAATCGATCACCGGCGTTGCGGTTTCCCCGCTGCGGGCACGCCGGCGCAGCAGCGCGCGAACCCGGGCGCGCAGTTCGCCGACCGCGAAGGCTTGGTCAGGTAGTCGTCGGCACCGGCATCGAGGGCAGCGATCTTTTCGTTCTCCTGCGAACGCGCCGACAGAATGAGAACCGGCACATCGGACCAGCCGCGCAAATCGCGGATGAAGTCGATGCCGTTGCCGTCGGGCAGGCCAAGATCGAGAACCACCAGTCCGGCTTGCGCAGCCCGGCCTCGATAAGATGCACCTCGACCCGGTCAACATCGGGGACATAAGGGAACGTCGAAGACCTTGACGCTGAGGATGATGATCTGTTCGTGCAGCGCCTTGTAATGCTTGAGGCTGTGCAGCATGGCATGCGGCACGGAATCCGGGTCGGGCGTCATGAAGATCGCGGTGCCGGGAACGCGGCCGGTCCCGCTGCGTTCGATGTCATCGATAAAGGGGCCGAGCTGGAGCGCATCGGCGGCCAGGCGCTCGTGCAGCAGTTCGCGCCCGCGCTTCCAGGTGGTCAGCAGGATGAAGATCGCCACGCCGAAAGCGAGCGGGAACCAGCCGCCGTCGGGAATCTTGACCGAATTGGCAAGGAAGAAGCCGAGGTCGATGCAGAAGAAAGGCAGGGCGCCGAGCACGGCGCGCCACGGGTTCCACGCCCACAGGCGGATGGCGACGGCAACGGCCAGGATATTCGTGATCAGCATCGTCCCGGTTACCGCGATTCCGTACGCTGCCGCCAGGTTGGACGAAGTGCCGAAGCCGACTACCAGCGCGATGATGGCGATCAGCAGCAGCCAGTTCAAGGCCGGGAGGTAAATCTGGCCAATTTCCTCCCCCGAGGTGTGCTGCACTTCCATACGCGGGGAATAGCCAAGTTGTATGGCCTGCTGGGTGATCGAAAATGTGCCTGAAATAACGGCCTGCGAAGCAATCACCGTTGCCAAGGTGGCCAGTCCAACCATCGGCAGAAGCATCCATTCGGGGGCAAGATGGTAGAACGGATTGGCGATGGCCTGTGGATTTTGCAGCAGGAGTGCCCCTTGTCCGTAGTAGTTCAGCACGAGCGCAGGCAGGACGTCCGAGCCAGGCCAATTGAACGGGTTTGCGTCCGAAGTGCCCCATGTCTGCATAGAGCGCCTCCCCTCCGGTCAATGCCAATACAGCCGCCCCCAGCGAAAAGAAGCCCAACATGGGATCGACCAGAAAGTAATGAAATGCATGTGCTGGATTCAGTGCGGCCAGAACCGGCGGATTATGGGCAATACTAGATCATGCCGAGAACGCCAAGGGTTGCGAACCATAGCACCATGATTGGCCCGAACAGGACCCCAATCTTTGTGGTTCCCTTGCTTCTGCACGATGAACAATCCGGCAAGTACGGCCAGTGAGATTGGGAGGATGTAGGGCTTGAATGCGGGAGTTGCGATTTCCAGTCCTTCAACTGCCGACAGCACAGAGATTGCTGGGGTAATGACGCTATCCCCATAGAACAGCGCCGCGCCGAACAATCCGAGCAAATCACATTCCGCCCGAATTCGGTTTGCCGCTAGCACTAGCGCCATCAGCGCCATGATGCCACCTTCGCCTCGATTGTCTGCCCGCATGATAAACACCACGTATTTCAATGCGACAACGACGATCAGGGACCAGAAAATAACGGAAAAATCCCAAGGATATGTTCCGGCGTGACCGGACAGGATGGTGCGCTCCGTTGAAGACTTCTTTCATGGTGTATAGCGGGCTGGTGCCGATGTCGCCGTAAACCACGCCCAAAGCAGCCAGGGCGAGCGTGCCAGACGTTTGTTTTGTGGGCTTGATGGGGTTCCTTCAGGGTTCAAAGCGATAACCCACGCCGGTTTCAGTCAAAAAGTGTTTTAGCTGGGTCGGATCCATTTCGAGTTTTTGGCGCAGATGTCCGATATAGATGCGCAGGTAGTGGCTACTCTCGATATAAAACTCGGGGCCCCAGATTTCACGCAGCAGATTGCGCTGCGTCTGAACCTTGCCCGGGTGACTGAGCAGCATGGCTAACAAGCGGTATTCGAGCGGTGTCAGATGAACCTCTTCACCCGAACGAAAAACCAGGCGTCTTGAGAGGTCGACCGCAACATCGCCGAATTCGATGATCGGCGTAGCCGCTTCGCCACTGCGAGCGCGCCGGCGCAACAAGGCACGCATGCGGGCACGCAGTTCTCCGACACTGAACGGCTGGGTCAGATAATCATCGGCTCCGGCATCGA
>CAWEMU010000030.1:0-11928 GCA_963810175.1 uncultured beta proteobacterium | reverse complement strand
CCGCAAATCTGGGTGGCCGGCGGCATCGGCGTCACGCCCTTCCTTGCCCGCCTGAACGACCGCATCGGTCGGCCATCGGCAGCCAGCGAAACCGACCTTTTCTACTGCACCCGCAAGCCACGGCCTACCCGGAAAACCTCGAAACCCTCTGCCAGCAAGCCGGCGTCCGCCTGCACCGCCGCCTGACCGACCAGCAAGGTCCGCTCGACCCGGCCGAAATCGAAGCCCACATCAAACCGGGAGCCAGCGTCTGGTTCTGCGGCCCGGCTGGCTGGGGCGAAGCGCTGGCGAAAACGCTGACGGGGAACGGCTTGCCGCGCTTTGCCTTCCATCGTGAGGCGTTTGAGTTCCGCTGATGCTTGAGGGGTCCTGCAACGTTTTGCCTCGTTTTTTACTTCACGAAACCCGTTGCGTATCTCGAAGTCCCATCGTTCCTGAGAGTTAGCAGCCATCGGCCCGTCGTTGGGCGTCAATGGCCGTCTGCTGGTGTAAAGTAAGGGCATGGCTCCAACCGTACTTCGTGAAGGTCAGTTTCGCCTTTTCTTTTTCTCCCGCGAGGAGCCGCGTATTCATGTTCACGTGTCTCACCCGGACGGTGAAGCAAAGTTTTGGCTAACACCTGATGTTCAATTGGCAACCGCTACCGGGTTGGACCAAAGACAGCTTCGCGAGGCGCAATCGGTTATCGAAACCCATCTCGGAGAGATCAAAAATGCTTGGCACAGACATTTCGGCACCTGAGGTCACTCACGTATCAAGGCATGGGTTGTGGTTACTGCTGGCCGACGAAGAAATCCATATGCCCTTCGAGCATTTTCCCTGGTTTCGCCGAGCAACAATCGACCAGATATCTCATGTTGAAGCCATTACGGCAGGGCATCTTTATTGGCCTGAACTCGATATTGACTTGTCAGTTAACTCCATTCGACACCCTGAAGCGTTTCCGCTTGTTTCGCACGCAGCCGGCTGAGATTCCCGTCTTTGCTGCACAGGCATCGCGAAACACCGCTATCGCCATCGAACGACTATCAAAATGACCAAGCTCTACGGCATCAAGAACTGCGACACCATGAAGAAAGCCATGAACTGGCTGACCGAAAACGGCGTCGCCTATGAATTCATCGACTACAAGAAGGCCGGCGTTGCCGAAGCGAATCTGCCGGACTGGAATGCCCGCGCCGGTTGGGAAAAGCTGCTCAATACGCGCGGCCTGATGTGGAAGAAGCTCTCCGACGAGGAGCGTGCTGCGGTTGACGAGCAAAAAGCCCTCAAATTGATGGCGCAGTACCCGGCCCTGATCAAGCGCCCGGTGCTCGACACCGGCAAGAAGCTGCTGGTTGGCTTCTCGCCGGAAACCTACAGCGCAGAGCTGAAATGAGCGACAGCACCGTCCGCCGCTTTTTGTTCGAACACCTCGACATTCGCGGCGCCGTCGTCCATCTCGGCGATGCCTGGCAGCAGATGCAGGTCGGCCGCGACTATCAGCCGACCGTCGCCCAGTTGCTCGGCGAGACTGCCGCCATCACCGCGCTGATCGCCGCCCAGTTGAAGCAGCCGGGCCGCCTGACGCTGCAATTGCGCGGCAACGGCCCGATCCAGTTGCTGGTGATGGATTGCAACGAAGCTTTGCAGATGCGCGGCATGGCGCGCAGCAACCCGGTCGTCCTCCCCGCCCCGGTGCCGGAACTGCTCGGCGCGCATCAGGGCGGGCAACTGATGATCAGCCTCGACATGCCGGATGCCCGCCATCCCTGGCAGAGCTTCGTGCCGCTGGTCGGCGACAGCATCGCGGCAATTTTCGAGCATTACCTGGAGCAATCGGAGCAACAGCCTTCGCGCCTGTTCGCCACGGCCGGCCCCCGGGCCGCCGCCTGCCTCTTCCTGCAGAAAATGCCGGCGGCCGACCACCACGACGCCGATGGCTGGGCGCGCATCACCCAGCTTGCCGCCACCGTCAAGCCCGCCGAATTGCTCGAACTCGACGCCGAAGCGCTGCTCGGCCGCCTCTTCCACGAAGACATGGAAACCCATGGCGTGCGCGTTTACGACCCGCTGCCGGTGGTTTACCACTGCCCGCAGGACTGGACGAAGGTGCGCGACATGATCCGCAGCCTGGGCCGCGAGGACGCCGAGACGATCCTGCGCGAACATGGCGAAATCCTGATCCGCGACGATATCTGCAACCACAGCTACCGCTTCAGCGCCGAAGACATCGCCGAACTGTTCGCCGGCGCCGGACCGACACTGCACTGAAGCCCACGGGCTGCAGTGCTGCGATCGCAGCCAACTCCCGACACCTGCCGGATGAATCGATGAAACCCTACCCCCGTTGCTGCTTCGCCATCGCCCTCGCCGCCTGCCTGACATCGGCGGCGGCACAGACCGCCACGGTCTACCGCGGCCCGTGCGACGCCTCGGCCGCCGCCGCGCTCGATGCCGACCACTTCGTCGTCGGCGACGACGAGCACAATATCCTGCACATCTACCGGCAGGGGCAGCCGAGTCCGGTCGGCAGGGTCGATCTGTCCGCCTTCCTCGCCACGGTGAACGGGGAAGAAGCGGATATCGAGGGGGCGGCGGCAATCGGCACGCGCATCTACTGGATCACGTCGCACGCCCGCGACGCCAAGGGCAGGGTCCGGCCGGGCCGGCACCGCTTCTTCGCCACCGACGTCACACCGGGCAACCCGCCAACGCTCAAACCCGCCGGCCAGGCTTACACGCGGCTACTCGACGATCTGCTCGCTGCCGACACGCTCGCGCCCTACCGGCTCGCCAGGGCGGCGCAGCGCGCGGCCGAGGCCGAGAGCGGCCTGAACATCGAAGGTCTGGCCGCGACACCCGAAGGCACCCTGCTGATCGGGCTGCGCAACCCGCTGCGCCAGGGCCGCGCCTTGCTGGTCCCGCTGCTCAACCCGGGGGAACTGATCGACGGCGGTCGCGCCCGCTTCGGCACTCCGGTCGAGATCGATCTCGGCCAGCGCGGGATACGCAGCATCGAACGCATCGGCGCGTCCTACGTGATTGCCGCCGGCCCTACTGCGGACGCGGGCAGCTTCGCGCTGTTCCGCTGGTCGGGCCGCCCCGGCGAGGCGGCAACGATGATCACCGGCATCGACCTGCGCGACCTGCGGCCCGAGGCGCTGTTCGCGATCCCCGGCAGCAACGCTGTGCAACTGCTCAGCGACGATGGCGGCATCAAGGTTGGCGGGGTCGAGTGCAAGAAGCTGCCGGCCGGGCGCCAGACTTTTCGCAGCCTGACCATCACATTGCCGGAGTGAAGTTGACAGCCGGCACCATGCGCACCAGCAAGCCGCCCGCAGCTAGAGAATCTTGCCCGGATTCATCAGCCCGCGCGGGTCGAGCGCCTGCTTGATCGAGCGCATCAGCGCCATCTCGACAGGACTCTTGTAGCGCAGCAATTCCAGGCGCTTCAACTGGCCGATGCCGTGCTCGGCGGAAATCGAGCCGTTAAGCGCGTGGACCGCGTCATGGACGATGCGATTGACCGCAGGCTGGCTGGCGATGAAGGCGGCGTTTTCCTGTGCACCGGGCTTGGACAGGTTGTAGTGCAGATTGCCGTCGCCGACATGGCCGAAGGCAACGACGCGGATGCCGGGAAAGGCCCTTTCCAGAGCGGCATCGGCCCGTGTCAGGAACTCGGGGATGCGTGAAACCGGCACCGCGATATCGTGCTTGATGCTGATGCCCTCGATCTTCTGCGCTTCCGAGATGTTTTCGCGCAGGGCCCAAAGCTTTTTCGCCTGCATTCCGGAGTGCGCGATCGTCGCGTCGGCAACCGCGCCCGCTTCCAGCCGCCCGGCCAGCCACTGCTCGACGGCGGCCGGAGCGGCGTCGGAGAACTCGGCGAGGATGTACCACGAAGCCGGCGCCGTCGGCCGCGACGTGTCGGGGATGTGCTTGAGCACCAGCGCCAGCGACGCTTCGGAAATCAGCTCGAAGGCAGTCAATTGGGCGTCGAAAGCGGATTTCGCCGAATTCAGCAGGTCGACCGCGGCAGCCGGCGAAACCGCATTGAGCCAGCAGGTGATCTGCGCCTTGGGTAGCGGAAAGAGCTTCAACACGGCACCGGTGATGATGCCGAGAGTCCCTTCGGCGCCGATGAAAAGCTGCTTCAGGTCGTAGCCGGTGCTGTCCTTGCGCAGGCCGCGGCGGCCGTCCCAGATATTACCGTCGGGGAGAACGACTTCCAGGCCGAGCGTCAGTTCGCGCGTGTTCCCGTAGCGCAGCACCTGGACACCGCCGGCGTTGGTTGAACAGATTGCCGCCGATCTGGCAACTGCCTTGCGCCGCCAGCGCCAGCGGGAACAGGCGGCCGGCGGCGCGCGCCGCCTCCTGGACAGCGGCCAGCGTGCACCCCGCCTCGACGGAAATCGTGTCGTTTGAAGCGTTGACCGCAACAATGCGGTTCAGCCGGCCCAGACTGACCACCACGGCGCTGCCCGTGTCGTCCGGCGTCGCTGCGCCGCACAGGCCGGTATTGCCGCCCTGCGGCACGATCGGCGCGCCGGCGGCAGCACAGGCGCTGACTACCGCCGCCACCTCGGCGGTACTCGCCGGGCGGACGACGCAGCAGCGCGGCGCCCTGGTAGCGGCCGCGCCAGTCGGTCAGATAGGGCGCCAGATCGGCGGCCTCGGCGAGGACGTTGGCCGGCCCGACGATGCCGGCCAGCGTTGCCGTCAGCGAATCGCCCGTCATCGCCGCGTCACTCGATAATCGCGCGCAGCATCGGCAGCATGTGCTCGGCCGCCATGCGCCCGGCGGCGATCGCCTCGTGCGCCCGGTGAAAATCGAGCAGCCCGAGTTGCCCGAGGCGCGGCGCGATCAGCACGTCGGCCGGTTCGCCGGCCAGCCGCGAGCGCGAGATGCGTCCCTGCATGATGGCAATGCTGTTGCTCACGACATCGGCCAGCGACGGCTTGGCCACGTCCTCGCCGTCGCCCTCGCGTCCGAGCCAGCGGCCCATCGTCTGGCGCCACGCCGGCACCTGTGCGGCCGCATCGCCACGACGCTGGCGCAGGCCGATGGTATCCATGCCCAAATCGACAGCGATCACGATGTCGGCACCCAGCGCCCGGCACAGCGAAACCGGCACCGGATTGACCAGCCCGCCGTTGACCAGGTAGCGCCCGTCGAGCAGTTGCGGCACCAGCAGGCCGGGCAGCGCAACCGAGGCGCGCACCGCGTCCAGGATCCGCCCCTCCCTGAGCCAGACCTCGCGACCGCTGGCGAGATCGGTGGCGACACAGGCAAACGGCTTGCCGAGATCGGCGAATGTCTCGTCGAGAAAGAGGCGCGAAGTGTAGCCGAGCAGTTTCTCGCCCTTGATCAGCCCGCCCGAGCCCAGGCTGACGTCGAAGAAACCGAGCACATCGCGGCGCGTCAGGCCGCGTGACCAGCCTTCGAGGGAATCGAGCGAGCCGGAGGCATAGGCCGCCCCGACGAAGGCGCCCATCGACGTGCCACAAACGATATCCGGCGTGATGCCGGCCTGCAGCAGGGCGCGCAGCACGCCGATATGAGCCCAGCCGCGGGCCGAGCCGGAGCCGAGCGCAATGGCGAGGCGCGGCTTGCCGGTCACGGGTCAGCCCTGGCCGACCGGTTCGGCGTAAAGGTCGTGGTGATCGGCATCGACCACGCGGACCTTGAGGAAATCCCCCGGCTCGGCAGCGAAAAAGCCGTCGACATAGACGAGTCCGTCGATTTCCGGCGCATCGGCCTGCGAGCGGGCGATCGTGCCCTCCTCATCGACCTCGTCGACCAGCACCTCGATGACGCTGTCGATGCGCTCTGCCAGCTTGTCGGCGCTGATGTCCTCCTGCACCTGCATCAGCCAGCGCCGGCGATCCTCGCGCACGTCTTCCGGCGGCAGGCCGGGAATCTCGTTGGCCGTCGCGCCATCGACCGGCGAGTAGGCGAAGGCGCCGACGCGGTCGAGCCGGGCGTCTTCGAGGAACTGGATCAACTGGTCGAAATCCTCTTCCGTCTCGCCGGGGAAGCCGGTGATGAAGGTCGAGCGGATGACGATTTCCGGGCAGATCTCGCGCCATTTGGCGATACGCTCGAGCGTATTCTCGGCCGAGGCCGGGCGCTTCATCGCCTTGAGGATGCGCGGGCTGGCGTGCTGGAACGGCACATCGAGGTAAGGCAGGATCTTGCCCGCGGCCATCAGCGGAATGACGTCATCGACCGACGGATAAGGATAGACGTAGTGCAGACGGACCCAGATGCCGAACTGCGCCAGGGCGTCGCACAGTTCCTTCAGCCGCGTCTTCACCGGACGGCCGCCCCAGAAGCCGGTGCGGTACTTCAGGTCGACGCCGTAGGCGCTGGTGTCCTGCGAGATGACCAGGATCTCCTTGACCCCGGCGCGCGCCAGGCTTTCGGCCTCGGCCAGCACGTCGCCGACCGGGCGCGAAACCAGCGGCCCGCGCAGCGAGGGGATGATGCAGAAGGTGCAGCTGTGGTTGCAGCCTTCGGAAATCTTCAGGTAGGCGAAGTGGTCCGGCGTCAGGCGCACGCCCTGCTCGGGGATCAGCGAGGTGAACGGGTCGTGCGGCTGCGGCAGGTGCTGATGGACGATGCCCATCACCTCGTCCGCCGCATGCGGGCCGGTCACCGCCAGCACCGCCGGGTGCGTGTTGCGGACGATGTCGCCCTTGGCGCCGAGGCAGCCGGTGACGATGACGCGCCCGTTTTCGTTGAGCGCCTCGCCGATGGCGTCGAGCGACTCCTCGACCGCGGCGTCGATGAAACCGCAGGTATTGACGATGACCAGGTCGGCGTCGTCGTAGGTCGGCGAAACGATGTAGCCTTCGGCGCGCAGCCTGGTCAGGATATGTTCGGAGTCGACGGTGGCCTTCGGGCAGCCCAGCGAGACGAAGCCGACGGTCGGTACTCTTGCGCTCAAGTTCATTACCTCAGCTACTGCATGCACCAGGAATACCGTCACCGGCAGGGCCGGTGACATACCCACGAGGGATACCGTCACCGGCAGGGCCGGTGACATAAAACAAAAAGCCCCGATTCGGGATCAGGGCTTTACGAATCATGGCTGAAGCGGCAAATGGCACCATCCGTCCAGAGGTAGCGATTTTCCGGCCAGCGGCGGATTTAGTCAAACGGTTCGCTCGCGAAATCCCGTTGGCCACGCGAGAGCGAGATTCGCTCTCCGTCACACGCTGGCCGCAACGGTTGTCCGCGAACTTCCGCTCGCTGAATTTCGCGCCGCGCCCGAAAAATCCGGCAAGCGCTTCGCCTGATGCGAAAGCTTCATGCCGCACCGCATGCGGGCAGCCGGGGTCGCTATACTGGAGACCTTGCCAACTCCCGCGCGCATGCAGATTCCCGGATGACTCTTCGCTCCATAGGCGCCGTCCTGGCGCTGCTCTCTCCAAGCCTGGCTGCCCTGGCCGGCGACTTGCCCCTCGGCTCAATCCGTCTCCCCGAAGGATTCTCGATCGAGGTTCTGGCGCGGGTTCCCAACGCGCGACAGATGGCGGTCGGTGACGGCAACATCGTCTACGTCGGTTCAGCCAGGGAAGGCAAGGTTCACGCGATTCAGCTCGACGGCCAATACCGCGCGAAACGCACCGCCGTGGTCGCCAGCGGCCTGACCATGCCGGTCGGCGTCGCCTTCCGCGATGGCAACCTCCATGTTTCGGCGGTCGACCGCATCCTGCGCTTCGACGGCATCGGCACGCGCCTCGACAATCCCCCGGCGCCGGTCACGATCCGCGACGATTTCCCCAAGGAGCGCCACCATGGCTGGAAATTCATCGCCTTCGGTCCGGATGGCCGGCTCTATGTGCCCGTCGGCGCCCCGTGCAACATCTGCAAGCCGGACCCGGAACGCTTCGCGGTCATCACCAGCATGAGGCCGGATGGTAGCGATCTCAGGGTATTCGCACGCGGCGTGCGCAACAGTGTCGGTTTCGACTGGCAACCCGGCACCGGCGAGCTGTGGTTTACCGACAACGGGCGCGACCTCCTGGGCGATGATCTTCCCCCCGACGAACTGAACCACGCGCCGCGGGCCGGCCTGCATTTCGGCTATCCCTACTGTCACGGCGGTACGCTTGCCGATCCGGAGTTCGGCGGGGAGCGCCCGTGCAGCGAATTCGTGCCACCGGCGCTGAATCTCGGCGCCCATGTCGCCGCGCTGGGGATGCGCTTCTATCGCGGGCGGCAGTTCCCCGAGTCGTATCGCGGCCAGATCTTCATCGCCGAACACGGGTCGTGGAACCGCTCCCGGAAATCCGGTTACCGGGTAACGCTGGTCAGGGTGAACGGCAATCGGGCTGTCTCGTACGAGCCCTTCGCCACCGGCTGGCTGCAGGGGGAATCGGCGTGGGGCAGGCCAGCCGATGTGCTGGAACTGCCGGATGGCTCGCTGCTGGTTTCCGACGACCTGGCCGGGGCGATCTACCGCATTTCGTATTCGCAGGCGCGCCGGCCGTGAGCGAACAGCACCGCCTGACCATCGCCACCCGCGGCCGCGGGTCCGTCGAGATCACCGGCGAAATTGCTGGCATCGTCCGGGCTGCCGCGGTCGAACGCCGGAATTGCCCACATTTTCGTCCGCCACACCAGTTGCGGTGTGGCGATCACCGAAAACGCCGACCCGACCGTGCGCCGCGATCTCGAAACCCTGCTGCAACGCTGGGCGCCCGATGGCGATCCGGCCTATCGCCACGATCTCGAAGGTGACGACGACATGGCGGCCCATGCGCGTTCGCTGCTGACCGGCACTTCGCTGACCGTTCCCTTCGCCGGCGGCCGCCTGCTGCTCGGCACCTGGCAGGGAATCTACCTGTTCGAACACCGCACGCAAGGTCACCGCCGCGAAATCGTCGTCACCCTTCTCGGTTGACCCGCCCTACTCCTTCTTGCCGCGCAACTTGTCGATCGCCTTGACGCCGAGCAGGGCCAATGTCCCGCCGGCGATGCCGAACAACACGTCGAGCGCCAGCGCCACGACGCCGCCCGCGACCCCGGAAGCCTCGGCGGCCTGCGCGATGGCATGGTGCACGGGCGGAATGCCATGGGTCAGGATGCCGCCGCCGACCATGAACATCGCCGCCGTGCCGATCACCGCCAGCGACTTCATCAGCTTCGGCGCCGCCAGCAGCAGTCCCCTGCCGATTCCCCGGGCGAGCGCGCCGGGCTTTTGCAGAAGGTAGACGCCGAGGTCATCCATCTTGACGATGCCGGCGACGATGCCATAGACGCCGACGGTCATGATCAGGCCGATGCCCGACAGCACCGCGACCTGCAGGGCAAAGGGCTTGTCGGCCACGGTTCCCAGGGCGATGACGATGATCTCGGCCGACAGCACGAAGTCGGTGCGGATCGCCCCCTTGATCTTGTCCGCCTCGAAGGCCACCAGATCGACATTCTCGTCGGCCAGCGCGGCCAGTTCCCCGGCGTGCCCGGCTTCGCCTTCATCGGCGCCGTGCAGCCAGCGGTGCGCCAGTTTTTCGACGCCCTCGAAGCACAGATAGAGGCCGCCGATCATCAGCAGCGGCGTCACCGCCCAGGGAATGAAGGCGCTGATCGCCAGCGCCGCCGGCACCAGAATCACCTTGTTCTTCAGCGACCCGACGCCGACCGCCCAGACGACCGGCAGTTCCCGCTCGGCGCGCACCCCGGAAACCTGCTGCGCATTCAGCGCCAGGTCGTCGCCAAGGACGCCCGCGGTCTTCTTTGCGGCGACCTTGGTCATCAGGGCGACGTCATCGAGTACCGACGCGATGTCGTCAATCAGTGCGAGCAGGCTGGCTCCGGCCATCGAGATATTCCGTTTCTTGAGGTGCGCCCGATTCTACCCAAGAACGTGCCGCGCTCAGTCGTTCCGCCACGCCGCGAAACGCATTTCAAACATTCTCGTATATGATGCGAGCTGGTCCGCCACCGTCGCGCACGTCACACGACAAACTCTCACGGAGACGTGAGGGAGCCTGGTTGAACATTCGCGCGGTTTGCTGATCCCAACAGAAAATTCTGCAAAAAATACTCACGAGGAGGTTGCCATGTTCGCCACACACCATTCCGATCGTCGTCTGTTGCTGGGCAGCCTGATGTGCGCGGCACTTGCCGGATGTTCCAGCATGGACATGGGTTCGCCGGCAGCGAAAACGACCGCCACCGGTTCTGCGGCCGGTTCCAGCGTCCAGAACGCCAATGCACAGCTCGAAAGGTGTTCGGCAACGCTCGGCACACTGGCGATCGTCGAAGACACGCACGCTTCCTGGTATGGCTATCTGACCGGTCAGTTGCGGCTCGGCTCGACCGTGCCGGTATTGAAGCTGCTGGTGCAGCAGTCCAACTGCTTCGTGATTGTCGAACGCGGTCGGGCAATGCAGAACATCATGGGCGAGCGGGCGCTCGAGCAATCGGGCGAGATGCGCAAGGGGTCCAATTTCGGCAAGGGCCAGATGGTCGCCGCCGATTATTCGATGAGTCCGTCGATCACCTTCAGCAACCAGAACGCCGGCGGCGCCGGCGCGGCGATAGGCGGCCGCCTGGGTGGTTCGCTGGGCGCACTGGTCGGCGGCAGCATGAACGCCAAGGAAGCCAGCACCATCCTGACCTTGATCGACAATCGCTCGGGCGTGCAACTGGCTGCCGCCGAGGGTAGCGCCCGCAATGTTGACTTCGGCATGCTGGGCGGACTTTTCGGCACTGGCGGCGGCGGCGTTGCCGGCGGTTACGCCAACACCGCGGAAGGCAAGGTCATTGTTGCCGCCTTCACCGATTCCTACAACAACATCGTCAGGGCCGTGCGCAACTACAAGGCGCAGGAGGTACAGGGCGGACTCGGCACCGGCGGCCAGCTTGGCGTTCAGGGCGGCAGCACGCCGGCGGGCAAGGCCATCAAGAGCAAGTAGAACCCGCGCTGTCGACGCTGG
Source organism: uncultured beta proteobacterium (assembly GCA_963810175.1). Lineage (GTDB taxonomy): Bacteria > Pseudomonadota > Gammaproteobacteria > Burkholderiales > Rhodocyclaceae > Azonexus. The sequence goes on along the minus strand of CAWEMU010000030.1, from coordinate 996 downwards.
GTTCGAAGGGGTCGGTTTCGCCGGCCCTTTTCAGTTGGCGCTCGCCTGGCAACCAAGCGGAATACTGGTGACATGATGATCCCCGCACGCGTGCAAGAGGCCTGCGCCCTTTCCCTGCTTCTCCTTTCGGCCGGCGTCGGCGCCGCCCAGTCGCTGCCGGGGTTGGCCGCGAGCACCGATGATGTGACGGTCTCCGGCATTTCTTCCGGCGCCTACATGGCCGTGCAGTTCCAGGTCGCCTATTCGGGCATCGTGCGCGGCGCCGGTGTCGTGGCCGGCGGGCCTTACTACTGCGCACAGGGTTCGCTGCGCCGGGCGCTGGGCAATTGCATGACGCCCTCCGGCAACAACCTGCCGCCGACGGCCGGCGAGACCCTGAATACCGTCAGGCAACTGGCCGAATCGGGCCGCATCGATCCCGTCAGCAACCTGCAAGACGATCGCGTCTGGCTGCTGGCCGGCGGCAACGACAGGACCGTCCTGCCTGCCGTCATGGATGCGCTCGATGCCTTCTACCGCGCCGTCCTGCCCGCAGCCGCCATCAGCTACGTCAGGGTCCCGGAAGCCGGGCACGCCATGCTCTCGGTCGTCGACCCAAGGCGAATCCCTGCCCGACGACCGAAGCGCCATTCATCAATCGCTGCCAGGATTTCGACGCCGCCGGCAAGCTGCTGACACACCTGTTCGGCCCGTTGCAACCGCCGGCGACGCAACCGGCCGGCGAAGTGGTCGCCTTCGATCAGCGACCCTTCGTTGCCGGCCGGGCGGTGGACGCGAGTCTCGCCAGCGAAGGTTATGTCTTTGTTCCGGCCAACTGCCGCAACGGCGGCTGCAGGATCCATGTCGCCTTCCATGGCTGTCGGCAGAACGCCGGCGAAATCGGCCGCCGTTTTGTTGACGGCGCCGGCTACAACGGCTGGGCGGCCAGCAACCGCATCATCGTCCTCTACCCGCAGACGGTGCAGCGCTACGGCCTGGCCTTCGGTTCCTTCCGCT
>CAWEMU010000029.1:0-39056 GCA_963810175.1 uncultured beta proteobacterium | reverse complement strand
CGAGGAGGAGATTCGCGCAAAGCTGCTGCAGAACTTCTTCAACACCGCGGATTTCATGCGAAATACCGATCGCTAGTGCTCACGGGTCCGTTCAGTAGAAAGCATCGTCATGTCAAGTCTGACACCATCAACCATGAACACCAACCGTGCCGGCACTTCAAGACAGAAATACATCGGCATCGTTGTTGAGCAATGAGGGCTCGAGCAGTGCATGGCGGGGTCTGGAATACAATGGGCAACAGCTTCCGGCCCTATCGCGCCTCCAATCGGTGTGTGTAAACGAGTATTGCTCGGTGGGAAGGATTACGCTGCACGGTGCGATCCTGCAGGATTGGGGAAACTGAATGGAAACTGTTAACGCCGTTGTTGTCGGCGCCGGCGTCGTCGGGCTGGCGGTGGCGCGGGAGCTTGCGCTGGCAGGGCGCGAGGTGCTGATCATTGAGGCGGAGGCGGCGTTCGGGACGCAGACGTCGGCGCGCAATTCCGAGGTGATCCACGCCGGCATCTACTATCCGACCGGCTCGCTGAAGGGCACGCTGTGCGTGCGCGGCAAGGAACTGCTTTACCGCTACTGCGCCGAGCGCGGTATCGGCCACCGGCGGATCGGCAAGATCCTGATCGCAACCGAGGAGGCGGAACTGCCGGCACTCGCCGGTTATGCCAAACGGGCGGCGGCGAACGGCGTCGCCGCTGGCGCCGTTGACGGCGGCCGACGTCGCCCGCCTCGAGCCGGCGGTAAAGGCGGTCGCCGGACTGTTTTCCGAATCCACGGGGATCATCGACAGCCACGGCCTGATGCTGGCGTTGCTCGCTGATGCGACCCAGGCCGGGGCAACGCTCGTCACCCGAACGCCGGTGACGGGCGGCAGTGTCGGCGATGGCGGCATCGTCGTGCGCACGGGCGGGGACGAGCCGTTTGCACTGCACTGCCGGACGCTGATCAACGCGGCCGGCCTGCAGGCGCAGCAGGTGGCGCGTGGCCTGGAGCGCTTCCCCGCCACCTGCGTGCCACCGGCGGCGTACGCCAAGGGCCATTACTTCACGCTCGGCGGGCGCACCCGTTCAACCACCTCGTCTACCCGATGCCGGACCATGCCGGGCTGGGCATCCACGTCACCCTCGACCTCGGCGGCCAGTGCAAGTTCGGTCCCGATGTCAGTGGCTGGCCGGCGGTGCCGGACTACGCCTTCGAGGAAGGGCTGGAGGCGAAGTTCTACGGCGCCATTCGCCGCTACTACCCAGACCTCGCCGACGGCGCGCTGCACCCCGGCTACACCGGCGTGCGGCCGAAGGTGACCGGCCCGAAGGAGCCGGCCGGTGATTTCATCATCCAGGGGCCGCGGACGCACGGTATCGGCGGGCTGGTCAACTTGTTTGGGATTGAGTCCCCGGGGTTGACCTCGTCGCTGGCGATCGCCGAGCGCGTCGCCGCTGAGCTGGTAGTCGTCTGACGGGGAAGGCGAGGACGGACGATCCCGCGGTTCATGCAATCGCCATGGTGCGGCGCAGCATGGGGTGCTAAAATTATGCCTTTGATTTTTCAGGCCTTCCCCATGTCCGATCGTCCAATCCGCAATATCGCCATCATCGCCCACGTTGACCACGGCAAGACCAAGCTGGTCATCAACCTGCTCCGCCAGTCGGGCACCTTTGCCGCCCACCAGCATCTGGACGAGCGCGTCATGGACTCCAACGACCTGCGACAAGATCGGCGGCAATGCTGGCGTCGCCCGGCTCTGCAACCGCTTCTACGAACTGATGGACACCACTCCCCAGTTTCGGGAATTGCGCGACATGCGTCCTGCCGATCTGCAAGGCTCGCGTGACAAGCTCTACATGTGCCTCTCCGGCTGGCTCGGCAGCCCCGACCCGTTCGTCGAGAAGTTCGGCCATCCCCGCCTGCGCGCGCGGCATTTGCCGTTCGCGATCGGCACCAGGGAACGCGACCAGTGGGTCGCCTGCATGGTACTGGCGATGGAGGATGTCGGCATCGAAGAAGCTGTCCGCGCCAGGCTGACGGCGAACTTCTTCCATACGGCGGATTTCATGCGCAACGAGGCGTAGTCAAACCCGGGAAGGTTGGGCCGGCCGGCTCGGGAGTGCTTCCCTCACTTGTTCCGGAGTGACCTGGGGGTCGTTCCCCGCTGCTCCAGCCGAACGAATCCGACTTGATGGTTGCTTCCCTGGGCTGCCTACCCGGAGGTCGGTCACATGCAGGCGGATCGCGACGCCGTGTTCGTTGCCCGGGCGCACGGCGATATCACGGGCCGGGGCATGGCGCAGGTCGCCCGCGATGCCGGGCTGTCGCGTGAAATCCTGGGCAAGGCGCTGTCCGGGAAGGGAACCCAGGGTTTCGACACTGTCCTCAAGGTGGTCGGCACGCGCGGCCTCAAGTTGCATGTCGAAGCCGTTCGTGGTCGAGGTTCAACTCCAGGTCCACGCTCGCGGTGCCGCGCCCGGATATCTGCCGGAACGTGCGAAAGGCGTCAGGGTTTGGGGCGCATCTGGTCCGGACGCAACTTCGGCGTGAAATAGACGTCGGCGTCGTCCAGATCGACCGCAGCCCCATTCTTGTCGACCAGTGGCTGCTCGTTGTCCTTCCAGCCGCGAATGCCGGTCTTGAGGGAGAACGCGTTGGTATAGCCGAGCACCTGCATGGAGTGCACCGCCAGGACGCTGCGGTAACCGGAGCGGCAGACTACCGCGATTTCGCGGTCACGCGCCTCGACCAGTTCCGGGACAGTTTCCTCGTACTCCCATTCGCAGGCGGATTCGAGGATGCCGCGCGGCACGTTGAGCGATCCCGCGATGCGCATCGCGTCGTATTCGTGCGGCTCGCGGACATCGACGATCAGCAGGTCCGGGTTCTTCGCGAGCCTGGCCGCCATCTCCCAGGGCATCATTTCCCGTACATCGGCAAGATTTTCCTTGATCAGCTCCAGAAAGTTCCGCATCGACCTTCCTCCCAACCGGCGGCGATCAGGCGCAGCCGGAATCACTGTTGTCCGTGTTTCATTTCATTCCGGCCTCCTCGCGTTCCGGGAAGCCGCCGCCGAACCGATCCTGAGCCCTCGGCACTTTTGTGTCAAACATGGAATAAGTGGGCCAGAAAGCGCTGTCGGCATGTTGCGGCGCAGCATGAGGTGGTAGAATCACGCCTTTGATTTTTCAGGCCATTCCTTCCCATGTCCGATCGTCCGATCCGCAACATCGCCATCATCGCCCACGTTGACCACGGCAAGACCACGCTGGTCAACAAGCTGCTCCGCCAGTCGGGCACCTTTGCCGCCCACCAGCATCTGGACGAGCGCGTCATGGACTCGAACGACCTGGAGAAGGAGCGCGGCATCACCATTCTCGCCAAGAATACCTCGGTCGAGTATCAGGGCATCCACATCAACATCGTCGACACGCCGGGTCACGCCGACTTCGGCGGCGAGGTCGAGCGCGTGCTGGGCATGGTCGATGGCGTGCTGCTGCTGGTCGATGCCGTCGAAGGTCCGATGCCGCAGACGCGCTTCGTGACCAAGAAGGCGCTGGCCCTTGGTCTGCGTCCGATCGTGGTCGTGAACAAGGTCGACCGCGACGGAGCGAATCCCGACAACGCCGTCAACCTGACTTTCGACCTCTTCGACAAGCTGGGCGCCAGCGACGAGCAGCTCGACTTCCCCATCGTTTACGCTTCCGCCCTCAACGGCTGGGCGGCACTGGATCTCGACGCACCGCGCGAGGACATGAAGCCGCTGTTCGAGACGGTCCTGAACCACGTGCCGGCGCCGGATACCGATGTCGACGGCGCCGCTGCAATTCCAGATTTCGGCTCTCGACTACTCCTCCTACGTCGGTCGCATCGGCATCGGCCGCATCAAGCGCGGCCGCGTCAAGACCGGGCAGCAGGTGCTGGTCATGTTCGGCACCGAGGAGGAGGCGGCCGAACACGAGCGCACCCCGATCAGGGCCAAGGTCGGCCAGGTCTTCGGCTACCGGGGTTTGAACAAGATCGAACTCGACGAGGGCCACGCCGGCGACATCGTCCAGATCACCGGCATCGAGGATCTGGTGCTCGGCTGTACCGTGACCGACCCGGAGAATCCGGAAACGCTGCCGCTGCTGAAGATCGACGAGCCGACGCTGGAAATGCAGTTCATGGTCAACACCAGCCCGCTGGCCGGCACCGAAGGCAAGTTCGTCACCAGCCGCCAGATCCGCGACCGCCTGCACAGGGAACTGCTGACCAACATGGCGCTGCGCGTGCATGACAATGCGAATGGCGAAATCTTCGACGTTTCCGGGCGCGGCGAACTGCACCTGTCGATCCTGCTCGAAAACATGCGTCGCGAAGGTTACGAGCTGGCGGTCGGCCGGCCGCGCGTCGTCATCAAGACGATCAATGGCGTCGAACTGCGAGCCTTACGAAATGTTGACGGTCGACGTCGAGGAGCAGCACCAGGGCGGCGTCATGGAATCGCTGGGCATGCGCCGCGGCGACATGCAGGACATGGTGCCGGACGGCCGCGGCCGGGTCCGCATCGAGTACCGCATCCCGGCCCGCGGGCTGATCGGCTTCCAGGGCGAATTCATGAACCTGACGCGCGGCACCGGCCTGATGAGCCATGTCTTCGACGAGTACGCGCCGATCAAGGAAGGCGGCGTCGCCGAGCGGCGCAACGGCGTGCTGGTCTCGCAGGACAATGGCGACGCCGTGGCCTACGCGCTGTGGAAGCTGCAGGACCGCGGCCGGATGTTCGTCAACCCCGGCGACAAGCTGTACGAAGGCATGATCATCGGCATCCACACCCGCGAGAACGACCTCGTCGTCAACCCGATCAAGGGCAAGCAACTGACCAACGTCCGCGCTTCCGGCACCGACGAGGCCGTCCGCCTGGTGCCGCCGATCCAGCTGACACTGGAGTCGGCAATCGAGTTCATCGCCGACGACGAACTGGTCGAGATCACCCCGAAGGCGATCCGCATCCGCAAGCGCCTGCTGACCGAAATCGAGCGCAAGCGGGCACAGCGCGGCCTGTAGCAATAGCGGGCTGGTGCGCTACTGAGAAAGCGACCGGCGGGCGTTTCTTGCTGCCTGTCGCGGTCGACCGGCAAAAAAGGCCAAAAATCAGCCGCCGGTCATCGACATGAAGCGCACGACCTGCGGCGCCTCCATCTGCTGGGTGAAATCGTGGCCGTAGGGCTTGATGCCCATGCTGGCGATGATCGCCTCGCGCAGCGGGACATCCTGGCCCGGATGCTCGCGCAGGACCGGCAGCAGTTGCAGCGCATCGTTCTGGCCGAGACAGGGGTAGAGCTCGCCCTTGGCGGTGATGCGCACGCGGTTGCAGGTATCGCAGAAATTGTGGCTGTGCGGCGAGATGAAGCCGATCCGTGTTTCCGATCCCGGAATTCGCCAGTAGCGGGCCGGTCCGCCGGAGGATTCGGTTGACGGGATCAGCTCGAAGCGCCGCGCCAGATGTTCGCGGGTTTCCTCGGACGAAATGTAGGTGTTCTGGCGCCCGTGAATTTCGCCGAGCGGCATTTCCTCGATGAAGGAAAGGTCGAGTTCGTTGTCGAGGGCGAACTGGACGAGGTCGCCGAATTCGTCGTCGTTGATGCCGCGCATCATGACCGTGTTAAGTTTGGGGCGCTGAAAGCCGGCAGCCTGCGCCGCCTTGATGCCGTTGAACACCTTGCCGAGGTCGCCGATCCGGGTGATCGCCTTGAAGCGGTCGGCCTTGAGAGTGTCGAGACTGATGTTGAGGCGTCTGACCCCGGCGGCCTTGAGTGCCGGCGCGAAGCGGTCGAGCTGCGAGCCGTTGCTGGTCATGACCAGGTTGTCGAGGCCGGGCAGGGCCCCCAGGCGTTCGATCAGCCACATGGCGTTCTTGCGCACCAGCGGCTCGCCTCCGGTAATTCGCAACTTATTGACGCCGAGACTGACAAACACCGTGGCGACCTGCAGACATTCTTCGAGACTCATCACCTCGTGGCGCGGCAGGAAGGTCATTTCCTCGGCCATGCAGTAGGTGCAGCGGAAATCGCAGCGGTCGGTGATCGACAGGCGGACGTAGGTGATGCGGCGGCTGTACTTGTTGACCAGCGTGCCGGGCGGGTGGGCAGCCGTCTGGGTATCGATTGGCGGGCTGAAACTGCTCAGTCCGTTCGGAGTGTTTTCCGGTCTCAATGTCTCGTTGTGCATGGCTTGCTTCGCGCGGTGACCGGCCTCAGAATGAAGGCGGCTGATGCTTCAGGCCGCCGATTATGGGTATTCAAGTAGTTTCAGACAAGTGGAGACATCAAGAATGCAAAAGTTCATTATGGTTGGCGCGCTGGCCTGCAGCGGACTGCTGGCCGGCTGCATGGGCGGCATGGGTTCCAGCGGTGCCGAGCGCGCCGAGGCGCGACTGGCGCCGACTCAGGACAATCGGGTCGTCGGCGTGGTCACCTTCACGCAGACGGGAAGCAAGGTCCGGGTGGTCGCCGAGGTGAGCGGGCTGACGGCAGGCGCCCACGGCTTTCATATCCACGAGAAGGGCGATTGCAGCGCGCCCGACGGAACCAGCGCCGGCGGCCATTTCAACCCGGGCGGCACGCCGCATGGCAATCCCGAGCATGCCGGCCACCACGCTGGCGACATGCCGCAGTTGATCGCCAATGCCGCCGGCGTTGCCACCTTGACCGCCTATCTCGACGGACCGACCATCAGCGAGGGCGCGACCGCCATCGTCGGACGCAGCGTCATCGTTCATGCCGCGCCGGATGACTTCAAGACCCAGCCGACGGGCAATTCGGGCGCCCGCCAGGCGTGCGGGGTCATCGTCCGGAAATAGGTCGTCATTGACGGTTGACCGCGACCGACGGCTTGCGGACAGCCTTTATCCAGGGAAGGGGGCGGCAGCCCCCTTTCAGCTTGCCCGGCGTCGGGCTTGCTGCCAGGCCAGAACGGCCTGGCCGGAATGGGCGAATATCGCCCGATACTGTTCGGGCGGCAGGTTTTGGCGCAGCGCGGCAAGCAACTGTTGCGTCGCCTCTTCAGCCATCCGGCCAACCGGCTTTTCACTGTCCAGCAGGCGGATCTGGATGCTGGCCAGTGCATCGGCCAGCAGCCGCCACCCGAGCAGCGGCATGCGCCGGGTCAGCGCCAGCATCATGCTCCCCAGTGCGCGCATGATGACCTGTGCCTCCACCCTGTCGTCGCAGGCGGTCATCGCGTGCCAGAGCGCCAGATGAATGTTGCGGCGCAGTTCGATCTTGAACTCGATAGCGTCGGTCTCGACCTTGTCGAGCCCGGCATAAATGCGCTGGAAGCGCGCGTCTTCGGCGCCATCCAGTGTTGTCCGCAACGAACCGAGCAGCGCGCTCAAAGCCGGGATCGCGGCCAGTTCGAAGGCCTGACTGTAGGCCAGTCCCCACTGGTCGAGTCCGGAGGCGAGCAGGACGCGGCGCAGCGTGCGCGCCTCCTCGCCGTCGCCGGCCGCGCACCAGTTGCGGCAGCGCTGCTCGACCTCGGCCAGCGCGGCGTCGCGACCCGGTAAGTCGCCATCGACGGTCAGCCGAAAGACCGTGGAAAAGGCGTCCTGCGCGACATGTGCGGCCTGACGCTGGGCATCGGCCGGCAGCGCCGCCGCCAGGCGGTCGGGATCGGGGGTCATCGTCGGTCAGTGGGTGACAGGAAAGGACGCCTAACGATACCGCTATTCGTCTTCCGCGTGTGGCGACCCCCGCTCTTCCGGCGGCAACGGGGCGAAATAGCCTGCGGCGAGCACGAGCAGCGCGACGCCGATCAACGTTGCCGCCCAGGTCAGGGTACCGCGCCCGGTGGCGTCGAAGAGCAGCAGCTTGGCGCCGACGACGCAGAGCAGTGTTATGCCGCCGAACCACGCCACGCGCAGCCCACGGCGCGAGGCGAGGATCAGCGTGGAGATGGCGGTGACTGTCCAGAACAGCGTGAGCAGCGCGTGAAACAGTGTTGACCGCAGCAGCGGCCCGGCCGCGAACGGCACGCCACCCCAGTGGTGGGCGATGCGCCCGGCGAGCGCCGACAGCCAGATGAAGGCGATGGCGCCGACGACCCCGCGCAGAACACGGCCTTCCTCCGGCTTCAACAGGCCGGCCAGCAGCAGAAGTGACGCGGCAGCGGCGACCTGCGTTGCGTCGAAGACGTTGAGCAAAGGCAGATACGGCCAACCGAGCCCGTCGGTGCCGGAGAGGGTGGCGTTGCCCAACGGCAGCAGGACGACCAGTCCGGCCAGCGCCGGGAAGACGCCCAGCGGCACGTAGCGCGCCTCGGCGACGGCGAACGGCCACAGCCCACGCCTCGCGCCCCAGGCGACCAGCGCGATGCTCGCGGCGAGCACGGCGGTGACGGCAACGAATGCCCAGAAGTGGGGCGGCTGGGCATGCCGCTCGGCCTGCCACGATGCTTCGAGGACCAGCGAGCCGAGCAGCAGCCACCAGCCCCCGACATGGCGCACGGGTTGCAAGAACGGATTGCCGCGTTTCTCGTCGGCGGCGAGCAGGACCTGGTGAAGGACGAGCGCAAGCGGCAGCGCGAAGGCCATGAAGCCGGCGAACGGGTGTCCGGCGCGGCCGACGGTGACGAAAGCCGCCAGCGCCGCCGCGGCCGTCAGGAGCAGGCTGGCTGCCCGCATCTGCGGCCAGCGCCAGAGCATGCTGAGGCCGTCGACCGCGACCACCGACGCGGCGACGAAGAGCAGGTGATACGACGGCTGCAGCGCCCACGGCGCGCAGCGCGAAATCTCGGAGAATCCGGTAGCGAACCACCAGAGCGCCGCCCAGCCGAGCGGAAGCTCCGACGGCACCGGTGTCGCCCCCTCGATCCGGCGCAAGACGCGCGTCGAGAAGAGCCCGGCGGTGACCACAAGGGCGGCGCCAAGGACCGCATCGTTGGCCACCGGCAGCCCGCGATGCAGCGCGGGCCAGCCGAGGAGCAGCGCGGCGCCGGCTGCGAGCTGCATCAGCAGGCCGGTGCCTTGGGCAATCGCCCGGCGCGTGCGCACGCCGTACCAGAGCACGGCGGCGCCCTCGGCGGCCCAGAAGGCGGAGGTCACCTGCGCGTCGAAAGCGAGCGGGACGGCGATGGTCGCAAGGAAGGCGGCGATCCCGAAATGGGCGTAGGCAATGACCGGCGGGGCGCTGCCGGCACGGCGCGCGATCAGCCCCCAGAGCATGAAGTACCAGAGCGAGCCGGCCAGCGCGCTCCACGCCAGGCCATAGGCCGTGTCGCCCACCAGTTGCGCCTGCAGGAAACAGCCGACGAGCGGCGTGCCGAAGAGCAGCATGCCGTCCTGCCACCCGGCACTGCCGGGAGCGCGGAAGAGTGTAGTGGCGACCGGCATCGCCGAGTAGGCGACGAGAAAGAGGACGACGAAGGCCTGCGTCACCAGGTAGTGCGGCGGGTGGTAGTTGCCGATCGCCCAGGCCATGCCGACCGCCAGCGTGAACACGAAGCCGGCGATATTGAGGACGCGCCATGCCCGGAACCAGTTGACGCCGAGGATGAAAACGTTGAGCAGCGTGAAATAGAGGAAGAGCGGCAGTGGCGTCTGCGCGTCGCCGCCGGCGAGCACCGGCGCGAGGAAGGCGCCGGAAAGCCCGAGCACCGCCAGCGCCGGGCCGTCCTGGCGCGCGGCGAGGGCGATGCAGCCGACACCGAGCGCGGCGAAGGCGGCGAACGCCGGGCCCTGGCCGATCATCGCGTAGCGGGTGAGCATGAAGTAGCCGATCAGGTAAAGCAGCGCGAAGCCGCCGCCCTGCAGCGCCAGCCCGAAGACGCGGTGTTTGGCGACGCGCGCCTTGGCCATGCCGAAGGCGATCAGCGCGATCCCGGCGACGGCCGTGGCGATCAGGCGCACCGGCACCGGTAGCAGCCCGTGGTCGATGGCCAGGCGCAGGCCCGAAGCGACGCCGAAGAAGAGGAGGACGATGCCGATCTTGGCGAGCGGGTTGGTTTCCCAGAACCACCTGAGCCAGCCGGGAACCGCCAGCCGTTCGCCGTCGATCCCGAGCCTGGATTTTATGAAGGCCGCCATCGGGTCGGGGCGGGCGTCGGCCGTTTCGGCTTCGGCCCGTGGCACCTCCATTGCGCGGCCGGCAGACGGCTTGCGCGGTGGGAGCAGCGCATCGAGGTCAACCCAGCGCTCCCCGGGTTGCTGTTCCAAAGGTGGCGCGCTGCCGCTAGTGCCGCTCGCCGCCGCGGCTGGAATTGGCGCCTCGGCGGCGCTTTCGGCCGCGCGCGGCAGGGATGCGGGTTCGGCGGTCCGGGTGACAGGCTCGGCGACGGGCTGGGCGGCGGACGATTCACGAGGTGAGACCAGAAGGCGCAGCATATCGAGTTCGCCGCGCTGTTCGGCCAGGCTCTTCTCAAGTTGGAGCAGACGCTGCTCCAGTTCCCGCCTGCCCATTCCGGTGGGCTGCAGGTTTCTGAAGAAATAACCGCCGACAAGCGCGCCGACGATGGCCCCGAACAGCGAGAACTCTCCTTTGATGGCGCTGCCCAGCAACAAACCGACGACGGCGCCGGCGATGATGGACCACATGGCTATTTCTCCCGATAAGCCCGGACAGCGCGCCCGGACCGATGACACCGGAAATTATACGTGCGGGAGCGCAACCGGCGGTTAACGTGGCGCAACCCGGCGCGCTGGGCGTTCCCCACGCTTGCTCGAGTTCCCTGCAGTCTGACGCGAAAGGGCTGCCGAAGCGGAGTTGCGACGGCCCTTCCCGGCAATTGGTGCAGTGCAACAAAATTGTTAACACAGGGGCGAAAAAAGCTAAAATGACCTCATGTTGCAGCGCAGCAATTCAATCTGGAGCAAGCGGGCAATGGGTCATTTCAAGCAAGCATCACCTTTACGGAGGAACTCACCATGAACTTCAAACCCCAAGACCTCGCCAACGCCGGTATCGGTTCCGTTTCCCTGCTCGCCAATACCACCCTCGACGGCGTCGAGCGCCTTGCCGCGCTGAATCTGAACGCCGGTCGTTCCTTCGTCGAAGCTTCCTTCGCCAACTTCAACGCGCTGCTCGGAACGACCGACGTCAAGTCCTTCGTCGACCTCCAGCAGAAGCTTGCGACCCCGGCCATCGAAAAAGGCATGGAATACTCGCGCAACGTGATCGCGATCGCCACCGAAACCAAGGACAAGATCGCCAAGGAAGTCGAATCTCGCGTTGCAGCCGTCAATGCCAATGTCGCCGATCTCGTCGACCAGGCTCTGGCCGCCGCTCCGGCCGGTTCCGAGGTGGCCGTGGAAGCCGTCAAGTCCGCGATGAAGACCGCCAACGAAGCCTTCGAGGGCCTGAACAAGGCTGCCAGGCAGGCTGCCGATGTCGCCGAAGCGAGCGTCAACGCTGCTACCGAGGCCACGCTGCAGGCCGCCAACGCGGTTGCCCCGAAGGCCGTTGCGGCCAAGGCTGCCGCCAGGAAGGCTGCCTGATCTACCGGGACCGCGAAGCAAAAAGCCGAGGCGTGGAGCCTCGGCTTTTTTTGTCAACCAATTGCTGCCAGTCATGATTACCCGCAAAGCCTGTCCTGGCGAGCGCTTGCTCTCCGGCCGGCCGCGCGGTCGGCTACCGGAGGCGGCCGACGAAGCCCGGCAGACCGGCTGCCTCGGGGGAACTGCCCAGGTACAGCGCGTAGCGGATCTTCTCGTTGTAGTCGTCCGGATCGGCTTTCTGGATGTCTTCGAGGGTCATGTCAACGGGATTCTTCCTGGTGCTGGTCAGTTGTTCGTTGAAGATCACGCGCGTGCGGAAGAAACTGCCCCATTTGAACTCCGCGAAGATCGCGTTGTTGGGATCCTTGACGTAGCCATACTGCTCGCGCACTACCCAGGACAGGCTGCGGTAGATGTCATTGTCGAGGTCCTTCACGTGCTGTTTCAGGGTACCAGGATTAGACGGGCCCGCGCCCATCGCGTCGAACGGATAGACCCAATGGGCGGAGGCCATCGCTTTCCAGAAGCGATCCCCTTCGATGAAATTCCAGTTGCGCGTGACCATCACCGGAATGTCCATGTCGCCTTTGGCGAGCCACAGCGAAATGGTCAGGTGGTGGTGGTCGATGAGGTAGCACTTGCCGCCGTTTCCGATGATCACGGGGACGACACGCGGCTCGAGGTAGTTCTCCAGTTGCAGACCGTTCCTTTCCTTGAGTTTCTTGACCTTTGCGCTGACCTCGTCCATCCCGACGGCGTTCTGCGTGGGCTTGAGGTCGCTGAGCTTGAGGCGCCCGATGGTGCCCTGCGGGCTGTTCGCATCGATCTTCGGGAGATAACCGAACAGATCGTCATTCTTCTTGGCCATTGTCTTTTCCTCTGTTGGTGGTTGCGTCCGCCACTCCGTCGAACGACGGGAAAGCAGGCGGTCCGCGACAAGTATAGGTAGCGCTTTCAGCCACCGTCAATCTCGAAGGCTGCATCGCCATCCCGGCAATGCGCTCCGATCAGATTGAAGCCGGATCGCCCCAAGGTTGCACCGCACTGTGCGCAAAAGGTGCAGTGGCGACCAGATGCAGCACCTACCGCCGCGTGCCTTTCACTGGCCGCCCCCTGCCGGCACGGTTGCCGCGGCAGATTTCCAGCCGCTCGCCCTTGAGCCGGCCGGCGGCTCCGTCGACAACCGGGACGATCTCGCCGAGGGCGGTCTTGCCGGGGTTGGCCTCGATCAGTTTGAGCCCGCGGCCGCGCGGCAGCAGGCGGATCTCCTCGACGGGGAAGACGAGGCCGCGGCCGTCCCGGGTCAGGCAGGCGACATCTCCGCCGGCCGGCGCGGGCATGAAGACGGCCGGCGATTCGCCGTCGCCGAGGGTCAGGAATGCCTTGCCGGCCTTGCCGCGCGACAGGAAGTCCTCGCCCCGGCAGCGGAAGCCGTAGCCGCCGTCGGAGGCGACGAGATAGATCCGCTCGGGAGAAACGACATGCGCCAGCGCCAGCTTGCCGCCGGCGACGAAATCGGCGAGCGAGGTGGCAGGAACGCCGTCGCCCTTGCCGCCGGGAATGTCGGACGCGGGGACCGAGTAGGCGCGGCCCTTGGTGTCGAGCAGGATCAGGTGGTTGACGGTGCGGCAGGGCAGGCAGGCGAGCAGGCTGTCGCCGGAACGGAAGCTCAGTTGCGCGGGATCGATAATGTGGCCGGTGCGCGAACGCAGCCAGCCGTGCTTCGAGACGATCAGCGTGGTCGGTTCGTCGACGATGGAAACCGTCTTGGCGTCCGCCATCGTGACCTTTTCCGACGCTTCGATCAGCGTCCGCCGGTCGTCGCCGTATTTTTTGGCGTCGGCCCGGATTTCGCCGGCCACGCAGGCACGCAGCGCTTCTTCCGAACTCAGCAGATGGTTCAGCCCCGTGGCTTCCTCGCGCAGCCTGGCCAGTTCCTCGCCGATCTTGATGCCTTCCAGCCGCGCCAACTGGCGCAGGCGGATTTCGAGGATGTCCTCGGCCTGGATCGCCGACAGATTGAAGTGCGCCATCAGGTCGGCCCTGGGATCGTCCGATTCGCGGATGACCTTGATGACGCGGTCGATGTCGAGCAGGATCGCCTGCCGGCCTTCGAGGATGTGGATGCGCTTCTCTGCGGCGGTCAGCCGGTGGCGCGTGCGGCGCTCGACGGTGGCCAGCCGGAACCGGCACCACTCGGCGATCATGCTGTGCAGCGAGGCTTGGCGCGGCGTGCCGTTGACGCCGAGCACGGTCAGGTTGATCGCGGCGTTGGTTTCGAGGCTGGTATGGGCAAGCAGCAGGCGCACCAGATCGTCCTGACCCTGGCGTGACGAGGCCGGCTCGATGACCAGGCGGATCGGCGTGTTCCTTGCCCGATTCGTCGCGCACGCCGCTTTCCGAAATCGCCGAAAGGAAGGCGGCTTTCAGGTTGAGCTGTTCCGGCGAGAACACTTTCTTGCCGGCCTTTTCCCTGGCCACCGGATTGGAGCAGGCTTCGATTTCCGACATCACCGCCGCGGTCGAGACGCCCGGCGGCAGTTCGGTGATGACCAGCTTCCACTGTCCGCGCGCCAGATTCTCGATCTTCCAGCGGGCGCGCACTCGCAGGCTGCCGCGGCCGCTGCGATAGGTGGCAGCGATTTCCTCGGGCGTCGAAATGATCTGCGCGCCTCCGGGGTAATCGGGGCCGGGAATGAGCGCCAGCAGCTTGTCCTCGCTGAAATTCGGGTTCTTGACAAGGTTGACCGCGGCAGCGGCGATTTCGCGCAGGTTGTGCGCGGGAATTTCGGTCGCCATGCCGACGGCGATGCCCGAGGCGCCGTTGAGCAGCGCGAAGGGCAGGCGCGCCGGGAGCAGGGCGGGTTCGTCGTTGGCGCCGTCGTAGTTCGGCTTCCAGTCAACGGTGCCTTCGTCGATTTCGGCGAGCAGCAGTTCGGCGATCGGCGTCAGGCGGGCTTCGGTGTAGCGCATCGCCGCCGCGTTGTCGCCGTCGCGCGAGCCGAAATTTCCCTGGCCATCGACGATCGGGTAACGCAGGCTCCAGTCCTGCGCCATGCGCACCATCGCGTCGTAAACCGATGAATCGCCGTGCGGGTGGTACTTGCCGATCACATCGCCGACGACGCGCGCCGACTTCACGTGGCGCGGGCTCTTGTACAGGCCCATGCGATGCATCGCGTAGAGAATGCGCCGCTGCACCGGCTTCTGGCCGTCGGCCGCCGAGGGCAGGGCGCGCCCGGTGACGACGCTCATCGCATATTCGAGATAACGGCGCGCGGCGTAGTCGGCGGGCGAGGGGATGTCGCCGGCCGGAGCGCTGGCCGCGGGCGGCAGGGGCGGCGGCATTTCCGCCGCCGCCGGTTCGGAGGCCTTCGGCCTGGGGCCGGCGTCGAAGAGGTTCAGTTGATCTGTCATGGCGGGGATTTTCGCGGACGATGGGCCGGACGGAACCGACAGTGCATTGTGGCCGCGATCTTACCCGAAGTTCCCGGCGCGGTCTGCGCGCCGTAGCCCTTGCGGCAGTACTGAACAAAAAAGCCGGGCTGAGGTTGCCCTCTGGCCCGGCCTGGCGAGCGGCGGTTGCTTACTTGCCGACTGCGGCCTTGGTCTTGTCGGCAGCTTCCTTGGTGGCATCGGCCGCTTCCTTGGTCGCGTCGGCAGCCTTGACCACCATTTCCTTGCCGGCCTCCTTGGTTGCCTCGACAGCCTCCTTGCCAGCTTCCTTGGTCGCTGCGACAGCTTCCTTGCCAGCTTCCTTGGTCGCGTCGGCGGCTGCGCCAACGGCCGCTCCGGCCTTCTTGGCGGCTTCGTCGGCCTTCTGCGCGGCCTCCTTGGCTACCTTGGCGGCTTCGGCCTTGGCGGCTTCGGCTTTCTTGGCGGCATCGTCGCCACAGGCGGAAACGGTCAGGGCGAGGAAGGCGGAAATGACGAGCAGGCGGATTTTCATGATTTTGATCTCCAGTGGGAATGTGACAGCAATGAACACGACGCCGCGAAAACCGTGGCCACGATTCGTGGCCTCATTGACACCGGTTTGGCGATCGTCTTCGCAAAGCGGCGCTATAAGAGCACATTCTCCGATGCGAGTAAACCGGCAGACCGAGCGCCGGATGACAGGCGAGCGCATTCACCTCCGCGAAATCCGCCTGTTTTTCGTCGTCAACCGCAGCACAACCGGATTGCGCGGCTGAATCAGAACAGATCCCCGTTCTTGTCGTCTTCGGGCCTGGCAACGGTTTTTCTGCCGGCGGGCGCAGCGCTGACCCGGATCCCGGCGCTCCAGCGGAGCGCCCCGGTCGAGCGCCACAGGTCGAGATGGCGCGTGCGATATTCGTAGGCCTCGTCGGCGCCGCCAACCGTGATGCCCGGCCCGGTCATGCGGGGCGCCCTGGGGTTCGCGGCGTGCAGCATTTTCCAGACCCTGGGCCAGCGGGCGGCAGCCTGCCTCAGCGCCGCTTCCGCCTCGGCCACGCGGCCGGCCGCGAAGAGTGCCAGCACACGGCCATATTCGGTGGAAGCGAAGTCGTCAGGGTAGCGGGCGGCGACGGCGACCGCTTCGTCGGCCAGCCCTCCGGCCACCAGCTCGTGAATCAGGGTTTCCCGCAGGCCCGTGTTGTCCCTGGGGTTGGCCACACCGACGCTCCAGCGCAGCAGATCGAGGGTTTCCGCAGGCGCGGCGGCGGCGAACTCCTCGACGTAATAGGCGACCAGCGTTAGCAGCGGCCGGTTATCGAGAAAGCCCCAGGCCAGTTCCCTGTCGAGCGCATGCAATTTGCCGAGCACTGTCCGGCGCAGCGTTTCGCCGCGTTCCAGCAGGCGGCGGGCGAGCGCGTCGTTGCTGCCGGGCAGGGCTTCCGGCAGCATGCGCAGGATCTCGACGCAATCGCGCAGCACGCGGAACGACTGCCCGGCCAGCGGTTCCCTAGCCAGAAAGTCTAGCCATTTCTCGTGGTCCATCATGCGGTCGCGCAAATCCATCCACTGTCTTTCGCAAGCCGCGAGCTTCACGTTCGGCGACGAGTTCGACGTCGCCCGCCAGGCTGTAGGCGCAGGCTGGCGGCGGCCAGCGTTCGATGATTTCGACCAGTTGCGCCAGCGGGCCGCGCGTCGCCGCCAGCGAGCGGAGCGTGCTGTCGTCCCTGCCATCGGCGATGTCGTGCAGCAGGGCGATCAGGTCGTGGTGGTCATATTTCGCGTCGCGTGCCAGTTTGGCCGACCAGAATGCCGCCCGGGCGCGCGCTTCCTCGCGCCGGCCTTCCGAGACCAGCACCAGGATTTCCAGATGCGACAGCGATGGCGCATTCGGCGTCAGGCGCTGCGCCTCGCGAAACGCCGCCCACGCTCCGGCGTAGTCGCCGCGGTCGCTGAGGACGGTGGTCTGGCGCTGCCAGCCGGTCGAAGCCAGAGTCTTGTCTGGAGCCGCCTTCAGCGCTTCGATGAACTTCTGTTTCTTGCGCGGCGCGTGGGTGTCGAGGTAGGCGCCGAGCAGCATGTCGGCGGCGCCCTCGGCGCGTTCGTCGAGTTCGGGCAGATGCGCAAACAGGATTTCCAGCAGGGCGATGGCATCCTTTTCGCGGCCGCAGTGCCGCCACTCGTCGGCCACCAGGGCCAGCGCGTCCGGGTGCAGTTCGAGGATCGGCAATTCAGCCAGCCGGTTGCGCGGAAACTGCATCAATACCTTGGCCAGCATCAGTACCTCGGAAATGCCCAGCGCCGGGGCGTTGACCGCGCCGCAGCACTGCTTGAACTTGTGCCCGGAACCGCACAGGCACGGCGCGTTGCGCTCCGGTCGCGGCTGTTTGCGCGGGCGAAAGCGGTTCTCGGGGATCGGCGTCGCGTTCCAGATTTCCAGTGCGACGATGGTTGCCATGTGCTCGAGGAACTCCGGCGTGCGCGCCGCATCGGGAATTGTTGTCGCCTTCAGCAAGGTCGCGAGCATGCCCACCATGCGGGCGCGGAAATCGGCGAAGGAAATGCCCTCGAGAATCTGGCGGGCGGAGGAGGAACAGAGCAGATCGACCGCGTCATGCCAGCGGTCGTCATGGTCGGAGGCAATCATGGTGGTGGGTCGTATGAGAAGGAATTAGAGGGATCGGGCCATGGCGCGGCAACGGCTGGCACAAGCGGCTCGCCCAGCTGGTGTAGCTTGATCGGGGCAGCATGGGGGTTTGCGGCGAAGACCCGTTCCGTCGAGCCCGCGAGTTGCAGGAAGAGGGGGTCGTGTTCGGCGAGGAAGGCGAAGTTGGTGCAAATGGCTACGCCCCCGGCGCCCGGGTGATTTGCGCATCTGGCATGGGGCGGATTTTACGCTGTTTGGCCGGTGAGGGCAGCGCCCTGACACTGGGCGGCTGCCTGGAGCACTCCCGCGGCGTCATGCCGACGAGCGTTCAGGCAGCGTCCGGCCGCGATTACCAGTGGCGAGGCCCATGCCGGTATCCGTCTCTGTATCTGGGTCCGTATCTGGGTCCGTATCTGGGTCCGTATCCGCGTGGTGGTGCCGGAGCATAGTAGGGACCGGGACCTCTATAGTAGGGCAGCGGAGCAACGTACGGAGCGGGACCCCTGTAGTAGGGCAGCGGAGCATAGTACGGAGCGGGATCTCCGTAATAGGGCGCCGGACCCACGGTCGCGATGCCGACGCTCGCTTCGGTATAGGCAACCTGGGGTGGTATCACCGTGCACGCGGTCAGGCTTGAAAGCGCGATGAGTGAGGCGGCAATTTTCAGAAGCCTTGACATGACGTTTCCTCGTTGATCTTCGTGAACTGAATAACGCGGTCGCAAGGCTGTGCGGCGACTGTAGATTTGTACTGAGATGTTTCGGGATGTAAGCCGGGCAATTCTCCTCACCCCGGACTCATCCTCGATCGTGCGCGGCAGAAAGCGGTTGACCCAAGGTCGGCTGACCGGTTCTGATCGGCTAATATGATGGTTTGAAGGAGAGGTTCATGTGAACGACAGCGGCTGCCAGGTCGGCGTGCTGAATCGCGCCGGGCACAGCGAGCGTACAGGCGTCCTGGATGCCCTGCGCCGCAAGTGGCAAGTTCGTTGACCATTGGGAATCTTCTCGTCTTGCTGCTGCTGGCGCACAACCTGCCGACGTTCCTGGCCATTTGCCTGGCAACCAGGGACGCGGGCGCCGGCGATATTGATTGGAGACCGCTGAAATGCCACCAAATGACCTCCCGATCTTTCGACCCCTGACCGGGGTCTACGAGCCGTCCGGCATCCAGCAGCTCGCCGACGGCCGCTTTCTCGTTGTCGAGGATGAAGAGAAGCATGCGCTGGGTCTTCTGCATATCAGTGGCGGGCAAGTCAGTCACGAGGCCCTGAATGCTCCGTTCTGGTCGTGGCTTCATGGCGACTTCTGGAAACTTGACGACCTCGAAGGCGTCACCGCCGATCGGGCCGGCAACATCTACGCCATCACCTCGCATTCCCGCGACAGCAATGGCGACGAGCGGAAATCCAGGGAAAGACTGGTGCGTTTCCGCATCGAAGGCGACAGCGTCGTCGATCCCAGGGTGGTCGGCGGCCTGAAGCGTCACCTGACCGCCGCGCACCCGGAACTGGCCGCGGCTGCCGGGATCCGCCAGGTCAAGAGCGAAGGCGGGTTGAACATCGAGGCGCTGGAAATGAGCGCCGACCAGAGCCGCCTGCTGATCGGGTTTCGCAGTCCGCTCCTCGCCGGGCGGGCGATCGTCGCCAGCATCGAGAATCCTGGCGCCATTTTCGACGCCGACGAGCGGCCGCGGATCGGCGTCCCGCTGACTACTCTCGATCTCGGCGGCAACGGAATTCGCGGCATGTCCTGGGTGCCGTCTCTTGCCGGTTATCTGCTGATCGCCGGTCCCGTTGCCCGCGAACAGGTTGAATTCCAGCTCTGGTTCTGGCGTGGGGGCAGCGGAGATCGCCCGCGCCGGGTAAGCGTTGCCGGGCTGCCCGGCTTCGAGCATGCCGAAGGGGTCAGCCCGGCGGTCATCGATGGCAGGGAGTGCATCATTCTCGTCAGCGACGACGGTAGCCGGGAGGAAGGACATTTTGCGCACTTCCTGATCCTGCAGCCGGAGCAACTGCGGATTGCCGACTGATCGGTGATCGCTGGGCGACCCGGGGGCGCCGCGCAACGCCGCCTGATGATGCGGGGAAAGGCGGCGGTCAACCGCGGAATACGGACGATATCGCCTGTCGCTCGCCGCAGAGGGAGAGGCAGGATCAGGCGTCGATGTCGTCCGCCGGCGCCTCGCACCAGGTCAGGGTCGGCAGCAGCACATACCAGTGCTCGCATGTGAGCCGGCTGGCGAATTCCGGTCCGCACTGATTGCGATGGCGCCGGACGATGGTTTCGACGCTGGCTTCGATCCTGGCCGATGTCGGCAGCGAGTATTTGCCCGCCAGGCGACCCAGGACGAGCGTTTCGCCCGGTACGCGCAGACCCCGGCCCTGTGCGACCGGAACCAGTTCGAGCGGCTGGCCGATGGCGATGCGGTCGAGCCGGGCATGAAGCGGATCGTTCACCGGCTGGTGTCCGGCAAAGTCGATGTAGACATCTGCCAGGCCGAGCGTCCGGTATTTTCTCTCCAGGCCGCGCAGGTCAGGCAACGGACCGGGCAATGGACAGCGGACAATGGCCGGTGCCGTCCAGCCCTGGCGAGAACGGGTTGCTGTGGCGGGCGCCCTGGCACAGGGTCAGGGTTTCCTGCGCCCGGGTCATGCCGACATAGTACAAGCGGCGTTCATCGGCGGTCGATAGTGTCCAGTTGCCGCCATCGAGGATGAGCACGTGGCGAAACTCATGGCCTTTCGCGGCATGGACGGTCAACAGGTTCAAACGGCCCTTTTCGCTGCGGGCGATGTCGGCCGAGAAATCGTGGATCTCATCGACGATCAGGCTGGCCGGGACCCGCAGTTCGCCCCAGACGGCTTCAAGCTCCTCACAGAAAAGACCAAGCTGGGCGAGGTGCGGGTTGTCCGGGGCCAGACCGCCGAAGTGCCGCTGAAACCAGCGGAGCAGGGCGGCCGGGTGCAGGCTGCGGCCGCGCCTGGCCTGCAGCAGGTCGAGCAGCCAGTGTGCTTCACGGGTCTGGTGAAACTTGGGGCGGCCCGAGTTATCGCGTTCGCTCAGGCGATAGGCCACATTTTCGCGGTGGCACCACGCGCGGATCGGGTCGAGCGTCGCCCGGTTGCGCGCGAGGATCGCGAAGTCCGACCAGTCGGCGCCGGGGGCCAGCGATTTCAGGCGGATGACTTCGGCCATCGCCACCGCGGCCTGGGCGGGCACATCGTCGGGAACGGCCAGAATCTGCACCCGGCCCTGCGCCAGCGGGTCGAGCTTTTGCCAGCGGCCGCCGGCGGCATCGCTCTGACGGGCATGGTTGATGCGAATCGGATGCCCGGCTTTAAGACGCCCGGAGTTGGCTGAAATCAGGCGATTGGCCACGTCGATGATGTGGCGCGAGGAGCGATAGTTTTCGACCAGATATTCCAGCCTGGCCTGATAGTCGGTCTGGAAGCGCTGAATGAAATCGTTGCTGGTGTGGCGGAAGCTGTAGATGTTCTGGTCGTCATCGCCGACCGCCATCAAGGTCAGGCGGGCATCCTTGTCCTGCATCTGCCGGCCGGCCAGGGCGCTGATCAGGTCATACTGGCGCTGATCGATATCCTGATACTCGTCGACCAGCATGTAGCGATAACCGGCGAGCAGGCGTTCGCGCAACTCATCGCCGCCATCTGCCCCGTCGCCAGTGGCGGTGTTTCCCTGAAGCAGCGCGATGGCCTGGTCGAGAATCGCTTCGAGGGCGATTCCGGTTTGTATCTCGTCGCGCTGTTCGGCGAGGCCGGCCAGGCTGCTGCCGGTCAGGCGGAGCGCCAGCGCATGGTAGGTCAGCACGGTGACGCCGAGTGCATCGTTGCCGATCAACTGGCGCAGGCGCTGGCGAATCTCCCAGGCGGCGCCACGATTGAAGGCGAGCACGATGATGCTGCCCGGCGCTTCGCGCAGCACCCGCAGCAGATAGGCGACGCGATGGACGATGACCCGTGTCTTGCCCGAGCCAGGGCCGGCCAGAATCAGCCGGTTGGTATCGGCTTTTTCGGCTACCAGGCGCTGCTGCAACGGGTGGCGCAGGCTTTCGACGATGCGACGCCACGATTCCTCGGTCGTCGCGCGTTCGAGAATTTCCTTGCGCCCGGCGAAATAGCGGCGGATGAATTCGGTCTTCGGCAGTGTGAAATAGGCGAGAACGAAGCTGAGCGCTTCGGAGAGCTTTTTCAGGCCGAGCTTGGCGTATTCGTGAATGACGTGAATCTGGAAGTCTTTCTCTTTGTAGTGCTCTCTCAGCGGCTCGAAATCGGCACTGGCGAAGCCGCGTTTTTCCTCCGGGTGAATCTTGATCGTCATCGCCGAGCGAAAGACGGTCTTGCCGCGATCGAGAATCAGCGCGCCATTGTCGTGCAGGTAGAGCAGGCCGGCGTCGACGGCGGTCAGGTCGTCCTTCAATTGCGGGCCGATTTCCAGGTCGGATCTCAGTGCGTGCGCCAGGTCGCCGATCCTGCACTCGACGCGCAAATCAACCCCGCGCAGATTGCCATCCAGCCGGGCAAGCAGGGTGCGCAGCAGCACCGCGGCCACCGCCCGGCGTTTCCCGGCGATTTCGCGGATGTTCGACCACGGACGCAGCAGGCGGACCTTGAGAATCTCCCGGCGCAGCAGACGGACATCGAACAGGGCGCGCCGGCTTCCTTCTTCGTTGCCAAACGGGCGGGCCAGCGAATGCAGCAGCTTCATCAGATCTTCAGGCAGAAGATCGAGGCCACTGCGGGTTTTCAGTTCCTGACAAAGGCCACGCAGATTGACATCCTGCCATTCGCCATCATCGGCCTGCGGCGCCAGTACCGGCAGCAGGGCGAGGAGCGCGGATTCCAATGCGGCCAGCCGGATCACGCGATCTGCCGAGGCATTCTTGACGCCCCGGCGCAGGAGCACGGTCAGCGACAGATCATTGCTCAAGACGCCCATCTGCTCCAGCTGATGCAGCATCCGGATGACGTCGTTGCTGCTGATGCCGAGTGCCATCATCAGTTCGTCGGTGCTGATGCCTTCGTCGTCGCGGGCGTTGATCAGCAGCGAGATCAGGCTGAGAAAGCGGCGCCGGACATTCTCGGAAAGATTGGCCTTGGCCAGGCGCTTTTCCGCCTCGGCCAGCGACGGCACCTTGAGGCAGCCCGGGAATACGCGCGTATGGTTTTCGTTGCGCTCGAGAAAACGCGCCCGCTCCAGCCAGGAAATGGCGGTGCGAACCTTGGTGTCGGCGTCGGGATTGTCGGCCTCGATACTGCCTTCCAGATCGTCATCGGCGAGAATCTCGCCGGGCGTGACGACGATTTCACTGCTCTTGGTCTTGGCCGAATAGCGCCGCAGGCTGCGCAGGATGCCGGCGATGTCCTGGCGGGAAAGCCGTGAGCGCGCCGACAGGCTGAACTGTGCCTCGACGTCTTCCTCGTCGTAAAGCAGCACGCAGCGCGAATTCCGCAGGTCACGGCCGGCCCGCCCGGCTTCCTGCAGGTAATTTTCCAGGGAGCCGGGGATGTCGGCATGGATGACGATGCGTACATCCGGTTTGTCCACGCCCATGCCGAATGCGTTGGTCGCGACGATGACTTTCAGTTCGCCGTCGATGAACGAACGCTGAATGTCCTTTTTCAGCCCGGCATCCAGTCCGGCGTGATAGTGGGCGCAGGCCCAGCCCATGTCCTTGAGAAAGCCCGATATCTCCTCGGTGCGGCTGCGCCTGCCGGCAAAGATCACGGCGCCGCCAGGTTGCGCCGCGCTGCGGGCCGCGCCGAATTCCTTCTCCAGCAGGCGGTGGATCAGCGGGTTCTTCTCCGCCTTGCCGACTGAAATGACCTCGTAGTGCAGGTTTTCCCGCTCGTGCCCGCCATCCAGGATGCGCAGGGTCAGGCCCAGTGACTCCTGGAAGTGGGCACGGATGTCTTCGACCACCTCCCGCTTGGCGGTGGCGGTAAAGCAGCTGACCGGCGCGTTTTCCTCGCCCGAGCGGCGCTGGCGTTCGCGGATGAAGCGCGAGACATAAAGATAGTCAGGGCGAAAATCGTTGCCCCATCTTGGAAAGGCAGTGTGCCTCGTCGAAGACCCAGGCACCGACTTGCCGCGAACGGATGGCTTCGATGAAGGCGCGGTTGCGGAACTGCTCGGGCGAGACCAGCAGGATGCCGATATCGCCGAGGCGGACCTTGTCCAGCACATCGCGACGCTCGGGCATGGTCAGCATGCCGTTTACAGTGGCCGAATTGTAGATTCCCGCCTTGATCAGGTTGTCAACCTGATCCTTCATCAGCGATTGCAGCGGCGAAATGATGATGCTCAGGCTGCCGCTGCGCCAATGCCGCGACAGGGCGGGCAACTGGTAGCAGATCGACTTGCCGCCGCCGGTGGGCAGAATGGCGAGGAGGCTTTCGCCGGCGTAACCGGCGCGGACGATATCTTCCTGCAGCGAGCCGCCATCCGCGCCTTTCGGTTCGGCGCGAAAGGCGGCATGGCCGAAGTAGCGTTCCAGTTCCTTGCGCGGGTCGAGGTGGAGCGAGCAATACGGGCAGTCGGGATCCGTGCAGGGGCTTTCGCGAAGCTGGCGGATGTGGCGGACGGTGCTCGGGAACTGCAGGCGAACCCAGGGCGGCAGGACCGAATTGCCGCCGCTGACACGCAGCCAGGCGAGGACGTAGGAAAATGCCAGGCCCGCCTCGACATCGGCCAGGGCCTCGGCGAGAACCGGTTGCAGGCGGTTCGGGCAAACCTTGCCATGGACCAGCGCGGGAACACGGCGACGTATGTCTTCGGCCGTGGGCGGCATCGCCTCCCTGATGTTGGTGAAAAAACTGCCGAGGCCGCTGCGACCGGCCCGGCCGAGAAAGAAATGATGGCAGGCCAGTTCGTCGGGGCTGGTTTCGCGCAGGGCGGCGAAGGCTTCGTGCTGGTCCGCCCACAGCCTGAACGACAGTTGTGCATCCTTGAGCGGATCGCTGCGCGAATCGCGCACCAGCTTGTAGTCCTTGACCAGGCTGTGATAAGGGTTGGCCGGGAAGGCGAGGGGCGACAACTCCAGCGTGTCGATTACCGGCAGGCGATTCAGCAGCAGCCCGGGGTGGAGCCTGGCAAGCGTCGGCAAATCGTGCCGGACGACATTGTGTCCGACGACGAAGGCGGCTCCTTCGGTCAGGGTGTCGATCCGGGCCAGTGCTGCGGCGATCTGGCCGCCGCTCAGGAAGAGACTGTTCTGCGTGTCCGGACGCCAGGCGGCGAATTTGCGGAGGGCCAGTTCGTCGTTTGCGGCGGTCTCGATATCGAGACAAAGGCAGCGCGGGGCAAACGATCGACGCATTGACTGGCAGGAGCTTATGCAGAAGAACTGATTTGACCATGCGGCGACTCTGCGAACAACAGCGGACCGCTGCGGAACGGCACACTTGTTGCGGTCGACCGCGATAAATCAGCAAAAAAGGCTATCCGGCCGACGACCTGCCTTCGATGGAAGCCATCCCCGTCCGTGTTATTGCCCTGCGGCTCGCATCATCAGCCTGTCGCCGCGCCCAGATTCACGAATGGCCAACGGTGACGGGCGCTTGCGCTCCGGCTGGTCGCATTCGATTTCCGGTCGTTCGCGGCAACCGCCGCCGGGCGCGGCTGAAGCGATCAGCCCTGGCCGGCGTCACGGCTCTGCAGACTCAGGCGAACGAGATCGGCGATGGTGCTGACGCGCAACTTGGCCAGCAGTCTTGCCTTGTGCACCTCGACGGTACGCGGGCTGATGTCGAGCGCGTGGGCAATTTCGCGGTTGTGCCGACCGGCGACGACTTCTTCCATCACTTCCTTTTCGCGTGGCGTCAAGGTCGCCAGCAGGCGCGCGCCTTCACTCTGGCGAAGGCGGTTTTCCTGCGACGCGCGCTGGCGACTGAAGGCCTCGCGGATCGCCCGCAGGAGCTTGTCATGGTCGATCGGCTTCTCGAGGAAGTCGACCGCCTGCGCGCAGAAACGCCTGCCGCGCCGTTTCGACGTCACCGTGGCCGGTCATCACGATCACCGGCAGCCAGCAGCCACTTTCCCGCAGACGCTTCTGCAGGGTGAGACCATCCATGCCCGGCATGCGGACGTCGATCAGCAGACA
The DNA here is from genome assembly GCA_963810175.1 of uncultured beta proteobacterium. Lineage (GTDB taxonomy): Bacteria > Pseudomonadota > Gammaproteobacteria > Burkholderiales > Rhodocyclaceae > Azonexus. The sequence continues at coordinate 13,421 of CAWEMU010000029.1, read as the reverse complement.
CCCATACCAGTCGGGGCGGCGGGCCGCGAGGAAGCTTTCCGCGTCGGCAAACAGCGCCACCGAAAAGCCCTCCAGGCCGAGCAGGAGCCCTAGCGCATCGCGAACCGACTGATCGTCCTCGACGATGTAGATCGTATTCGGGTTAAATGTCACGAGCGGGTTTCTCCTCCACGGGCAGGACCAGTTTGAAGACGCCGCGATCGCCGGCCTCGGCCCACAGTCGGCCACCGTGTGCCTCGATGATCGCCCGGCTGATCGCCAGGCCGAGCCCGAGGCCGCTTGCCTTCGATGAATGAAACGGTTCGAAAAGACGCTCCTCCATCTCTTCGGAGACGCCTGGACCGCTGTCTTCGACCGTGATGCAGACATGCTCCGGCGCTATCCAGGTGTGCCGAAACGTGTACCTGCCTCTCTGCCGGCGGTCGTTCGGCAGCCGCCTCGAAGGCGTTGGCGAGCAGGTTGCGCAAGACCACTTCCAGCTGCAGCCGGTCGGCCCACAGCGCGCACGCGGGCGCCAGCTGCAGCACCAGCTCGACACCTTGTTCGCGCGCTTGCGCGGCAAACCCGGAGGTCGCCGAAGACAGGAGTTCGCGCAGCCAGATCTGCTCGAGCCGCGTCGTGCCGGTGCGAAAGAAGTCGCGCAGGCGGCTGACCACTTCGGCGGCGCGCTGCGATTCGGCGGCCACGCGATCGATCACGTCGCGCAATCGTTCGCCGCTCTCTCCTTGTGCGAGCAACTGCTGACACGCCCGCGTGTAGGCGAGCAGCGCGGTCAGCGGTTGATGCAGTTCGTGTGACAGCGCACCTGCCATTTCGCCGGCAGCGGCGAGCCGCAGCGTCTGCTGCAGCTCGGTACCCAGCCGCTGCTTCTCGTCGACGACGACGCCGATGAAGAATCCCGACAGGGCGAGAACCAGTACCAGCACTTCCAGTTCCCTCAGGATGAGCGGGGAGAGGCCGAGCAGGTGCGTGGCCAGGATGACGCCGACCTGGGTCAGACCGATGGTCAGCACGGCGCCGGCCAGGCCCTGCCTGGCGGCTGCCCAGGCGATGGGCAGGAACAGCACCGGGAAGTACTTGAACTCGGTCATCTCGCCGGCGACAAAGGTGAACACCAGGACGCCGCCGGTGGCCAGCAGGCTCAGGGATTCCCGGCCCAGCAGCAGGCGGCGCAGGCGGGCGCGGCCGCGCTCGTCGAGCAGCATGGCAAGCAGAGGCATCGAGATCAGGATGCCGACCACGTCACCCAGCCAGTATGGCAGCAGCGCATTGGCCGCCGCCTCCCGTGGCAGGTATCCGGCCAGGGTCAGCCCGGCAATGAACAGCAGACTGTTGAGCAGGGTGCCGATGACCGTGATCGTGACCCAGTCGATAAGGCCACGCTGGCTGACGAACATTCCCTTCCTGCCCAGCCGTCGCCTCAGGATCTCGGCGGTCAGCCAGTAGCCGGCGGTGAGTTGCAGCGCCAGGCCGCAAGCCAGCGGCCACGGCAGCGACAGCTCGCGCACCCAGGCGTCGGCGGCGAGAATGGCCAGCGCCAGCGGTGCTGCAGCGCGGCCGCCGTGGCGCATCAGGAAGAGCAGGCCGAGTGCCGGTGCCGGGCTCCATGGCGTGACATGGAGCCCGTACAGAGGATGGGTGTGGCTTGCCCAGTCGAGCGCGAGGTACCCGCCAACGAGCAGCAGGGCGTCGCGCCAACCGAGCCGCCGGGTCGCCGACTTCGGCATGTGGGGCCGTGCGGGTTGATCGAGCCCCCATTGTGCCCCCGGCGCGGCGTTTTGGGTATGGGCAAATCGCGTAAGGGTTTCCCTTAGCGCCGCCCCGGATGCCCGCTGCTGCGTGAGTCGACGAGCGGACAGACCCTCACCACGCTGGCAGCATCACTTACGTTGCCGCCCGAATTTTCAACCACGCAGAAGCCTGCCATGATGGGTCGTCCTGTCATTGGCAGGCGACGATTCCTGCAACCCAACAACACCCGGAGAAACTACAGATGACCTCTCGATCAATGTTGCGCCAGCTTGCCGTCCTGACGCTCGGTGCGGTGGCCGCCGCCGGCGCATCCGCCAGAACCGAGATCCAGAACAAGGGCTCGGACACCCTCGTCAATGCGGCCCAGTCACTGGCCGAACAGTACGGCAAGGTCAATCCCAAGGTGGCGGTGGCCGTGTCCGGCGGTGGTTCCGGCACCGGCATTGCCGCGATGATCAACGGCACCGTTGACATCGCCAATTCCAGCCGCAAGATGTCGGAGAAGGAAATCAAGGAGGCCCAGGGCAAGGGCCGGCAACCGATCGAGCACATCATCGGTTACGACGCGCTCGCCATCTTCGTCCACAAGAACTTCCCGGCCGACTCGATCACCGTCACCGACCTCGCGAAGATCTATGGACGGGACGGTGGCGCCAGCAAGTGGAGCGACCTCGGCATCACCATTCCCGGCTGCAAGGGCGAGATCGTCGTCGTCAGCCGGCAGAACAACTCCGGCACCTATGCCTATTTCAAGGAGGCGGTGCTCGGCGAGAAGGGCAAGTTCCGCCAGGGCACGCTCGACATGCACGGCTCCAAGGACGTCGCCGACCTCGTCGAGAAAACCCCCTGCGCGATCGGCTACAGCGGCCTGGCGTACGTCACCGACCACATGAAGGCGCTCTGCGTCGCGCCGGCAGCCGGCAAGCCCTGCGTCAAGCCGACCGAGGAAACGGCTTTCAATGGCACCTATCCGATCGCCCGGCCGCTGTTCATGTACACCAACGGCGAGCCGACCGGCGAGGTGAAGAAGTACATGGACTGGATCAAGAGCGACGTTGGCCAGTGCATCATCGAGAAGGAAGGTTACGCGCCGATCAAGAAGGTGAAGTGCAAGTAAGTCATTAGCGGTCGGGCACCGGCAGTTCACCGGTGCTCCGTCCAAGCCCATGTTCCTGCGCCTGAGAAAGCACCAGCGATGAGTCATTATGAAGAACGTCTCGAAAGAGATCTGTCCAAGATCAAGCAACAAGTAGCCCTGCTCGCCGGACTCGTCGAGAAGGCCCTCGACAATGCCATACACGCGCTGCTGGCCGACGATGACCCGCTGGCCTACGCCACGGTTCTGGCCGACAACCGGATCAACGCCGTCAGCATGGAACTGGATCGCATGCGCATGGCCTTCATCGGCGTGCACCTGCCGAGCGGCGCGCACCTGCGCCAGATGGCGGCCGTCGTCCATACCAATGTCGCTCTCGAGCGCATCGGCGACTACGCGGTGACGATCTGCCGCGAGGCGGTCCGGATCGCTCGCCCGCAGGGGCTGCTCGAACGCGAGATCGAGCTGATGGCCAGCGAATCGCGGCAGATGCTGAAGCAGGCCGTCGATGCCTTTCTCGACGGCAACGCCGACAAGGCAAAGGCGACGATGGTCATCGCCGACCAGGTCGAGCGAACCTTCGACATGGCCTTCGACGACCTGGTCGGCGAGGGTGATCGCCTCAGCGTCAAGGACCTGTTCGCCTACCTGACGGTGTTCAACTCGCTCGAGAGGGTTTCCGATCAGGCAAAGAACATCTGTGAAGACACGGTCTTCGCGGTCACCGGCGAGGACAAGGGGCCGAAGTTCTTCCGTATCCTCTTTGTCGACGAGGACAACAGCCTTCTCGGCCCGATCGCCGAGGCGATCGCGCGCAAGAATTTTCCGGAGGTTGGCGAATATCACAGTCGCGGCCGCAGCGCTGGCACCCCGGATCCGACGTCAATCGCATCGCTGCACGATCTGGGGATCGACCTTGCCGGCCACCAGCCGCAGGCGATCCCGGCACACCATCGGGAACTCGCCGCCTACCAGATCATCGTCAGCCTGCAGGGGCCGGTCAAGTCCTACGTCGAGGAGATTCCTTTCAGTACCGTGGCGCTCGAGTGGGAATTCACACGACCCGGTAGCGGGCAGCCTGATCTGCGGATGCTTACTCGGGAGATCGCCCTGCAGGTCAGCAATCTGATGACGGTTCTGCGTGGCGAGGAGGCCAACTGAGATGGGCACCGCTACTCAGGCGCTGAGCAACCGCGCCACTGACGCCCGCACGGCTGAGGATTTCGACCGCCGTGACCTCGACTGGTACGTTGACAAGCTGGTTGCCGGCATCGTCTTCGTCTGCGGCATCTCGGCCATCCTCTTCGTGCTCGGCATCTTCTTCTTCGTCACCAAGGAAGGAATCGGCTTCGTCTTCGAGAAGATGGACTTCCGCGAGTTCTTCCTCACCCCCTACTGGTCGCCGAGCGACGCCGAGGACCCGGAGTACGGCATCCTCGCGCTGATGGCCGGCACGGCCAGCGTCACCGGGCTGGCGATGCTGGTCGCGGTGCCGTTCTCGCTCGGTGCCGCCATCTTCATCGCCGAGTTCGCCAGCGGCAAGACCCGCGAAGTGCTCAAGGTGCTGGTCGAACTGCTGGCAGCGATCCCTTCGGTGGTCTGGGGCTTCATCGGCCTGGTGATCATGAATCCGCTACTGATCAAGTGGTTCGACATTCCGGTCGGCCTTTGCGTGCTCAACGCCGGCATCATCCTCGGCCTGATGGCGGCGCCGATCATGACCTCGATCGCCGAGGATGCCCTCAAGGCCGTTCCCGACCGCTACCGCGAAGCCGCCGAGGCGATGGGCGCGACGCGCTGGCAGGTGATCTACAAGGTGGTGCTGCCGGCAGCGAAGAACGGCCTGCTCGGCGGCGTGCTGCTCGGTGTCGGTCGTGGCTTCGGGGAAACAATGGCGGTGCTGATGGCCACCGGCCATGCCGTCAACATACCCAACAGCATCTTCGACTCGGTGCGCGCGCTGACGGCGACGATCGCCGCCGAACTCGGTGAGGCGGTCGTCGGCGGCGAGCACTACCAGGTGCTGTTCACCATCGGCATCTTCCTCTTCCTCGTCACCTTCATCATCAATCTGACCGCCGATCTGATCGTGCGCGGCATACGCAAGGGGTAAGCCATGGCCACCGCCAATCCAACTATGTTTCAGGCCAGCGACCTGAACCACCACAACGAGCGCGTGCAGAAACGCTATCGACTGCTCTTCGGGCTCATGACGCTGCTTCTGATCACGCCGGTGATGCTGATCCTCGGCACCCTGGTGGTGAAGGGCGGCGGAGCGATTTCCTGGGAGTTCCTGTTCTCGGCGCCGACCAACGGCATGCGCACCGGCGGCGTCTTTCCGGCGCTGCTCGGGACCATCTGGCTGGTAACCGTCGCCCTGTTGCTGTCGGTGCCGATCGGTATCTTCGCCGCGATCTATCTCAGCGAGTACGCCGGTGACAACTGGTTCACCCGGACGATCAACCTGGCGATCATCAACCTCGCCGGCGTTCCGTCGATCGTCCATGCCCTGTTCGGGCTCGGCGCCTTTGTCCTCTTCTTCAAGTTCGGCACCAGCATCCTGGCCGCCAGCCTGACGCTGGCGGTGATGACCATGCCGGTTGTCATCGTCGCCACGCGCGAGTCGCTGCAGGCGGTGCCGCAGGCCTTCCGCGAGGCCTGCTGGAACATGGGCGCGACGCGCTGGCAGACGATTCGCCGCGTCGTTCTCCCGAACTCGATCACCGGCATCCTGACCGGTGTCATTCTCGAAGTATCGCGCACGGCCGGCGAGACGGCGCCGATCATGTTCACCGGCGCCGTCTTCTTCACGCCCTTCCTGCCGCAAAGCGTCTTCGACCAGACCATGGCCCTGTCCCTGCACCTCTTCGTCACGGCAACGCAGGTACCGGGAATCGCCGAAGAGGTTCCCTTTGCCGTCGCGTTGGTGCTGATCGGTCTCGTGCTGACGATGAACAGCGTCTCGATTGCCTTCCGCATGTGGTTGAGGGGGAAAAAGAAATGGTAGATTCCGCAATCCTGACGCCAACCGCCGGCGCGACCGCGCCGGCGGTTGAACGCGGCCCCGAACAAACTCGAGGTCAGGGACCTGACGATCCGCTACGGCAGCACCGTGGCCCTGCACGGCGTCAACCTGTCGATTCGCGAGCACGAGATCTTCGGCATCATCGGCCCCGCCAATGCCGGCAAGACCTCGTTCCTCAAGGCGGTCAACCGCATGGACGAGTTCACCACGGGCATGCGGGTGGATGGCGAGATCCGCTTCAACGCGCGCGACACCCGCCGATTGAACAATGTCTATGCCCTGCGCAGCCGCATCGGCGTCGTCTTCCCGCTGCCGGTGGGCCTGCCGATGACTGTTTACGACAACGTCGCCCTGTCGCCGCGCCTGCGCGGCATCAAGGAGAAGGCCGAGCTCGACGTCATCGTCCAGCGCTGCCTGACCCGCGCCGCGCTCTGGGACGAAGTCAAGGACCGCCTGGACGCGCTCGGCAGCCTGCTCTCGGGCGGCCAGCAGCAGCGCCTGACAATCGCCAGGGCGCTGTCGCAGGAACCCGACCTGCTGATGCTCGACGAGTTCTCGATTGCCGTTGACCCGGTGACGACGATGCGCATCGAAGACGTGCTCAAGGAGTTGCGCAAGGAAGTGACGATCATCCTGGTGACCAACCTCGTGCAGCAGGCACGGCGCCTGGCCGACCGGACGGCTTTCTTTCTCGGCGGCGAGTGTGTCGAGATCGGCGTCACCGAAGACCTTTTTACCGGCGAAGTGAAGGATCAGCGCACGCGCGACTATGTCGAGGGAAGATTTGGCTAGCCGTACCGCGCCCGCCAGGAGCAGCGAACCGGCGGTGGCGCGCCGGTGATGCCCGCATTGCCTATCAAGGACACTATCTACGATGAACAACGAACAGACCGCTGCGCTCATGCAGCCGATTCCCCGGTATGCAATCGACAGCCGGAAGCTGAACCTGTGGTACGGCACCTTTCAGGCGCTCTACGACGTCGATCTGCGCATTCGTGAAGGACTGATCACTTCGATGATCGGCCCTTCGGGCTGTGGCAAGAGTACCTTCCTGCGCAGCGTGAACCGTATCAACGAGCGCCTCGGCTACGTGCGTATCGAGGGCGGCGTCCACGTCATGAACGAAAACATCTACGACCCGCAGGTCGAATTGGTGCAGGTGCGCAAGCAGGTCGGGATGGTCTTTCAGCGCCCGAATCCGCTGCCTATCTCGATTCGTGACAACATCCTGTTCAGCCACCGGCTGCACGCCAAGGGTGGCGGCGAGGTCGCGCAGGGTACGCCGGAGGAGATCGTCGAACAGTCGCTGCGCCAGGTGCTGCTCTGGGACAAGGTGAAGGACCAACTCAAGCGCAAGGCCACCGAACTCTCGCTCGAGGAACAGCAGAAGCTGTGCATTGCCCGCCTGCTGCCGGTCAAGCCGAAGGTCCTGCTGATGGACGAACCGTGCTCGGCGCTCGACCCCAAGGGCACCGAAGCGGTCGAGGAACTGCTCTGGGAACTGCGGGGCCAATATACGATCCTGATCGTGACCCACAACATGGCGCAGGCGCGGCGGGCCAGCGAGGAGTGCGTGTTCATGCTGATGGGCAGGGTCGTCGAGCACGCGCGCACCGAGGAGATGTTCGTCACCCCGGCACACAAGGAAACCGCGGATTACATCGAGGGCCGTTACGGCTGACCTGGCGGCTCTCCGACCCGCGACCCCGTGTCCCTTCCGTGACCAACGTATATTGAACGCGGTGGCCAGGCAAGCCAGTCAGGAGCGGACGATGGACACGGTTTCCAGCAAGTTGCGGGTCGGCGAAAAGATCGGAATCGGCTTTGCGCTCATTGGCGTGCTGTTTGTTGGCGTTGTCTGGCACTTTCACCAGACGCTGCAAACGGTGCTGGCCGACCACCAGCAACTGCAAAGCGTTTTCGAAGCCCGCAAGTCCCTCGCGCTCGAGATTGAAGTCGAGATGGCTGGCGCACGAGATGCGGAAAGGAGCTTTCTGCTCCGGCACCAGGAAAGCTTCGCGGTGGAAGTCGATCATCGGCTACAAGCCATGCGCGAAAAAGTGGCTGCGCTGGCGGCCGTTGACCCGCAGTCCGAGCAGACGGCCAAAGCGCTTGAGGAAGCGATGACGGCCTATCACGAGAGTTTCCGTGCCGTTGCAGAAGCCTGGCGAATCATGGGGCTGGACGAGAACTCAGGGCTTCAGGGTGCCTTTCGCGACAAGATCCATCGCCTGCAGGAACTCGCTGCCCGCTATCACGTGGATCGTCTTCAAACCGTTCTGCTGCAGATACGGCGCAGTGAAAAGGATCTCGCGCTACGCCAGGATCCGGCCTACGGCGAACGGGTGCGCAAGCTGATTCGGGAATTTCGCCAACTGACTGAGCGTTCCGGTCTGTCAGAGCCGGTGCAGCAGAAACTGCTGGCAGAACTGGACACCTACGCCAGGAGCTTCGAGCCGTATGCCGAAAGTGCGCTCAAATCCGGCAATGTTGGTGGCAGCAAGGGATCGTTCCGCGATGCCGCACACCGGATCGAGGCTATCCTGGATGCTCATTACGTGCCCGACCTGGAAACCAGCGTCCTTGAACTCAGACGGCGGGAAAAGGACTTCCTGCTCCGTGGCGGCGAGGCCTACCCCCGGATGGTGGTTGAAATTGCCCGCAAGATTCACGCGCAGATTGCCGCGTCCCCCCTGTCTGCCGCTGACAAGTCGCTGCTTGATGGTCTGCTGCGTGATTATGAGCAGGGTTTTCGCAACCTTGTATCGCAGCACAACAGCATCGTGCAATTGACCCGGGAGATGGATGCGGCCGCCGAGCAGGTTGCGCCGCTGATCAAGGAGAATATCGATCAGGCGAATCAGCTGATGGCGGCCCGCATTGCCGAGATCGCCGCAGACTCGCGGGCCAGCATCCGGCTGGATCTGATCGTCCTGGCCTGCGCGATCGGCCTGGCGATCGTCTTCGCGACGGCAATCACGGTTCGCATCGTTCGCCCGGTGCGGCAGATGGCCGGGCTGCTCGACGACCTGGCCTTTGGTACGCCGACGACACGCGTCAAGGTTTTCGCTGGCGGCCGTGACGAGATCAACGCCATGGCAGAGTCGGTTAATGCGCTGATCGATCACCGGGCCACCTTCCTCGACTGGTGGAAATCCTCGATGGACGAACTGAGCGCACGCCTCGCGCTGGAAAGTGCGAGTACCGAAGAAGCCCGCGACGAAGCGATCACGGACCTGCGCGCTGCCACTATCGCCAGGCTACGGCAACTCAACGCAATTCGCAGCCGCCTGATGTTGCATGCGCAGAACATGGTCGGCATCTCGCGACGGATACGGGCTGCCGGGAGCGTCGAGGCCGACGACAGCAAGGCACTTGAAGACGCCACGCAGGCGATGGAAACCTTGCTCGAAGTCCTGCCGCTCGACGATCAGCCGTTGCCGTCGAGCGCAGGAAACGCGGCTGGCTAGGCGGGCGCCCGGAACTGAGAATGAAGTCATCGTGCGCTTGCCCTTGCGCTGGCCAGGCTGAGGCGCCCGCCATTTCGGCGATGCCTTCGTCGTCGCGGGCGCTGAGCAGCGCGAGATCAGGCCGGACAGCGGCACCGTGAATCTTCGCCGGTAGCCGGGACTGCGTTGATGGTGTTCTTCGACGAGCGCGAAAGCCGCGCCAGCGGCCAGTGCATCGATTTTGCCCTGCGCATCGCGCCATCTGGCGTGCCGGATGAGCCGTCGGGCTGGTTCGACCTGCGAGATGCCTCGTTCTTTTTCGGGCAGGCCGAAAACGTCGAAATCAAGCTGTCGGTTCACTCCGGCCGCCCGATGCCCGCCAGGCTGGGCAACCTGTTCGACCTGCGCGGTTCGACGCTCGGCCGCGTTGACGTCCAGCTCGGCAAGCCGGCGCGCCTTGACGATGCGCGCTTCTCCGCCGAGGCGGCGGCGATGGGGATGTGGCAGCCGCTGCGCTTCATGAAGGAAGGCTACGCCGGCATCTACTTCCTCGAACCCTATGCCAAGGACAAGACGCCGGTTTTATTCGTGCACGGCATCGGCGGCAGCCCGCGCGATCTCGAGGACATCATCGCTGCGCTCGATCGCCGGCGCTTCCAGCCCTGGCTGATGAACTATCCTTCCGGCCTCGACATCCGCGCCCTCGGCGATGGGCTCGTCGGCCTGCTTGCCGAGTTGCGGCACCGCTTCGGGTTTGCGGAACTGCACTTGGTCGCCCACAGCATGGGCGGCATCGTCGTCCGCGAATACCTCGCCGAATGCACGCGCAGCGATGGCTGTGACTACGCACGCCGCTTCGTGACGATCTCGGCGCCTTTCGGGGGTGACTCGGCGGCGCGCCTGGGCGTCGAGTACGCGCCGGTCGTGATGCCCGTCTGGCGCAGCCTGGCGTCCGACGGCACCTTCATCAAGCGCCTCTTCGACGAGCCGTTGCCTGACGGTGTCACTCACTTTCTGGTCTTCGGCTTCCGCAATTCGGCGACGCTGCGTAGCGCCAGCGGCGACGGCGTCATCCCGCTGGCCAGCCAGTTGCGCCCGGAAGCCCAGCTTCAGGCACGCGCGTTACGCGGCTTCGACGAGGATCACATGAGCATCCTTGCCAATCCGCAGGTGCTGCGTTACATCAAGGAGATCCTTGAAGGTGGTGACCAGCGCCGTCCGGCGCGGCCGCCGCGGGCAATGTCCGGCGGCCTGTAAGGCGGCGTCAACGTCCGAGTTTCTGGCGGATCGCCGGCAGCGCAGCCTGGGCGGCGCGTTCGCCTTCCAGCACTGCGTCGTGGCGGGCGGTGAAATCCCAGGACTTGACGTAGCGCAGCTTCGGGCGGATGACGACGTCGGCCCCCTTCAGCTCGTTGGCGCCGATGATGCCGCCCATGATGGTCGTCGTCTGCCACAGTATCGCGGCCAGGCTGTCAACCGGCTGGCCCTCCGGCCGGTCCGAGATATCGACGGCGATCACGATATCGGCGCCCATCTCGCGTGCCGCCTGCACCGGCACCGGGCTGGTCAGGCCGCCATCGACGTAGCTGCGGCCGCGGAACTGGGTCGGCTGGAAGACGCCGGGCACGGCGGCCGAGGCGCGCACGGCCAGGCCGCTGTCGCCGGTACGGAAGACCACCCGCTCGCCGCTGTTGAGGTCGGTGGCGACCGTGGCGAAGGGCTTGTTGAGCTTTTCCAGCGGGCGCCTGCCGAGATGCTGGTTGACGAAATCCTGCAGGGCTTCGCCTTTCAGGAAGCCGCGCCCGCCGAGCGTCCAGTCGGCGAAGATCTTCTCGTCGAGTTGCTGGGCGATCTTCTGCATCGCGAAGGCATCGTGGCCGGCCGCGTAGAGCGAGCCGACCACCGCTCCGGCACTGGTGCCGACCACGACGTCGGCGACGATGCCGTGCGATTCGAGCACCTTGATCACGCCGATATGGGCGAAGCCGCGCGCCGCGCCGCCGCCGAGGGCAAGGCCGATCCTCGGCTTCGCCGCGACGGGCGCCGCGACGGGCGGCTTGTCCGGGGTCTTGCCGGACAGCGCGGAGCACCCCGCGAGCAGGGCGGCGATGGCTGCGGTCAACAGCCAGCGGCGGGCGAAAACCGGCTCAGACATCGGCTTCCACCAGGCCGCCATCCTTTTCCATCCAGGCACGGCGGCCGGCCGCTTCGCCCTTGCCCATCAGCAGCGTGAAGGTCCGGTGCATTTCGCGGATGGCGTCGCGGTCGGCCTGGAAAGGCACGAGGCGGCGGGTGTCCGGGCACAGCGTGGTTTCCCAGAGCTGGTCCGGGTTCATTTCGCCGAGGCCCTTGAAGCGGGAGACGGTGATCTTGTTCTCGGAAACGCCTTCCTCGCGCAGCTTGTGCAGGGTCTGTTCCTTTTCGGCTTCGTCGAGGCAATAGACCTTGCGGGTGTGGCCTTTCGCCTCGACATCGACGCGGAACAGCGGCGGCTGGGCGACGTGGATATGGCCGCGCTCCATCAGCGCCGGGAAGTGCTTGAGGAACAGCGTGAACAGCAATACCTGGATGTGGCTGCCGTCGACGTCGGCGTCGGACATGACGATGATGCGCCCGTAGCGCAGACCGGAAACATCGACCGTGTCGATCTGGCTCGATGCCGTGCGGGTCGACGCCGATGGCCACCGAAATGTCATGCACCTCGTTGTTCTTGAACAACTGGTCGCGGTCGACCTCCCAGGTGTTGAGCACCTTGCCGCGCAACGGCAAGACGGCCTGGGTCTCCTTGTCGCGGCCCTGCTTGGCCGAACCGCCGGCCGAGTCGCCCTCGACGAGGAAGACTTCGTTGCGGGCGAGGTCGTCGGATTCGCAATCGGTCAGCTTGCCGGGCAGGGTGGCGATGCCGGAGGATTTCTTCTTCTCGACCTTCTGCGTCGATTTCATGCGGTTCTGCGCCGCCTTGACCGCGAGTTCGGTGATCTTCCTGCCGAAATCGGCGTGGCTGTTCAGCCACAGCTCGAATGGGTCGCGCACTATTTGCGAGACCAGCTTGTAGGCGTCGCGGCTGGTCAGTTTTTCCTTGGTCTGGCCCTGGAACTGCGGGTCGAGCACCTTGGCCGAGAGCAGGAAGGTCATGCGGCCGCAGACGTCTTCCTGCGCCAGCTTGACCTTGGCCGGCAGGATGGCGTGGTGGTCGGCGAAGGATTTCACCGCCTCGAAGACGCCGGCCTTGAGCCCGGCCTCGTGGGTGCCGCCGTCGAGGGTCGGGATCAGGTTGACGTAGGATTCCGGCTTGCCGCCGCCTTCCTCGAACCACGCCAGCGCCCAGGTCGCGCCTTCGCCGACCGCGAAGCCGTTTTCGACCTCGATCGTCTTCTCGCCGACGAAGATCGGCGCCACCGGCGATCCGGCCATCATCTCGGCCAGGTAGTCGGCCATGCCGTTGCGGTAGCACCAGCTCTTCGGCGGTTCGCCCTCGATTTCGAGGTTGACCGTGACATTCGGCATCAGCACCGCCTTCGAGCGCAGCACGTGTTCGAGCTGGGCGAGGTTGATCTTCGGCGAATCGAAGTATTTCGGGTCGGGCGAGATGCGCACCGTCGTGCCGGTCGTGCGCGGGCCGCAGTCGCCGATGCGGGTCAGCGGCTCGGTGACCAGGCCGGCGCCGAAGGCGATGCGCCAGATTCCGCCGCCGCGCCTGATCTCGACCTCCAGCCGGGTCGACAGCGCATTGGTCACCGACACGCCGACCCCGTGCAGGCCGCCCGAGAAGCGGTAGGCGTTGCCGGCTTCCTTCTTGTTGAACTTGCCGCCGGCGTGCAGCTTGCAGAACACCAGTTCGACCGCCGGCCGGCCTTCTTCCGGGTGGATCTCGACCGGGATGCCGCGGCCGTTGTCGGTCACCTCGATGATGCCGTCGGCGCGCATCAGCACCGAGATTTTCTTGGCAAAGCCGCCGAGCGCCTCGTCGGCCGCGTTGTCGATGACCTCCTGGACGATGTGGGTCGGGCAGGTCGTCCGGGTGTACATGCCCGGACGTTCCTTGACGGGTTCCAGGTCTTTCAGGACGCGGATGGAGGAGGCGGAGTATTCAGTCATG
>CAWEMU010000028.1:0-62117 GCA_963810175.1 uncultured beta proteobacterium | reverse complement strand
CCCCTATTGTGATTGTGAAATCCGCTCAAGGTGACGGGCGTGGCTGGAGCATTCAACGCGCTTCAGGGTGGAATCAGGCCGAGATCCTTCAAGCACTTGGTAAGCAAAACCTCTCCAGTGGTTTCGATGAGGCGTCTCAGCGGCTGACCATGATCCTGCAACATCGCAGCAAGAGGCTCCCCTTTGGGCCAGTCAAAATTCCTTGCCCTCCCCAGGACCTGTTTCGTCGTGGGATCAATGAGCTTAACGGTCACCTGCAAGAGCAGGCGGTCGGCGGAGTACTCGTAGTTCGAGACCCCCACCTCAAGGATTGCGTCCGCCCGCGACACGCGGAGCTGCGTGTAGTCGAGCATAGACACGTCCGCGTTGTACCAACGCCGTTCGGCGGCCATCCAATTCTCAAGGAACACGTTCACGGACCTGTCTCCAACCGGGAGTTGGGCGTAGCCGTTGACAACAAACGCCCCGCGCGCGCCTTCCTTCTGCAGCGCCTGGGCGGCGATCCTCGCCAGGCCAGTGGTTGGCATCCACGGCGTTGAGTCGCTCACCATGGTGAGTGACTCGCCTGCACGCGGCGTGGAGGAGGAGACGCCATAGATGAAGACCGTCCCGACCACGAGCGGCAGCAGGACTACTACCGCAGCCGCGCGGCCGCCATCGCAGCCCAACATTGGTTAATTTCCGTCCCCGGGCCCAGGCCCGGGAGACAAGGCCCACCGCCGTGACAGCGGCCCGATCGGCGTCGGTCTTCGGATGCAGGAGCAGCGGCGGGGCCTCGATGGGCACGACGGCAATGGCTCGCAGCCCACTGACCACGGTTTCAGGCGGACTGCGGAGGGTTGCCACACATCCCGAGGCCATCGAAGCCACGAGTATGAGTGCAATTGCGCGTCTCATTTGCAGGTCCTCCTCGACGACCATCAGCAGCGAATAACAGGGGACACAATAACGGGGACAGACCACGATTTCCCGGCCTGCCATCCCAACAGCAACGCTGGTTGCCTTGCATATGCTATCAGTTTCAGCCCCTCCCACCACCACAACGCAAAACATCAGTCTTGCCGACCGAACCGATCGAGAAGTGCCGTGAGGGTCAGAGACATCTCGATCAGGAGCGGCGACAACTCCCCGCAAATGACAGGGCCGTGCGGCTCGGCCTATCCCGGAACCTCGCCAGCATCCTTCTCCACCCAGATGTAGCGGGCGACGGCGTGTTCGAGCGCGAGTTCGACTTCGTCGGCGAGGATGACCGTCATCGGCCGCTGTTGCAGGACCTTGAGCGGGCGGGATTCGGCGAGGCCGTAGGCGGTGAGTTGTTCGCGCTGGAGCGGGTCGATTTCGTCGCCGAATCCGGCGAGACGGACTTCCTGGCCGGGCGGGATGAAGGCGAGCGGCAGGCGGGCCGCCTTGCGGATTTCGGGTTTCGGGGTCATGGCTTTACCAGACGGCGTGCAGCAGCAGGTTGAACAGGCCGCCGACGAGGAAGGCGAAGGGGACGATCACGGCGACCATGGCCAGCGCGATCTTCACGCCCTGTTCCTTGACCATCATCATCAGGCTGGCGAAGCAGGGGATGAACAGCGTGATCGTGATCATGCCGACCACGGCCTGGATCGGGCTCAGGCTGTGCGCCATGGCGAAGAGGCCGGTGGCGCCGAAGTCGCGGCGCAGGAAGCCCATGACGAAGGCGGCGCTGGCTTCGGGCGGCAGGCCGAGCCAGCCGGTGACCAGCGGCTCGCCGACCTTGATGATGCCGGGCAGGGCGCCGGTCCTGTCGAGCACGAACATGATGAAGGTGCCGAGCAGGAAGAGCGGAATGACCTCGACCAGGTACCACTCGAGGCGGCCGGCGGTCTTCTTGAGCACGTTGCCGAGGATCGGCATGCGCATCGGCGGCAGTTCGGTGACGAGCGGGATGCGCCGGCCGGGTATCAGCTTGCTGGCGAGAAAGCCGACCAGCAGCAGGACGCCGACCATGGCCAGCGTCCAGATCAGGACCGCGGTGAACGAGACGCTGCCGAGCATGCCGAGGACGACGCCGAGTTGCGCCGAACAGGGAATGGCGAGCGCCAGCAGCAGGATGGTGATCAGGCGCTCGCGCGGGCTGTGCAGGATGCGCGTGGTCAGCGTCGCCATCGTCACGCAGCCGAGGCCGAGCACCATCGGCAGCACGGCGCGCCCGTTGAGGCCGATCAGCGCGAACAGCCGGTTGGCGATGACCGACAGGCGCGGCAGGTAGCCGGAATCCTCGAGCACGCCGAAGGCGAAGAAGAAGGTGGTGACGATGGGGAGAATGAGGGCCAGGGCGTAGGTCATGCCCATGGTCCACAGGCCGTACTGGCCGACCAGCAATTCGACGATCCACGGGACGTTGACCGCGGCAGTCACGAAATCGGTGAACGCCGGGTTGAGGATGCCTTCGAAGAGGTCCTTTTCCATGAGCCCGACCAGTGTCGTCGCGCCGAACACCCCGACGAATTCGTAGACCACGTAGAGCACGCCGAGCAGGATCGGGATGCCCCACAGCGGATGCACGACATACTGGCCGACGCGCTGGGCGAGCAGCGGGCTGCTGCGCCCGGCGCGCTGGATGACGCTGGTCGCCAGGGTGTCGGCGGCCTCGCTGCGCTCGCGGGCGAGCACTGCCGACACCTTGTTCGCGGTGCGGTGCGAGGCGGCCTGGCGCAGCGCCTTGATTTCCGGGAACTTGTCGCCGGCCTTCGTCTTCCAGCCAGGCGGCGACTTCGGCATCGCCGCCGAGATAGAGGATCGCCAGCCCGCGCGCCGCCAGGTGCGGGTGCGGAGCGAGCCGGCCGATGGCCTCGCCGACGCGGGCGATGTCGGCCTCGCTGTCGGCGTCGTAGTGCAGCAGCGCGTCCGGCCGCCGGGCCTGGCCGAGGCTGCTGGTCAGCTCGCCGATGCCTTCGCCGCCGGTGGCGACGGTGGCCAGCACCGGGATGCCGAGTTCCTCGGCAAGCGCCGGAATGTCGACGGTGACGCCGCGCGCCGCGGCTTCGTCGTGCATGTTGAGCGCCAGCACCATCGGCACGCCGAGTTCGGCGAGCAGCGCGGTCAGCGTCAGCGTGCGGCGCAGGTTCTTGGCGTCGCCGACCTGGACGAGACAGCGCGTTTGCTCGTTGAGCAGGGCGCGCATCGTCGCCCGTTCGTCGTCGCTGCGCGACGGCAGCGACAGCACGCCGGGCGTGTCGAGCAGCACCGCCTCGCGGTCGAAACGGGCGCTGGCGCGCGTGACCTCGACGGTGGTGCCGGGGTAGTTGGAAACATTGACGTAGGCGCCGGTCAGCCGGTGAAAGAGCACCGACTTGCCGACATTGGGGTGGCCGACGAGGAGGATGGCGTTGTTGGGGGCAGTGGTGGCGGTCATGATTCCTGCGCTGAGAGAGTTTGGCTCGGTTCGCCCGCAGTGTCTGCATTATCGCGGGCATCATGCCGGGTCGGGAAGTTTTTCGGACCGTTGTCGTGGCGCCCGGTGGCACGGGCGTTGGCGCGGTGGCCGAGAACGAGGTGCAGCGGGAAGGCGGCGAAGGCCGCGCCATCAGGGTGCCGGCGATCGAGGTCTTGAGGAGCAGGGCCGGCGTGGATTACCCCAGTTAATGCGAACGATTCGCATCATATGGGGGCGCTGGGATGTTGTCAATGGGAATTACTCGCATTGCGGCGATCGCCGCAAGAATGCGTGCGCTGAATCAAGCTGTGGAACGGCGCATGCCGGAGTCGATCGTCGCTGACACGGACGGTGAACGATTTTCCCCGGAAACCGGGAACCCGATTTCCGGACGGTCAGGCGACGTCAGGCAATCCCATGGCGGGGTTCGGCATCTGATTCGAGGCAACGGAACGCGTCGGCTCCGAACGACCTGCCGGTTGGATCGATGCGTGGTGCTGTGCCGGTTGGGTGGCCATCCGGCAGCAGGAACCGAAGCCTGACCATGATCCGGTTACCCCGGACTTCTGAAGCGATTCGGCTCGACCGCCCCGGGCTACGAGAATTTCTTCTGGTGCGCCTGAACGGCTCTTCGTGCGCGCCAGCAGCAGCCTCTGCCTGACCGTATCCGGGAGGTCGTCGTCGCCGGCGGTCGGCTGATCCGCCACCCTGGCCAGCACGAGCGCCTCGACCGCCTTCATGCGGGCGAGGTACAACCGCAGCTTGACGGTTTCCGGGATGGCGAGAAGGTCGTCCTCGTCGTCCTGGTCGGTTACCTTGACCACCTTTGGGCGGTTGAACGAGCGGTGGAGAACGAGGTCCTCGGCGGCGTACTCTTCGTCGCCGTCATTGACCAGGGTACGCAGCACGGAAGTGCCGGTTGCCGGTTTGGCCGACAACAACGCGACCTGATGACGTTCCGTTCGGGAGAGCATCGATTTCTCGATGCTCCTGGTCTTGGCCGACTTCGATTGTCTGGTTGAACGCACCTCGGTGGCGCGTGCCGCGTTAACCCGCAATTCGGTCACCCGAACGGGCATCGGGACCGGCGTGACCGTAACCGCCTGATCCGCGACCACGGCGGCAACGTCTGCTGCGGGCGCCTCGACGGCTACCGGCTCGGCAGCATTGACCACCAATGAAGTCAGCGCAGCCAAAGCTGCGACCATCAACCTACGCACTGCGAATTCCTCGACAAGGTGAAACATAATTCTACTTAACGCACGGATCGCGTTTTGGTTGTCACACGACTCGAAAAATTTCGCGACGCGCCGTGAACCGATCTTCGGCTGCCACGGATAGCCTGGCGAACCCGCTCCGGATTCATGGCGGAGCTAATGCGCGCCGGCCACTGTCGCCGGTTGGCGTGGCTTGCGCTGGGCGCGCCGGGCGGCGCGGGCGTCCATCCAGTTCTTCCAGGCGATCATGCAGCCGAGCAGGATGAAGGCACCGGGCGGCAGCAGGGCGAGCAGGAAGCCGGGGTAGCTTTCCGGCAGCAACTGGATCGGCTGCAGACTCGGGAAAACCATGTCGATGCCGCCGAACAGCGTGCCGCTGCCCAGCAGTTCGCGCATGCCGCCGAGCAGGGCCAGCGTCCACAGCATGCCGACGCCCATGAAGATGCCGTCGAAGGTCGATTGCAGCGGCGGGTTCTTGGCGGCGAAGGCCTCGACGCGGGCAAGGACGATGCAGTTGGTGACGATCAGCGGGATGAAGATGCCGAGCACCAGGTAAAGTTCGTGCAGATTGGCGTTGAACAGCAGGTCGACCACGGTGACCAGCGCGGCGACGATCAGGATGAAGACCGGGATGCGGATCTCGTGCGGTATGAAGTTGCGCAGCGAGGCGACGGCAACGTTGGACATCGCCATGACGATGATCGTCGCCAGCGACAGCATGATGCCGTTGACCGCATTGGTCGTCACCGCCAGCAGCGGGCAGAGGCCGAGAATCTGGACGATCGAGGTGTTCTGTTTCCAGATGCCGTTGTCGGCGATGGCGCGGAATTCATCGCGGGTGATCATTTGGCGGCTCCCGTTTCGGCAAAAATCTGGTCATGGTGCGCGGTGGCCCACTTCACGGCCTTCAATATGGCCTTGGACACTGCACGCGGGGTTACGGTGGCGCCGGCGTAATAGTCGATGCGACCACCGTCCTTCTTCAGCTTCCACTCGTTGTCGGCGACCTGGGCCAGCGACATGCCCGTAAACTGGGTGATCCACGGGCGGGCCTTGTTCTTGTCCTTCTTGACCTCGACGTAATCGCCGAGGCCCGGCGTTTCCTTGTGCTGGGTGACACGCACCCCGGCGACCGTGCCGTCGGCGCGCAGGGCGACCAGCAGCCGGACCTTGCCGGCATAGCCGTCGGGGGCGGCCGCCTCGAAAACCAGCGCCACCGGCCTGCCGCCCATGCGTGCCCGATACAGCGTCGACGGTTCGTCGAGGCCGAGCTGAGGCGTCGGGGGCAGGGTCAGCGTGTCGCTGAGCAGGGCATTGTCATATTCCGCGCGCGGCAGCACCTCGTCGACCAGCTTCATCTTCTCTTCGGCGGCCGAGGCTTCGATCGCCGGCTTGGTCCACAGGTAGGCGGCAGACAGGAGGCCGGTGAACAGGATGACGAAGACGAACAGGATGGCGGCCGTGCGCAGCGCCATGCCGGGCGCGCTGAACTGCTTCGACGCGCCGCTCATTTCTTGTCCTTCATGCCGAAGATCGGCGGCTGGTTCAGAGCAGGTCGATGAGCGGCGCGCACAGGTTCATCAGCAGGATGGCAAAGGCGACGCCATCCGGGTAGCCGCCGAAGACGCGGATGATGTAGGCGATCAGCCCCGCGCCGGCGCCGAAGATCAGCTTGCCGCGCGGCGTCGTGCACCCGGAGACGGGGTCGGTGGCGATGAAGAAGGCGCCGAGCATGGCGCCGCCGGAGAACAGGTGGAACAGCGGGTTGGCGAACTGCGCCGGGTTGTACAGCCAGAGCGCGCCGGAGATTGCCGTCAGGCCGGCGATGAAGGCGACCGGAATGTGCCAGGTGATGATCCGGCGCTGCCACAGCCACAGGCCGCCGAGCAGGTAGCCGGCGGCGATCCATTCCCAGCCGCGGCCGGCGAAGTTGCCGTAGAGGTCCTGGTTCGCCAGCAGGTGAGCCACGTCGATATCGCCGTCGCCGAGCTTGAGCGCGGTCTTCAGCGCATCGAGCGGGGTCGCTCCGGACAGTGCGTCGACGCGCGGCGCCAGCCCGAGAATGACGTTGATCTGGTCGACGGTGGTGAGTTGCAGGCCGACGCTCGGCCACTGCGACATCAGCGCCGGGAAGGCGACGATGCAGACGGCGAAGGCGATCATCGCCGGGTTGAACGGATTCTGGCCGAGGCCGCCGTAGAGGTGCTTGGCGACGACGATGGCGAAAACCGTGCCGAGCGCCACCAGCCACCACGGGGCAAGGGGCGGAAAGGCGAGGGCGATCAGCCAGGCGGTGACGATGGCCGAACCGTCGGAAAGGAACGGCGCCAGCGGCTTGCCGCGCACCTTCAGCATCACGGTCTCGGCGAACAGCGCCGCCAGCGACGCGATGACCAGTTGCACCAGGATGGCCGGGCCGATCAGCCACGTATAGGCGGCGATGCCGGGGACCAGCGCGATGCAGACCTGCGTCATCACCTGGCTGACGCTGGCATCCTTGAGCAGGAAGGGGGCGGGGGCGAACATCATTCGGCTTTCTCGCTGGCTTCGCGGCTGGTCGCGGCCGGGCCCGGCGGCGCCGGTTCAGATGGGCGGCCTGGCGGCGTCGCTTCGATCTCGTCAATTTCCTTCTGCTGCTGCGGCGCTCAGGGCTTCGGTGTTCTTCGGCTGGGCGGCTTCGCGCTGCGCCCTGGCGCGCTCCATCGCGGCCTGGATGGTGGCCATTTTTGCCGCTTTTTCGGTGTTGACCGGGGCAGGTGCCGCTTGCGGCGCGGGTTCGCCAGCGCCCCCGGCCGCGGCTGGCGCGGCTGTTCGCTGCTGCCGCCACAGCCGCAGCTTCGGCAGCTTTCCTGGCCGCCTGCGCCGCTGCCGCCCTGGCCAGCTTCTCGGCCTTTTCCGCCTTTTCGCGTTCCTCGCGCTCCTGCTTGAACTCGAAGCGCGCCTTGGCGCCGTCGGCGGCGTTCTTCTCGCGCTCGCGCGCCCAGATTTCGCTCTTGGCGAAGCGGAAATACTGGACCAGCGGGATGCGCGACGGGCAGACGTAGGAGCAGCAGCCGCACTCGATGCAGTCGAAGATGTGGTACTCCTGCGTCTTGCCGAAATTCTTCGCCCGCGCGAACCAGTACATCTCGAAGGGCTGGAGTTCGTGCGGGCAGACCTGCGCGCAGGCGCCGCAGCGGATGCATGGCATTTCCGGCGCCTTGGGCGGGAACAGGCGGTCGTCGTGCGCGATCAGGCAGTTGGTCGCCTTGACCACCGGCACGTGCATGTCGGGAACGAGGAAGCCCATCATCGGGCCGCCCATGATGATGCCGTCGGTATCGGGATGCGGCCGGGCGAGCTTGAGCAGCTCGTCCATCGGCGTGCCGATCAGCACCTCGTAGTTGCGCGGCTCGTGCACGTTGCCGGTGACCGTGACCAGCCGCGAGACGACCGGCTCGCCATGGGCGATGGCGCGCCAGGCGGTATAGGCGGTGGCGACGTTGAAGCACTGGACGCCGAGGTCGGTCGAGCGCTTGGCGGCCGGGACTTCCTTGCCGGTCAGAACGCGGATCAGTTGCTTGGCGCCGCCGGCCGGGTAGAGCGTCGGCACCTGGACGACCAGAAACGGCTCTTTGAGGGCGTCGACCGCGGCACGCATGGCGGCGGCGGCTTCCGGCTTGTTGTCCTCGATGCCGATCAGCACCTTCTTCGGTTGCAGCAGGTCGCGGAAGATGCCGATGCCGCGCACGACTTCCTCGGCGCGTTCGCGCATCAGCAGGTCGTCGCAGGTGATGAAGGGCTCGCATTCGGCACCGTTGATGACCAGTTCGTCCATCGGCACCGCCTTGGCCGGGGTCAGCTTGCCGTGCGTCGGGAAGACGGCGCCGCCGAGGCCGACGACGCCAGCTTGCCGCAGGTGCTCGCGGACTTCCTCGGGTTTCAGCGTCCTGTAATCGAGGGGCTCGCGGGCGATCCATTCATCCTTGCCGTCCGGCTCGATCACCACGCACAGTGCATCCAGTCCCGACGGGTGCGGCTGCACGTGCATCGCCACCTCGGTCACGGTACCCGAGGTCGGCGCGTGGACGGCGGAGGAAATCCAGCCGTCGGCCTCGCCGATCAACTGGCCCTTCAATACCTTGTCGCCGGCAGCGACGACCGGGCGCGGCGTGCCACCGATGTTCTGGTGCAGCGGCACGACGAGGCGCGACGGCAGCGGCGCGACGGCGATCGGCCGGCCGGTCGATTCGGCCTTGTGCGTCGGCGGCTTGACGCCGCCCTTGAACTTGAACAGGTTCATCAGCATCAGGCGGCCTTCGCCAGCGGCGCGGCCCGGATCTCGACGACCGGGTATTTCCATTTCCAGTTGTCGAGGTTCTCGACGATCGGCTCCATGCGGATGCACTCGACCGGGCACGGCGGCAGGCACAGTTCGCAGCCGGTGCACATCGCGGCGACGATGGTATGCATCTGCTTGGCGGCACCGACGATGGCGTCGACCGGGCAAGCCTGGATGCACAGCGTGCAGCCGATGCAGGTCTGTTCGTCGATGATCGCGACCTGCTTCGGCTTTTCCTCGGCGTCGAGCGGCTTGACCTCGCGCCCGAGCAGGTCGGCCAGCTTCTGCACGCCTTCCATGCCGCCGGGCGGACACAGGTTGATGTCGACCTCGCCCTTGGCGATGGCTTCGGCGTAGGGCTTGCAACCGGGGAAGCCGCACTGGCCGCACTGCGTCTGCGGCAGGATGCCCTCGATCTTCTCGACCAGCGGATTGCCCTCGACCTTGAACTTGATCGACGCGAAGCCGAGCGCGGCGCCGAGCACGATGGCCCCGAGGGCCATGATGGCGATGGCGAGGACGATCTCCATGCCTACTGGTACTTGTCCAGGCCGGCGAAGCCCATGAAGGCCAGTGCCATCAGGCCGGCGGTGACCATGGCGATGGCCACGCCGCGGAAATGAACGGGCACCTCGGCGCCTTCGACGCGTTCGCGGATGCCGGCGAAGAGTATCAGCACCAGCGAGAAGCCGACCGCGCTGCCGGCGCCGAAAAGCAGCGATTCGACGAAGTTGTGCTTGTTGGAAATGTTGAGCAGCGGCACGCCGAGCACCGCGCAGTTGGTCGTGATCAACGGCAGGTAGATGCCCAGCGTCTGCTGCAGTGTCGGCGACGTCTTGGCGATGACCATCTCGGTCAACTGGACGATGGCGGCGATGGTGACGATGAACGACAGCGTGCGCAGGTACTCGAGCCCGAAGGGCAGGAGCAGGTAATGGTCGATGATGTAGCTCGCCCCGGTTCCCATGGTCAGCACGAAGGTCGTGGCGGCACCCATGCCATAAGCCGTCTCCAGTTTCTTGGAAACGCCCATGAAAGGGCAGAGACCGAGGATCTTCACCAGCACGACATTGTTGACCAGCACCGCGCCGACGAGGATGAAAAGGTAATGGCTCATGAGATTGGGAGGAGTCGAGGCGCGGTATTATCAGGCTTTGACGCAGGTCAAACAACCGTAATGGAAATAAGGATTTAGACCTTTTTCTTCAGTACGTGTGCCAGAGTATCCGCCACCTCGCCGACCAGATCCGGACCGCGATAGATGAAACCGCTGTAGAACTGGACGAGGCGGGCCCCGGCCCTGATCTTCTCGGCGGCGTCGGCGCCGCTCATGATGCCGCCGACGCCGATGATCGGCAGTTCGCCGGCGAGCGCGGTCGCCAGCTTCTTCAGGACATCCGTTGACCTCCGGAAGACCGGCGCGCCGGAGAGGCCGCCGGCCTCGTCGGCATTGGCCAGGCCCTCGACGCCTTCGCGCGACAGCGTGGTGTTGGTGGCGATGACGCCGTCCATGCGATGCCGGCGCAGCGCATCGGCAATCGCAATGATCTGCGCGTCGTCGAGATCGGGGGCGATTTTCAGCGCCATCGGCACGTAATGCCCGTGCTTGTCGGCGAGTTGCTCCTGACGCGCCTTGAGTTGCGAAAGCAGGTCGTCGAGCGCGTCGTCCTTCTGCAATTCGCGCAGGTTCTTCGTGTTCGGCGAGGAGATGTTGACCGCGATGTAGCTGGCGTCGTCGTAGACCTTGTTCAGGCAGATCAGGTAATCGTCGGCGGCGTGCTCGATCGGCGTCGTCGCGTTCTTGCCGATGTTGATGCCGAGGATGCCGCCCTTTTTCGGGAAGTTCGCCGCGCGCACGTTTTCCAGCAACTTGTCGACGCCGGCGTTGTTGAAGCCCATGCGGTTGATGATGCCCTGCGCTTCGGGGATGCGGAACAGGCGCGGGCGCGGGTTGCCGTCCTGCGGCTTCGGCGTGACGGTGCCGATCTCGATGAAGCCGAAGCCGAGGCGGGCCAGACCGTCGATATGGTCGCCGTTCTTGTCGAGTCCGGCAGCGAGGCCGACCGGATTGGGAAATTTCAGGCCCATGACTTCGACCGGGCAGGGCGCCACCGGCTTGGCGAGGCAGCCGGCGAGTCCGCTGGCGTTGAGGAAGGCGACGCCATGCATGCCGATGCCGTGGGCGGTTTCGGCGTCGAGGGCGAAGAAGAACTTGCGGATGAGCGGATAGAGCATGGGTCGCGATTTTACCGCATTGCAGCAATTTTCCGGCGATCGGGATCGCGTGCCGGCGTCACCGGTTGATCGAGCCCGGCTGCGCTGGCGACGCGGCGCTGCCGGCAACAATCTGTAACAGCCTGATCGGCGCAAGGCAGGCTAAACTATCGCCCCATGACAAAGCCGTTGCTGCCCGCTGTTCGCTGTCGCGCTGTGCCTCGCCCTGCCGGTCCGCGCGGCGGGCTTGAGCGATCCGTTCGCGACCGAGGCCGTGACACCGCCGCGGCCGTCGCCGCAATCGGCGGGGCGCAGCGCCGATGTGCCCGTGCGCCCGCGAGTTGCCGGCGGCGCCGCTGACGGCGGTCGACGCGGTCAACCTGACGCTGTGCAACAATCCGCAGACGCGCGAGGTGTGGGCTGCAGCACGCTTTCAGGCGGCGCAGGTCGGCGTCGCGCAGGCGGCCTGGCTGCCGAATCTCGATGGCCGGCTGGGCGCCAGCCGGCTGTGGACCGAACAGCGCAACTACAACTCGACCAGCGCGGCACTGACGCTGTCCTGGCTGGTTTTCGATTCCGGCGCGCGCTCGGCGACAGGCGAAAACGCCCGGCAACTGCTCGCCGCCGCCGCCGCGACGCAGGATTCCACGGTCCAGTCGCTGTTCCTTTCCGCTTTGCAGGCCTTCTATTTCGCGCAGGCGACGAAAGCCGCCGTCGTGTCGACCGGCGAGGCCGAGCGGGCGGCGCGCGAAGGTTTCAACGCGGCCGAATCGCGCTACAACGTCGGCGTCGCGACGCCGGCCGACCGCCTGCTGGCGCAGACCGCGCTGTCGCAGGCGACGCTCAACCGCATCAGGGCCGAGGGCGAGGCGCGCAATGCGCTGGGGGCGCTGGCCAACGTCATGGGCTTCCCGGCCGGGCAGGCATTGACGCTGGTGCAGCCGCCGGCGGCGCTGCCGGATGCCGGCTTCCAGCGCGAAGTGGCGGCGCTGATCGCCGAAGCCGAAGTCGCGGCGGCCGGACCTGAAAGCGGCCGAGGCGCAGGTCAGGGCGGCGCAGGCCGGCGTCGACCTGGTCCAGGCGCAGGGGCGCCCGACCGTCAGCATTTCCACCGGGCCGACGTGGGCCGAGACGGACCGCATCGCGGTCAATGGCGGGGTGATCGGCGTCACGGTCAACCTGCCGATCTTCACCGGCTTCGATACCACCTACCGGGTGCGCGCCGCCGAAGCGCAGGTCGATGCCCGGACGGCGCAGCTCGACCGCCTGAAGAACCAGGTGGCGCTCGATGTCTGGAAGGCCTACCAGAGCCTGACCACCGCGACGCAGAGCCTGAAGACGACGCTCGACCTGGTCGCCAGCGCCGAGCAGTCGGAGCGCGTCGCGCTCGGCCGCTACAAGGCCGGCGTCGGCACCGTGCTCGACCTGCTGACGGCGCAGAGCGCGCTGGCCAGCGCGCGTCTGCAACGCATCCAGGCGGCGCTCGACTGGTTTGTATTCCGCGCCACGCTCGCCCAATCGGTCGGCGCGCTCGATTACACGCTGCTGCAACCGGCGGCGGAAGGAAAGCAATGAAACGCATCGGCAAGATTCTCCTCGGCGCGACGGTGGTCGCCGGCCTGATCGGCGGCGGCGTCTGGTACGCGAAGCAGCGCGCGGCCAACGACCCGGAACAGCGCTACAAGCTGGCGACGATCGAGAAGGGCGAAGTGACGCAGACGGTGTCGGCCAACGGCACGCTCAACCCGGTCGTGCTGGTCAGCGTCGGCACGCAGGTTTCGGGGACGGTCAAGAAGCTCTATGTCGATTTCAACGACAAGGTGAAACAGGGCCAGCCGTTGCTCGAACTCGACGATGCCCTGGTCTCGGCGGCCGAGCGGCAGAGCGCGGCGAACGTCGTCAGTGCCCAGGCGTCGCTGGAACTGGCGCTGGCCAACGAGGCGCGCATGAACGCGTTGTTCGCGCAGGAATACGTGTCGCGGCAGGAGTACGACCAGGCGCGCCAGGCACTCAAGTCGGCGCAGGCGCAAGTGGCGCTGGCCCGGGCGCAGAACGACCGCGACCGCGCCAACCTCAATTTCACCGTCATCCGCTCGCCGGTCGATGGCGTCGTCGTCGACCGCGTCGTCGATCTCGGCCAGACCGTCGCGGCCAGTTTCCAGACGCCGGTGCTGATCAAGATCGCCCAGGACTTGTCCGAAATGCGCATCGATACCAGCTTTGCCGAGGCCGACATCGGCCTCATCCGCGAGGGCCAGAAGGCGCGGTTCACGGTCGACGCCTTTCCCGAACAAGAATTTCACCGGCGAAGTGCAGCAGATCCGCCTGAATCCGACCAACCAGCAGAACGTCGTCACCTACAACGTGCGCATCAACGTCGCCAATCCGGATCATGTCCTGCTGCCGGGGATGACCGCCTACGTCAATATCGGCGTCGCCAGGCGCCAGGACGTGCTGCTGGTGCCCAATGGCGCGCTGCGCTTCAAGCCGCGCCGAAGCGGCCGACAAGAAAGCGGAAAACGGCCAGAAACCGGCGTTGACCGCAGCGATGGCCCCCGGCATGGGCGCCGGCATGGGCGGCGGCGCGCCTGACAAGGGGCCGGGCGACAAGAAGGGCAAGAAGCGCGACGGTCAGAGCGGCACGGTTTACGTCCTCGATGGCGGCGCGATCAGGCCGGTCAGTGTCCAGCTCGGGATCACCGACAACCGCAATACCGAGATCGTCGGCGGCGAACTGAAAGAGGGCGACCGCGTCGTCACCGGCGAGAACTCGACCGGCAGCAGCAAGCCCTCGAGCGTCGGCATGCGGATGTTCTAGGGCGTGATCATGGCGAGCGACGCACTCCCGCCGATCGGCGTGAGCAAGCCCTTATGACCGAGCCGGTGATCCGCGTGGTCGGGCTGGGCAAATCCTACGAGACGGCGGCCGGGCTTTTCCCGGCGCTGAAGGGTGTCAACCTGGAAATCCAGCCCGGCGACTTCATCGCCGTCATGGGCCCCTCGGGTTCGGGCAAGTCGACCTTCATGAACCTGCTCGGCTGCCTCGATACGCCGACTGCCGGCGACTACTTCCTGGCCGGAAGGAACGTGGCGCACATGGACAAGGATGCGCTGGCGCGCCTGCGCAACCGCACGCTCGGTTTCGTCTTCCAGGGTTTCAACCTGCTGCCGCGCATGAACCTGCTCGACAATGTCGCGCTGCCGCTGGTCTATGGCGGCACCGGCAAGGACGAACGGCGCGCCGCCGCCCGCGCCGTGCTCGAGAAGGTCGGCCTCGGCCGGTACGGCGACTCGCTGCCCAGCCGCATTTCCGGCGGTCAGCAGCAGCGCGTGGCGATTGCCCGGGCGCTGGTCAACAAGCCGAGCCTGATCCTCGCCGACGAGCCCACCGGCAACCTCGACAGCCATACCAGCGAAGAGATCATGGCGCTGTTCAGCGAGCTCAACCGCGAAGGCATCACCATCGTCCTCGTCACGCACGAGCCCGATATCGCCGCTCATGCCAAGCGCCAGGTGCGCTTTCTCGATGGCCATATCGTCAGCGACCATGCGACTGCCGCCCGTCCGGAGCCGGCCGCATGCTGAAGGCCATGCTCGGCGAAGCGTGGATGGCGATGGGCGCCAACCGGCTGCGCACGGCGCTGACCATGCTCGGCATGGTGATCGGCGTCGGCGCCGTCGTCATCATGATGGCCATCGGCCAGGGCGCGCAGTATGCCGTGCAGCAGACGATCAGCACGATGGGCGAGCAACCTCTTCATCGTCCTCTCGGGCTCGTTCACCGCGGCCGGCGTGCGCAGCGGCGCCGCCGGCGGGCCGACGCTCACGGTCGCCGACGGCGAGGCGATCGCCGAACTCGACGGCGTCGTCAATGTCGCGCCGACGCATCAGGGGCGGCGGCAACTGGTTTTCGGTTCGCAGAACTGGAGCGCCAACGTCGTCGGCACGACGCCGCCCTATCTCGAGGCGCGGGCCTGGACGATCGCCAGCGGCGCCGCCTTCGGCGATTCCGACGTGCGTTCGGCGACCCGCGTCGCGCTGCTCGGCAAGACCACCGCACAGAACCTGTTCGGCGATGAAGACCCGGTCGGCAAGACCATGCGCATCCAGCAGAACCCCTTCATCGTCATCGGCGTCCTCGGCAGCAAGGGGCAGAATCTCGACGGCAACGACCAGGACGATACCGTGATCATTCCGTTGAGCACCGCCCAGCGCAAGGTGTTCGGCACCCCCTTCCTCGGCTCGGTGCGGATGATCATGGTCCAGGCCGATTCGGCCGAGGCGATGCCGCGGGTGATGGAGAGCACGACGGCGCTGCTGCGCCAGCGCCATCGCCTGCGCGAGGGCACGCCGGACGACTTCTTCATGCGCAACCTGTCGGCCGCCGCCGAGTCGGAAGCCGAAACGACGCGCACCATGTCGATCCTGCTCGGCGCCATCGCCTCGATCTCGCTGCTGGTCGGCGGCATCGGCATCATGAACATCATGCTGGTGTCGGTCACCGAGCGGACCCGCGAGATCGGTATCCGCATGGCCATCGGCGCCCGCGAGCAGGACATCCTGGCGCAGTTCCTTCTCGAGGCGGTGATGATTTCGCTGGCCGGCTGCCTGCTCGGGCTGCTGATCGGCATCGGCAGCGCGTTGCTGGTCAATGCCATCACCAGCATGGTGATCGTGATTTCCGGCAGTTCGGTTCTCGTCGCCTTCGGCGTCGCTGCGGCGGTGGGGATATTCTTCGGCTACTACCCGGCGCAGAAGGCGGCGCGTCTCGACCCGATCGAGGCACTGCGCTACCAGTAGGCCCGTCACCGTCATAGCAAAGGAGAACAAGATGCCGGACATCGCCCGTCACCTGATCATCGAAGGCTTGGTCCAGGGTGTAGGCTACCGCTGGTCGATGACTGCCGAGGCGCGCCGTCTCGGCGTCTGCGGCTGGGTGCGCAACCTGCGCGACGGCCGGGTCGAGGCGATGGCGGTGGGCGAGGAGGAAGCGGTCATCGCCCTGCTCCTCTGGGCTCAACGCGGCCCTGGCGGAGCGCGCGTGAAGCGCGTCAATGTCGAACTCGGCTCGGGCGACTTCCCGGACTTCCGGCCACTGGCAAGCGGGTGAGGCCCTGGCGACCTTGATCGGCGCCACAACGGCAACGCGGGCATGGGTGACCGGATCATGGCCACGTCGCATCGACGGCGAATCCGGCGCGATTCGTCGCGTGGATCGACAGCAAGTTGGGCCCTGTCGCGGAAAAAGGAGTAGAGTGGATTCATTCGCCCGTGACGGATTGCCGTCCAGTGCGACAGCAGCCGAAGGGAGGTCAGCATGATCGTGAAACGCCGAACCTGGTTGTACCGCCTGACGGGCCAGGCCTTCGCCCATCTCGTTTCGTTCAAGGAGCCGGTGACCGCAAACAAGGCCCGCGAGTTCCTGCGCAGTTCGGTCGGCGACCCCCTTGACCTCTGGGGGCGCGACAAGAGCAACGCGCAGCCCTTGCCGGTGCGCGACCGCTAGGTTGGACTTGCGGCTTTTGGTGGTGTTGACCGCAGCGGTCGGGTTTCGCCCGCGCAAGGCCGGCCGGGATCAGTTGCCTTTCGCCTCTTTAGGCTGCGCCGGCTTTTCGATGGCAAAGGCCTCGCCTTGAATGGCTGCCGCGTTTGCACTGAAGTTCCTTCGTCTTGTGGTTACGGCAGATTGCCGAATTCACCCCGGTTCCCGGGGATGGCGGGTTTCACGTGGCGTTTCGGTGGTTTCTGTAATCACCAGATTGACTCTTGATCCGGCACGGTGTGGTCTTCGCTCATGAACATGGCTGAGCGCACCGGAACTGACCACTTCGTTACGATCGGTTGATCAGCGCATCGGGTTGTCGAATGCAGTGGCCTCGGTGATGTCCGACCCACGTGATCCGCAACGCAACTCCCGTCCCCTGTGCGACCTGCTTGCGCAGCGCCCTGCCGGGTCAAAGAACTCACCGCCATTCCGGCGCAGGCCGGAATCCACGTCTTTGCAGTCGGCCGGAGATCAACGGTTCTGGCACTCCGAAATCACCTCGTCGCCACCCCGCCCGCTGCCCTCCGGCCGGCGGCTTCAGCCGCACTTGGTTTCGACGGCGAACACGCCAGCCGGTGTGATTACCACATGGTCGATGTTGAAATTGCCGGCCTGCAAGTCGTGAATGATGCGATTGTCGCCGGCCAGCGAGGCAGCCAGTTCTTGGGCGCTGGCCTGCTCGGCGCGGATGGCTTGCCGGAGGCGCCGACCGTGCGGCATCTCCCGAAATACCTGAGTCCATAGTAAACCGCAGCCGACCACGAATAGGACGGCGGAGGTGTCGAGCCAGTTCCAGTTCGACAGATCTTCCGTGACCCGGCGATTCACGATGGCGAGCGCGCCAGCCGATCCAAGGATCATGGCGGAAAAGAGGCGAGACATTGGCTTTCGATGACTCGTCGCGCCGTTTTTGGGTGCTGGCTGCCGGCAGGTTGCGCAAGTCGGTGGTGATCGCTTCGCGCCGGTCGTCGGCGTCGAGCCGCTTGAGTTGCATACATCAGCGCGAGAGAGCAGTCGATGAAGCCGTTGCTGGTGCTGCCGTCGCCATGGTGAAAGACGACGCGGCGCTCGAAGACATAGGCGTTGTCGCGCGTGTCTTCGTTGGCCGGCTGCGGCGGCTCGACTTCAAGAAGCGCGCAGAGGTCGGCTATGAAGAGCTGGTAGTTGGTGCGCTCGGAGCCGCCGGCAGTGCGCCAGCGGGCAAGGAAGGTGTCGATATGCATGATGTCGGGATTGTAGCCCGCCGGTTGCGGTTGACTGGCGAAAACGGCCGATTTTCGCGTCAGTATTCGCCGATGACCTTGCCGAGCGCCGGCTTGATCTTGCTGCGGTCGAGAACGCTCAGGGTACCGATCGGGTTGCGCAGACGGGTGTTGTCAATGGCGAAGACTTCATCGGAGGACAGGACGAAGTCGCCGACGCCGGGTACGGTGACCAGTGGGTAAATGATTTCTGCCGGTTGGCTGTTGGCACGCAAGGGAATTACGACCGAGGTGCCGGTTCGGCTGCTGATGTGATTGTTCTGAATGACGACGAGATAGGGAATGTTGAGCTTCTTCTGGCCGGGGTTCGGGTAGATGTCGAACTGCGGCATGGGTCAGATGCGGTCGAATTCCTCACCGGCCAGGCCGGTTGCAGCGACCATTTTTCCATGTGCGACGATGGCGTCGGCGTTGCGCTCGAGCCAAGCACGGTTTTCCAGCGTTTCGAGCAGTTCGGCGAGCAGCTTTTCGGTATGGGCCGAAAGGTTGATCTGCTGCTTGTAGGGTTCGAGGCGATCCAGCAATTCCTGGCTGATGGAAAGCGAAAGGCGGCCTTTGCGGCTGGTGTTGATTTCAGCGGCGAGCATGGGTGTCTCCGTGTGCATGTTGATGCGTATGATCATGCGCCCAGGTGTCGGTTCGGTCAACCTCGCTCATGGATTCCGGCATTCCAGAACGATTTCTTCACCTGCGTGCCCGCAGGGTGTGAAGGCGCCGGAGACCGGCCTGGGGGTGCCAGCGTCGTCGATCTGCGCGGCCAGGGTTTCCCAGAAGACAACGCCGGATTTGTCGAGTTTGATGCGCAGCAGCCAGCCGCGCCGGGCTTCGGGGTAGTCGAAGCCATCGAAGACGAAGTTGCCGAGGCTGTAGATGATCGGCTTGCCCTTGTAAATTTCGGCGCCTTGCGTGACGTGCGGGTGGCCGCCGACGACGAGTGCGGCGCCTTCGTCGATCATCCTGCGGGCGATGGTTTTCTGGCGCTCGGTCGGCTGCGTTTCCCGTTCCCAGCCCCAGTGCATGAAGGGGATCACGAGGTCGGCGCCGGCGGCCTTGGCGGCGCGGATGTCGGCGATGACCTGGTCGTCCTCGCTCCAGGCGACGCCGGGCCAGTCGGCGCCCGCTTCGAAGGCGCGCGGCTTGAATTCGTTGTAGCCGAGGACGGCGATTTTCAGACCCTTGCTTCTCGATCCACAGCGGTGCGTGCGCCTCGGCGAGGTTGCGGCCGCCGCCGAAATAGGCGATGCCGGCGTCGTCGAGGTGCGGTCATGGTTTCGAGGAAGGCGGCGTGCCCGTAGTCGCCGGAGTGGTTGTTGGCCAGCGAAACGGCGTCGAAGCGGCCGCGCAGCACGGACAGCGTTGGCGGCTCGGCGCGGAAGGTGGCGATCTTGCTGGCGTGCGGCTGGCCGCCGGTGGCGACCGGGCATTCGAGGTTGCCGATGCGGTAGTCGGCCTGGCTCAGGATGGTGGCGAACGGCGCGAGCGGGTCGCCGCCGGAAGCGATGCTGCGGCCGGGGCCGTCGGCGAGCATGATGTCGCCGGCGAAGATCAGCGTGACCGGCTCGGCGCGCGCGATTCCGGCGAGCAGGCAGAAAAGGGCGGCTGTTGCGGTCAACCGGGAAAAAGGGGCCATTTTCATGGTTGGTCCTTCATTTCGCACCAGTATTGCAGTTCGCCGTCGCGCACCGGCTCGTAGACGAAATTGAGGCCGGTGAAGCCGTGGACCACAGCAGGCGCCGGCGGATAGGCGTAAGTGGCCTGGTGGATGATGGTCGGGCCTTCGTCGCGGTCGGCATAGGTGGTGAGCCTGATGGTCGCGAGGTCGGCCGGTTCCTGGCGGAAGACAATGCGGAACATGAAGTACGAGCCGATCGAAACCGGCGCGACGGCCAGTGGCCGAGTCGTCGCCGCGGCGCTGATGGTCCGCGTTTCGCCGCCGTAGGTGACATGGCAGGCGACGCTGGCGGCGTGCACCGGCAAGGCCGGCGCGGCGGCGATCATGGCCGCCAGCCACAACCGCTCAGTGTTCCCGGCCATCGATCCGCGGCTGTGCGAGTTGCGGGATGAAGCGCCAGGCGAGCAGGCCGAAGGCGACGAACCAGCAGGCGGCGGCGAGATCGAGCCAGCGCAGGTAGGCTTCGGGCGCGAACTGCGGGCCGGCCAGGCGCAGGAACAAGGCGGCGATCATGATCCACAGGACGACCTTCTCGAACCTGCCGAAAATCACCTTGCGCCCGGTATGGCCGTTGGCGATGCGGATCATCATCGCCGGAATGACCAGGCCCATGGCGCCGAAGGTGAAGGCGTGCACCGACACGGTACCGACCCAGCCGAGCTTGCCCGGCGGCGGCAGGGCATCGATCAGCAACTGGGCGACGATGGCCAGATAGCCGAGAACCATGATGCCGATTTCGAGCCGGGTGAAGGCCTTGAACGGATGCCAGAAGGCGAGCCGGCCCAGCAGCAGGAACGCCAGCAGCAGTTCAAGGCCGGTCAGCAACGGGGCGGGAAGCAGTGCGCCGAAGACGAGCAGGGCGGCGAGCACCTTGATCGCCGTGTCGAGCGCCGGCCGGCGCAGGATTTCGACCGAGAAGGCCGAGCGCATGAACTGGCTCAGCGTCCTTTCGAGCATGACCAGAAAGGCGACGCGGAACAGGCCGAGCGTCATGCTCCAGCCGAGATGGAACTGCTCGGGTTGCAGGAGCAGCGTCTTGGCGATCCAGAAGAGGGGAAGGATGATCAGGAAGAAGATGTTGTCGCGGCGATAGCTGTCCTTGTCGCGATGGCGGATCAGGGTGGCGAGGAGCAGGACGACGATGCTTAAGAGG
Source organism: uncultured beta proteobacterium (assembly GCA_963810175.1). GTDB lineage: Bacteria > Pseudomonadota > Gammaproteobacteria > Burkholderiales > Rhodocyclaceae > Azonexus. The sequence continues at coordinate 41,327 of CAWEMU010000028.1, read as the reverse complement.
AACAGGTTGTTGCTCAACAGGAACAGCGGCGCCGGCCAACCGGCGCCGAAGCTCATGCCGATGCGTTCGAAAATCCAGGCCCCCGCGAGAAAGCATCAGCGTGCCGCCGTGATAGCCGCGGACGCCGACCCAGTTCTTGCTCGCCGTCAGCAGGAAGCCGCCGAGTACCGCCCAGCCGAAACCGAAGAACATTTCGTGGGCATGCCACTGGACCGGCGAAAAGCTCGGCGCCGGGGCGGGCAGGACGCCCTTGAAGATCAGGATCCAGGCGACCGGCAGGCTCAGTCCGGCGAGGCAGGCGAGGGCGAAGAAGGGCCGGAAGCCGACCAGCCAGAGGGGATGGGTGCGCGAGAACACGGTGCTCAGGATTTGTCTGTCGAAGCGAGCACTGTCGCATAGCGGGCAATGGCCGGCCTTGATCCAGCGCAACCGCTTGGGTCAGGGGGCCTTGGCGCCGCCGACCGGCACCAGCTTGATGTTGACCTGGCGCGGCTGGCCGTCGCTGAAGGCCCGATGGATGGAGTCGCTGATGAACAGCAGTTTGCCTTTGCGCTCGATGCGGGCGGCGACGGTGATCTGGGCGTTTTTGCCGATCAGGTCGCGGTCGACCGTGAGTCTGAAGCGAATGGGCAGCGGGTTGCCGGCGAGGCCGATGCGCTGTTCTGCCAGCGTCAGGGCCGGCGCGTCGGCGCGCGACGTGTCCTGGACGCGGATGATCAACACCGCATCGGGTGGCAGGGGGCTGGTGGCGTGCCAGGTGACGCTGCCGCCGATGTTGACGAAAGCGCTCGGCGCGGGGGGCGCCGCCGCAGGCGGCGGGGCATCGCCGCTCGTGCAGCGGCGCAGCGGGCTCTTGCCGTCCTCGAACATGGCATCGGGGCCCTTGGTGTGAAGGCGGAGTGTCACCGTCGCGGTAGAGGGCGCCCGAGGCGGCGGGTACCAGGGGCAGCGTGATTTCACGTCCGGCGATGAACAGGGTCGCCTGGGGTTCGACCGGCGCCCCCGGTCATGAACTCGGCTGCGAAACGGCTGCCGTCATCGCAGGTGTAGGTAACGCGTTCGCTCTGGGCGTGGGCGAGGGCGAAGACAGAACAGGCAGAGTAATGGGAGCAGGCGTCGGGTCATGGTTCGCGGTCGGGAATGTCGAGGGTTTGCCAGTGGCCGTCGATGAGGCCTTCGATGGGGCGGAAACGGGATTTGTAGACCATCTTGCGGCTATTGGCGATCCAGTAGCCGAGATAGAGGTAGGGCAGACTTGAGGGCGCGGCATTGTTGCGCCTGCCACAGGATGTTGTAGGTGCCGAAGCTGGCGCCGGGAATATCCGGATCGTAGAAGGTATATACCGAAGACAGTCCATCCTCGAGTACGTTGACGATGCTGACCATGCACACGATGTCGCCAAGGGAGAACTCGATCAGGCGCGTGTTGACGCGGCTTTGCAGCAGGAAGTGGGCGTACTGCTCGTGGCTGTCCTCGTCCATGCCGCCGCCGGCGTGGCGCGCGTTCTGGTAACGCGCATATAGCGCGTAATGTTCTTCGCGAAACGCCAGCGACATCTCGCGGGCGATCAGTCCGGAATGGTCTTTCAGCGCGCGGCGCTGGGCGCGGTTGTGCTTCAGCTCGGCCACCGGCAGGCGCACGGGAATGCAGGCGTTGCAGTCGTCGCAGTGCGGGCGGTAGGTGAAGGCGCCGCTGCGCCGGAAGCCGCGGCGGACCAGCGCGCTGTAGACCTCGGTATCGATCAGGTGGGTCGGCGTCGCGACCTGCGAGCGCGCCTCGCGTCCGGGAAGGTAGCTGCACGGATAGGGCGACGTCGCATAAAACTGCAACAGCGAAAAGGGCAATCCGGAATCGTCGGGCAGGGCCATGGTTACCAGTTTACATCGAGACCGTCAGCGGTCCAGTGTCCACGCCGCTGTTCCGGCCGGATCAGTTGTTGCAGCCGGGCAAGGAAGTCGTCGCGCGGGATTTCGCGTCCGCCCAGCGAGGCGAGGTGTTCGGTGCGCATCTGGCAGTTAACCATGCCGAAGTCGTGGGCGAGAAGGTAACGGACGAGATGGGCGAAGGCAATCTTCGAAGCGTTGCTGCGCCGGGAAAACATCGACTCGCCATAGAACATGCGACCGATCCCCAGACCGTACAAACCGCCGGTCAGGTTGCCTTCAACATAAACTTCGACCGAATGCGCCCAGCCGAGTTCATGCAGCCGCATGTAGGCGTCCATCATGTCGCGGGAAATCCAGGTGCCGTCCTGACCTGGCCTTGGCGTGGCGGCGCAGGCGCCGATGACAGCGGCAAAGTCGCTGTCGAAACGGACTTCGTATTGCCGGGCGCGCAAGGTCTTGCGCAGCGAGCGGGTGAGGCGGAATTCTTCGGGAAAGAGGACCATGCGCGGATCGGGGCTGTACCACAGCGGCTGCCGCTCGACCGTGCCCCAGGGAAAGATCCCGTGCCGATACGCATTGAGGATGCGCGCGGGCGAGAGGTCGGCACCGACCGCCAACAGGCCGCCCATGTCGGCGCGCGCCAATGCGACCGGTGGAAAGGAGTCGAGCGGTCCGAGAAAGGGAATGATCGAACGGCTCAGTGTGCCGCCCTCTTGAAGGCGATCACGTGGTCGGCGTCGAGGCGGATGCCGATCTGTTCGCCGAGCGCGTGGTTGTGGTGCGACGGCACCAGCGACAGGACCCTGGCGCCGCTGGCCAGGCGCAGGGTGTAGAGGATTTCGGCGCCACGGAAGGCCTTGTGCAGCACTTCCGCCTGCAGCGGGCTGCGGTCGTCGTGCACGACGTCATCCGGTCGCAGCAACACATCGACCTCGCAGCCGTCGTGGCAACCGGTACAGGTTTCGCTGCATTCGACCGGCATGTCGGAAACCAGCTGGCCGAGTTCCATCTCGACATTGGTGCCGGCGGAAACGACGCCGGGCAGCAGCACGCCCTGGCCGATGAAGTCGGCGACGAAGCGGTTGGCCGGACGGTGATAGAGGTTGTATGGCACATCCCATTGCTGGATTTTGCCTTCGTGCATGATGCCGATCTCGTCGGCCATGGCAAAAGCCTCGTTCTGGTCGTGGGTGACGAGGATCGCGGTCGACCCCTCGCGCTTGAGGATTTCCCGGACCTCGAGCGACAGCCGCTCGCGCAGCCCGACATCGAGATTGGAAAAAGGCTCGTCGAGCAGGATCAGTTCGGGGCGCGGGGCGAGGGCGCGGGCGAGGGCGACGCGTTGCTGCTGGCCGCCGGAGAGTTCGTGCGGGAACTTGTCGCCCTGGCCGGCGAGCCCGACCGTAGCGAGCAGCTGGCGGACCCGCAGGTGGGCATCCTGTTGCGGCTGGCGGCCCAGCCCGAAGGCGACATTTTCCTCGACACTGAGGTGCGGGAACAGCGCGTAGTCCTGGAAGACCATGCCGATCCGCCGCTTTTCCGGTGGCAGATGGTGGCCTGCCTGACTGACGATCTCGCCGTGCAGGCGGATCTCGCCGGCGGCGATTTCCTCGAAGCCGGCGATGCAGCGCAGCAGTGTCGTCTTTCCGCAGCCCGAGGGGCCGAGCAGGCAGGCGATCCGGCCGCTCGCCAGCCGGAAGCCGACGCCATCGACGACGGTATGCCTGCCGTAGCGCTGGACGACGCCATTCAGTTCAAGTTGCAACATGGTGGTCGATTATAATTCGCATTCACTGTCATGCATGCCGCCAGACACTCCCCGCTCCTTGCCGTTGCCGTGATCGTCGCCGTGCTGGCGGGACTGCCGGTGGCGAGCGTCGGCCTCAACATCTTCGTCGGGGGGACCAGCGCGACATGGTCGCACCTGGCGCAGACGGTGCTGCCGGAGTACATCCTCAATTCGCTGTGGCTGTGCCTGGGGGTCGGGGTCGGGGTCGGAACGCTCGGAGTGACGACCGGCTGGCTGACCGCGATGCACGAATTCCCCGGGCGCCGCTTCTTCGAATGGGCGCTGGTCCTGCCGCTGGCCATGCCGGCGTACGTCATGGCCTATGTCTATACCGATTTCCTGCAGTTCGTCGGTCCGCTGCAGACGGGCTTGCGCGAAACCTTCGGCTGGCGACATGGCGACTACTGGTTTCCCGATATCCGGACCTTGGCCGGTGCCATCCTGATGTTCGTCTGCGTGCTTTATCCCTACGTTTACCTTCTGGTGCGCACCGCCTTTCTCGAACGGGCGAGCGGGATGCTCGAAGCGGCGCGCACGCTGGGCATGGGGCCGTGGCGCGCCTTCTTCGCGGTATCCCTGCCGCTGGCGCGGCCGGCGATTGTCGCCGGCGTCGCGCTGGCGCTGATGGAAACCCTGGCCGACTACGGCACGGTGGCCTATTTCGCGGTCAACACGTTCACGACCGGTATTTACCGGGCCTGGTTTTCGCTCGGCGACCGGGTGGCGGCGGCACAACTGGCGGCCATGCTGCTGGCCTTCGTCCTCTTCCTGTTGATGGCCGAGCGCATCTCGCGCGGCCGCGCCCGCTACAACAACACGACGGGGCGCAACCGGCCAATGGCCGGTGCCCGTCTGCGCGGATTTGCCGCATTCCTTGCGTTTGTCGGCTGCCTGCTGCCGTTGCTGCTGGGATTCGTGCTGCCGGCGCTGCTCCTGCTCAAGATGGCGCTGGCCGAGGGCGATGCCCAGTTCGGCGAGCGTTTCCTGGTCCTCTCGCGCAACAGTTTCCTGCTTGCGGGAATCACCGCCGGCATTGGGGTTCTCCTGGCGCTGTTGATGGCTTATGGCGCGCGCCTGTCGAAGACCACGCTGGCAACCGGTCTCAGCCGGCTGGTCGGCCTCGGTTATGCGGTGCCGGGCGCGGTCATCGCGGTCGGTGTGCTGATTCCGGTGACACGCCTCGACAACTGGCTGGCCGGGCAGTGGGAACAGTGGTTCGGCAGCAACCCGGGATTGCTGCTGACCGGCGGGATCGCCGCGCTTATCTACGCCTACCTGGTGCGTTTTCTTGCGGTGGCGCTGCATACCGTCGAGTCGAGCCTGGGCAAGATCACGCCGAACATGGATGACGCGGCGCGCAGTCTTGGTCTGGGGCAGGGCGCGACGCTGCGCCGGGTGCATGCGCCGATGCTGCGCGGCAGCCTGTTGACCGCCGGCCTGCTGGTCTTTGTTGACGTCATGAAGGAGTTGCCGGCGACGCTGGTCATGCGCCCCTTCAACTTCGACACGCTGGCGACGCAGGCCTACACGCTGGCTGCTGACGAGCGTCTGGCCGAGGCATCGACGGCTTCGCTGGCCATAGTCGCCGTCGGCCTGTTGCCGCTGATTGCCATGTCGCGGCAGATTTCGCGGGCCCGCAAATGAAAACACCCCGCGGTGGCGGGGTGTCGTTGGGCGGTCGGCACCTTACTTGTAGCCGGCGCGGTCGTAGATCATCTGCGCCTTGACCTGGTACATCGCCAGGTTCTTGACCGGCAGGCCGTCGGCCTTGAACTTGCCGAGTGTTTCCAGCGCCGGGTTGACGACCTTGACGCTGTTGACGACCGGCCATTCGTTGTTGCCATCGGCGAAATAGCGCTGGGCCTCGTCGGAGGCGAGATATTCAAGGAACCGGGTTGCCGCTTCCTTGTGCGGCGCCGTTTTCAGCATGCCGCCGCCGGAGACGTTGATGTGGGTGCCGGTGGTCGCCTGATTGGGCCAGACGACGCCGACCTTCTCCATCAATTTCTGGTCTTCCGGCTTGGTCGACCGCATCAGGCGGGCGACGTAGTAGGTGTTGGACAGCGCGACGCCGCATTCGCCGGCGGCGACGGCCTTGATCTGGTCGGAGTCGCCACCTTTCGGGGCGCGCGCGAAATTGGCAACCATGCCGCGCGCCCAGGCTTCGGCCCTGGCTTCGCCTTCATGGGCAATGACCGACGCCATCAGCGACAGGTTGTAGGGGTGGGAGCCTGAGCGCGAACACAGCTTGCCCTTGAGCCGCGGATTGGCCAGGTCGTCGTAGGTCTGAACGTCACCCGGCTTGATTTCGGCTTTGTTGTAGACGATGACACGGGCGCGGGTCGAGAAAGAATACCAGTCGTCGGTCCGCAGATTGGCGGGAACGCGGGCATCGAGCGCCTTTGACGAAACCGGTGCGAAGAGACCCAGTTCGCGCGCCTTGGCGAGGCGCGCGGCATCGACCGTCAGGAAGATGTCGGCCGGGCTGTTGCTGCCTTCATTCCTGATGCGCTCGAGCAGTTCGTCTTCCTTGCCCTCGATGCGATTGATCCTGATCCCTGTCTGCTTCGTGAAATTCGCATAGAGCGCCTCGTCGGTCTGATAGTGGCGGGCCGAGTACAGGTTGAGCACCTTTTCCTCGGCCTGGACCGAAAATGCCAGCGAGGCGAGGGTGGTGGCGATCAGGCGGACAATCGACTTCATGCTGCAAACTCCATCGGTTGAATGAGAACGATTACTATCTTAAGGCGCTGTGCCTGATATGTAAATGAGAATTGTTATTGAGGATGGGTCAAAAAAATGCGGCAGGGCTGCCGCATCGGATGCTCAATTTCCGTCGATGATACGCCGGGCGCCGTTGTAGCGCTTGATCCAGTAACTGTCTTCCATGTTCTCGACGCGAACTTCGGCGCCGGTACGCGGGGCATGCAGGAAATGGTTGTCACCGAGATAGATGCCGACGTGCGAGAAGGTACGGCGCATGGTATTGAAGAACACCAGATCGCCGGGCTTGAGTTGGCTGGTATCGATGCGCTGGCCAACCTGACTCATTTCAGCTGCGGTGCGCGGCAATTGTGCGCCCACGCTGTCCTTGAACACGAGACGGACGAATCCGCTGCAGTCAAGGCCGCTGCTTTCGTCATTGCCGCCTAAACGATAGCGGACGCCAACCAGTTTCAGGCCCTGCAGGATGACATCCTGAGCAGCGTTGGTGTAGCGTTCGAAGAAGGATTGCGGCTCGTCGGCCTTGCGGGCCGACTCGGTCGCTGACGCCGTGACGACGGCGGACGCGAAGCTCACGGCCAGAAAAAGGGAGGAGAGGAATTTACGCATAGCGGCGGAATATATTTGAAATGCCACCGGCTGTAAAGACCGTTTGTCAAATGAGGATAATCGGGGCGCGGGGAATCGGGGGCGCAGGACTATGTTCATTGTTCATAATTATGAATACAATTTGCCCTCCCGGGAGCGAGGAAATCCATGCAAACCTTCAAGGCACTGCTGATCGATGAAGTTGACGGCAAAGTCTCCAGCGCCTTTGCGACGCTGGACGAGACGCGCCTTGATCCGGGCGCCGTGACCATTCGTGTCGCCTATTCGAGCGTGAACTACAAGGATGCCCTGGCAGCCACCGGCGCCGGCAAGATCATCCGGCGCTTCCCGTGCATTGGCGGTATCGACCTCTCGGGTACCGTCATCGAGAGCGCGGACCCGCGCTTTACGGCGGGTGATCCGGTGATCGCGACCAGTTTCGACATCGGCGTTGCGCATCATGGGGGTTATTCCGAGATTGCCCGGGTTCCCGGCGACTGGGTCGTTCCGCTCCCGGCGGGGCTGTCGCTGTTTGACGCAATGGCGCTGGGAACGGCTGGCTTCACAGCGGCGCTGGCCGTCGTGCGGATGGAGGAGAACCGGCTGGCGCCCGACAATGGCCCGGTCATCGTGACCGGCGCGACCGGCGGCGTCGGCAGTCTGGCGGTCGACATCCTGGCCGAACGCGGCTACCACGTCGTGGCGCTGACCGGCAAGGAGAGCGAGGCGGATTACCTGCGCGGCCTGGGCGCTGCGGAGGTGATGCTGCGCGGCAGTCTCGATCTCGCGAAAATCCGTCCTCTCGACAAGGCGCGCTGGGCTGGTGCGGTCGACAACCTGGGCGGCGATGTTTTGGCGTGGATTGCAAGTACGATGGCACAGGGTGGCACGATCGCGAGCATCGGCCTGGCGGCGAGCATGAGTCTGAACACGACGGTCGCGCCGTTCATCCTGCGCGGGGTGTCGCTTCTGGGCATCGATTCGGGGTATATTCGGGAACCCTATCGGAGCGGGGTATGGCAGCGTCTGGCCAGCGACATGCGACCGCCGCATCTGTCCAGGATGTCGCGCAGGATCGGTTTTGCCGAACTGCCGGCTACTTTCAATGAATACATCGCCGGCCGTGCCAAGGGGCGGGTTGTCGTGGAGATAGGCGGAGAGTGAGATGACGGATCAGGTCCGTATTCTGGTTGTCGATGATTCACGACTGGTGCGGATGGCGCTTGCCCGAAACCTCAAGGGAACATTTGACGTTCGCGAGGAGGGCGACGGCGAGGCGGCCTGGCAGCAGCTCTTGCTCGACCATTCGATCCGGGCGGTGATCTCCGACCTGCAGATGCCCAAGCTCGATGGTGCCGGGCTTGCTGCAGAGGGTGAGGGCATCCAAGCAGCGCCGCCTCCAGGAGATGCCTTTTATCGTCGTTTCGGGCGAGGAAACCGAAGAGGAGCGTGAGCGGGTGCGGGTGCTGGGCGCCTCCGACTTCGTGACCAAGGGAGCCGGCAGCGCCGAGATCCTGACCCGCCTGAACAACCTGCTCGCCCTGTTGGCCGCCCGCGAGAATCTGGAAGCCGGACGCGAGAGCATGGTTCAGGATCCGTCCAGCGGCCTCTTTTCGCGCAAGTACCTGGAGCACCAGGCTTCGCAGGCGCTGTCGCATTCAGTGCGCTCAGGGGTCAACCTTTGTATCATGGTTCTCGGCTTCGATGCCTTTGAGCGGGTGCGCGAACGCCTCGGGCCGGACCTGGCCGAACGCGTGGGTGCGCGCTTCGCCAAGATGCTCGCAAGCAAGGTGCGAACCGAGGATTCGCTGGGGCATTTCGGACCCGGTCAGTTCGCCATCGTTGCGCCGGGAACTTCGCCGCTGCTTTTCACTGCATTCGCCGAGCGCGTCCGGGAAGCGGTCGAGGTCGCCCATGTCCCGGTTCAGGGGCAGCCGGTTTCCCTGACCGTGAGTATTGGCGTGGCCAGCGTGCCGCTCGACAACGCGGATTCGGCGCCGGCGCTGCTGGAACTTGCGGGTCGGCGGATGCGCGAGGGCATGCAGGCTGGTGGCAACCGCATCGTTGCCGGCGACGGCGGGCCGGCAAAGCTGCGTCAGATAAAGTTGCAGAGGGCGCTGGAACTGATCGCTGCGCATCGCAGTGAAGTCGTGCGCCCGCATCTCGGTCAACTAGGCGTCGAGCTGTTGCCGCTGCTGCATCTGATGAATCAGGATTTGGGATTGAATCTGCCGATGGCAGACATTGAACGCCGCTTTCGTGACCGGACAAGCTAGAAAAACAATCCGGCAATTTTCTTTTGTGCAGGGTAACCAAGCTGGAGGGAGTCATATGACGACGTACAAGGAGTTTCACCAGTATTCCATCGAACATCGGGACGCGTTCTGGACCGAGCAGGCCAAACTGGTCAACTGGAAGGAACCGTTCACCCAGGTCTGCGACTATTCGCGCCCGCCGTTTGCCAAGTGGTTCGTCGGCGGCAAGACCAATCTTTGCTACAACGCGGTTGACCGTCATGCGGCGAAGCGTCCGAATGACCGGGCGCTGATCTATGTCTCGACCGAGACCGACCAGGAGAAGATCTACAGCTTTGCAGAACTGCAGCGCGAAGTCGAGCGCATGGCGGCGATTTACAAGAGTCTCGGCGTCAAGCGCGGCGACCGGATTCTGATCTACATGCCGATGATCGCCGAGGCCTGCTTCGCGATACTCGCGTCGGCCCGCATCGGTGCCATTCACTCGGTCGTCTTCGGCGGTTTCGCTTCAGGCTCGCTGGCGACCCGCATCGACGATGCCAAGCCGGTCCTGATCGTCTCTTCCGACGCCGGGATGCGCGGCGGCAAGCCGGTACCCTACAAGGGACTGCTGGACGAAGCTATCGACCTGGCCGAATACAAGCCCGCAAAGGTGCTGATGGTCGACCGTGGCATTGACAAGGGTTTCAACAAGGTCGAAGGACGTGATGTGGACTACGCCACGCTGCGCGCCCAGCACATGGACGCGCAGGTGCCGTGCGAGTGGATGGAATCGTCCGAGCCGTCCTACATCCTCTACACCTCCGGCACGACCGGCAAGCCCAAGGGCGTACAGCGCGACACGGGCGGCTACGCGGTGGCGCTGGCTTCGTCGATGAAGCACATCTACTGCGGCGGCGAGGGCGAGACCTATTTCTCGACTTCGGACATCGGCTGGGTGGTCGGCCACTCCTACATCATCTACGGCCCGCTGATCGCCGGCATGGCCACGGTCATGTACGAAGGCACGCCGCTGCGTCCGGATGCCGGTATCTGGTGGCAGATCGTCGAGAAGTACAAGGTGAACGTCATGTTCTCGGCGCCGACCGCCGCCCGCGTCCTGAAGAAGCAGGATCCGGCCTTCATGCACAAGTACGACCTGTCCTCGCTCAAACACATCTTCATGGCCGGCGAGCCGCTCGATGAGACCACCCACGAGTGGTTCATGAAAGAACTGCAAAAGCCGGTCATCGATAACTACTGGCAGACCGAAACCGGCTGGCCGATGCTGGCGGCGCTGCCGGGCGTCGAGCAGACGCGGATCAAGCTGGGTTCGCCGAGCTTCCCGGTATACGGCTACGACCTGCGTATCTTCCGCGAGGACGGGTCGGAGTGCGAGGCCAACGAGAAGGGTATTGCCGCCGTCGTGCCGCCGCTGCCGCCGGGCTGCCTGACCACCGTCTGGGGGCAGGACGACCGCTTCGTCAGCACCTACTTCACGCTGTTCAAGGAACCGCTGGTCTACTCTTCCTTCGACTGGGCGATCAGGGACGACGAAGGCTACTTACACGATCCTCGGACGCACCGACGACGTCATCAACGTTGCCGGCCACCGCCTGGGCACCCGTGAAATCGAGGAAGCGATCCAGATCCATTCGGCGATCGCCGAAGTCGCCGTGGTCGGCGTCGAGGACAAGCTCAAGGGCCAGATGCCGATGGCCTTCGCCGTCGTCAAGGACGCTTCCCGGGTGGCGACCCCCGAACTGGCCAAGGCGCTGGAGAAGGAAGTCATGGCGACCGTCGATGGCAGCCTTGGCGCGATCGCCCGTCCGGGCCGCGTGTACTTCGTCACCGGATTGCCGAAGACGCGCTCGGGCAAGATGCTGCGCCGCTCGCTGCAGGCACTGGCCGAGGGCCGCGATGTCGGTGACCTGCCGACCATCGACGATGCCTCCACCATCGAGCAGATCAGGAACCTGCTCGCAAGCTGACAAAGCCCTCAGCTTCCTGTCCGCACCCGCCAGGGCAACCTGGCGGGTTTTTTGTGGCCTGGCGGCGGGAATGGGCGTTGGAGGCGGGTGTTAGAATGCTTGCCAGACAAAGAATTCCATGATTGCGAGCGAATGATTTACGAAACCGTTGCGGCCGTCGATATGGGCTCCAACAGCTTCCGCCTGCAGGTCGGCAGGGTGGTCAACGATCAGATTTATCCGCTGGATTCTCTCAAGGAACCGGTGCGTCTGGCGTCGGGGCTGATGGCGGACAAGCGGCTCGATCTCGAGTCGCAGGAGCGCGCCCTCGAGGCTCTGCGCTGTTTCGGCGAGCGCCTGCGCGGACTGGATCAGGGCGCGGTACGAGCGGTGGCGACCAATACCCTGCGCGTGGCAAAGAACGCGGCGGAGTTCCTGCCGCTGGCCGAGGAGGCGCTGGGCTTTCCCATCGAGATCATCGCCGGTCGCGAAGAGGCGCGCCTTATCTACCTTGGCGCCTCGCACTCGCTCCCGGCAGCGGCGCACAAGCGGCTGGTCGTCAACATCGGTGGCGGATCGACCGAGTTCATCATCGGCAGGCGGCATCGACCGCAACTGATGGAATCGCTTTACATGGGCTGCGTCAGCTACACGCTGCGTTTCTTCCCGGATGGCAAGGTTGACCGGAAGCGCTTGCGTGACGCTCAGGTCGCCGCAGCCAAGGAAATCGAGCTGATCGCCCATGACTACAAGAAACTTGGGTGGAGGGAGGCGGTCGGTTCTTCCGGATCGGCGCGGGCGATTGCCGATGTGCTGGAATTGAACCAGTTGAACCCGGGCGGACGGTTCGGCATTACCCGGGAGGGACTCGACATGTTGTGTGACCTGCTGGTCGAGGCCGGCTCGGCCGAGGCGCTCGATCTGCAGGGCATCAAGGCGGATCGCATGCCGGTCATGGCGGGTGGAATTGCCATCATGTCGGCGGTTTTCGAGGAACTCGGGATCGAGACGATGTCGTATGCCGATGGCGCCCTGCGCCTCGGCGTTCTCTATGATCTTCTCGGCCGATATCATCATCAGGACATGCGTGATTCGACGGTGGCGCAGTTCCGCCGCCGTTATCAGGTCGAAGTTGACCAGAGCGAGCGGGTCGAAGCCACTGCCCTGTCGGCGCTGACGCAGCTTGCCGCGGGCGCGCTTGGCGCGGCCGACCTGCAGTTGCTGTCGTGGGCGGCGCGACTCCATGAAATCGGCATTTCAGTGGCGCACAGCTCCTATCACAAGCACGGCGCCTACATTCTGACCTACGCCGACATGCCGGGCTTTTCGAAGCGCGATCAGGCGCGTCTGGCAATGCTGGTCCTCGCCCACCGCGGAACGCTTGACAAGCTGCGGGCCCTGCCTGCGGTCGACAGTGCCTGGAGACTGATTTTCAGTCTTCGGCTGGCGGTTCTGCTGCACCGGACACGCGACGATCGCGCGCTGCCGGCATGGCGGGTGGCGGCTACATCCGGTGGCTTTCGACTCGATCTGCCGGCCGGATGGCTGGCGGAAAATCCATGGACGGCGGCTGCCTTTGGCGAGGAGGCGGCAGTGTGGAAGGAGATCGGCCGCGATTACGCGGTCAAGTCGAGGGCAGCGAGGAGGCTGGCATGAACAACCCGCCCCGTCTGCAGATCGAGTCGGGGAAAGTCGTGCTAACCGGGGAATGGACGCTAGCCGCGCTGCTTCCCGAGCTTCCCGAGTTGCAGGCGCGACTGACTGCGGGCGGGTTGGCTGGCTTTTCGTGGGATCTCTCGGCCGTCAACCGGCTGGACAGTGCGGCGGCTGTGCTCCTCTGGCGAACGTGGAATGAGCGCTGGCCGGCAGAGCTGATCGTCACGGAAACCCACCGGCGTACCGTTGAACGCGTTTCGCTGGCGCCCGCTGCAGCGAGTTCCGGGACGGCCACGGTTCCGGGGCCGGTTGAGCGCGTCGGCGCGCTGGTGCTCGGCTCGATCGACAATGCCGTCGGGCTGGTGACCTTGTTCGGGCAGATGCTCCTCGATCTCTGGCACCTCGCCCGCCATCCCTCGGAGATGCCGTGGAAAGAAACCGCCGCAAATATCTACAAGGCCGGCGCGCTCGCGCTGCCCGTCACGGGTCTGGTCGGATTCCTGATCGGGGTGACGCTCAGTTATCTGTCGGCCCTCCAGTTGCGCAGCGTCGGCGCCGACCTGTTCATCGTCAATATCCTCGGCATCTCGATCATTCGCGAACTTGGGCCGGTACTCGTGGCGGTCCTCGTCGCCGGCCGCTCGGGATCGGCGATGACGGCGCAGATCGGAGTCATGCGGGTCACCGAGGAAATCGACGCCCTGACCGCGATGGGCATCTCGCGCAGCATTCGCGTGGTCTTGCCCAAGTTGCTGGCGTTGACCGTGGTGATGCCGATGCTTGTGCTGTGGGCCTCGGCGATTGCCCTGATCGGCGGCATGCTTTCCGCCATGTTGCAGCTGGACATCTCGCTCGCCTATTTCGTCGAGACCCTGCAGCGTGCCGTTCCGGTCGCCAATCTCGTCATCGGCCTGACCAAAGGGTTCGTCTTCGGTTTCATCATCGCCTGGGTTGCCTGTCATTTCGGCTTGCGCGTCAAGCCCAATACCGAGAGTCTGTCGGCCAACACGACGACGTCGGTGGTCACGGCGATCACCCTCGTGATCCTCGCCGACGCGGTCTTCGCGATCAATACCCGGAACATGGGAATTCCCCAGTTATGAGCGGCGCGGCGAAACCGGCCGTCGTCGAGATGTGCGGCCTGAGTACGCGCATCGGCGATCGCCTGGTCCATCGCAATCTCGACCTGCGGGTCGAACGCGGCCAGGTCGTCGGTCTGGTCGGCGGGTCGGGCAGTGGCAAGACGACGCTACTGCGGCAGATTCTTGGCCTGATCCAGCCGACAGCCGGTTCGGTTCGCCTGTTTGGGGAGGATCTCGGCGCCGCCGGCGCGGTTGCGCAGTCTGCCCTGCTGCGGCGACTGGGGATGCTGTTTCAGGCGGGAGCGCTGTTCTCGGCGCTCCCGGCATTCGACAACATCGCCTTCCCGTTGCGCGAACTCAAATGGCTCGATGAAGACTGGATTCGCCGCCTGGTCAATCTCAAGCTGGCGATGGTCGAACTGGAGGTCGAACACGGCAAGCTGATGCCCGCCGAACTTTCCGGCGGCATGGTCAAACGTGTCGCGCTGGCACGCGCCTTGGCTCTTGAGCCGGAATTGTTGCTGCTCGATGAGCCAACCGCCGGTCTCGATCCCGACCGTAGCCGGAGCTTTGTCAAGCTGCTCGGGCAATTGCAGGTCGAACTCGGCCTGACGGTCATCATGGTGACGCACGACCCGGAAACGCTCGCCGGGCTGGCGACGCACATCGCCGTGCTCGCTGACCGGCACATCATTAAGTTCGGCACCGTAGCTGACGTCATGTCAGCAGATCATCCTTTCCTCGCCGGTTTCAGGGATGGCGACAAGTCAGGGTTGTTGTAGGATTCGTCAATGGAAAACAAGTCACATGCCTTTGTCGCCGGTCTGTTTGCCCTTCTCTTGGGCGCGGCGGCGATCGCCGCCCTGATCTGGCTGCGCGGCACCCAGGAAAACCTGCGTGAGTATGTGGTTGTCACCAAGTTCAGCATCGGCGGTCTCAATCCCGAGGCGCAGGTACGCTACCGCGGGATCCGCGTCGGCAAGGTGATGGATATCCGGCTCGATCCCAACGACCCTAGCGACATCCTTATCAGGATTTCTATCGCCGAAAGCATCCCCCTGACCAAGGGCACGATCGCCAAACTGGCCTCGCAGGGTGTCACCGGGATAGCACATGTGCTGCTGCTGGACAGCGGCAGGAACAACGAGCCCCTTGTTGCCAGGGATGGCAAGCTGCCACGTATCGTCATGGTGCCCTCGCTGCTCGATGAAATGACCGAGAGCGGCCCGGCGGTGCTGCACCAAGCGCAGGAGGTCATGGCGGCGATCAGCGCGCTTCTCAATGAGGAAAACCGCCGGCGCCTGACGGCCACCATAGCCAATCATGAAGCCGCTTCGGCCAGCATGAAACCGGCGCTCGACAACATGACCGCTACCTTGGTCCAGGTTCGCAAGCTGCTCGACGACCAGAATATCAGGAGCATTTCCAGGGCCGCCGGCGAGGTCGGGCCATTGCTCGCCGATACGCGACAACTCGTCGCCAGGATGCAGGCGACTGCCGACAAGCTCGATGTGGCGATCGGCGACGCCTCCGCCGGCGGAACCTCGGCTCTGATGCCGCGGCTCAACGAACTGGCCGCGGATTTCTCGCTGACCTCCAGACAGTTGAGCCGCGTCCTGCGCCTGCTCGAGGACTCGCCCCAGGGACTCGTCTTCGGGGTGCCGGCTGCGGCGCCGGGACCTGGAGAGCCGGGGTTCTCGTCTGGCGGGGGCCGCTGACATGCGCCGCCTCCTGATCGTCTCCTGCTGCCTGCTCGTTGCGGCCTGTTATTCATCCGGCAAGAGGGGAGGGGATGGTGCGCTGGCCATCTATGATCTTGGTCCGCCCGAGGTTCGCACAGGGGCCGTGCCCAAGCGCCGCGAACTGGCGCTTGAGGTGCGGGCGCCCCTTTGGATGGACTCGATGGGTATCGAGTACCGTCTCGCCTATGACGAGCCGGCACGTCTGCGGGATTACACGCGAGCACGCTGGGCTGGCCCGCCGGCACAGCTCGTTCAGCAACGACTAATACAGCAGCTCGGGATGCGGCCATCGGGGCAGGGCAGGATGCGTTGCGTGCTGCGTATCGACGTCAACGTCTTCGCCCAGATATTCGATGATCCCGGGACGAGTCGCGGCCGCCTGCAGGGCAGGGCGCAACTTCTCGATTCGACACGGACACTCCTGATGATCTACGAGTTCAGGATCGACAAGCATGCGCCAAGCGCTGATTCGCGTGGCGGGGTTGCCGCCCTGACCGCGGCAGTCGATCAACTGTCGAATGAGCTCGTGGCCTGGGAAGAGTCAACCTGGAGCGAGGGCAAGGGCGCTGCCTGTTCAAGCTGAGACGATGCGTTCGGCGATCCGCTGTTTCAGGTCTTCAAGATGGTCGTCGAATTGCGTGTAATGCATCAGTGACAGCCCGAAGACGCAGGCATAGAGCAGCAGGCTGCGGCTCTTGGCCTCGGCATCCGTCATGCCGGCGGCGACGAACAGCTTGCGGGTACATTCCAGTCGATAGAGATCGACCGATTCGACGAATGTCGCTGCTTGCGGGTCATGGCGGGCCCAGTCGCGAACCGCGAGTTCGATCGCCATCCCCTTGCGATTGCGGCTGGCGCCATAGACCTCGATGGCAAAGTGGAGCTGTTCGCGCTCCCTGCCGGGCGTCACCGACGTCGTCTTCTCGATGTCACGAATGCGGCCTTCCTTCCAGTATTCCAGCATGGCCGTGAGCAGATCCTGGCGGTCCTTGAAATGCCAGTAGAAGCTGCCCTTGGTGACGC
Source organism: uncultured beta proteobacterium (assembly GCA_963810175.1). GTDB lineage: Bacteria > Pseudomonadota > Gammaproteobacteria > Burkholderiales > Rhodocyclaceae > Azonexus. Next base: position 24,632 of record CAWEMU010000028.1, on the reverse strand, counting down.
CACAACGCTTGGCAAGGACTTCGATGCGGAGACCGCCGAGGCCTTCGCGGGCCAGTACGTCGATGGCGCTTTCGATCCAGTTTCCGCGGTCAAGCTGAGCCCGCGGACTCGCCAGCTTGCGGCGGACCGGTCGGGTCCGGGGGTTGACAGAACGGGTTTCCATACGCTACCGTATGCACTCCATACGAAACGGTATGGTCATTGTGCGCAATGATGCGGACTCTGTCAAACAGGTGGCAATCTGTAGTAAAAAGGCACTGACAAAATCAACTGACCGGAAAGGAGAGCTTTGTGAAGATTCTCGTCCCCGTGAAACGGGTAGTGGACTACAACGTCAAGATTCGCGTGAAGACGGACGGCACGGGTGTGGATCTGGCCAACGTCAAGATGAGCATGAACCCCTTTGACGAGATTGCCGTTGAAGAAGCGGTCCGGCTCAAGGAAGCGGGCGTCGCCACCGAGGTCATCGCCGTTTCCTGCGGGCTCGCCGCCTGCCAGGAAACCCTGCGCACCGCCATGGCCATCGGCGCCGACCGCGGCATCCTCGTCGAAACCGACGTCGAACTGGAACCGATAGCCGTCGCCAAGCTGCTGAAAGCCCTCTGCGACAGGGAACAGCCGCAACTCGTGATCTGCGGCAAGCAGGCCATAGATGACGATGCCAGCCAGACCGGACAGATGCTGGCGGCGCTCGCTGACTGGCCGCAAGCCACCTTCGCCTCCAAGGTCGTCATTGCCGACGGCAAGGCCGCGGTCACGCGCGAAATTGACGGTGGTCTCGAAACCCTCGAGATTTCGCTGCCGGCCGTGGTCACGTCCGACCTCCGTCTGAACGAGCCGCGCTATGCAACGCTGCCGAACATCATGAAGGCCAAGAAGAAGCAGCTTGACACCGTCAAGCCAGCCGAACTCGGCGTCGATGTGGCTCCCCGCCTGGCAGTCCTCAAGGTCAGCGAACCGCCCAAGCGCTCGGCCGGCATCAAGGTTGCCGACGTCGCCGAACTCGTCAATAAACTCAAGAACGAAGCCAAGGTGATCTAAATGACCATTCTCGTTATCGCCGAACACGACCACCAGAGCCTCAAGGCCGCTACGCTCAACACGGTCGCCGCTGCCGGCAGGATCGGGGGCGAGATCCACGTTCTCGTCGCCGGAGCTGACTGCAACGGCGCCGCCCAGGAAGCCGCAGGCCTGCAGGGTGTCGCCAGAGTCAAGGTGGCCGATGCGCCCCACTACGCATCCCAGACCGCCGAGAACCTTGCCGCACTGGTGATTGCCAATGCGGCGGCCTACACCCACATCCTCGCCCCAGCCAGCCCCTTCGGCAAGAACATCCTGCCGCGTGTCGCGGCGCTGCTCGACGTCGGCCAGATATCCGAAATCAGCGGCATCGAATCCGCCGACACCTTCATCCGCCCGATCTACGCCGGCAATGCACTGGCCACGGTGAAGAGCGCCGACCCGGTCAAGGTGATCACGGTGCGCACCACTGCGTTCGATGCGGTCGCCGGCGGTGGCTCGGCACAGGTCGAAAACATCGCCGCCGCGGCCGATACCGCGCAGGCGACGCTGACCAGCCGCGAACTGACCAAGTCCGAACGTCCGGAACTCGGCGCCGCCAAGATCATCGTTTCGGGCGGGCGCGGCATGGGTAGTGGCGAGAACTATCACAAGCTGCTCGAACCGCTTGCCGACAAGCTGGGTGCCGCCCTCGGCGCCAGTCGTGCCGCGGTCAACGCCGGTTTTGTGCCGAATGATTACCAGGTCGGCCAGACCGGCAAGATTGTCGCGCCCCAGCTTTACATCGCGGTCGGCATCTCGGGGGCGATTCAGCACCTGGCCGGGATGAAGGACTCGAAGGTCATCGTCGCCATCAACAAGGATCCCGATGCGCCGATCTTCCAGGTGGCGGATTACGGTCTCGTTGGCGACCTGTTCGAAGTGGTTCCGCAACTCGAGGCAGCCGTCGGCTAGAATAGCCGTGTGAATCTGCCTGATACACTGCTGGGCGAGGGTTGGTACTGGGCGGCCTGGGCTGTCTGGCTGCCACTCTTCGCCCGCAGTCTGTTGAGGGCACCGTGGACTCTGCTCAAGGAGTCCGAGCAGCTCAACGTATGGCTCGGCATGATCGTGGTGCTGACGCTCTTGTGGAGTCTCAAGGCGGGGGTCAAGCCTGGCCTGTCGCTGCATCTTCTGGGGGCCACGGTCTTTACCCTCAGCTTCGGTCCCCACCTTGCGTTCGTCGGCCTTTCGCTGGTCGTTCTTGGCATCACCCTGAATGGCGAAGCCGGGTACTTCGGCTTTGCAGTCAACGCACTCCTGATGGCGGGTATCGGAGTGATGATTAGTCAGGCGGTCCATCGGCTGGTCCTGGGCTTCCTGCCACGCCACTTTTTCATCTATGTCTTCATCAATGGTTTCCTCGGGTCGTTCCTGACGGTCTGTGCCGTGGGTGTCGCCGCGGCTTGCCTGCTGGCTATGGCCGGCGCTTACGAATGGGACTATCTGGCCAACGAATATCTTCCCTTTCTTATCCTCCTCGGGTTTTCGGAAGCCTGGCTCAGCGGCATGTTGATGACCCTCTTCGTAATCTATCGTCCGGAATGGGTTGTGACTTTTGACGATTCCATTTATCTCGCCAACAAATAGGTACTACAATTCGGAAAATTTCATGTCATTGGGGTCTGAAACGGTGAAACATTCCATATTTCGTTCTTCCCTGATTGCCGCGCTGATTGCGCTGTCGGGGGAGGCGGCTGCCATCGGCCTCGGGGAACTCAGAGGGAAGGCGGCACTGGGCGACAAGCCGCGCTTCGAGGTCGATATTCTGGGTGCGGGGGCGGGTTCGCTGGATTCCGGCTGTTTCCGGCTCAAGAAGCCCGCCGGCGACGACGATCTTCCCTGGTTGAAGCAGGCGACGTTCGCGGTTCGCAGGGGCTATCCCCCGGTTCTTGAAATTCGTTCAAGTGTGCCGCTTGCCGACCCGGTGCTCGCGGTGGTGGTCTATGTCTCCTGCGGGCATGACATTGTCCGGGAGTACGTCGTTTTTGCGTCACCGCCGATTGGCCGCGCCGCGGACCGGTCGCCTCCGGTCAGGGTGCCGGCGGCGACGCCGGCGCCGCGGAGGGAGGCTGGAGCGGCTCGCACAGCGGTCGCTCCGCAGCCAGCGGTTACCCGTCCGTCATCGGCGCCTGCCCCGCTGACCGGTCAGCCGGCCGAGCCGGTGAAGGTTCCGGTCGCTCAGGCTGGCATGGCGCCGTCGGATGACAAGATCAAGAGCATGGAGGCCACGGTTGGCGAGTTGCAGCAGCGGGCGGCTGAGCTGACGCAGAAACTCGAACTGGCGGCCGCCACCCCGGCCGCCGGGCAACCGCCTCAGCCCGAGGTCAAGCCGGCGCAGCCGGTTCCCGCACCGGAGGCGGCTGTCAGGACAGCGCCTGCCGACGTTGGCACCGGTGGCTCGAACAGCACCCTGTACGGCGCACTGGTCGGTGCGCTTCTGGCCCTTGCCGGCTGGCTGTTCTGGCGGAATTCCCGGGGGCGCGCCGATGGAGGTGTGGCCGGCCATGCGACCGGAGATGTCGAGGTCGACCCGCAACGCAAGGATGAGCGCGAGGAGCGCGGTGGTGTTGACCTGCCGGTGGACCCTGTTGCCATGGGGATGCCGATGAAGCTGGATGTCGGTGCCGACGTGCCGTCGGCCGCCGCACCGGTTGCCGCCGCACCGTCGCGGCTGGACTCGATCATGTCGGTCTCGGCGGCCACGGTTGACGAGCATTTCGAGGCCAATCCGGTCATGGAACTGGCTGAAATAATGCTTTCTTTCGGGCGCGTGAAGGGTGCGGCCCAAGCACTCCAGGAGTATATCGACAGCAATCCGCAGGAAGCGCTCAAGCCGTGGATCCGGCTCATGGAAGTCTACCGGATGGCGGGAATGCGCAAGGAATTCGAGAAGGTTGCCCGCGACCTCAACAAGAATTTCAACGTCGAGGTGCAAAGGTGGGAGCAGACAGTCGAGCCCGAGAGCGAGGGCCCGGTTAACGTAATCCTGGATACCGAGCCGGAGGCTGCAGGCAACCGGCTTGCCGGTGGCAAGGTCGAAGGCATCGAGGGCATGCCGGCGATCACGGAACAGGTTCTCATGCGCTGGAACGACGGCAGCGTCATCGAATACATGAATCAACTGCTGCGCGACAACCGGGGCGGGACGCGCCTGGGCTTCTCTTTGCCGGTCATCAGCGACATCCTGTTCCTGGTCGAGTTGAAGGAAGTGTCAAACAAAATTGAAAGCGAGTCGGCTGCATCATGAGTGATTATCTGGCCCCATTGAAGGACATCCGGTTCGTCATGCAGGATCTCGCCGGTCTTGATCAGATCGTGTCACTGCCGGGTTGCGAGGAAGCGACCCCGGATGTCGTGGATGCGATTCTCGAAGAAGCGGCGAAGTTTGCCGGTGGCGTTCTTTCGCCGCTCAATCATGTCGGCGACAAGGACGGTGCCAGCTGGAAGGATACCGTCGTCACCACTTCGCCGGGGTTCAAGGAGGCTTATCGCCAGTTCGTGGACAACGGCTGGAACGCGCTCGGTTGCGACCCGGAGTTCGGCGGGCAGGGATTGCCCCGATTGCTGTCGACAGCGGTCAGCGAGATGTGGAAGGCGTCCAACCATGCCTTCTCGCTGTGTCCGATGCTGACCCAGGGAGCCATCGAGGCGCTGATGATCGCCGGCAGCGACGAACAGAAGGCGGCCTACCTGCCGAACCTCGTCTCCGGTGAATGGGCTGGCACGATGAACCTGACCGAACCGTCCGCGGGTTCCGATCTGGCGGCGGTGCGCAGTCGCGCCGAGCCGGTCGGCGACGGCACCTACCGGATTTTCGGCCAGAAGATTTTCATCACCTACGGCGAGCACGACATGACGGAAAACATCGTCCATCTCGTGCTGGCGCGCACCCCCGATGCGCCGGAAGGCGTCAAGGGCATCTCGCTGTTCGTCGTGCCCAAGTTCATGCTCAAGGCGGATGGCAAGCCGGGCGAACGCAATGATGTCTACTGTGTTTCGATCGAGCACAAGCTTGGCATCCATGGCAGCCCGACGGCGGTGCTGGCCTTCGGCGACCACGGCGGGGCCATCGGTACGCTGGTCGGTGAAGAGAATCGCGGCCTCGAATACATGTTCATCATGATGAATGCCGCCCGCTTCAATGTCGGTCTGGAAGGTCTGGGCGATGCCGAAAGGGCGTATCAGCGCGCCGTCGGCTATGCCAGGGATCGTGTCCAAGGCACCGAAGTCGGTGTACGTGGCGGCCCGAAGGTGCCGATCATCCGTCACCCCGACGTTCGCCGCATGCTGATGTCGATGCGCGCCCGCATCGAAGCGATGCGCGCGCTGGCCTACGTCACCGCAGCCGCCCTCGACAATGCGCACCGGAATCCGGATGGCGCTGCGCGTGCTCAGGCGCAGGCGTTCGCCGACCTGATGATTCCGGTCGTCAAGGGCTGGGGCACCGAGAGCTCGATCGACATCGCTTCCCTCGGCGTCCAGGTGCACGGCGGCATGGGCTACATCGAGGAAACCGGTGCTGCCCAGCACCTGCGCGATGCCCGCATCACGACGATCTACGAAGGAACGACGGCCATCCAGGCCAACGATCTGATCGGCCGCAAGATTGCCCGTGAGAAGGGTGCCACCATCAATGCGGTGATCGGCGAAATGCGGACCGCTGCCGCCGGGTTGGACGGCGATCTGGCAATGATCGGCAGTCGTCAGCTTGCTGCGGTCGACGCGCTGGAAAGGGCGGTTTTGTGGATCGTGGCCAATTTCGCCAGTGACCCGAAAGCGGTTCATGCCGGTGCGGTGCCCTTTCTTCACCTGTTCGGCATCGTTGCCGGCGGCTGGCAGATGGGGCGGACGGCGGTGATCGCCCGGGCAAGAATTGCGGCCGGAGATGGCGACCCGTTCTGGCCGGCCAAGCTCGCGACGACCCGCTTCTTCGCCGATCATTTCCTGACCCAGGCAGCCGGCCTGGCGGAATCCGTGATTGACGGGGCGACAGGCGCGCTGGAAATGGCCGACGACAGCTTTTGACAAATTCCCGCGTTTTGACCGAAAGCCTGCGATAGTTGTTATAATCGCGGGCTTTTCAACCTTGCCCCACCGCATTCGCATGGCGGGGGGTTCATCCCAGAAGGAGTTTGCATGCGTCATTACGAAATCTGCTTTATCGTCCATCCGGACCAGAGCGAACAGGTGCCCGGCATGGTCGAGCGCTATCGCGCCATCGTTACCGCCAAGGGGGGTGCGATCCATCGTCTGGAAGACTGGGGCCGCCGCCAATTGGCTTACCCGATCCAGAAGATCCACAAGGCCCACTACGTCCTGATGAACATCGAGTGCGACGGCGAAACGCTGAACGAACTCGAACACTCGTTCAAGTTCAACGACGCCGTGCTACGCCATCTCACCGTCAAGATGAAGGCTGCGGTCATGACGCCTTCGCCGATGATGAAGGAAGAGAAGTCCAGGTCAATGATGCCTGGTGACACAGTTCCGGCCGAGTTGACCGAAGCGGCTGTTGCCTGACGTCAATTTGCACGGGAAAGACGGCTGAACTGCATCGAACTCTCGGGAAAGCTGGTCGAGCGCAAAGCCTTGCGCTATACCCCGGCAGGAGTTCCGGTCAGCGAAGGATTGCTGCAACACAGATCCGCGCAGACCGAAAGCGGTACAGAGCGCCTGGTGGAGCTGGAGATCGCTGTCGTGGCCCTGGGCGAACCCGCCCGCTGGCTTCAGGCGGTATCCCTCGGCGGGGCAGTCAATGTGACTGGCTTTCTCGCAGCCAGGAGTCGCAACAGCAAGACGCCCGTGCTGCATGTGAATTCAATCGAATTTTTGGAAGGAAATGAAAATGGCTCGATTCTTCAAGAAGAAGGAAGACGACAAGAAAAAGAAGCGCGGTAGCGGTCTCTTCAAGCGCCGCAAGTTCTGCCGTTTTACGGCGGAGAAGGTCGAACAGATCGACTACAAGGATGTGGATGTCCTGAAGGAATACATCCAGGAAAACGCCAAGATCATGCCGGCCCGGCTGACGGGCACCAAGGCGGGCTATCAGCGCCAGTTGGGCACCGCGATCAAGCGTGCCCGCTTCCTGGCACTGCTGCCCTACACCGACAACCATCAATAATTCCCGGGGAGACGAAAAATGCAAATCATTCTGCTCGAGAAGGTAATCAACCTCGGCAACCTTGGCGACATCGTCAAGGTCAAGGACGGCTACGCCCGCAACTTCCTGATCCCGAAGCACATGGCGAGGCGTGCCACGCCGGCTGCCCTGGCCGAATTCGAGGGCCGGCGCGCCGAACTCGAAAGGGTTGCCGCCGAAAAGCGCGACGCTGCTCAAGGCATTGCCGACAAGATGGCCGGTCTCTCGGTTTCCGTCGCCCGCAAGGCCGGGATGGACGGTCGTCTGTTCGGGTCGGTAGGCAATGCCGATATCGCCGAAGCGCTCAAGACTGCCGGTTTCGACGTAGACAAATCGGCCATCCGCATGCCGGATGGCCCGCTGAAGACGATTGGCGAATTCCCGCTCGACGTTGTGATACACGCCGACGTGACAGCCAACATCACCGTGGCGGTGGTCTCCGGCTAATCCGGATTGTCCATTGCGACCGAAGGCCTCGCAGTTGCGGGGCCTTTTTAATTTAAACTTGGCCACATGAATCAGCGCCCGCAAAAGAACCACGTCAGCGATTCCGCGCTTGCCCAGTTGCGGGTGCCTCCGCACTCGATCGAAGCCGAGCAGTCGGTCCTTGGTGGCTTGTTGCTCGACAATCAGGCCTGGGACCGGATGGGCGATCTGGTTACCGACAGTGATTTCTATCGCGACGAGCATCGGCGTATCTTCCGGCAGATTCGCAACCTGCTCGAAAGGTCGAAGCCGGCTGACGTCGTCACGGTTGCCGAAGCTCTTGATGCCGCGGGCGAAGGTGAACAGACCGGTGGGCTGGCGTACCTCGGCGAACTTGCCGCGAACACGCCGTCGGCTGCGAATATCAGGCGTTACGCCGAGATTGTTCGCGAACGGTCTGTCCTGCGCCAACTGGTCGCCACGGCCGACGAGATTGCTGCCGACGCGCTGAACCCGCTCGGGCGGGATGCCGAAACCCTGCTTGACGAGGCGGAATCCAAGATCTTCGCCATTGCCGAAGCCGGTGCGGGCCACAGCGATGGTTTCGTTCACATCAATCCCTTGCTGACCCAGGTTGTCGAGCGCATCCAGGAACTGCACGACCGCGACAATCCGTCGGACATCACCGGCATTCCCACCGGCTATGTCGATCTTGACCGGATGACATCGGGTTTTCAGGCCGGCGATCTGATCATCGTCGCAGGAAGGCCGTCGATGGGAAAAACCGCCTTCGCACTGAACATTGCCGAGAGTGTCGCGGTCGAGACCGGGCTGCCGGTAGGCATCTTCTCCATGGAAATGGGCGGCACGCAACTGGCGATGCGGATGCTGGCGTCGATCGGCCGCCTCGATTCGCATCGGGTGCGCAGCGGACGCCTGACCGATGACGAATGGTCGCGCCTCTCTTTTGCGCTGGGCAAGCTGCATGAGGCGCCTATCTATATCGACGAAACCGGCGGCCTGACCCCGGCCAACCTGCGTGCCCGGGCACGCCGGCTGGCGCGCCAGTATGGAGGCAAACTTGGCCTGCTGGTCATCGACTATATCCAGTTGATGAGCAGCAATCGTCAGGGCGAGAACCGGGCGACGGAGGTGTCTGACATTTCGCGGGCGATCAAGTCACTGGCCAAGGAATTGCAGGTGCCCATCGTTGCTCTGTCGCAACTTTCGCGCAAGGTCGAGGAGCGCAACGACAAACGTCCGATGATGTCCGACCTGCGCGAATCGGGCGCCATCGAGCAGGATGCCGATGTAATCCTGATGATGTATCGCGAGGAATACTACAAGCCCGACACGCCGGACAAGGGCATTGCCGAAGTGATCATCGGCAAGCAGCGCAACGGGCCCACCGGCACGATCAGGCTGACCTTCCTCGGCGAATACACGCGCTTCGAGAGTCTGGCCGGGGCTGGGTCCGGCCGCCCCGGTCACTGACCCGCAATGAGGTAAGGCTAGAGTTCGACGCGACGGCGCGCGCTGATGGTGTATTCAAAGCCGCCGGGGTCGGTCCCGTCGCGCAGGGCTCCCCGCGATTCGAGCTGCGGGAGGAGCAGGAACGGGATTCTGGTCTGGCGACCGGGGAGTTCGACATCGGTTCCGACATTGAAGGCGACCCAGTTCATTTCCCAGACGCCGAACAGTATCTTGCGCAGGGACAACAACTTGCTGTCGCGATCCGATAACCCTTCCATCGCCATGGCTCTCCGGACATCGCTGGGGTCGACCGGAATCCAGCCAAAGCCGGGAATGTAGAACTCCGCCCGGACGTGCTGTGCCCGGGTCGCGTCCTCACCGTTGAGCCCCAGGCTGCGGAAAAGCCGCGAGGGCCCGACGCGCAGGCCGTAAACGCAGCGTGCCGGAATGCCGATGGCGCGGCAGAGCGCCACGAACAGGCCGTTGATGTCGGCTGAACGCCCGCCGTATTGTCCGCGGATGAGTTGCTGGTTGACGTTGCCGCCACCACAACCGGGCAACGCAACATCGTAGATAGTATTGTCAACGACCCAGTCGTATACTGCCTTGGCCTGGGCGACCGGATCCTTGATCCGGCCGACGATCCGTTCACCTAGCTGGTGGGCCAGGCCGTCGTTGGGAATCAGTTGGGACGACTGAAGATTCCGCCGGAGAATGTCCTCACGCTCGGGCGCGACGGTGCGCCTGGCCACATCGAAATGGCGATCCGCTGTCGTGACCAGCGTCCTGATCTGGAATCGCGCATCGTTGCCGTCGGCCCATTCGGAATGAAACACTTCAAGGTCGCCGTCGGGCAGCCGGCGCATGGTGGAAAGCTTCGGATTGCCATCCCAGCTGTGGCCAAGGGTCCGCTGGAAAAGGGTGTCCTGGTTGAGCGGCAGGGGCAGCCACAGGCGGGTCTGCCCGGATGCCCCCTTGACGGTGACGCTGGTCGAAACCTCATAGGTTTGCCAGTTTGCAGGCGGTTCGGCTGCCTTGACCGGGGGCAGGCGACTGGCGGACGTGCCCTGGGGCGGCTTTTCGGTAATCGGATCTTCGGCGGTATGGGCGACCGGACCCTGTGGCCGGGCCGACGCGGAGGCAGGCTTTGCGCTGCTGCGGCTGCCCGTTGACCTTCTTGAGGAAGGTTTCGACGCCGGCTTGGCGTCAGACTTCTTCTTTGCTGCCATCGCTTCGCCCGACAACAGCGAAAGGACAACGGCAGTAGCAAGAAAATCACGGCGTTTCAAATGTTCCTCCGGCGGACGCAGCCCGTGGCTGAAACGAAAAGGCCGTGTCGCTGACACGGCCCCTATTAGTTATTACATCGCATTATAACACCTCGGCAGCGTGGTCAGCCAAGCGGGAACGCTCGCCGCGTTGTAACGTTATGTGACCGGAGTGCTGCCAGCCCTTGAAGCGGTTGACCACGTAAGTCAGGCCGGAACTGCCCTCGGTGAGGTAAGGCGTGTCGATCTGCGCGATATTCCCGAGGCAGATGACCTTGGTGCCGGGGCCGGCCCGCGTGATCAGGGTCTTCATCTGCTTGGGCGTCAGGTTCTGCGCCTCGTCGATGATCAGGTATTTCTTCAGGAAGGTGCGGCCGCGCATGAAATTGAGCGACTTTACCTTGATCCGCGAGCGGATGATGTCCTGCGTGGCCGCCTTGCCCCAGTCGCCGCTGTACGGGCTGCCGTTGTCCTCGGTATGCGTCAGGACGTCGAGATTGTCCTCGAGCGCGCCCATCCATGGCGCCATCTTTTCCTCCTCGGTCCCCGGCAGGAAACCGATATCCTCGCCGACCGGCACCGTGACACGGGTCATGATGATCTCGGCGAAGCGCTTGCTTTCCAGCACCTGGGTCAGGCCGGCGGCGAGCGTCAGCAGTGTCTTGCCGGTGCCGGCCTGGCCGAGCAGGGTGACGAAGTCGATCTCCGGGTTGAGCAAGAGGTTGAGCGCGAAGTTCTGCTCGCGATTGCGCGCGTTGATGCCCCAGACGGCATTCTTCGGATGCGTGTAATCGACCAGTGTTTCGAGAACCGCCGCCGTGCCGGCGGTCTCCTTGACGATTGCCGCGAAGCCGTCGCTTTCCAGCCAGACGAACTCGTTGACCAGCAGTTGCGGGCACAGCGGTCCGCTGACCCTGTAGTAGGTCCTTGTCTCCTTCTTCCAGGATTCCATCCCCTGGCCATGCTGCTCCCAGAAGGTGTCCGGCAGGGCACACGTGCCGGTGTAGAGGATGTCCGTGTCCTCGAGCACCTTGTCGTTGAAGTAATCCTCGGCGAGCAGGTTGAGCGCGCGCGACTTGATGCGCATGTTGATGTCTTTCGACACCAGTATGACCGGTCGCTTGGGGAACTTCTTCTGGAGGTGGATGACTACCGAAAGGATCTGATTGTTGACCTTCGAAGTTGGCAGTCCCTGCGGCAGTTCGGCGCTGATCGCTTCGGTCTGCAGGAAGAGCCGACCGCTCGCCAGTTTGCTCGAAGGGCCGTAAAGGTCGATCCCCTCGTCGATATCGACGCCATCGTGAACCAGCATTTCGTCGAGCATGCGCGAAGCCTGGCGGGCGTTGCGGGCGATCTCCGACATGCCCTTCTTGTGATTGTCGAGTTCCTCCAGCGTCATGATCGGGAGGAAGATATCGTGCTCCTCGAACCGGTAAAGACAACTCGGGTCGTGCATCAGCACGTTGGTATCGAGGACGAATATCTTGGTAAGGGCCGACTTCCTGATGGTGGCTGGCTTGCGCGTCATGGGGCGGGTCATCGGTCGCGGTTCACAGGGCCCTGACGAAAGCGAGAACTTCCTCGGCGTGTCCGGGCACCTTGACGCCGCGCCACTCGCGGCGCAGGACGCCGTTGCGGTCGATGACGAAGGTGCTGCGCTCGATACCGCGCACCTGCTTGCCGTACATGTTCTTCATCTTGATCACGGAGAACACGTTGCAGACACTCTCGTCGGCGTCGGAACCGAGTTCGAAGGGCAGCGACTGCCTGGCCTTGAAGTTTTCGTGCGACTTCACGCTGTCCCGGGAAATACCCAGAATCACGGCGTTGACCGCGACAAACTGCGGGTAAAGGTCGCGAAACTGCTGCGCTTCGGTCGTGCACCCCGGCGTGCTGTCCTTGGGGTAGAAGTAGATTACGACGACCTTGCCGGCCTGTGCCGCCAGGCTGAAGTCGCTTCCGCCGGTGGCGGGCAGCGTGAAATCCTGAATCTTCGCATCGAGCATCGGTTCGTCTCCTGTTTTCCGGTATCCGGCAATTGTCGGCAATGGGCAGGGATGCGGTCAAGTTGTTACACTTCGTTTCATGCAGAAAAAACTCGTGCAACTCCTGCTGATGGGTACTCTTGCTGGCTGCAGTCAGCCGTGGAACGATCCCTATCCGGCGGCCGATGCCGAGAGCAACGTCCTTTATGCGGCGTTTACAGATCGGCCGAAGCATCTCGATCCGGCGCAGTCCTACACCGAAGACGAAATCACTTTCACGGCGCAGATCTATGAGCCGCCGTTGCAGTACCACTACCTCAAGCGCCCCTATGAACTGATTCCGGGAACCCTGGAGCAGGTGCCGCAGCCCCGATTTCTTGATGCGCAAGGTCGCGAGGTGCCTGCAGATGCTCCGGTCGATGCGATTGCCGAGAGCGTCTATGAACTCAGGTTGGCGCCCGGGATCCGTTACCAGCCGCACCCGGCCTTCGCCCTCGATGCCACGGGGCAGGCTCTTTATCTGGGAAAGGGCATCGCCGACGGCCGGCAGACAGTCGGCGATTTTCCGCAGACCGGCAGCCGCGAGCTGACTGCCGACGACTACATCTACCAGATCAAGCGCCTGGCCCTGCCGCGCATCCATTCGCCGATCTTCGGCATGATGGCCGACAGGATCATCGGTCTCCGTGAGCTGGGAGAAGCGTTGCAGAAGGCCGCGAAAGACATGCCTGCCGATGCGTGGATCGACCTCGATGCCTATCCCTTGTCCGGGGTCGAGAAGGTTGACCGCCATACCTGGCGCATCCGCGTCAAGGGAAAATATCCGCAGTTCCTCTTCTGGCTGGCGATGCCCTTTTTTGCCCCGGTGCCGCGCGAGGTCGATCGCTTCTTCTCGCAGCCCGGCATGGCTGCGAAGAACCTGACGCTCGACTGGTGGCCGGTCGGCACCGGGCCGTTCATGCTCAGCGAGAACGATCCGAACCGCCGCATGGTGCTCTCGCGCAACCCCAATTTTTCTGGCCGCCAGACCTATCCCTGCGAGGGCGAGGAGGGCGACCGCGAGGCCGGCCTGCTGGCAGATTGCGGCAAGCCGCTGCCGTTGATCGACAAGGCCGTCTTCTCCCGCGAGAAGGAGGCGATTCCCTACTGGAACAAGTTCCTGCAGGGATACTACGACGCATCGGGCATTTCCTCGGACAGTTTCGATCAGGCGGTTCGCGTCAATGTCGGGGGCGACGTGGCGCTGACCGACGAAATGCGTGACAAGGGAATACGCCTGCTGACCTCGGTCAAGATATCGACGTTCTACCTGGGCTTCAACATGCTCGACCCGGTGATTGGCGGGCTGAACGGGCGTGCGACCATGCTCAGGCAGGCCATTTCGATCGCCGTCGACCAGGAGGAGTACATCTCGATATTCCAGAATGGCCGCGGGATACCTGCCCAGAGCCCGCTACCGCCGGGGATATTCGGCTACGAGGGGGGTGAGGAAGGCATCAATGCGGCGGTGTACGACTGGGTCGATGGCAAGCCGCAGCGCAAGCCGGTCGCGGTCGCCAGAAAGCTGATGGTCGATGCCGGCTATCCGAACGGGCGCGATGAAAGGACCGGCGAGCCGCTGGTGGTCTACCTCGACACCACGGGCGGCGGCATGGGTGAAAAGTCGCGGCTCGACTGGCTGACCCGGCAGTTTGCCAAGATCGACGTGCAACTGGTCGTGCGTTCCACCGATTTCAACCGCTTCCAGGACAAGATCCGCAAGGGCAACGTCCAACTCTACTATCTGGGCTGGAATGCCGATTACCCCGATCCCGAGAACTTCTTCTTCCTGCTTGACGGCAGGGAAGGCAAGGTCGCGACGGGCGGCGAGAATGCTTCCAACTATGCCAACCCCGAGTTCGACCGGCTGTTTGCCAGGATGAAGAACATGGACAACACGCCCGAACGCCTGCAGATCATTCGTGCCATGAACCGTATCCTGCACCACGATGCGCCGTGGGACTTCGGCCTCCATCCGAAAAGCTACACGCTGGCGCACCGCTGGCTGAAGAACCGCAAGCCGAGCGATGTCGGCAACAACATCCTGAAATACCAGCGCATTGACGCGGTTGACCGCGCCAATGCCCGGCGCGAATGGAACCGGCCGGTGCTCTGGCCGCTCGTCCTCGGCCTTGCCGTGATCCTGCTGGCAATCGTTCCCGCCCTTGTCGGTTACCGGCGAAGGGAGCGCCTGGCTGCCGTCAGATGAATCTTGCCGCGCGCCAGCAGGCGCTCGATCGCGTCCTGTCGGAGTGCCAGCCGCTCTGGCACGCCCAGCCGTTTCGCGAGATTCGCCCTGACTGGTGCCGGCGCTGGCCGGCACTGGCTTATGACCTGCTGGCGCTCGACGATGGCGAGCAGGCACGGCTTGCCGACGACGGAGAGGCTGCGGCGGCCCTTGTTGCCCGTCATGTTCCCGAGTTGGCGGTGCTGCCTGAACTGGCCGATGTGGCCGCCGGTCGGAAGGAACCCTTCGTGGACCACGACCGGTTCTGGGACCGGGATATCCCCGGACGCAAGCGGGCGCAGATCGAGGCATTCGCCGCGACCGTCCATGGGTACGGGCCTTCCCGTGGTCGATTGGTGCGGCGGCAAGGGGCATCTGGGACGATTGCTGGCCGGGCAATGGAAGGTCCGCGTGAGCACGCTGGACATCGATCCGGCGCTGTGTGCGGATGGCCAAGATCTGGCAGCACGCGCCGGGGTCGCGCAGGACTTCGTGGTGGCTGACGTGACCTTGCCCGGCGCGCCCCTGGATCGCGGCCGGCACGCGGTGGCGCTGCATGCCTGTGGCCATCTGCACCGCGCGCTGGTCACGCGTGCCGCTCCGTCGGGTCTGGCCGCGCTGGATGTCGTGCCGTGTTGTTATCATCGCGGGATCGAAGGAAACTACCGGACGCTGTCGGGCCCGTTGCTGACGGTTGTCAGTGGCGACGACGCCAGGATGGCGGTGACGGAAGCGGTGACCGCGGCGCCCCGCCGGGTGCGTCAGCGCGACCGGGAAATGGCGTGGAAACTGGGATTCGATGTGTGGCGCCGGCTGCAAAGACGGTAGCGGCGGGTATCGCAACTTTCGCCCGGTGCCCGCGGCCTGGTCACGCGGCAGCTTCGGCGAATTCATGCAACTGATGGCGCAGCGCGAGAAGCTGGCGGTTCCCGCGGCGAGCGATATGGATCAACTCGAGCGCCGTGGCTGGCAGCGCCAGCGCGAGGTCATGCGCCTTTCCATCGTGCGCCACGCCTTCCGGCGTCCGCTCGAGGTCTGGCTGGCGCTCGATCTTGCCGTCCGGCTCGAGAATGACGGCTACGCCGTGCAGCTTCGCCGTTTCTGCGAACGCCGGTTGACGCCGCGCAACCTGCTCATTTCGGCGCGCCTGGACTGAACAGGAAATCGGCCAGATCGGCCGGGTGGTCGGCGATGATATCGGCGCCCCAGGTATCCAGCGGACCGCCGTCCCCCAGATACCCGTAGGACACGGCTGCCGTCAGGGTTCCGGCGGCCTGCCCGGCAACGATGTCGCGGCGGTCGTCGCCGACGTACAGCGTGCGCCGTGGCGAGCAGCCGAGCAGCGTGCAGGCATGCAGGATCGGCAGTGGCGATGGCTTGGCTTCGGCGGTGGTGTCGCCGCTGACCACGCATTGCGTGCGCGGGCTGAGCCCGAGCGCCGCGACCAGTGGATCGGTATAGCGCGCCCGCTTGTTGGTGACGATGCCCCAGGCCAGCCCCCGCGCTTCCAGCGCATCGAGCAGCGCCGGGATTCCGTCAAAGAGCGTCGACAACTCGCACAATCGGCCGGCGTAGATTTCGAGAAAACGGGAGGAGAGGCGCGCGTAATCTGCGTGGGTGGGGTCGATGGCGAAAGCCTTGCCGAGCAGTCCGCGCACGCCCTGCGAGGTATGCGGACGCAGGCTGGAAAAGGGCTGTTGCGGTCGACCTTCCTCCGACAGCAGAATGCCGATTGCGCCGCACAGGTCTGGCGCGGTATCCGCCAGCGTGCCGTCGAGGTCGAAAAGTACCGCGTCAAACACCGCGTGTGGCGCGCACCAGATAGTTCACATCGGTATCGCGGTCAAGCGCATAGTGCCGGGTCAGCGGGTTGTAGGTCATGCCGATCAGTTCGTCCGGCTCGAGCCCGGACTGCTTGCACCAGCGCGTGAGTTCGGAGGGCTTGATGAACTTGGCGAAATCGTGCGTGCCCCTGGGCAGCATCTGCAGGACGTACTCGGCGCCGATCACCGCCAGCAGATAGGATTTTGGATTGCGGTTGATTGTCGAGAAAAACACCTGGCCGCCGGGTTTGACCAGGCGGGCACAGGATTCGATGATGCTTGCCGGATCGGGGACGTGCTCGAGCATTTCCAGGCAAGTCACGGCATCGAAGGCGCCGGGCATTTCCTCGGCCATCTGCTCGGCGGAAATCTTCCGGTAATCGACCTTCTGCCCGCTTTCCAGCAGGTGAAGACGGGCAACGCCGAGCGGCTTCTCCGAGAGGTCGATCCCGGTGACTTCGGCGCCGCGCACCGCCATGCCCTCGGAGAGCAGGCCGCCGCCGCAGCCGACATCGAGCACGCGCTTGCCGGGCAGCCCGATGGCACCGTCTATCCAGTCGAGGCGCAGCGGATTGATGTCGTGCAGGGGCTTGAACTCGCTGTTCGGATCCCACCAGCGATGGGCAAGGTCGCCGAATTTTTCAAGTTCGGCGGGATCGGCATTGAGCATGATTCGGCCTGGAGTGTCGGTTTGCAGGATTGAAAAGAAAAAGCCCTGCCGAAGCAGGGCTTTTCATTGAAGCGCGGCGGCTTACTTGGTGCCGATGATTTCGATGTCGGCGCGGCGATCCGGCTGCAGGCACGCGACCAGCTTCTTGTTGCCGCCGTTTTCCGGACCCATCTTCTTGCACTTGTCGCCGGTGACCGGTTGCGTCAGGCCCTTGCCTTCGGTGTAAACACGGTTGGCTTCGATGCCCTTGGAGACCAGGTAGGTCTTCACGGCAGCGGCGCGGCGGTCGGACAGCTTCATGTTGTAGGCGGCGGAGCCGATGCGGTCGGTGTGGCCGACGACCAGGATCACTTCGAGCTTGATGGCGCCAGCCTTGGCGACCAGCTCGTCGAGCTTGGCCTTGCCTTCCGGACGCAGGACGGCCTTGTCGAAGTCGAACAGCGCGTCGGCGGCAACGGTGATCTTCTCACCGGTGGGCTTCGGCGCGGCGACCGGGGCAGGAGCCGGCGGTTCGCAGACTTCCTTCGGCAGCAGGTCCTTGTCGCACTGGCAACCGGCCGGATCCTTGGCGGCAGCCGCCGGGGTCCAGTAGCCGGTACGCCAGCAGAGGCCGAAGCCGCTCAGGGCGACGACGTCGCGCTGGTCGATGACATAAACGCGCTCTTGTGCTTGAGCGACGGTGGCGCCGAAGCCGATACCGGCCAGCAGAGCCAGAAGAAGAGATTTCTTGGCAATGTTCTTGATCATTGTTTTCCCTCGTTGAAGAAAATTAGCAAACCTTTTTACCCATGTAGCTACCTGTTTTCAGGATTCACTACGGACCTCCAGCCTATTCTGCCATAGGGTGATTGCCGATTCCAAGTCATTTTGGCCACTCCAGGAGAGCCTTTTGTGGTCAACGCAACACTTTCCGGCAACCCAGACATGCGTCACGCATTCACGGCCCGCGACATGGACGAGGTGCGATACCGGATCGTAACAGGGCGTGGCGTTCAGGCCCTTGAGGCTGACAGCGACCAGATCGGCTGCCTTGCCCGGGGTTATCGAACCGATTTCGTGGCCGAGGCCGAGTGCGATCGCTCCGTTGAGCGTCGCCATGCGCAGGACCTCGCGGGCAGGCAGCGCGCTGGCATCGCCGCTGCTGCCCTTGGCCAGCAACGCGGCAAGGCGCATCTCGCCGAACATGTCGAGACGGTTGTTGCTGGCGGCGCCGTCGGTGCCCAGGCCGACGTTGATGCCGAGTTGTCGCATTCGCACCACAGGGGCAAAGCCGCTGGCCAGTTTCAGATTCGAGGTCGGGCAATGCGCGACGCTGCATCCGGTTGCCGCGAGCAGTTCGAAGTCGCCGTCGTCAAGGTGGATCGCGTGCACCCCGATGAACCCGGGGCCGAGGAGACCCAGGCGCCGCAGGCGCGAGAGCGGCGTGACGCCGTGCTGGCGCAGGCTCTCCTCGATTTCGTGGCGGGTTTCATTCACATGACAATGAATCGGCACGTTGAGCTGTGCCGCAAGGGTGACAATGCGCTCGAAGCTCGCATCGGCGACGGTATAGGGGGCATGGGGGGCGAGGCAGAAGCCGATCAGGGGGTCCGCCAGCCATTGCTCACGGACCGCCAGTCCCTTGTCGAGATAGTCGTCCGCGTCGCTGGCATAGGGGGTCGGAAATTCGAGTGCGGTGATGCCGAGCATGGCGCGCATGCCCAGTTCGCTGGCGGCGCTGGCGGCCGCTTCCGGGAAAAAATACATGTCGTTGAAGCAGGTGACCCCGCCCAGCAGCATTTCGGCGCAGGCCAGGCGTGTGCCGTCAAAGACAAACTGGTGCGATGCGTTGGCGGATTCGGCGGGCCAGATGTGCCCCTGCAGCCATTCCATCAGCGGCAGGTCGTCGGCCAGGCCGCGCATCAGCGACATCGCGGCGTGCGTGTGCAGGTTGACCAGGCCGGGAATCAGGATGTGGTCCTCCAGCACGACCCGCTGTCCTGGACTGAAGCGGTCGCGCGCCCCGCCGCTCGGCAGGATGGCGACGATCCGTCCGTCGTGAACGGCGACGGCATGGTTCCTGAGCATCACATCGGGGTCGACCGCGGCAATCCAGCGTGGCTCGATCAGCAAGTCGATGAATTGGGGAGTGGTTCTGATGGTCAACGGCGTCTGACTCGGTGTGGGCGGCGTGTTAAAATAACAAATTACACTCGATTCAACCAATAAAGCGCTGCCCGGGTGGCGCGGACGTGAGACATGGACCAATTCGCCAAAGAAACACTGCCGATCAGCCTCGAAGACGAGATGCGGCGTTCCTACCTCGACTACGCCATGAGCGTCATCGTCGGCCGGGCTCTGCCCGACGTGCGCGACGGCCTCAAGCCGGTGCATCGCCGCGTGCTTTTTGCGATGCACGAGCTTTCCAACGACTGGAACAAGGCGTACAAGAAATCGGCGCGTATCGTCGGCGACGTGATCGGTAAGTACCACCCGCACGGCGACACGGCGGTCTATGACACCATCGTCCGCATGGCGCAGAATTTCTCGCTGCGCTACATGCTGGTCGACGGCCAGGGCAACTTCGGCTCGGTCGATGGCGACAACGCCGCGGCGATGCGCTACACCGAAGTCCGCATGGCCAGGATCGGCCACCAGTTGCTCGAAGACCTGGAAAAGGAAACCGTCGATTTCGGACCGAACTACGATGGTTCCGAACACGAGCCGCTGGTTCTGCCGGCGCGCATCCCGAACCTGCTGATCAACGGCTCGGCCGGCATCGCGGTCGGCATGGCGACCAACATCCCGCCGCACAACCTGAACGAGGTGATCGCCGGCTGCCTGGCCCTGCTGGCAAATCCGGCGCTGAGCATCGATGAGCTGATCGAATACATTCCCGCCCCCGACTTCCCGACTGCCGCGCTGATCTACGGCATCATGGGCGTCCGCGAAGGCTACAAGACCGGCCGCGGCCGCGTCATCATGCGCGGCCGCACGCATTTCGAGGATATGGAAAAGGGCAATCGTCAGGCCATCATCATCGACGAGATTCCCTACCAGGTTAACAAGAAGACCTTGATCGAGAAGGTCGCCGAGCTGGTCAACGAGAAGAAGATCGAGGGCATCTCCGACATCCGCGACGAGTCGGACAAGTCCGGCATGCGCGTCGTCATCGAGCTCAAGCGCGGCGAAGTCGCCGAGGTCATCCTCAACAACCTGTACAAGCAGACGCAGTTGCAGGACACCTTCGGCATGAACATGGTCGCGCTGGTCGATGGCCAGCCGCGCCTGTTGAACCTGAAGCAGATGCTCGAATGCTTCCTCGCCCACCGGCGCGAGGTGGTGACGCGGCGCACCGTGTTCGAACTGCGCAAGGCGCGCGAGCGTGGCCACATCCTCGAAGGCCTGGCCGTCGCGCTGTCCAATGTCGATGAAATCATCGCCCTGATCAAGGCGGCGGCGACCCCGGCCGATGCCAAGCGCGGACTGATGGAACGGACCTGGCGCAGCCCGGTGGTCGAGGAGATGCTGCTGCGCGCGGCCGCCGACGCCTCGCGTCCGGAAGGTCTGTTGCCGGAATTCGGCTTCTCCAGTCAGGGCTACCGGCTGTCCGACGCCCAGGCGCAGGCGATCCTCGAACTGCGTCTGCAGCGCCTGACCGGACTCGAGCAGGACAAGATCGTCGGCGAGTACAAGGAAGTCATGCTCAAGATCGCCGACCTGCTCGATATCCTGGCCCGTCCCGAGCGCATCACCGAAATCATCGTCGGCGAGCTGACCGCCATCCGCGACCAGTTCGGCGACGAGCGCCGCTCGGAAATCGTCCTGCACACGCAGGAACTCGGCATCGAGGATTTCATCACGCCGCAGGACATGGTGGTGACGCTGTCGCACGGCGGCTACATCAAGGCCCAGCCGCTGACCGATTACCGCGCCCAGCGGCGGGGCGGCCGCGGCAAGCAGGCGGCGGCGATCAAGGACGAGGATTTCGTCGATCAGTTGTTCGTTGCCAATACGCACGACTACATCCTGTGTTTCTCCAACCGCGGCCGCTGCTACTGGCTCAAGGTGTACGAAGCGCCGCAGGGCAGCCGCAACAGCCGCGGCAAGCCGATCGTCAACCTCTTCCCGCTGGAAGAAGGCGAGCGCATCAATGCCGTACTGCCGGTCAAGGAATTCTCCGACGACCAGTACGTCTTCATGGCGACGCTGATGGGCACGGTCAAGAAGTCGCCGCTGTCCGATTTCTCCAATCCGCGCAAGGCCGGCATCATCGCCGTCGCGCTCGATGACGACGATTACCTGATCGGTGTCGAGCTGACCTCGGGTCAGAGCGACATCGTGCTCGTCTCGGACGCCGGCAAGGCGGTCTGGTTCGACGAGGAAGACGTCCGCCCGATGGGCCGTGGCGCCCGCGGCGTGCGCGGCATGCGCCTGCAGCCGGGCCAGTCGGTGATTTCGCTGCTCGTTGCCGAGAGCGATCAGCAGACGGTGCTGGTCGCCACCGAGAACGGCTTCGGCAAGCGTACCGTGCTCGCCGATTTCCGCCATTCCGGGCGCGGCACCCAGGGCGTCCGCGCCATCGCCGACAGCGAGCGCAACGGGATAGTCGTCGGCGCCAAGCTGGTCAGCGATGAAGACGAGATCATGTTCATCACCACCGGCGGCGTGCTGATCCGGACCCGCGTTGCCGAGATCCGCGGCATGGGCCGCGCGACGCAGGGCGTGACGCTGATATCGCTGGATGATGGCGAGAAACTGGCCGGGCTGGAAAAGATTGTCGAAACCGTCGGCGACATCGAGATTGAAGGCGAAGCCAGCGGCAACGTGGCCGGCGAAGCAACAGGCGAAGCGGCGGGCGAGGCTGCCGGGGAGGAATGATGAGCCGGGTCTGGAATTTCAGCGCCGGGCCGGCCGCCCTTCCGGAAGAAGTCCTGCGCCAGGCGCAGGAAGAAATGCTCGACTGGCACGGCGCCGGCTGCAGCGTCATGGAAATGAGTCACCGCGGCAAGGAATTCACCGGCATCCTCGAGCAGGCAGAAGCCGACCTGCGCGAACTGATGGCCATTCCCGCCGACTACAAGGTCCTCTTCCTGCAGGGCGGGGCGACCCTGCAGTTCGCGCAGATCCCGATGAACCTGCTGGCCGGGCGTTCGGCCGACTACATCGTCACCGGTTCCTGGTCGCAAAAGGCATTCACCGAGGCGCAGCGCTTCGGCACCGTCCGCTGCGCGGCGACGACCGAAAGCAGCGCTTTCACCCGCCTGCCGGGCGCCGATGAAATCCGCCTCGATCCCTTTGCCGCCTACCTGCACCTTTGCACCAACGAGACCATCCACGGCGTCGAGATCAGCGCCGAGCGCATCGCCGACACCGGCGTGCCGCTGGTCGCCGACATGTCGTCGCACATCCTGTCGCGGCCGGTGCCGGTCGAGAAATTCGGCCTGATCTACGCCGGCGCGCAGAAGAACATCGGCCCCTCAGGCCTGACGCTGGTCATCATCCACCGTGATCTGCTCGGCATGGCGCCGCTGACCATCCCGACCATCATGGACTACGCGGTGATGGCCGAGAACGGCTCGCTGCTGAACACGCCGCCGACCTACGGCATCTATATCGCCGGCCTCGTATTCCAGTGGCTCAAGCGCCAGGGCGGGCTGGAAGGCATTGCTGCGGTCAACGCCGAAAAGGGGCGCATTTTGTACGGGTGCATCGACGCTTCCGCCGGCTTCTACACGAATCCGGTCGCTCGCGACTGCCGCTCGCTGATGAACGTCCCGTTTACGCTGGCCGATCCCCGCCTCGACGCCGCGTTCCTGGCCGAATCGAAGGCGGCCGGCCTGGTGTCGCTGAAGGGCCACAAGTCGGTCGGCGGCATGCGCGCTTCGATCTACAATGCGGTATCGCTGCAAGGCGTGCAGGTTCTGGTGGATTTCATGAACGACTTCGCCAAACGCAACGGGTAGAGGCCGATGAGTGACGAACTGCAGAAGCAACTGGCGGGCGTCCGTGCCGAAATCGACGGTATCGACGGCGAACTGCTGCGCCTCCTCAACCAGCGCGCGCGTTGCGCGCAGAAGGTCGGCGAGATCAAGGCCGCGCACGGCGAGGCAGGGCACATTTACCGTCCGGAGCGCGAGGCGCAGGTGCTGCGCCGCCTGCAGGAAGCCAACCCCGGCCCCCTGCCGGGCGAAAACATCACTTTCTTCTTCCGCGAGATCATGTCGGCCTGCCTGGCGCTGGAAGAGCCGCTGGGCATCGCCTTTCTCGGCCCGCTCGGCACCTTTTCGGAATCGGCGGCGACCAAGCACTTCGGTCACGCGGCCCGCCTGCTGCCGCAGGTCTCGATCGACGATGTCTTCCGCGAGGTCGAGTCGGGGCACGCGCAATACGCGGTGGTCCCTGTCGAAAACTCGACCGAGGGTGCGGTCGGCCGCACGATGGACCTGATGCTGGCGACGCCGTTGCGAATCTGCGGCGAACTCGTGCTGCGCATCCACCAGCACCTGCTGTCCAGCGAAACCGGATCTGGGCGGTATCATCAAGGTCTATTCACATGCCCAGTCGCTGGCGCAGTGCCACGAGTGGCTGAACCGGATGCTGCCCAACGCGCAGCGCATCCCGGTCGGCAGCAACGCGCAGGCGGCGCAGAATGCCGCCGCGGAAGCCGCTACGGCGGCAATCGCCGGCGAAGCGGCGGCCGCCCGCTATAACCTGCCGCGCCTTGCCGAAAACATCGAGGACGAGCCCAACAACACGACGCGCTTCCTCGTGCTCGGCAAGCATGACGCCGGTCCGTCCGGCCGCGACAAGACCTCGCTGATCATGTCGGCACCCAATCGCACCGGTGCCCTGCATGAACTGCTGCTGCCGTTCGCCCATGCCGGCGTTTCGATGTCGCGCCTAGAGTCGCGTCCGGCCCGGCATGCGCTGTGGGAATATGTCTTTTACGTGGATGTCGACGGCCATCGCGACGACCCGGCGGTCAAGACCGCACTGGACGAACTTGCCAGTCGCGCCGCCTACCTGAAAATCCTCGGGTCCTACCCGGTCGCCGTCTATTGAGGAACCGCTCATGAGCCTCGTTGAACAAGCGCTATCCTACGTTCGCGCCATTTCACCCTACCAGCCGGGCAAGCCGATCAGCGAACTGGCCCGCGAGATGGGAATCCCGGTCGACAAGATCGTCAAGCTCGCGTCCAACGAGAATCCGCTCGGCATGAGCCCGAAGGCGAGAAGGGCAGTAGAGGCGGCGATCAGTGGGATCGAGCGCTATCCGGACCAGTTCGAACTGATCAGAGCGGTGGCCGAGCGCTGCGTCTTGGCACAGAATCAGGTCGTCCTCGGCAATGGTTCCAACGACGTGCTTGACCTGATCGCCCGCGTCTTCCTGGCGCCGGGCCGATCGGCGGTTTTCGCGCAGCATGCCTTCGCGGTTTACCCGCTCGCCACGCTGTTAACCGGGGCGGAACTGATTTCGACACCGGCAAAGCACTACGGCCATGACCTCGACGCCATGCGCGCCGCCATCCGGTCGGATA
>CAWEMU010000027.1:0-20550 GCA_963810175.1 uncultured beta proteobacterium | reverse complement strand
CTGGGTGAGGCTGATGAATCTGCTGGTTCCATTTGCCGACGACGAGATAGGGCGAACGTTCGTAGGATTTCCACGTTTTTGTCACTCAAACAGCAGAGTAGGGTAGCTATTGCGGATCTTGTTGATGCAGCCTTTTCTCAGGTTGGGTGCTGGAATACGTTCTTCGCTTCCTGAAAAAGATTGGCATCGAGACTCTGGTCGCCCTTTCTCCGGACTATGAAGTCGGCGTTCGGCTTAAAGGAAGTGATCCAGGACACCAAGAAGCGTATTGAGAGTTGCTCAAACTTGACCCCGATTTGCCCAAGGCCCTTGAACGCTTTTCGGATGACCAGGCAGTCCGCATTCTGACCATCCACAAAAGCAAAGGACTGGAGTTCGATTCAGTCATCATTCTTGGTGTCGAGGATTAGAACCTTTTGGGGTAAGGCAGACGAAGAGCGTTGCGTCTTTCTTCGTTGGGATGTCACGTGGAAAGCCGCGGTTAGTCATGACCATATGCGAGCGACGTGAGACCCCTCCTTCAAATCCTTATAGATGGCGCGAGCAAAGAAGCCCACACGCAGAATTTCTTGGTTATGCCACCCCGTTCTTGAGTTGAGCAGCAATGAAGAATCAATTCTAACAAGCCCGACTGGCGCAGGGTTAAGTTTGGGGACGTAGTGCGGCTGTCCAAGGCGCGCTGTGCCGATCCACTCACCGAGGGGGTCGAGCGGTTTCGTAGGCTTGGAACATCTGGAGCCCGGAGATTTGCGGATTCTCGTACTTGGGGTAACGTGTCGGATGGCGTGACGTTCACCAGCGTATTCAAGCCTGGGCAAGTGTTGTTCGGAAACGCCGAAGCGCATTCAAGCGCAAGGTGGCCGTAGCTGATTTTTCCGGCGTGTGCTCGGGTGACATCTACGTGCTGGAAAGCCAAGATGCCGATGCGCTGCTGCCTGACCTGCTGCCTTTCATTTGCCAGACCGATGTGTTCTTTGAACATGCGGTCGGAACCTCGGCAGGCAGTTTGAGCCCGCGCACCAACTGGACGAGTCTGGCTGATTTTGAATTTGTGCTGCCTTCGATGGAAGAGCAACGCCGTCTGGTTCATGTGTTGCAGGAGATTGAGCACGCAAAGGAGGCTCATCAAAAAATCGCCCTCTGGCCGCTGATCAACTTATTCGCTCAATGCTGTCAGAGCTTCTCAATGGCGATTGGCCAGTTGTTGAGTGATTCTGGTTGTTCCAGAAACCCAGCACGCCTTTCAATCAATGCCGGATCGGTTGGTCAGTATCCGATGCTGCGCATGATGAACATCGAAAACGGGCTCTGCGTCGAAAACGGCATTCAAAGTACGTTGACCTCGCACCGAGGAAGACTTCGAGGCCTATCGACTCGTTCACGGTGATGTGCTGTTCAATCCCACCAACAGCTACGAATTGGTCTGGCCGCATGTGTTTTATGAGTTGGAAGGCGATCACGTCTTTGCTAATTGTACCTTGTGCGGATTAAGACGAATAGCGAAAGGCTCATAGTCTGAGTCCTCACGCTTTACTTGAATTCAGACTTCGGTCGTCGCCAGGTTCTTGCCTACGCGACGAAGGCGGTCAGTCAGGCAAACGTGAATGCCAGCAATTTGCTTCGTGTTCGTCTGCCGTTACCGCCACTGGAAGTGCAACAACAGGTGCTGGATAACATAGCGCAAGCAAATACGCTGAAGAAGCGACGGTCGCACGCCGCTCATCGATCGAGGGTATGAAGAAGCAGTTTTTGGCAGGAATTGCGGAGGGCGCAAGTGGCATTTAACGAATCCAACACCGTCGAAGCCTACCTCCACGACCTGCTCTCCGGCCCGAGCAAGCCTGTTGCGGCCAACGCCTTCAGGAGCCGAAATCCACTACGGCCGCACCCACAAGGGCCTCGGCTGGCGCGGTGTCGCCAGCGCCGACATTCCGCGCCAGACGCAGGAAGTGCTGGTCGAGACAATGGGTGCGCGAGGCGCTGATCCGCCTCAACCCGGAAATCGCCGCCCAGCCCGATCGCGCCGACGAGGTGCTCTACAAGCTGCGCGCCATCATCCTTTCGGTCGTTCCGACGGCCTGATTCGCGCCAACGAAGAAATCACCGCCTGGCTGCGCGGCGAGCGTTCCATGCCCTTCGGCCAGAACAACGAGCATGTGCCGGTACGGCTGATCGACTTCGACAACCTTGAGCAGAACCAGTACGTCGTCACCCAGCAGTTCACCTACCGCGCCGGCAGCGCCGAACGCCGGGCCGATCTGGTGTTGCTGGTCAATGGCCTGCCGCTGGTGCTGATCGAGGCCAAGACGCCGACGCGGGCGGCGGTGAGCTGGGTCGATGGCGCGGTGCAGGTGCATGACGACTACGAGAAGTTCGTGCCGGAACTCTTCGTCTGCAACGTGTTCTCGGTGGCCACCGAAGGCAAGGAATATCACTACGGTTCGCTCGGCCTGCCGGTCAAGGATTGGGGGCCGTGGAATCTGGATGAGGATGGCGGCGAAGGCAGCAGCATCCGCTGAATGGACCTGAAGCTCGCCGCCGAGAGCATGCTGCGGCCCCATGTGGTGCTCGACATCCTCGCCAACTTCACCCTGTTCGCCACCGACAAGAAGAAGCGCCGCATCAAGATCATCTGCCGCTACCAGCAATACGAGGCCGCCAACAAGATCGTCGAGCGGGTGCTGGCCGGCTATCCGAAGAAGGGCCTGATCTGGCATTTCCAGGGTTCCGGCAAATCGCTGCTGATGGTGTTCGCCGCGCAGAAGCTGCGGCTGCACCCGGCTGAAGAACCCGACGGTGCTGATCGTGGTGGATCGCATCGACCTTGACACCCAGATCACCGGCACTTTCACCGGCGCCGACATCCCCAACCTGGAGAAGGCCGAGACCCGCGACAAGCTGCAGCAACTGCTGGCGCAGGACGTGCGCAAGATCATCATCACCACGATCTTCAAGTTCGGCGAGGCGGACGGCGTACTCAACGAGCGCGGCAACATCATCGCCCTGGTGGACGAGGCCCACCGCACCCAGGAAGGCGACCTCGGCCGCAAGATGCGCGACGCGCTGCCCAATGCCTTCCTCTTCGGCCTGACCGGCACGCCGATCAACCGCTTCGACCGCAATACCTTCTATGCCTTCGGCGCCGAGGAGGATGACAAGGGCTACATGAGCCGCTATGGCTTTGAGGAATCCATCCGCGACGGCGCGACGCTGAAGCTGCACTTCGAGCCGCGCCTGCTGGAACTGCACATCGACAAGGCCGCCATCGACGCGGCTTTCAAGGAGATGACCGGCGGCCTTCCGACCTGGACAAGGACAATCTCGGCAAGACCGCCGCCAAGATGGCGGTGCTGGTCAAGACCCCGGAGCGCATCCGGCGCGTCTGCGAAGACATCGTCCAGCACTTCCAGAGCAAGGTCGAGCCGAACGGCTTCAAGGGCCAGATCGTCACCTTCGACCGCGAATCCTGCCTGCTCTACAAAAACGAACTGGACAAGCTCTGCCGCCGGAAGCTCCGAGATCGTGATGACGGTCAATGCCAACGAGCCGCAGTACAAGCCCTTCGACCGCAGCCGGGATGAAGAAGAGCGGCTGCTGGATCGCTTCCGCGACCCCGAACGATCCGCTGAAGCTGCTGATCGTCACCTCCAAGCTGCTGACCGGCTTCGATGCGCCGATCCTGCAGGTGATGTATCTCGACAAGCCGCTGCGCGACCACACGCTGTTGCAGGCTATCTGCCGGGTGAACCGGACCTACTCCGAACAGAAGACCCACGGCCTGATCGTCGACTACCTCGGCATCTTCGACGACGTGGCCAAGGCGCTGGAGTTCGACGACAAGAGCATGACGGCGGTGGTTCGAATATCCAGGAACTCAAGGACAGTCTGCCGGAAGCGATGCAGAAGTGCCTGGCCTTCTTCGCCGGCGTCGATCGCACGGTGGAAGGCTACGAGGGACTGATCGCCGCCCAGCAATGCCTGCCCAACAACACGGTACGCGACAATTTCGCCGCCGAGTACAGCCTGCTCGGCAGGCTGTGGGAGGCCATTTCGCCTGACCCGATCCTCGGCCAGTACGAGAAGGACTACAGCTGGCTTTCGCAGGTCTATCAGTCGGTGCAGCCCTCCAGCGGCCACGGCAAGCTGATCTGGCACTCCCTCGGGGCCAAGACCATCGAGCTGATCCACCAGAACGTGCATGTCGATGCCGTGCGCGACGATCTCGATACGCTGGTGCTCGATGCCGACCTGCTGGAGGCGGTGCTCTCGAACCCGGACCCGAAGAAGGCCAAGGAAATCGAGATCAAGGTGGCGCGGCGACTGCGCAAGCATCTAGGCAATCCGAAATTCAAGGCGCTGTCGGAACGGCTGGATGCCCTGCGGGACCGCTTCGAGTCCGGCGTGCTGAATAGTGTCGAGTTCCTGAAGCAGCTGCTGCAGATCGCCAAGGAAGTGCTTCAGGCCGAGAAGGAAACGCCACCCGAAGAAGATGAGGATCGCGGCAAGGCCGCGCTGACCGAGCTATTCAACGAGGTCAAAACGCCGACACGCCGATCATTGTCGAACGCGTGGTGGCCGACATCGACGAGATCGTTCGCCTTGTGCGCTTCCCCGGTTGGCAGGACACGCTGGCCGGCGAGCGGGAAATCAAGAAGGCGCTGCGCAAAGCCCTTTCAAGTACAAGCTGCATGCCGACGAGGAACTGTTCGAGAAGGCCTACAGCTACATTCGGCAGTATTACTGACTGCAGGCGGTGCGCCGGAAAGAGAACCGGTTCGCCGCCGGCTTGGTCGAGATAGGCGACCGACCTAGTTCAAATAAGACGGAGATAACGCAGTGTGGCATTCTGCAACACTTTACCGTGACAGATTCGGTTCAACGCAATAGCGGATTTCGCGAACCCAATCCGCAGCGATTCGGCCTGTTTTCTCGCAACGCAGGGTGAGTTCGTCCCGAAGGGCCGCGCTGTCCGGGACGACGATGAGTCCGGTTTCCCTGTTGCCGACACGGAGGCACGACCGATTGGCGGCGAGATGAATTGCTGTCAGCAGGCAGAGACATGCATCGAGGCCATCCTGGTCGGCCTTGCGTGGACGGATGTTCTGCCGCTCCCGTAACCACAGAGGGCTGTCCGTCAGCCCGAAACCCGAAAGGGCATCGGCCAGTCTTTCGCAAAGCCAGCACCAGTCTTCTTGAAGGAATGTGGGCCGATCCGGGTTGTACTTGGGCAGGCGGCCGCAGGAGCGGGAATCGTCGCGAAGCCAACCGAGCGCGATCAGGGTCAGGACGGGGTAGGTCTCCACGATCATCGGGTCGGCATCCCCGCAATCGAGCTGATCCAATGCGCCGCCAAAGCGCGACAGGAACTTCCAGACTGGGGCCTCGGCGTCGAACATGCCGGTCCGGCCGGTATTGGCCGGCTGCATGCCACCACGGCGCCGGCTGACCGGCGACGATGCGAGGTGTTCGACCGGGCGCTGTCTTGTGGGATTGGTGACGATGGTCGGTTGGTCGATCAGGATCAAGGTACGCGTCGGCCGACAGCTTTCTCGCCAGGATTCAATCCGTTCAGCGGCGGCTTCGAAGTCGATCGCGTCGTCCAGTCCGAGTTCCCGGCAGCGGCCGTCGTCTTCGCGCAGCATTCCTACAAGCCCGCCAGTATTCTTGGCGGTCCAGGCGGAGTCGAAGCCGACGAGCAGGGTGGTCACTCCGAGGCCGTCCGATGGAACGTTGGGGTGAGCTGATGTTGTACGCGAAATGGAGCGTTATGGATCATAGGCATCGGAATTGAAGCTTCCGTAATATCCATGATCGCGTGAGTAGCTCACTCCACCACAAGATTTCTCGATCAATCTCCGAGCAACACAATTTTTGTATCGAATCCAACTCTTCTCGTACGGTGTCATTGGAACCGTACGGCCGTTCACGGCTTCAATAAAGTGGTGATGCGCCTCGGAGGTAATTGGTACCTCACCGGATTCCAAAGCTTGCAGCCAGCAACCGTATTTTTTCAATAACGCAATATCTTCTCCGGACAGGACCCTTGCGATGTCTTGCTCAATCGCAAAGGGCTGTTTCGAGAACTCTTTAGGCAAACTATGCACGTCCTGAGTCTTGACGCCTCCCGAATTGGAAAATCCTTCTTCGACGTCAGGACCCGAGACCTCGAAGGCATCGCCAATAGGCTTGACGACAGGGCTCCGGTTGGTGCGAAGAACAACCTGCCTAGCGAAGGACTGTGCCTCGGGGAAAGAGGGGAAAAGCCGACTACCCATGACCTTTTGGCTGGAGTCCAGTTCGGTGCTTTGCATCAGACCTCGATGGCCGATGCCAAATACAGGAGCCTCTTGTCATACTAATTCTTGTCGTTCGCCGAAGGCAAGGCCTGCTGCAAGGCGGTAGCGGTCCTCGCACGAACTGCAATGCTAATACCTGTGCTTCCTTCAACCTTTCGAAACAGAACCGCAGACCGGTTGCGGGTAACGGTTCTCAACCGCCGGTTGACGGCGCCGACAAAGCTCCGTTTGAGATCGCTGAGGTTCTCGTAGGCTTTCTCCGTCCCGACAAGGGCATCAAGCGCGACGCTTTCGCCTGAGGCAAACAGCCTGAGGGTCTCGACACTCTTTGCGCTCAGGTTCGCCAGTAGCGACCGCGCCTCCACCGTATCGAGGTTGACGACGGTCTTGGCTGCACCGGATTTTTCAAAGTCATCCGGCCAAGCCGGCAAGAAATCGCGCTCAATCTCCTGACTCGGCATCTCCGTGACATCGATACCGCCAGACGAAGGGATACCCGAATCGACGCTCGCCTGCCCAAAAAAGAGCAACTGTAATTCCGCTCTGCACTCCGGGGACAGTTGGGCCAAATCTTCCTGAGTCAAAACCAGATGCATGGCAACCTCGTATGATACAAGCAATTCATCATATCACATATTAAAATCCGGGTATTATGAAATATGATGTTGATTAAAGCCGGCGTTTTTGTATATGATGACTGTACGTTGTGTATGATATGAATTCCTGGGCATTGCATTGCCTATGGGTTTGGAGCAAAGCAAGAGGAACAACAATGTCCATCAATAAGGTACTCCTGATCGGTAACCTCGGGGCAGACCCTGAGATACGTAGTGCAGCGAACGGCGATGCAATCTGCAATCTGCGGCTGGCTACGAACGAATCGTGGAAGGACAAGCATACCGGGGAACAGCGGGAGTTGACCGAATGGCACACGGTCGTCCTGTACCGCAGATTGGCCGAAATCGCCGAGCGCTACCTGAAGAAGGGTGCGCGCATCTATATCGAGGGCAAGGTTCGATACCGGAAGTGGCAAGACAAAAACGGTATCGAGCGGACGAGCACCGAGATCGAGGCGTCGTCAATGACCATGCTGGACTCCAGGGATGCTTCCCGGTCGCAAGCCAAGGACAGGCAAGTGCCATCGACCTTGCGGAGCGCGCCCCCTGATACTTCTATATCGACGTGCCGGGAGATCACCTTTCCGGACGACGGAATTCCTTTCTAGATTTCGGCCCAAACAAAGATAGGAGCCCAAAGATGGCGAAAGAAGACCTTCCCCTGCTGGAATTCGACGGCAAGTTTGAAGGATATGGTTACTTCGACCCAAGGGCGTTCTGGGACAAGGTGGTGGGCGTGCAACCTAATCGGGATCGTGCCCCATCGCCGCCTCGACCCAATCGAACGGTACCGGGTAAAGACTGTCCACCTACTTAATTGGCGTTTAGCGACCGCTCTGTTCAGCAAGCCGTCTTTGGAGCATCGAACCCACCAGTGACGGCAACGGATCGGGAGTGTGATTTCGCTGAAGGGGGAAGCAGACCTTCGCTACCACGCTGATCTGAAAGTCCGTTGACCGTGAGATACCTGCTGTTCAATGAGCGTAGGCCATATGGCCGGATTGGCCGCCTGTCAGTTCTTGCTCGCCGATACATGCCGGGGCGTTGATCGTCTCCGACCAACGCAGCCGTCTGCCACCTCGACGCATCAGATATACCTTGAAAATCATGCTTGTGCACTGGCTACCGATAGCCTAAAATGTTGTTTATATGACAGTAATTGCGAGGTCGCGCGTGTCCCTCTATCCAGCAGATGTTTCGCACAGTGCGGTCGGGTCCGCTGTAACTTTCAAGCCTGCCTGCTATGAAAACGCTGACCCCCCGCCAGGAACAGTTCGTCGAGAACTACATTCTCTGTGGCAACGCTACGGAGGCTGCTCGTCGTGCGGGGTACGGAGAACGGGGCGCGGGAGTGACGGCGACACGGCTGCTAAAGAACGCTAATGTTCTGGCTGCCATCGACGTACTTCGTGCGGCGAACGCCGAGCGGTTTGCCTTGAGCCGGGAAGCGGTGATCGAGCAGACTACTTGCGGCGATTGCCGTGGCCAAGGAGCAGTCCAATCCGCTGGTGGTTATTTCCGGCTGGCGGGAGATCGCCAAGATGTGTGGCTTTTACCAGCCGGTCAAACACCAGGTCGATATTCCGAGGACGCAATCGGATATGCTTCGGCGCTTCGAAGCCATGAGCGACGAGGAATTGATTGCCATCGCTACCGGCTGCCCTGCGGAAGCGCAGGAGGCCTAGAATTTAAAAGGGGCAAATTCTTCTATTAGATATTTGTCCCTTTTCAATCCCCTCGAGCGTAGTCACGGGGACCGTTTCAAGGTGCTGCTGGAGCGTGTCATGGCGCATTGGCAGCAGTGCAGGGTGGAGCTGAATCAAGTGCCGCTGGGGTATGAGGAATGGTGAGTTTCGCCTCTTTAGTACTGCCTCGCAGGGCTGTTTCTAGGTGTCATTGACGCTCAGGGTTGGCTTGACCGAAACAGGCCCGCACTAGACGCGATTTTGAGGGCTTCGGCGACGGTTTCCGGGTCGGCAGACTGGCTCAGGCAGCGGCTCCAGACCCGTTGGCGAGCGGGCCGGTACTCAAATTCAAAGAGGGACAAATTGTTAATAGAATTTATATTAGAAGATTGTCCCCCTTTCCGTGCAACGTCCTTCTTGGCCGCTTCGCGGGATGGCCAGAGGTCCGGGTGGTTTGTGGCCAGCCATTCGGCGTTAAGCGGCAGAACGCCGTGCGTCTGACGTTGCCAGGCGCGTTCGATGCGGCTGCCGCCGGCGATGAGTTCTTTCCACGACAGCAGCTGGTCAACGTCGATATCCAGGGGTAGGTTGGATAGAAGGTAGATGGATTTGGGTTCGGTGTTGTGGATGAGGCGCATGCGATCAATGGCCTGCACGCTTTCGAGTTCCCGGAACTGCTCAAGAACTGCCTGAACACGTGGATCGGGATGGCAATCCACGGCAACGCCCTTTTGCCCGTGCTTATAGCGGTAGCCGCGGTCGCACTCCGACCAGCGCTTGTGGCCGAGAGATAAGGGTTCTGGGGTATCAAAGAATAGCGCTCGTGCGGTGTCCTCCATGGCTTTGATTGGAGGCTGGTTGCGCCCGATCACGAGAATCGTATCGAAGTCTTTCCACCGGTCGATCCCGCGCACCGCATTGAAGTGGGCGAACTCGGCGTTCTCCGGGCATGTCAGCAAGGCCTCGGTTTTCGAGGCAGGGTTGCCAACAACGGCAGACGGCCCGACAACTAGGACTTTGGAATGTGTGCGGGCCAGTCGCGCCAACAGCCGCTGGATGTCGGCCAGGCGTTGCTGTGCCTTGCGTTTCGCCGTCTGGTCACTGTTCTTGGACGGCACGATGCTGGTGGTCGCGCAGCGGGTTGAGTAGCACTGGATAACTTGGGCAATTCGCGGAACGCGTTCCTCTTCTGTCCGCAGATCGGGGAAGAACAGGTCAGACAGAATTGGCGAGGCGCTGGCATCAAGCAGGATCAGCTTGGGTGATGGGCCGGAAGTGCCGAACCTGTCGGGAGGCGCGAATCGGCGCGAGATATCCTTGCGGTGGAAGACCGTGATCTTACCCGTGTTGTGATCGAACGTGACAGACTGTGGCGAATGGCTGCAGCCTATCGAGCGCAACAGGTTGTCGAATAGCGTCCGGATCGGGTGCAGGGTTTGGATTTCTTCCAACGAGGCGCTGATTTCTGTTTCTGTCATTGCGGGATGGATATGGCTGCTGCGAGTGCGCAGAGCCCGTAGGGCTTCCCCGAGTTTTTCGTTCTGCACCGCCTGTCTCACGATTGATCGAATTGTCTCGGGAGCGGACCTGACGGCATCTTCCAGGGACTTGCACAGGGGCTTCGCTGCGTCCGGGAGCTGTGGATGGGATAGCAAGGACGCCGGGAAGGTCTGGATATCGATGCAGGCCCGGAAGAAAGATTCATCTATCACGACGCCATATGGGACGCGCTTTTCCAGGATGTGTCGCTCCAAGGTGAGGTGGGCGTGGGTGTAGATGTAAATGTCGGCTGGGGCAAATTGCGCGATGTACGGGCATTGCTCATAAGAATCACACTTGATTGGAGGTGATTCTTTTCCCGCGGACTTCAGACAGAGGAGTGGAAACACCGAAAGCCCCGCCTTGGTCAGCGCGCTTGCTTGCAGGTGCTTTTTGCACATCTTCGAAACTTCGCCGAGTGGGTGGTCACGGCCCTTGATCGCGGCCACGCGCAAGGCAGGGTTCAGTCGTAGCAGCGTCTGCTTACACTCTTCGGCAAGTGCGTGGGTGGGTACGTAGATTTCCCATGGCAGGTGACCTGACGAGGCAATTCCTTCCAACACACTGACAGTTTTTCCTGAGCCGGCGGGGAACTTGATGAGATGTGGTGCCATCTGGGACAATCACAATATCTTCTTGAGCAGACGATCAAGTTTCGCGGCTGCCTTGGTTTTCGTGGAAGTTGCTGCGGCGTAGTGAGGGGGAATTCCGTCCTTCAGACGAGCGCCTCCCGTCGGAGTGTCGCCAAACTTCACAATCGCCGAGTCGATTGCAGACTTGAGGTGCTCGCGGCTGGCGCGCTGCTCAACCTCGGCAGTCGAGTGTTTGCTCCGGTCTGCCGCCAGAATTCGCTCACGGAGGATTTGGTAGAGATGTTCCGAGTCGTCGGCATCGCAGCCGTGCGTTGCCACGTAGCTCGCTGCCGCACGGATAATCGGTTCGTGGA
Organism: uncultured beta proteobacterium; assembly: GCA_963810175.1. Taxonomy (GTDB): domain Bacteria; phylum Pseudomonadota; class Gammaproteobacteria; order Burkholderiales; family Rhodocyclaceae; genus Azonexus. Next base: position 9,467 of record CAWEMU010000027.1, on the reverse strand, counting down.
ATCCTTCACCGCCCTCGTGGTCGCCAATCAGGGTGAGGAGGTGCGAAAAACCTTGTGAGGGCGAAGGCGTGCTCCGCTTATTCTTGCTGGCGGTGCCAGCGGGCTCGGTAGTCGGAGGTAATTGCAGGGTGGCGTGCTGGTGGCATTTTTCGACAAGGCCAGAGCGACAGGGGAACGGGTCGTCCATGTTCTCGAAGATCGGCGAGGCAACGAAATGTGGCTGGACATCCCGGAACAGGGCCGTGTCGATCAATTTGAATCCGGCAGTACTGTTCACGGCCTTGCCCCAGCGATTCAAATCGGCATCCGTGATGGGCTGGCTCAGCCAGAACCACAGATGCACGGAGATCTTGGTCGGATCGCCAATGCCGGCGCTGGCCGAGAGTTGCCAGTAGTGCGTCACGTCGCGTAGTTCCGTCGGCAACTGTTGCACGACAAAGCTCAGAACCTCGTCAAGCGTTTCTTGCGATAGCTTGAGATCGTCGGGGAGCGGCAACTTGTCGATATCGAGCATGACATAGCGCCGACCCTGCGCCGGGGTGGTGTAGTGCTCCTTCAGGCGCTGATGTGGCGTTTTGAGGTCGCGATGCGTGGTGGTAGGTGCGCCGCGAATGACAAATGCCACCGGGATCTTTTCCAGCGCCGATAGAAAGGCGGCGAGTTCGTATATGTTGTTGACGGGGTGGATCTGTGCGGTGAACAATAAGCCGGCGTTGTACGGAACGGTCTCGATCGTGTCGTCCGTTTGTTTGTGGCGTTTGGTCGCACTGCAGCCCGGGCTTTCGCAGAAAAGGATAGTCAGGGTGTCGGCAAGGGGCGGGTTAGGCATATCGGGCTTCCTTAGAATCAATGTGGATGATCTCAGGTGCCAGCTTAGATAGAGCCTCCTTCCAGTTGAACCAAGGTTATCTTCGTTATTCGCCAAAACCTTGGTTGCAGAGATCTGCCACGAGTTCCCGGACGTGGTTGCCAGATAACGGGTCGTCAGCCGAGTCCAGCATCGTGGATACGGTATCGGCGATGATCTGAAACGGGCATCCGCGATTCGTTCTCATGAAGAAGCGTGCTAACGCTCGACAGCAATAGGTACGCTCGGCATTGGCGGCGCGTATTCGGGTTGGTCTGATATCGAGTTCATCATTGGGACCTGCGGACATTGAGGTTGCCAACCCCCGCAGGAGAGAGGGAAAGGACGGCGGAATTCGCGAATCTCCATCAACTTGCTCAGCGACTTTCCAGCCGAGACGCTGTAATTCATCGGCGAACGGCCTGTATTGATCTCCTGCAGCAATAAGCGTTTCCCGCATGAGGTCCCAAGTGTCGGGGATATGGCCACAGCCATCCAATAGCGCTCGACGATGGGCTTCCAGCTTGTTCGCCAATGTGTTGGCGGCATCTACCGTCTCCGACATCAGCTCCTGAAGCTCGGATCGGGTCTGTTGCGAGTCCCGTGCCCAATCCTTGCGGAGCCGTAGGCAGGTTTCAAAGAATTCGTCCAGTAGTGGACTGTCGTCACCCCATGTGGAGATCAGCTCGTTCCAGACTGGTAGCATGATTGCGCTATCGACCAAGCGCCTGCCGAGATCTTTATCCAGACCACAGCCTGGAATGTCTTGCCATAAGATATCGTCGGTGACCACCATTCTTTTTATTCTCGGCGGCACCTCGAAAGATGAACGGGCTGCGGGCATGGCTGGCTCTGGAGGGCTGGTGGTGATTGTCTGCCCGAACCAAGTTCAGATGCGGGCCGTGTTGTCGGTTGTTGACGGGGTGGTCTGTTCGGTGCGTAAATAACAACAGCCCACTTTCGTGGGCTGTTTCCTTGTCCAATTTTTGTCCAATTGAGTTGGACAGATCAGAGGTTTCTGGGCCTCAGCCGCAGGTCCCCACCGCGCCGCAGGCGGTGCAGAAGTCGCAGCCGTCCTTGCGGATCATCGTGTGGTTGCCGCATTCGCTGCACAGCTTGCCCTGCGTCGGATGCACGGTGTTGCTGGCGTCTTCCGGCGCCTTGAGGATGCCCATCTGCTGCAGCGGGAAGCCGTTCTCGTCGAGGATGCCGAGCATCGCGTAGCGATGGATGATCAGTTTGGCGATGTAGGCGACGGTTGACGGGTAGGTCTGCTGTTTGCGCGAGCCGGGGACGAAGGCCATGAAGTCGCCGAGCGGTTCCGGGTAGTCGAGGAGCTTGCGCAGCTTCATGCCGATCCAGGCCGGATCGAGGACGCGCATGTCGAGCGACAGCAGCTTGCACAGACCGTCGAGGGCGCGCGGATAGTTGCCGGACAGCCACATCGAATAGGGGCGGGTGACGCCGTCGGGCAGGGTGATTTCCTTGAGGCCGAGGACGAAATCCTCGCCGGTGGAGGGATTGCTGACGTCGACCGTCCACGACAGCGTGCCGTCGGTGCCGGTTTTCGGTTCCTTGGCGCTGAACAGGGCATCCTTCACCGGGGTCGGGCCTTCGTGCCTGAAGGCGCCGAGCTGTTCGCAACGCCAGCGGATGATCTGGGCCAGCGCCGAGACGACCGAAGGCACGCGCTTGCGCTCGCCGTGCGGCGGCATCGGCATCTCGAAGGATTCGCCGGGGGTCTTGGCCAGCGCGTCGAGCTTCATCTCCAGCCAGCCGTGGTCGTTGGCGCGCATGTCCATCGACAGGGTCTTGGCGAGCGCGCCGAGGCCGCGCGGCTCGGCGGGGCCATTGGCCCAGACCTCGAACGGCCAGGCGCGGCCTTCGGGCTCGACGTGGCCGACGAACAGCGCGAACTTGCCGATCGGCGAGTCGAGCATGTAGGTCCAGCACAGGTTGCCTTCCGGCAGGTTGGGGCGGTTCGGCCAGCGCAGGCTGGCGAGGACCGGCGCCGGCAGGTCCTTGATCGACAGGCGGCGGTTGGCGTCGGAGACGAAATCCTGCGGCGATTTGGCGTCAACCGCGGCGGCCTCGGCCACGGCTCGGCTCGACCGACAGCACCGAGCCGAGAACGCTGTTCGGCCGGTAGGTGGCCAGACCCTTGAGGCCGGATTTCCAGGCGCTCATGTAGAGATCCTGGAAGTCTTCGTAGGGGTATTCGGCCGGCACGTTGACCGTCTTGGAGATCGAGGTGTCGATGTACGGCGCGACGGCGGCGACCATGTCCTTGTGCGCCGCGGCGGAAATTTCCAGGGCGGTGACGAAATAGTCCGGCAGCTTGGTGACGTCGCCGCCCGTGGTGCTTGTAGAGGCGCCAGGCGTAGTCCTCGACCGAGTATTCCTTCAGCGTACCGTCCGGCATGCGCTTCTTGCGGCTGTAGGTCCAGGAGAAGGGCGGTTCGATGCCGTTCGAGGCGTTGTCGGCGAAGGCCAGCGAGATGGTGCCGGTCGGCGCGATCGACAGCAGATGCGAATTGCGCAGGCCATGCTTGCGGATTTCGGCCTTGACCTCGTTGGGCAGGCGCGAGGCGAAGTTGCCGCCGGAAAGATAGAGTTCGGCGTTGAACAGCGGGAAGGCGCCGCGCTCCTTGGCCAGCTCGACCGAATACAGATAGGCGGTGTCGCGCATGAATTCGGTGATGCGGGTGGCCATGGCGCGGGCTTCGGGCTTGTCGTAGCGCAGGCGCAGCATGGCCAGCGCGTCGCCGAGGCCGGTGTAGCCGAGGCCGACGCGGCGCTTGTTGGCGGCTTCCTGCGCCTGGCGCTCGAGCGGCCAGTGGGTGGCGTCGAGGACGTTGTCGAGCATGCGGGTTGACACGCGGACGACTTCGGCAAAGCCGTTGAAATCGAAGCTGGCCTTGTCGGAGAAGGCATCCTTGACGAACAGCGTCAGGTTGATCGACCCCAGGCAGCAGCAGCCGTAAGGCGGCAGCGGCTGCTCGGCGCAGGGATTGGTGGCCTCGATCACTTCGCAGTAATTGAGGTTGTTGTCCTTGTTCATGCGGTCGAGGAACAGGATGCCCGGCTCGGCATGGTCGTAGGTGGATTTCATCACCTGGTCCCACAGGTCGCGGGCGCGCAGCTTGCGGTAGATCCACATGCCGTCGTCGCGCTGGTATGCGCCCGACTGCTTCATGTCGGTATTGGGTTCGGCGCGATGCAGCAACTCGACATCGCCGTCGCCGTTGACCGCTTCCATGAAGGCGTCGGTAACGCCGATCGAAATGTTGAAATTGGTCAGGTCGCCATGATCCTTGGCGTGGATGAAGTCCTCGATATCCGGATGGTCGCAGCGCAGCACGCCCATCTGGGCGCCCCGCCGGGCGCCGGCCGATTCGACGGTCTCGCACGAGCGGTCGAAGACGCGCATGTACGACACCGGGCCGGAAGCGCGCGACTGCGTACCCTTGACGTGGGCGCCCTGCGGCCGGATGCTGGAAAAGTCATAGCCGACGCCGCCGCCGCGGCGCATGGTTTCGGCAGCCTGGGCCAGTGCCGCGTAGATGCCGGGCTTGCCGTCAACGGTTTCGACGATCGAATCGCCGACCGGCTGCACGAAGCAGTTGATCAGCGTGGCATGCAGATTGGTGCCGGCGGCGGAGTTGATGCGGCCGGCCGGGATGAAGCCGTTTTCCTGGGCCCACAGGAACTTCGCCTCCCAGTGGGCGCGATCCTTTTCCTGTTCGACCTGCGCCAGGGCATAGGCAACGCGCTTGCGCACGTCGTGTACGTTGGTTTCCTTGCCCTTCGCATATTTTTCGATCAGCACCTCGCCGGAAATCTCCTGCTCGGGGAGCGGGGCGAACAGCGGAGGGGCGGGGATGTCGGTCAGCGAGAGTTGTTCGGAAACTGGGCTCATGGGGTGCTCCTCGGCGTGGTGTTGATTGTCGGGTGGTCATGTCTGCGGTTTTTGCAAAGCTACTATATCTAGTGGGTCAAGGCAATATGTTCACTAAATATAGTGTTTTCCGCATATTGCCGCACGCCGTGCCGATGCCCCGGAAGGCCCGAAAAACAAAGCCCCGGGGCCTTGCGGCGCCAGGGCTTCGCATGGAGAAGACTTGTTCAGAGATCGAGGAGGACCTGGGCGTGATGGGCGATCATCCACTCTTCGTTGGTCGGGATAACCAGTATTTCGATCAGGCTGCCCGCGGTGGAAATGCGCGGACGATCTGCGGCGTTGGCGGTTTCGTCCAGTTCGCCGCCGAGCCAGCCGAGCCGGGCGCAGACGCGGCGGCGCACCGCGGCGGCGTGCTCGCCGATGCCGCCGGTGAACACCAGGGCGTCGAGCCCGCCGATTGCCGCAGCGAGCGACCCGACTTCGCGCACGAGACGGTAGCAGTAAAGGTCGATGGCTTCTTCGGCCTCAGGCTCGCCGCAGGCCAGCAGCGTGCGCATGTCCTGGCTGATGCCGGAGACGCCGAGCAGGCCGGATTCCTTGTAGAGCAGGCGGGTCAGTTCGGCCGAGCCCATGCCCTTGTTGTCCATCAGGTAGAGCAGCACGCCGGGGTCGATGGCGCCGCTGCGGGTGCCCATCATCAGGCCGTCGATGGCGGTGAAGCCCATCGTCGAGACGACGCTCCGGCGCTCGACCATGCCGCACATCGATGAACCGTTGCCGAGATGGGCGACGATGACGCGACCATTGGCGCGCGCCGAATGGTCCGGCAGTACGCGGGCGATGAACTCGTAGGACAGCCCGTGGAAACCGTAGCGCTTGATGCCTTCGGCCGACAGTGCGCGGGGAATCGCGAAGGCCTGGGCGACCGGCGGGTTGGTACGGTGAAAGGCGGTGTCGAAGCAGGCGACCTGGCGGACGTCGGGGGCCACCATGGCGATCGCCCGGATGCCGTTGAGGTTGTGCGGCTGATGCAGCGGAGCCAGCGGGATGAATTGCTCGAGTTCACGCAGGTTGTCGCGGTTGACCACCATCGGGGCCGAAAAAAGCTCGCCGCCATGGACGACGCGGTGGCCGACGGCGGCGAGCGTCCATCCGGCATGGTTGGCGCGCAGCCAGTGCAGCAGGAAATTCAGGCTCGCCTGGTGTTGTGCTTCCTGCTCGCCTGCGAGGTCGAGGGGGATTTCGTGCTTGCCGGCCGGATTCCTGGCGATCAGCCTCGCCTCGGCGCCGATGCCGTCGATCTGGCCGGAGACGACCGGCAGGCTGGTCAGGCCGCCGTCGAGTTCGAACAGCGCGAACTTGATCGACGACGAGCCGGCATTGATGGTCAGGATGCCGCGTGCCATCTATCCGGCTGCCCGGTTGCGGTAGGAATGGGCGACGAGCGCGGCGATCACGCACGAGGCTGTTCGCGTCTCGGCGCTGTCGGCGCGGCTGGTCAGAACGATCGGCACCCGCGTGCCGAGGACGATGCCGGCGGTCAGCGCGTTGGCCAGGTATTCGAGCTGCTTGGCGACCATGTTGCCCGATTCGAGATCGGGCACGACGAGGATCTCGGCATGGCCGGCGACCGCCGACTTGATCCCCTTGGTCTTGGCGGCGATGATCGAAACCGCGTTGTCGAAGGCGAGCGGGCCGTCGAGGAGGCCACCGGTGATCTGCCCGCGGTCGGCCATCTTGCACAGCGCGGCGGCATCGAGCGTCGACTGGATTTTCGGGTTGACCGTCTCGACCGCCGAAAGGATGGCCACCTTCGGCTCGGGAATGCCGATGATGTGCGCCAGTTCGATGGCGTTCTGGATGATGTTGACCTTGTCTTCGAGCGTCGGCGCGATGTTGATCGCGGCGTCGGTGATCAGCAACGGCCGATGGTAGGTCGGCACGTTCATCACGAAGACGTGGCTGATGCGGCGCGCGGTGCGCAGGCCGTTGGCGCGCGAGACAACCTCGGCCATCAGTTCGTCGGTGTGCAGGCTGCCCTTCATCAGGGCCTCGGCATCGCCGGTGCGGACCAGCGAAACGGCGATCGCCGCCGCGTCATGGCTGTGCCGGGCATTGACGATCCGTACCCCGCTGAGGTCGATGCCGAATTCTTCGGCCACCGAGCGGATCTTGGTTTCCGGACCGACCAGGATCGGTTCGATGATCCCTTCGTGGAAGGCGATGATCGGGCCTTTCAGCGATTCCCGGTCGCACGGGTGGGCCACCGCCATCGGAATCGGCTCGAGGCCGCGGACCAGCGACAGCATCTGCAGGAAGCGCTCGTGCTTGTCGTCTACGCTGACCAGCGGGTGATGGACCTCCTCCATGCGCGAGATCTTTTCGGTCGGCGCCAGAACCTCCGCCGTTCCGCGCACGACCTGCAGGTTTTCCTGGTTGGTGCAGACGCAGTCGAGGATCACATGCTTGTTGTGATCGAATTTCTGTTTGGCGGTCACCGTGATGGTGATGGTGTCGCCGATCGTCACCGGTCGCGCAAAATGCAGGGTCTCGTCGATCAGGATGGTGCCGGGGCCGGGAAACTGGGTGCCGAGCACCGTGGCGATCAGCGAGCCGCTCCACATGCCGTGCGCCATGACCTCGCGGAACATGCCGCTTTCGGAATACCCACGGGCAGCGCCGCCGCGGTTGCCATCGCCGGACAGGACGGCGAACAGCTTGACATCCTCGGGCATCAGCGTGCGCGAGAGGCTGGCGCAATCGCCGATCCGGATCTCGTCGTAAGTCTTGTTGACGATGTGTCGTTTCTCGTTGTCTTCAGCCATTGCCGCGCTCCTTCGGATTCATCACAGATTCTAACCAGTATAGTATGCTGCATTGCAGCAAACAATATCGCTTGCTTGCCATGGGCGGATCAGCGTGTCTTTCACGACGCCGGGTTCACCCCGGACACCGGGGTTGCCGGAATCATGACCAGCCGCGGGAGCCTTGTCGATGGCGGCCTGAAAAGTTGGCGGCCGGTTGATCTAGCGCAATGACCGGTCCAGCATCGGTACTACGCTTGACGCAGTGATGAAACATTTGCGGGGAGGTTTTCGTGCCACTCAACGAATTGCATGCTGGGGCGGTCGCCGGAATTGTGGACCGCGTCGTTACGCGTTATCGGCGCGATCCAACCTGCATCGTGCAGATCCTGCGCGAGGTGCAGGAAGCGTGCGACTGGATTCCGCCGGAAGCGATCGACCGCATGCAGACGACGCTCGGGGTGCCGCGCACCAAGATCGAGGGTGTTGCCGGCTTCTACTCCTTTTTCTATACGCGGCCGCGCGGCAAATACCGCGTCCTGTTTTCGGACAACGTCACCGACCGCATGCTGGGCAGCAAGGCGTTGATGGACCGACTCTGCAACAACCTGTGGATCGAGCGCGGCAAGGTCTCGGAAGACGGTCTGGTCAGCGTTGGCCAGACGGCCTGCACCGGCATGTGCGATCAGGGTCCGGCGCTGCTGGTCAACAATTACGCCGTGGCGGGGTTGACCGCGGCGCGTATCGATGAAATCGCCGAACTGATCCGCAACAAGGTGCCGCTCGCTGAATGGCCGCCCGCGTATTTCAGGATCGAGGACAACATCCGCCGCGCCGACATCCTGCTCGGCAGCGACCTGCAGGCGGGGGATGCCCTCAAGGCGGCCGTCGCGCGGGCGCCGGGCGAAGAACAGACGGCATCCAACATGCGCTCGTGGCGCGAGGGGTTGCCGGCCGGGTTGAGCGGCCCGATCGCGATGCTCGACGAGATCAGGCGGGCCAACCTGCGCGGGCGGGGCGGGGCCGGCTTCACGACCGCGCTGAAGTGGGATGCTTGCCGCAACGCGCAGTTGAAGGCGGGGCAACAGCGCGTCGTCGTCTGCAATGCGGACGAGGGCGAACCGGGAACCTTCAAGGATCGCGTGCTGCTCACCAGGTACGCGGATCTCGTCTTCGAAGGCATGACGGTGGCCGCCTATGCGGTCGGCGCCAGGCGCGGCTTCCTCTATCTGCGCGGCGAATACCGCTACCTGCTCGACCATCTCAATGCCGTGCTGGCGCATCGCCGCCGCGAGAAGCTTCTCGGCAACGACATACTCGGCATCCCGGTGGCCGATTTCGACATCGAGATTCATGTCGGCGCCGGCGCCTATGTCTGCGGCGAGGAGTCGGCGCTGATCGAGTCACTCGAAGGCAAGCGCGGGACCCCGCGCAACCGTCCCCCGTTCCCGGTGACCAACGGCTATCTCGATCAGCCGACGATCGTCAACAACGTCGAGACGTTTGCCGCTGCAGCGATGATTGCGCTGAACGGTGGCGACTGGTACGCCGGGATCGGCACCAGGCAATCGACCGGCACCAAGATACTTTCGGTTTCCGGCGACTGCGAGCGGCCCGGCATCTACGAATACCCGTTCGGCGTCAGCGTGCGCCAGGTGCTGGACGATTGCGGCGCCCGCGACACGCAGGCGGTGCAGATCAGCGGGCCGTCCGGCATCTGCGTGGCGCCGTCCGAGTTCGACCGGATCATCGGCTTCGAGGACATCCCGACCGCCGGGGCGTTCACCGTCTTCGACAACAGCCGCGACATGTTCGAAGTGGCGCGCATCTACGTGCATTTCTTCCAGCACGAGAGCTGTGGCTTCTGCACGCCGTGTCGGGTCGGTACCTCGCTGCTCAGGAACCTGATGGACAA
>CAWEMU010000026.1:0-8446 GCA_963810175.1 uncultured beta proteobacterium | reverse complement strand
CATCCCTGGCTCTTTCTTCGCGGACTGCCGAACGCGTCTCGCCGTTCAGGAACTGTGATCCGACATGAAACCCAACTGGTATGAACGGACGCTGCTGCCCTACCTGATCGATTCGGCATGCAGCGTCAAGGCGGTGCGCCACCAGCGCGCCAAGGTCGTGCCGCTGGCGCATGGACGGGTGCTGGAGATCGGCATCGGCACCGGCCTCAACATGCGGCATTACGACAAGTCCAGGATCGAATCGCTCACCGGGCTCGATCCGGCGCTGGAAATGCACAAGCTGGCGAAGAAGCGCATCCGCCGCGCCGGCCTCGAAGTCGATCTGGTCGGTCTGTCCGCCGAACGCATCCCGCGCGCCGACGCCAGCTTCGACACGGTCATCGTCACCTACACGCTGTGCACGATCCCCGACCCGCTGGCCGCGCTGAGGGAAATGCGGCGCGTCCTGGTCCCCGGCGGCCAGCTCATCTTCTGCGAACATGGACGGGCCCCGGATGCCGGCGTGCGCCGCTGGCAGGAACGCATCACGCCGTGGTGGAAGAAGATTGCCGGCGGCTGTCATCTCGACCGCGACATTCCGTCGCTGCTGCACGAGGCGGGCTTCGATTGCCCCGACCTGAAGACGATGTACCTGCCCGGGCCACGGCCGCTCACCTACAACTACTGGGGGATTGCCTTCGCAGGCGCGGAGCGCGGCCGTTAGAGCGAGCGGCCCCGCCACCGTCCGCTCCGCCCGGGAATGCCGGCAATCTATGGTTTCGCCTTGGCTGCTTTCGGCTCTTTCGCCTTTTTCCGGCGCCGCGCGCGCGGGCTGGGCCGGAACAGGTTCTGGCGCATCTGCGCCAGTTCGGCGAGCTGCACCGCGATCTGGAAGTTGATCGTGCCCTCGCGCAGTTCGCCCTTGTCATCGGGTTCGCCGGCCTGCATGCCGGTCAGCAGTTCCATCGCCTCGTCGATGTCATTGACGGCCCAGACGTGGAAGCGCCCTTCCCTGACCGCCGTCACCACCGATTCGCGCAGCATCAGGTGGCAGACATTGGTCGCGGGAATGAGCACGCCCTGTTCCCCGGTCAGACCGCGGGCGGCGCAGATGTCGAAGAAGCCCTCGATTTTCTCGTTGATCCCGCCGACCGGCTGGACGACGCCGAACTGATTGACCGAACCGGAAACGGCCCGCGACTGGCGGATCGGGATGCCGGACAAGGCCGAAAGCAGCGCGGCGAGTTCGGCCAGCGAAGCGCTGTCGCCCTCCACGCCGCCGTAGGATTGCTCGAAGACCAGGCTGGCACGCAGCGACAGCGGCATCGCCCAGCCGAAACGGGCGGCGAGAAACGACGACAGGATCAGGACTCCCTTGGAATGTATCGGTCCGCCGAGTTCGACCTCGCGCTCGATGTCGATGATCTCGCCTTCACCCATGCGCACCGTCGCCGTGATGCGCACGGGATGGGCGAAGGTGCTCTCGCCGAGAATGGCGACCGCCAGCCCGTTGATCTGGCCGACATGCACGCCCGCCGTATCGACCAGCAACTGGCCGCGCAGGATTTCTTCCTTGTAGCGCTCGCGGATCCTGTCGTTGCGCTGTTCGTGCGCCTGCAGGGCGGCTTCGACATGTGCGCGTTCGATCAGCGGCGAGCCGGCGGTCGCGGCAAGGTGTTCCGCCTCCTGCATCAGGCCGCTCACCGGCTGGGTTCGCGTGCTGAGTTTCCGGGCATCGCAGGCGAGGCGCGCGGCGTGGTCGATGATGCGCGCCACCGCCGGGGCGGACAGCGGGCGCAGGGCATCGCGCCGGGCCAGAGTGGCAATCAGGCGTGCGTATTGCGCCGTGCCCTCTGGCGTGCGGTCGATCTCGCTTTCGAGGTCGGCGTTGATCTTGAACAGCGACAGGAAATCCGGGTCGAGTTCCGCCAGCAGGTAATAGATGATCCGCTCGCCGATCAGGACCACCTTGACGTCGAGCGGAACCGCCTCGGGTTCGAGCTGCACCGTGCTGCTGAATCCGACCAGCTCGGCCAGCGATTCGATCCGTATCTCGCCGGATTGCAGGGCGCGCTTGAGTCCTTCCCAGGCATACGGCTGGCCGAGAACCTTCCGCGCATCGAGAATCAGGAATCCGCCATTGGCGCGATGCAGCGCGCCGGCCCTGATCAGCGTGAAGTTGCTGAACAGCGTGCCCATGTGCACGTGGTGCTCGATGCGCCCGACCAGATTCTGCAGGGTCGGATTGTCCTCGTACACGATCGGGCGCGCGCCGCCGGCCGGATTTTCGACCAGCAGATTGACCAGATAACGCTGAACCGAGATGGTGCCGGAGAAGAATGTGGTTTCCGACTCTTCGTCGCTCTTCGTCGATTCATGGAGCGACTTGCCGCTCTCGAGAATGTCCCGCATGACCTCGTCGAGATAACTGGTGACGTCGGGCAGATCGCCGTAGCCGGGCTTGATTTCCTCGATCAGGTGACCGACGGCCAGCCGCAGCGCCTCGCTGCCGACTTCCTTGATGACGCCCTGCACATCCCGCCGCCAGCGCGGGAACTCGTTCATCAGCTTGTGCAGTTTTTCATAGCACGCGCTGACCTGCTTTCCGAGTTCCTCCTGCCGCTCTTCCGGCAACTGGGCGAACTCCTCGTGCGAAAAGGTTTCCTCGGCATCCTTCATCGGCGCGAAGACGAAACCCTGCGGCGTCCGCAGCAGGGCAACGCCGGTTTTCTGCGAATCGTCGCCGAGCTGGCGCAAGGCGGCCTCCTCGCGATGCTTTTCCTCTTCCTGCAGCGACTCGACACGCTCGCGGTATTGTTCGCTGTCGAAAGCGGCCGCTATCGCCGCGCCGATTTCACCGACGAAGCGCTGCATGTCGTTACGCAACTGCAAGCCCCGGCCGCACGGCAGTCGCAGCAGGCGCGCCCGCACCGGATTGGCGAAATTATTGACATAGCACCAGTCGACCGGCGGCGGACCCTTGTGGGCTTCATCCTCGAGCAGGCGATTGACCATGGCATGGCGCCCGCTTCCCGACTCACCGAGCACGAAGAGGCTGTAGCCCTTGTGCGGCATTTCGAGGCCGAGGTGGATGGCCGCGACGGCACGCGGATGAATCAGCGCCGGATCGAGATCGGACATGCCGTCAGTCGTGGCGAATCCCAGGCTGTCCGGATCGCAGGCGGTGCACAGTGCCTCGGGACTGATTTCGTTGCTTTCTGGCATTTGTTCGATCCGTGCTGATGGTATTTTTCCGCTAGATTAACCGTTACCGGGGATGGACGCCAAACCGGCCCTGCCGGACCACCGTTCGGCCGGAATGGAAGCGGTGACGAATCAAGGAGAAGGACATGCTGGTCGGGGTACCGAAGGAAATCAAGAATCACGAATACCGGGTCGGGTTGACGCCGGGGAGCGTCCGCGAACTGGTGCGGCACGGCCATCGGGTCATCGTGCAACGAGGTGCCGGCACTGCCATCGGCCTCCATGACGCGGACTATTCCGCCGCTGGCGCCGAACTGGCGGAGAGCGCGGCGGAAGTCTTCGAACGTGGCGAACTGATCGTCAAGGTCAAGGAGCCGCAACCAGACGAGTGCCGTCAACTGCGTCCGGATCAGACCCTGTTCACCTACCTGCATCTGGCGCCCGATCCGCGGCAGACGGAGTTGCTGCTCGCCTCCGGCGTCGCCGCCATCGCCTACGAAACGGTCACCGACCGCCTCGGCGGCCTGCCTCTGCTGACGCCGATGAGCGAAGTCGCCGGACGCATGGCGATTCAGGTCGGCGCGGCGAGCCTCGAGAAATCGCGGGGCGGATCGGGCGTGCTCCTCAGCGGCGTGCCGGGCGTCGCTCCCGGCAGGGTCACCATCCTCGGCGGCGGCGTGGTCGGCAGCAATGCGGCGTTGATCGCCGTCGGCCTCGGCGCCGACGTGACCATCATCGACCGTTCGCTGGAGCGGCTGCGTTCGCTGCACGGGCGTTTCGGACAGCGCATTCGCACCCTGCACCTGACCGCGGAAGCAGTCGAGTCGAGCGCGGCCGATGCCGACCTGATCGTCGGCGCCATCCTCGCTCCCGGCGCGAAAACGCCGCGGCTGCTGCGCCGCGAGCAATTGCAGAAGCTCCGCCCGGGCTCGGTGCTCGTCGATGTCTCGATCGACCAGGGCGGCTGCTTCGAGACCAGCCATCCGACCACCCACGCCGACCCGACCTTCATCGTTGACGGCATCGTGCATTACTGTGTCGCCAACATGCCCGGCGCTGTCGCCCGAACCTCGACCTTCGCGCTCAACAACGCGACCCTGCCGTTCACCCTTGCCCTCGCCGACAAGGGCTGCCGCCGCGCCCTGCTCGACGATCCGCACCTGCGCAACGGCCTGAACGTCTTTCAGGGAATGATCACTTGCGCTCCGGTGGCGGAAGCTTTGGGGTTCGCCTGGACCGACGCCGCGAAAGCCCTGGGCAATGGCGTCTAGGACGACTGCACCGTGAAGGCCCGCAAGCAGCCTCCCCGACACGACGTGGCCTCGGGCCATTCCGTCGACATCAGCGAGCAGGCCGGCGTGCGTTACCTGCACTTCGGCTCGGACTGGGTCCAGGGCGCCATGCGCATTGCCCGGCCGTGGTCGCTCGAACTCGCCTACACGCGGGAGATGATGGCCGGACTGTTGCTGCGCGACGGGACAGACTGGCCGCGCAGCGCCTTGCTCGTCGGGCTGGGCGCCGGTTCGCTGGCCAAGTTCATCTACCGCAACCTGCCGGAGTGCCGGAGCACGGTCGTCGAGATCAACCCGCGGGTCGAATTCATCGCCCGCCAGTATTTTCGGCTGCCGGACGATCCGGCGCGCCTGGCCGTCGTGATCGGCGACGGCGCCGACTACATGCTGGCCGGCGACCGCCATTTCGACTACATCCTGATCGACGGTTTCGACCCCGACGCCCGCGCCGGCGTCCTCGACACCCTGCCCTTCTACCAGGCCTGCCGCGCCCGGCTGAGCGACCGCGGCCTGCTCGGCGTCAATCTGCTCGGGCGCAGCAAGGGTTTCGCCGCCAGCGTCGAGCGCCTCGAAGCCGCTTTCGACGGGCGTGTCGCGGTATTTCCCTCGAGCGACAGCGGCAATACCATCGCCTTCGCGACCGGCGGCGAACCCGTGGAAATCACGCTGGAAGCCATGCGCGAGAATGCCCTTCAACTCAAGAAGGCGTCCGGCCTCGACCTGCGGTCGACGATCAGCCGGCTGCAGCTCGCCCATCCGCTACCCGGCGGGGTGCTCAGAATCTAGCCTGTCGTACCGCAAAGGGCACTTGAGCCGCAGGCAAAGGGGGCCTGCGGGCGCGGTCAACCCGGATTTTTCGGGCAATTCCGCCTGGCAATTGCCCGCGCGTCGGCAGCTCATTTCTTTCCAGGAAAAACCAAATTGGCGGGAACCTTGGTTTTCCATTGCGGTCACAACGCGCTGGAAAAATTTGAGGACTACTGCAATGCTTGCACTCAGGGACTGTATCGACATGTGCGACCTTACCGAACAGGAGGTCGCCGCCATCGCCGAAGAGGAGAACCTGCCACCCATCGTCGCCGTCATGGTCGGCTGCAATCTGCTGCGTTCCCAGCGCGGCCTGGAGCTTATGCGATGGATGCTCAGGAAACGTGCCGAACGGGCGGTCAACCGCGGCGATCACGCCGGTGCGGCCATCCACCTGCGCACCTACGAGGATTTCCGCAGGCGCTGCCCGCAGCCGATCCGCGACTGAGGCCTGCGCCTAACGGTCGCGCGGCGGCACGCCAAATCCATGCTCGGCGGCGTAGAGCGCCGCCTGGACCCGGCTCGACATGTTCAGCTTCTTGAAAATGTTCTGGATATGGATCTTGACCGTGCTTTCGGCCAGGTCGAGCGACCGCGCAATTTCCTTGTTGCTGTCGCCGTGCGCCAGGCAACCAAGGATTTCCCTCTCCCGCGGCGACAGTTTGTCGTGATGGTGGGCCGCCAGGTCGGCCTTGGCCTGGCCGCGCACGCCCTGCACCAGCTTGGCTGTCATCTGCGGTGAAACGACGGATTCGCCCGCGGCAGCCCGGCGGATGGCATCGACCAGCGCTTCGGTTTCGATGTTCTTGACCAGATAGCCCGCCGCGCCGACGCGCAGGGTCTCCATGAGGTCTTCCGCATCCTCGGAAACAGTCAGCATGAGGACATGGGTTTCCGGCACCTCCTCGACGATGAGGCGCAAGGCATCGAGGCCGGGAACTCCCGGCATGTTGAGGTCGAGCAGCACGACATCGGGTTTGAGGAACTTCGCCCGCTTGACGCCCTCGAGGCCGTCGCCCGCCACGTCCACCACCTCGAATTCCTGATGCCGCTGCAGGAGCGATTTGACGCCACTGCGAAAGAGGGCATGATCGTTGACAATCAGCACCCGGATTTTCTTTTCCATTTATGCAGCCTCCCTTTGTCGCCGGGGCAGCCACAGCGACACGCACGTGCCCTGCCCCGCCGCCGATTTCACCTGGCACTGGCCGCCGACGCGGTGCGCCCTCTCCCTGATTATCTTGAGCCCGACATGGCGGTCGGACAACACCGCCGGATCGGTTTCCGGGTCAAAGCCGACACCGTCATCGGCAACCTCGATATGCATGCCCTCCCGGCTGCGCCTGACGACGACCTTGACGGTCGAGGCACGGGCATGCTTGCGGATGTTGGACAGGCATTCCTGAACGATGTGCATGACCTGAATCTGGTTTTCGGGCAGCAGCGGCAGGCCGCTGCCCGAGCGTTCGAAGCGCACCGCGACGCCGGTCTGGTCCTCCAGCTTGGCCAAAGACGCCGCGATCGCGGAATCGAGATCGGTCTGGTGCATCCGGGTGCGGAAGTGGACCAGCAGCTCGCGGACCTTGTCATAGCTTTCCTGGATGCCAGCCCGCAGTTCCACCACGGTGCCGGTTGCTTCCTCGACATCCTGCTTGTTGAGCGAATCCTGCAGCAACTGCGCCTGAATGTTTAGGAAGGCGAGCCCCTGGGCGATCGAGTCGTGCAGTTCCTGAGCCAGCAGGTTGCGCTCCTCGGAAACCGCCAGTTCCTTCTCGCGCGAGCGCAGCCGCTGGTTTTCGATGGCCACGCCAAGGTGCCTGCCAAGGGTTTCGAGAAGATTCACCTCCTGCGCGGAGACGGGGTGCGCCTGTCGGAAGTAGAGATTGAAGACCCCGATCCGCTGCCGGTCGTACTGCACGGTGAAGGCCGTCGCGGTGGCGAACCCCTCACGGATGCAGGTGCGCAATTTCATCCCCGGCGGCGGGTTGACCGTATCGAAGGCGACCGGCATCCCGGTATCGATGACATCGCCGCACAGGCAGTCGCCGCAATCCATTTCCGACTCGTGGGCGACGAATTCCGCGGACAGGCCTTCGTGGGTCGTCAGGTAGAGCTTCTCGGAATCGGCGGCGTAGAGGCGCACGGCGCCGGCATCCGCCCCCAGTGCCGCGCGGATCCGGCTGAGGAAACCCTGGCACAGCGCCTCGATCGGCACTGGCTCGCTGAGAACGGCGGTGATTTCGTAAAGGATGCCCAGTTCCCGGTTGCGCTCGCCCAGGCTCCGGGTTTTCGCCGCCACGCGTTCCTCGAGCGTGCTGTAGGCAGCCTGCAGATGCTCGGCCATCTCGTTGAAGCCCTTCGCCAGACCGCCGAATTCGTCGTCGCTCTCGACCGGGACGCGAACCCCGAGGTCATTCTTTCCCATCCGGCGGATGCCGGCATGCAGTTCGCTGACCGGGCGGATCACCTGCTGCATGAAGAACCAGATCAGGACTGCTGTTCCCAGCGCGGCCATCAGCACCAGCGCCGCCTGGACCGAGCGCAGGAGATTGGTATTCGCGGCGTAGCTTTGTTCCATCGCCAGAACGAGGTCGTTGATGCTTCCGACGAAGCCTTCCAGTTGGCTGTCGAAACGCTCGAGCACTGTCGCGCGCCGTTCCGGAGGCTTGCCCAGAAAATCCGCGACCAACGGGCGCATGGTCTCGCGCCACGAACCCTCGACGGCCAGCAGCCTCTGTTCGACCTCGCCATCGCGCGGCGGCGCCATGGGTCGCGACGGATCACCGTGGCGCAGATCGCGCAGCACCTTGTCGAAGCGCTCGAGCTCAGCCTGCAGGCGACCGGCGAACCAGCAGCGTCCTGCCCGCTTTCCAGTCCGCGCGACATCAGGTGCGCCATGCGATAGGTGCGCATGCGCTGGCTGCCCGCATCGTTGATCGCCGCCGCCACGCCTTCGAGTTGCCAGGACAGGTAGAGCGTCATGCCGATCGCCGCCAGGGCGACCAGAAAGAAGACTGACAGCATCCCGACGATCTTGCGCGAAAGCTTGCCAGGGAAGACGAACATCGGTGCCTCGGTGAGTGGATGGTCAGCACATTAGCGCCGTGTCCACGATAAATGCAAGCGTATGGGTCGAAGGGGAAAAAAAAGCCCACCGGCTTTCG
>CAWEMU010000025.1:0-10314 GCA_963810175.1 uncultured beta proteobacterium | reverse complement strand
CCAGCAACTGCTCACCCCCGTCCGCCTCGGCGCGCTTGAACTGAAGAACCGCGTCGTCATGGCGCCGCTGACCCGCTGCCGCACCGACAACCCCGGCTACGTGCCGACGGAGATGATGGCGCGTTACTACGCGCAGCGAGCCGGCGCCGGGCTGATCGTTTGCGAAGGCACCATCGTTTCGCCGCAGGCGCGTGGCTATCCCTTCACGCCGGGCATCTGGTCGGCCGAACAGGTCGCCGGCTGGCGGCTGGTCACCGATGCCCTGCACGCTGCCGGCGGGCTGATCGTCTGTCAGCTCTGGCATTGCGGCCGCCTGTCGCTGCCCGAGTTCCACGACGGTCAGCGGCCGGTGGCGCCTTCCGCGGTCAACCCGCTGTGGAAGATGTTTTCGACGACCGGCCACCCCGAAACCGTCACGCCGCACGCGCTGACCCGCGACGAGATCAAGGCCATCGTGGCCGATTTCCGGCGCGGCGCGGCCAATGCGATGGCCGCCGGTTTCGACGGCATCGAGATCCATTCGTCCAACGGCTACCTGTTCCACCAGTTCTTCTCGCGCCAGGCGAATCTGCGCGATGACGAATATGGCGGCAGCCATGAAAACCGGGCGCGCTTCTTCTTCGAGGTACTCGACGCCATCGGCGAAGTCATGCCGCTTAACCGCGTCGGCTTCCGGCTGAACCCGATGATGAACCGCTTCCACGGCGTCAGCGTCGATGAAGACACGGTGCCGATGTGGGAGCACATCGTGCGCCGCGCCAACGGCTATGGCCTCGCCTTCCTGCACCTGACCGAGCCCTTCCTGCCGCACCAGCTCGACGATACGCCGCACGGCCTGGCCGATGTCGGCGCGCACTTCCGCCCGCTGGCGACGATGCCGATCATCGCCAACGGCGGCTTCGACCAGGCTTCCGGCGAAGCGCGGCTGGCGGCCGGCCTGTGCGATGCGGTGGCCTATGGCCGGGCGTGGATCGCCAACCCGGACCTCGTCGAGCGCTTCGCCCGCCAGGCGCCGCTCAACGAACCCGACATGCCGACCTTCTACCAGGGGGGCGAGAAGGGCTATCTCGACTATCCGGCGCTGGCCGCATGAGACGTCTGCTCGCGCTGCTGACGCTGGCCGTTCTGGCGCTGCCGGCGCTGGCCGACGGCCTGCCGCCGTCGGTGCTGGCGGCGCTCAAGGCGGCGCAGATTCCGGCAAGCAGCGTCGCCGTCGTCGTCCAGCCGGTCAACGCGCGGGCGCCGCTGGTCGCGCACAATGGCCAGAAGGCGATGAACCCGGCGTCGGTGATGAAGCTGGTCACCACCTACGCGGCGCTCGACCTGCTCGGCCCGGCCTGGACATGGAAGACGACGGCGCTGGCGGACAATCGTCTGCGGCCACGTCGTGGAAACAACTGCTGGCGTCGGCTTTTGAGGGGCAATTTGTACCTCCGGGGCAGCGGCGACCCGCGCTTCGCCATCGAGCACCTGTCGTCGCTGCTGCGCCAGTTGCGCGTGCGCGGCATCCGGACGATCAACGGCGACATCGTCCTCGACCGCACCGTGTTCGACCTGCCTTCGCTCGACCCCGGCGCCTTCGACGACAAGCCGATGCGCCCTTACAACGTCGGCCCCAACGGCCTGCTGATCAACTTCCAGTCGCTGCGCTTCACGCTGCTGCCCGGCGCCGGCCGCCCGCAGGTGCTGATGGAGACGCCGAGCGAAGGCCTGCGCGTGGACAACCAGTTGCGCGCCGGCGACGGCGGCTGCGGGAGCAACTGGAAGGACTTCATCAACCTCCGCCTGATCCCCGAAAACAATGGCAATCGCCTGGAGTTCTCCGGCACCTACAGCGCCCAGTGCGGCGAGAAGGCGCTCAACCTGGCGCCGCTGCCGGCCGACGCGCAGGCGGGCGGCCTGATCCGCGCGCTGTGGCAGGAACTCGGCGGCACGCTGACCGGCCAGGTGCGCGGCGGCACGACGCCGGCCGGCGCGCGGCCGCTGGCCGAACACGAGTCGCCGGCGCTGGCCGATGCCGTGCGCGACATCAACAAGTGGAGCAACAACGTGATGGCGCGCCAGGTCTTCCTGACGCTGGGCAACGCCAACGGGCCGGCCAGCGCCGAGCGTGCACGCCAGCGCATCACCGACTGGCTGAACGGTCGCGGCCTGGGCTTCCCCGAACTGGTGATCGACAACGGTTCCGGGCTGTCGCGCAGCGAGCGGATCAGCGCCGACAGCCTCAACCGCCTGCTGCTCGATGCCTGGCGCCACCCGGCGATGCCGGAATTCGTTTCGAGCATGCCGATCGTCGGCATCGACGGCACGATGAGGAAGCGCCTCAAGGAGTCCGGCGCCAGCGGCCGCGCCCACATCAAGACCGGCACGCTCGACGGCGTCAAGACGGCGGCCGGTTATGCCCTCGACGCGCAGGGCCGGCGCATGGCCGTCACCTTCTTCATCAACGATCCCCGGGCCGCGGCCGGTGGCCCGGCGATCGATGCACTCATCAACTGGGTGGCGCAGCGGCGAACCGGCGAGAAGGCGCCTGCCCTGGAGAATGAGTGAGCGCTCGCCGATTCCAGCCGGGCCGCTCGCCGCGGCCGGGCTGAACCGGCAGCACGTCTTCGACCTCGCCGCTCTGCCGGCGGAAATCACCGCCACGCTCGGCACGACCGCAGGCTTCCGCCAGTTGATCCTGCTCGGTCACGGCGGCAAGCGCCTGTGGGAATGCGTCCAGGCCGCGGGCGGCGCTGGCGGCGATCCGATCGACGACTACTGCGCGCGCGTCGTGGCGGACTGGTTCTCCGCCGAACTGCCCGGCCACCGCTACCGCATCGTCTATCCCGGCAGCGCGCCGGTTCCCTTGCAACAGCTCGGGACGCTGGCCGGCTGGCACCACCCGACGCCGTTCATGGTCGGCATCGATCCCGAATGGGGCAGCTGGTACGCCTACCGCGCCGTCGTGCTGGCCGACACCGGTTTTTGCCCTTCCCGGGCCGTCGACCGCGCCCCGCAGGAAGTCCCCTTGGGGGGCAGCAGCCCCTGCACAGGCTGCCAAGCGAGGCCCTGCATCACCGCCTGCCCCGCCGCAGCCATGGATGGCGCCAGCTTTGCGCTGGAAAAGTGCATCGCCTACCGCAAGCGCGACGACTCGAAGTGCATTCACACCTGCCTCGCCCGCGTCGCCTGCCCGGTCGGCAGCGAGCATCGCTATGACGACGACCAGTTGCGCCATGCCTATTCGATCTCGCTGCAGACGATTCGGGAAATGTGCTGAATGAGCGACGCGAAGCCCTCGCTGTTTCAGCGCCTGAAGCACCTCGTCGGCTTCCCGCCGGGCGGCCATCATGCGGGTGAGCAACTGGTCGCGACACTCGGCGGCGTCATCAGCATCAGCCTGGTGATTCTGGTCACCCGATTCCTGCTTGGCGAGCAGGCGGCGCTCGTCATCGTGCCTTCGCTCGGCGCCTCGGCCGTCCTGATCTTCGCCGCGCCGCACAGCCCGTTTGCCCAGCCATGGGCAGTGATGGCCGGGCACCTGCTGTCAGCGGTGATCGGCGTCGCCTGCTGGCAACTGGTGCCCAATGCGACGCTGGCCGCTGGGCTGGCCGTCGGTCTGGCGATCGGCGCCATGCACCTGGCGCGCTGCCTGCATCCGCCCGGCGGAGCGACGGCGCTGGCGGCGGTGGTCGGCGGTGCCGCGGTGCACGATCTGGGCTACCGCTACGCGCTGAGCCCGATTGCGCTCAACTGCGCGATCATCCTCATCGTCGGCATTGCTTTCAACTATGCGTTCGCCTGGCGGCGCTACCCGGCGAGTCTGATGCGTTATCGCGGCGCGACGGTCCGCCCGGGCAGCCTGTGGCCGAGGATTTCGGAAGAGCACGTGATCGAGGCCATGGACCACCTGAATGTCGTGATCGACGTCAGCCCGGAGGAAATGGGCGAACTGATCCGGCAGACGCTGACCATCGCCCAGCAGCAACAGGAAGCCGCGTTGCCCGCCGTCAGGCTCGGGCACTATTACTGCAACGACCGTCCGGGGCAGCAGTGGTCGGTGCGCCAGATCATCGACGAACGGCGCTCGGACAACCCGGATTTCGACCTGGTGATCTACAAGGTTGTCGACGGCAACGGCCTGAACCGGACCGGCAGCTGCACCCGAACCGAGTTCGCCCGCTGGGTCGGCAGCGAACTGCAGCCGCGCGCAAAAAAGCCCTGACTCAGCCGACCGGACGCGTGTCGGCCAGCGCCACCCAGCCGCGGATGACGCGGTAGGCGACCCACAGGCCGAGGAGCGCGATGAGGATCCAGGCGATGGGGATGCCGATGAGGGTGATGACCAGCAGGCCGTAGATGACCAGCCACAGGAAGGTGAACCAGAAGGTGCGGATCTGCCAGCGGAAATGGCTTTCCAGCCAGGTGCCCTTGACGTCGCCGCGCTTCAGGTAATTGAGGAAGACGGCAATCAGCGACGGCAGCCCGAAGACGAAGCCGCCGGCGACTGTCGCCGCCGACGTGACACCGACGCCAACGGCGACGGCATGCAGGCCGTAGATGATGTGGGTGAGTTGCACCAGCGACGGGCGGACGCCTTGCTGTTTCGGGGTGGGGACGGGTTCCTGCATTTTCAGTTCTCCAGAAGGGGTTTTTGTATAAACAGCGCGTGCCCGGCGGCGGGGTCGAGTACGTAGGGCGCGAAGCCGGCGCGCTGGTAGGCGGCCACGGCCCGTGCGTTGTTGGACAGGACTTCGAGCGTCAGCTTGCAGCAGCCGAGTTCGCGCGCTCGCTGTTCGGCCCAGCCCAGCAATGCCTGACCGACGCCCTGCCCGCGCCGGTCGTCGCGGGCGACGATGTCGTGGATGTTGAGCAGGGGTTTGGCGGCAAAGGTCGAGAAGCCGGCGAAGCAGTTGATCAGGCCGACCGCTTCATCGCCGATGAAGGCCAGCGCGCCGTGGAAGGTGCGCAGGTCTTTCAGTTGGCTGACCAGATTGGCCTTGGCGTAAGCGGAAAGCCCGGTACCACCGCCCATCGGGTCGTGCGCGTAGTGGTCGAGCAGTTCCAGCCAGGCAGTGGAAATCGCCTTGTTTTCGAGGTTGACCGCAATGATGCGAAAATCATGGCCCACGACAAGCGTACCGTTACTTGAGCACACCACGGCCAGTTCTCTTTGGTTTGGCAGCCCCGTCACCCTTCCGGAAAACCGACTTGACCCAGGCGTACCGCAGTGGGTCACTGCGCAACAAATGATCGGCGATTTCTCTCTGCTTATCTGCACCTACGCGTCTTAGCAAGGAACGGAGTTCGCCGTCGACAACATCCTGCTTGGCGCCGCGTTCTACTGCCTTTGCAAACCAGGCATCACCCAGGCCGAACTCGCGGAGTTCATAGTGGATGGCCCCAAGCAGGGTGCAGGGGTGATAACTCTTGGGGTTGAGGGCGTGGGCTTTTTCGGCAACGCTGAGCGCTTCAGGAAGGCGGCCAAGATCACGGTAGCTGCCGCCCTTGGTCGTCAGCAAAGCCGAATGTTGATGCTTGTCCTTCAAGCTATCGACGTTAATTGACCCGACCAGAGACAAGCCTTTCCCGGACTGATCCGCCTTGCGAAAATGGCTATTGGCATTGATCGCTTGCCAAATATCGCCGGTTTTGTCGAAACGCTCCAATATCGGTGTCAGATCGTTACCGCCAACCGAATTTGTTTCCGTTGCGTCGATGAAATATTTTTCGATCAGGTACCGATGCCGGTCCGCCGAGGAAGTCGAGGTCACTTTATTCTTATTCCAATGCCGTATCCGAGGCTCCGTTCAGTTCAAGACCCGCTCGCCATTGATGATGATTGGCTTTCCCGAAGCGAACGAATACAAGACATCCGGACACACGTCGGCGCCGTTGGGCCAGACGATGGTGCCCAATTCGCGGTCAACCCGAACCTGCCTGAAAAAACTGTCGTCCATCAAGGCAGCAAAGATGCCGGAATAGCGTTCGATCACCCGATCCATCGCCACCACAGCATGCAGTCCGTCGGCAAAGGTCAGATCCAGATTTCGGTTTTCCAGCGGCCGAACCTCAGTTACGTCGATCAGGAACATGGCTACTCCAAAGGTGCGATACGTTTCAGTTCAGCTTGCTGCCGAGCCAACAACCAATCCGCCATCAATTCGTCTTGATGAATGGTCGCCCATTCCATCACCAGCCCCATGACACGGGGAGGTAGCCGCCCTGCCAACAGTGAAAGGGTTTGAATACCAATTTCTGCCTTGTGTTCGTTATAACGCACATGGAAATGCGGCGGATTGTGCTCATCGTAGAACATCGCGATGATTATTCCGAAAAACCTGCTGATTTCTGGCATGACAGTTCTCCTCTACAGCCCCAACTCGCCCCACATCGCATCGACGCGCTTCTTCACGTCGGCATCCATGACGATCGGCCGCCCCCATTCGCGGCTCGTCTCGCCCGGCCATTTGTTGGTCGCGTCCAGCCCCATCTTGGAGCCGAGGCCGGCCACCGGCGAGGCGAAATCGAGGTAGTCGATCGGCGTGTTGTCAACCAGCGTCGTGTCGCGGCTGGCATCCATGCGCGTCGTCATCGCCCAGATCACTTCCTTCCAGTCGCGGATGTCGATGTCGTCGTCGACGACGATGATCGTCTTGGTGTACATGAACTGGCGCAGGAAGCTCCAGATGCCGAACATGATGCGCTTGGCGTGGCCGGGGTACTGCTTTCTTGATGCTGACGATGGCCATCCGGTACGAACAGCCTTCCGGCGGCAGGTAGAAATCGACGATTTCCGGATACTGCTTCTGCAACAGCGGCACGAACACTTCGTTCAGCGCGACGCCGAGCACGGCCGGCTCGTCGGGCGGCTTGCCGGTGTAGGTGCTGTGGTAGATCGGGTCGCGGCGCATGGTGATGCGCTCGATGGTGAACACCGGGAACTCGGCCTGCTCGTTGTAGTAGCCGGTGTGGTCGCCATATGGGCCTTCCAGCGCCATCTCGCCGGGATGAATCACGCCTTCCAGAACGATCTCGGCCGAAGCCGGCACTTGCAAAGCTGGAGCCGATGCACTTGACCAGTTCGGTCTTGCCGCCGCGCAGCAGTCCGGCGAACTGGTATTCGGAGAGCGAATCGGGCACCGGCGTCACCGCGCCGAGGATGGTCGCCGGATCGCAGCCGAGCACGACCGCCACCGGGAAAGGCTGCCCGGGATTGGCCAGCTGATGATCGCGAAAATCCAGCGCGCCGCCGCGATGCGCCAGCCAGCGCATGATGACCTTGTTCGGCCCCAGCACCTGCTGGCGGTAGATGCCGAGATTCTGGCGGTTCTTGTGCGGCCCCTTGGTGACGACCAGCCCCCAGGTGATCAGCGGCGCGACGTCGCCCGGCCAGCAGTGCTGGATCGGCAGGCGCGCACAGATCGACATCCTTGCCCTCCCAGACGATTTCCTGGCAGGGCGCCGATCGACACCGTTTTCGGCGCCATGTTCATCACCTGCTTCAAGATCGGCAGCTTGTCCCAGGCGTCCTTCAGGCCTTTGGGCGGCTCCGGCTCCTTGAGGTAGGCGAGCAGCTTGCCGACTTCGCGCAGCGCCTGCACCGACTCCTCGCCCATGCCCAGCGCCACGCGCTTCGGCGTGCCGAACAGGTTGGCGAGCACCGGGATCGTATGCCGGATTTGGCCTTCTGGGTTTCTCGAACAGGATGGCCGGCCCTTCGGCGCGCAACACCCGGTCGCAGATCTCGGTCATTTCAAGGCGGGTATCGACTTCGACGCCGACGCGCTTCAACTCGCCGGTCTTTTCCAGTTGCGACATGAAGTCGCGCAGATCGTGGTATTTCATCGGGTGCGGTAGGAATAATGGCAGGCGACGCAGGCGGACGTCAGGTTGGGCAGCAGCGCCAGCGCCTTGTCGCGGTCGCCGGTCTTGGCCACCGCTGCAAACTCGCTGACCGCCTTGTGGCCATCCATGCCGATGCCGTGCATGGCCGGTGGCATGTGCGGGCCGGGCCGGGCGTCGAAGGGCTTGGCGCGATGCTTGCCCATCGCCGACATGCCAAGCCTGGCTTCGGCCACCTCGCCGGCTTCCTTGATCTTGCCCTCGGCCATCAGCGACAGGACTTCATTGAGGGCAAGGAGGTTGCCCTGCATTTCCTCGACCAGTGCCGCCTGCGCCGGGGCGGGCAATTTGACGAGTTGGCGGGTGTCTTCGGCGCCTGCTGGCCCTGCACTCCCTGCGGTCGCGGTCGACAGCAGAAAAAGGGCAAAAATCAGGGCTTTCATCCGAAGCTCCTTCCGGAAACCAGAAAATCGACGACGATGCCGGCGAAGATCGCCGCACCGACCCAGTTGTTGTGCAGGAAGGCCTTGAAGCAGGCCATGCGTTCGCGGCCGCGAATCCAGGTGTAATGGACGCCCATGATGCCGGCGGCGACCGCCAGCCCGGCATAGAAGGCCCAGCCGAGATGCAGCGTGAAACCGATCCAGCCGATGATGACCAGCGTCGCCGCGTAGCAAAGCATCACCGCCGCGACATCGAAGCGGCCGAAGGTGATCGCCGATGTCCTGATGCCGATTTTCAGGTCGTCCTCGCGGTCGACCATCGCGTATTCGGTATCGTAGGCGACCGCCCAGAAAACGTTGGCGAGCAGCAGCCACCACGCCTCGGCCGGCACCTCGCCGAGATGCGCCGCATAGGCCATCGGGATGCCGAAGCCGAAGGCGACGCCGAGATAGGCCTGCGGAATGGCGAGGAAGCGCTTGGTGAACGGGTAGCTGGCGGCGAGGAAAAGCGCCGGCACCGACAGCCAGATCACCAGCGGGTTGCCGAGCAGCAGGACGAGCGCAAAGGCGCACAGCGAAAGGACTGCAAAGAGAGCGAGCGCTTCCTTCGTCGTCACCCGGCCGGCCGTCAGCGGGCGCTCCTTCGTACGCTCGACATGCCGGTCGAAATCGCGGTCGGCGTAGTCGTTGATGACGCAGCCCGCCGAGCGCATCAGCACCGTGCCGAGGACGAAGACCCAGAGAACGGTCCAGTCCGGCTTGCCCAGCGCCGAAAGCCACAGCGCCCACAGCGTCGGCCAGAGCAGAAGCAGGATGCCGATCGGCTTGTCGAGCCGCATCAGCCTTTCATAGAGGTCGAGGCGTTCCCTGATCGGGTCGAGTTGCAATGCCATGAGGGGATTTTACCCGACCGCCTCGCTACTTCCAGTCGCCACGCAGGCGCGCGACGATCTCCTGCAAGTTCTCCGGAGTCGCCTCGGCCGGCGCCACCGGCGGCGCGCCGACGACGGCGATCCGGGCGAAGAGGCCGCGGCGGAACGGCTTGCTCATCGCCGGGCCGCCCTTGCGCGAGAAGAAGCTGCCCCACAGGCCCTGCAGCGCCAGCGGGATGACCGGCACCGGATCGCGCTCGAGGATGCGCGTGACGCCGGGACGGAACGGGTAGATCTCGCCGGTATCGGTGATCCGGCCTTCCGGGAAGATACCGACCAGTTCGCCTTCGCGCAGCGCCAGCGAGACCTCGGCAAACGCCGCCTCCATCATCGCCGCGTCTTCCCGGGCCGAAGCGATCGGGATCGCCCGGGTGTGGCGAAAGATGAACGAGATGAGCGGCGTGCGGAAGATGTGGTGGTCCATCACGAAGCGGATCGGCCGCGGCGACACGGCCATCAGGATGACCGGATCGACGAAGCTGACATGGTTGCAGACGATCAGCGCCGCGCCTTCGTGCGGTATGTGCTCGACGCCGCGCTTCTTCAGGCGATAGAAGAGGTGGATCAGCACCCACGCCAGGAAGCGCAGCAGGAACTCGGGCACCAGCCCGTAGATGAAGACGGCGACGGCGGCATTGCAGATGGCGGCGACCGCGAACAGCATCGGGATCGACAGCCCCCCGGCGAACATGGCGGCGGCGGCAAGCGCCCCGACCACCATGAAAAAAGCATTGATGATGTTGTTGGCGGCGATGATCCGCGCCCGCTTGTCCGCGGTGCTGCGCAGTTGCACCAGCGCATACAGCGGAACGATGAAGAAGCCGCCGAACATCCCGAGCAGCAGCAGATCGGCGAGCACCCGCCAGACGGCCGACTGGCCGAGCAGCACGGCGACCGGCAGTTCGCGCGTCACCGGCGGCAGCGCCATCGATGCCAGGGCGAGGTCGAGCCCGAAGATGGTCAGGCCGATCGATCCCAGCGGCACCAGCCCCAGTTCGACATGACGCGCCGAAAGCCGTTCGCAGAGCAGCGAACCGACGCCGATGCCGACCGTGAACACCGCCAGCAGCAGGGTCACCGCCCCTTCGCCGCCACCCAGGACGATCTTGCCG
>CAWEMU010000024.1:0-51424 GCA_963810175.1 uncultured beta proteobacterium | reverse complement strand
CCGTGATGTGCAGCCATACCCGGGCGTTGCAGCCTTCGTGGAGGTGGTAATCCACCATCAGGGCATGGCGACGCAGGGAAGTTCGCATCCGCGCGGTTTCGAGATACGCCTCGGTCGCCACCGCATCCTGCTGGTAGGAGAGTTGATCGCCGGCATAGGCAATCAGTTCGGCCAGGGTGACGCCGAGATCGGCGGCGCTGCGTTCCCGCCAGCCTGGCGCCAGTTGCGTGATGCGGTCCAGGATCAGGCGGCGGAAGCTGGCGTAGTCCTTGGCCAGATAGTCGATGACCGGCGCGGGAGCCGGTTCGTCAGGACACACCGTGACGCGCTTGCAATCGAAGTCGCTCGGACATTCGACCTTGAACGAGAAGACGACTTCGGCCAGACGCGGGTCGAAGCCCGCCGGCGGCGTGTCGTCGAGCGCCGAGCGCACCAGGCGCAGGGTATAGCTGGAATGGTCGCCATAGGCACCGACCCGGACCAGCAGGACATGGTCGCGTTCCGGCAGGGCGGCGTACAAAGCCTGCTCGGCGGCGCTGGTCGAAGCCGGCGGCACGGAAGCCGGGGCCACCCATTCGATGCCGATGTCACGTACCCGTTCGCCACCCTCGATGCGCACATTGCTCCGGGTCAGGGAAGCAGGCACCGGCTTGAGCAGGCGGACCAGCAAGGTCAGCTGGCGCAATTCAAATGCGGGGGCATCGTTGTTGACGACTTCGAGATAGTCGATGCCGTTCAGGGTGGCGTGAGCGTCGACCGCGTTGCGGCGGAGTTGGTCGCAGCAGTGGTAGATCATGGCAGCACCCCTTCCCGGGCGAACTCGGCCGTCCGGGAAACACCGGTGCGACGGATCGAATAGCGGACGATCACGCGCAGGGTCGAATCGTAAGACTCGATCTCGACACCCTCCAGGGCGATGAGATTGCCGAGGTATTGTTGCAAGGCGCCCTGGACCAGGAACTGGGTGGTCGCCGCCAGTTCCGGGCTGTTGGGCGCGAACACCAGTTGCATGACGCCGCTGCCGAAGTCGGGCCGCATTACCCGCTCGCCCGGAGAGGTAAACAGCACCTGTTCGATCAGGCCGCGGATGTAGTCTTCCTCGCCGGCCTCGGCGCTGCGGCCACGGCCGTCGATCTGGTAGGGATAGCGCAGGTTGGTGGTAGTCATGGCTAACTCCCGATCACACGGGTTTGCGCCGACACCGGCATAAGCGGCGTACCGTTTGGCGCACACACGGCCTGGCTGTCCATCAACACCAGCGGATGGCCGTTCGAGAACACCCGCGTCGCCGCCATCACCCATTGCCCGGTGACGCAGGGCACCGGCGAGCCGCTGACGTTGAACGGACAGCCGGCGATGACATAAGGCGCGGCCATGGTCACGGTAGGCTGGCCGCTCACCAGCACGCGCGGATTGGGCATGGTGGGCGTGGCCGTGCCGCCGTGAGCACAGAGGACCTGAAGCGCCGACATGGAGAAGGGGTCCGGGCATGGTCGGTTTCCTCTCAGATCACCGTCAGGGCGCCGTTGTTGATCGTCACGCGTCGGGCCGACCAGGGTGATCGCCGCACCCTTGCCGTTCTGAATGTAGATGCCGGTGTCGTTGACGATCAGGGTCGCGCCGGTGGCGCTCTTGATCATGATGCCGCCGGTCGGCCCCGGCAGGTCGGAGATGGTGAGGCCGTTCTGCAGCGGCGTTTGCAGGGTGATGGCCGGCATGCCCGGCGGCGTCAGCAGGGCCATGGCCGGTATCTCCGCGGCGCTGCCCCAGAAGCAGCCGGACCAGATCGGGTAGTCGGGGTTGCCCTGCTCGAACTCGACCCAGACGCCAGAGCCGATCATGGGCAGGGCGAACATGCCGTTCTGGATCCCGGCGAACGGCACGCAGGGCATCGCCCATGTCGACGGAATCACGCCGGCCACATCCGGCACCTGCACCTGCAGCCGCCCCTGCTGCATGGGGTCAATATTGTTCAGCACCATGCCGCGATACTTGCCGTAAAAACGCGTGGCTTCTGTGGTCATACCGGCACCCTCGGCGCAATGGACATTAGCCCGTTGCGGGTGAGGTCGAAGCTCTGCTTGAACTCGCCGCGCTTGAGCGTGCTTTTCACGCTGGAAACGAAGTACAGGCCATCGTAGGCCACGCCCGCGCCGCGCACCCCGACCAGCCCGCGCGCGCGCAACGGCCGGCCGTAACGCAGCACGTCCAGGTTGCCGGTGGCGGTGACCGAGTCCTGCGATTTCTTCGCCTCGTTGAGTCCGCGCGAAATCGCCTGCATGGGGTTCATGCGCGCCGTGTCCTTGAGCATGGTGATGTTCGATAGCGGCGTGACAGCACGCCCAGCGGCGGCTGCAGCGGGTTGATGTTCGGGATCGGAATCGGGATCGGCGCCCGCGTCATCTGGTTCTGGATGAACACGATCGGCAGCACGCCCTTGGTCGGGTCGAAACTGAAAGCTCAGGTTGTCCACATTGGTGTGCGCATCCATGTCGACGTTGAGCGCCGGCTGCGGCACGCCGACTTTCATCTCCGGCCCGAAGTAGGCGATGTTGGTCCCCGGCACCGGGCCCGGGTTCGATGTAGAAAACATAGCCGACCTGCTCGGCAAGTTGGCGGATGTAGGCGAGGTCGGTGCCCTGCTGGGCGGGGATCTTGTCGACCGGAATCGGCACGTCCGGAAACAGCGCCGGGATCACCAGCGGGAATCAGGCCGAACGGCGCATACTTGGCGCAAAGCAGCGCCACCCGCGCCTCGATGGGCATGGCCGGGAACGGCAGGCCGCTCCAGTCCTGCATGTCCATCACCTTGGTCAGATCCTCGCCGGTCACGGTGACCGTGCCGGACTCGCCCTGCCCGCCCGGCTGCACCTGGACGTTGGTCATCACGCCGTCGAACAGTGGCTGCGGCGTGCCGTTCAGGGTGACGATCAGCATGACTCGCAGGGCCGGCATCACCGGGCTGGCGTTCTGCGCACCGGCGATGATGAAGATGGTGTTCAGTTCCGATTTCGATTGAACTTGAAGGTGAGCGTGAAGCCGCCCACCGCGCCGGCAGCGGTGCGCACCTCGACGCTGTCGAGCGCATCCATGACCACCCGCGGCGCCGGCACGGGAATCACCGGACCGATCATCAGGGTGAGCTGGATGCCCTTAGCCAGCATCGTCGCCTCCCGGCACGCCTTCGGGCAGGGTGATGCGGACAGGGCGGCCGATCACGGCAGTCAGCTCAGCCGGGTCCATCGCGCCGTTCGCGTCGCACACTCGCCAGTACTGTTCCGGATCGCCCAAATAGTGCGCGGCCAGATTGTCGACGCGGTCGCCTGACACCACCTGATGCTCGGCCAGCGTGGCGAAACTCTCCGGCGGCGGCACGAAGCGGCGTTTCAGATAAGTCACCACGCTGCCGTCCGGGCGGGTCAGTTGCGCGCTGGCGATGCCGTAGTAACGGCTGGTCGGCGGGTACAGCGGCGCGGTGAGGCCGTTGGCCTGCATGAAAGCTTGTACGGGGTCCATCAGCCGATTCCTCCAATGCCGAGCGCGCCGAAGCTGCCGGCCTGCGCCTTGCCGGCGAGCTGTTCCTTGGCTTGCAGATAGCTCATGAACAGGCTGCCGCCCTTGTGCGTAAAGCCGAGATCGTCCACTGACAGCACGCGCAGACCGAGGCTGACCTTGGCGACGATGGGATTGAGCGCCGGATCGAACGCCTCCTCGGTAATCGAGAACTCGGTCAGCCGCACCGGCACGATGCGGCTCTTGCTCCACACGAACAGCATCAGCGGCGCCTCCATGGGAGCGATCTCCAGCGTGCCAGTATTCAGTTGCCGGTTCGCTTCCAGCAACTGGTCGCTGGTCGGGTGCGCCAGCGCTTCCAGCGCGGCAAGCTGGGGCTGGATGCCATTCTCCACGGTGACGCGGTTCTGGTTCGGGAATTCCAGTTGGTCGGCGGCATCGATGTCGGCCTGAAGCTCGGATCGTCTCCACCGCCGGACCCTTGAAGCGCATTGCCTCACTACGGTTGCCGCCCTCTCCACCTGCCGTGCTGACTTGCAGGCTGCGGGTCAGTCTCTCCGGGTTGTACTGGAGCGAGATGATGCGCAGTACCTTGGCCGACTCGGGGTCGATCAGCACCAGCCCAGCCTTGAGAACCTTGGGGGAATTTGGGTAGGTGCTCATGATCAATTGTCCATCTGCCGGTCAGCAGTGATGTTCCATATCGAGCCCAGGAAATTACCGGTCGCGGGATCGGTATTCACTCCCGCCATTTCCTGCCCGGCGATCTCGACAAAGGCTTCCGCACGACGCGAGGCCGCCTCATCAACCAGTTCATGGTTTGGCTTGATAATCTCGGCAATCCATTCGGTGATCTTGGCCGTGAAGTCAACGGTATTGCTGGGTGAGCTGACCGTCTGCTCAATCTTGCGCTGCGGATCGACCGCCCTGAGCATGGCAGTGAAATTGGCGCGATGGCTGTGTTGTGCATGCACATACTCATGACTGCGCGTGCCCGTGAGGATGGCTGCCGATTGCATCAGCTGGTATCCGTCCCAACTGCCCCGTGATGTCGCCGAGAGCCTGAATCCTTCAGTTGCGGGAATATTCAACGCTGTCCTTATCGCAGCGTCATTCATTACGGTCAGACCGGCAGTCGCGCTGTTGCTGTCCAGCCCCCACCATGCGTTTCGCACGGGAACAGGGCCGGCGCCAGAAGTTGAACGTCGCAGTCACTGCGTAGAAATTCTTGGCCTTGTAGAACACCTCCCAGTCTGGCACGCTGAAAGTCAAGCTGCCGCCCGCCGTAGACAAGCCACTGTATTCGGTCAACGGGATCAGGGTTCTCGTCGCACCCGCCTGTAGATACAACCGGCTGGGGCTGTTGTGGAAGGTATTGAAGCGGCTGGCAGCCGTCGTTAGGTCCGGGTGGATGCGAGGTTGCGAGACATAGGTTCCGGCGGTCAGCGCGCCGACGAAATCGAACCCGCTATTCGGTCCGCCCGAGATACTCGAAGAAGTGGCCGCCGGGTTGGTGATCGTAACGTTGTGGAACCCCAGATCGGAAAAGACGCTCGGCGGACTCGGCCGGCCCGAATAGGAGTTTTCGGCACGCAGGGTGGGGCTTGCTGCCCATGTTACGCCAGTGCGATCACTGACGGTGACAGCCTGCCTGATCGTCTGCACTGCCGATGCAGCACCTCCGGGCGGCGCGGTGGTGTAGTCGAATTCCAACGTGCCTGACAAGGCCATCCTGCCGGTCCAGGCAGTCTGGAAGTCGGCTTCGGTATTGGCCCGCGCCACAGTGCCATGGTTGGGCGTGATATAACGCCACGCGACAATATTCTTCGTTTCACCGGCATTCGGCGTGAACGCTATCGTCGCCGTCAAGGTATCGCCCCGAGTCAATGTCGCTGCTGGGCTGAGCGTCAGGGCTGGCGTTGCCGGCGTCGCGGGCGCCGCCTGTTCGGGTTGAGCGCCGGCGTCCGCCGGCACGGTTTCACCACCCTCAGCCGGAGCAACCGGTGAAGCCGGCAGTTCGGATGGGGGTGGACTGTCTTCTGGATCACGTTGCAGCAGAACTTGAGAGCCGCCGCCGGGAACATCCAGAACCCTGGTAGCCTCATCCATTTTGGCATGCGGCTGTCCTCCAGCAGTGCCATAGGAGGCACCTGTGCCCCCCTGCTGTACAACATGAGTCAGCTCATGAGCGATCAGCCTTCTACCGGCCTGGCTGGTTGGTGCGTATTGCGATGTGTTGAATACCACGTCGTTGCCAACTGTATACGCGCGGGCCCGAACATCGCGGGCAGACTGGGCCGCTTCCGCACCGACATGGACCCGCACCCGCGAGAAGTCATGGCCGAAACGCCGCTCCATATCCCTCCTGACTGTTGATTCCAGCGGCATGCCTGGCTTATCGAGAATCCTGCTCACGCTTTCCGGTGCTTCGCCGGCGCCCCGACCCGCCATGCCGGACGGGTTCCGGGCTGACAGCGACGAATGTCTCGATGTGGACATCGCATGACCAGCCGCACGCTCCGCCTCATATTCCATCACGTCATTGCGGGCGCCAATGGCAATGCGCGGCATGAGCGGGCCGGCACAGTCGAGCTCTTTGTTTCTGCCCAGCAAAAGCGCGCGCCCGGAATGGAACGCGGTGCTCTCCCGTTGCCTGGATTGAGCAGGTGTTGGCATACTTTTCACGTTCATGGATGGTCCCTCTTGCCTAGGCTTCTGGCCAACTGAACTCCTACCTCCCTGGGCATGCTGCCCCGCCTGATCGGCACCCCGCCGATCCGCAGAATCGGCTTGGCCGACTGGCCGGTCAGCCGATTCAGCGCATCGCTACCTGAAAACTGGTGGATAAGTTCTTGGCGCAGCCCCTCAGCGATCTCATCGCGGTCGCTGCCTTCAAAACCGTTAGCACCAGCCGGTCGATACGTGCACGACCCGTTTCATAGCCACCCCCGCGTTTCGGCATCGCTGAGCGGCCGTTCGCGCTTGCCGGCTTCGGACTGGGCGGCGCGCAGGATGTGGGCCATGGCGACCGGCCTGCCTTGTTCCGCAGCGAGGAAGGCGGCGTTGAGGGCGATGTTGCGGATGTTGCCGCCGGCCATTTGCAGGCGGCCGAGCTTGGCGTAGTCGAGCCCCTCGGTCGGTGTATCGGCCGGGAAGATGCCGCGCCAGATCGCCTCGCGTTCGCCGGCTTCCGGGAAGGGGAAATTGCACTACGAAGCGCAGGCGACGGTGGAAGGCGGTGTCGAGCGCGGCTTTCTGGTTGCTGGTGAGGATGGCGAGGCCGCGATAGGCCTCCATGCGCTGCAGCAGGTAGCTGACTTCGATGTTGGCGTAGCGGTCGTGGCTGTCCTTGACCTCGCTGCGCTTGCCGAACAGCGCGTCGGCTTCGTCGAACAGCAGGATGATGCCGCTGTCCTCGGCGGCGTCGAACACGCGGCGCGAGGTTCTTCTCGGTTTCGCCGATGTATTTGCTGACCACGGCGGAGAGGTCGATGCGGTACAGGTCCAGATGCAGCTCGTTGGCGAGCACTTCGGCGGCCATGGTCTTGCCGGTGCCGCTCTCGCCGGCGAACAACGCCGAGATGCCGAGGCCGCGCGCGCCCTTGGCAGCGAAACCCCAGCGCTGATAAACCGTCGGACGGTGGCGCAGGTGGGCGGCGATCTGACGCAGAGTGGTCTTCTGTTGTTCGGGCAGGATCAGGTCTTCCCAGCCGGACGCCGGTTCGATGTGCTGAGCCAGACCGTCGATGCGACGCGCTTCCTGACTGCGGCAGGCTTGCCAGAGTGCGATTTCCGGATCGGCATCGGGTGACTTGCTGGCGGACGAAGCCGGCGCCGATGCGCTGGATATCGCGGGCGCTGAGTCTGAACTCGGAAGCAACACCATCCAGTGCGCCCGCCAAGCCTTCAGCCTGCGAGCCGAGTGCATGTTGCCACAGGTGCAACTGGTCGCCGCGTTCAGGCTTGTCAACCTGGAAGCGCAAGTCGTGCCGCGTCAGTGCGGGTGGCTCGCGGGCGGCCAGGAAAAGCAGGCCGCCAATCCGTTCTGCGAAGCGCCGCACGGCGGGCGTCGCTGCGCCTTCGCCGCACTCGATCAGCAGTGCGCCTTCGAGCAATGCGGTTTCCCGCTCCCACAGCACGGCGAGGGCTTCCAGTTCGCTCGGCGCAGCAGGGATGTCGTCGCCGGCCATCGCGTACAAATTCAAGCCCAGGTGCGCGGCGACCCAGGCGGCGATGTCGCGTTTGCCGTGCTCGTCCCGGCCGGACAACTGGAAGATCGGCAGCGGCGCGCGCGCCTGTTCCAGTGCGGCGACGATGTCCCGCGCCATAGCGACCTGGCTGTCGGCCATTTCGGCCGGCTCGGCCACCTGGCGCATAAGCGGTTGCAAACGCACATCGATGAAATTCACGCCTGCAAGGTAATGCAGCACGCGTTCATCGATGCGCAGGCGAGCCGTACTCATGGCCGATTCCTCGGCGATTTCGATCAAACGCCACTGGCGCAGCGGCCGGATCGGGGTCAGCGCGCTCCAGTGCGGTTTCGGCAACACGGCCAAGGCCAGGCCGAAGCTCGCCCAGGCGCGTTGACCGTTCGCACCCGCCGCGGCGCACAGCGCGGCAAGCTCGCTATCCATCTCGACGCCGGCGGCAAGCAGCAGCACGTCGCGCTCAAACGAGGACAAGCCGAAACGTTCGGTCAGGCTGTCGATGGCCGCCGGCTCGGTCAACTTTGCTCGACAGGCCTCCACCTCTTCCTGGGCGGCATCGGCCGGCTCTCCGCGCAGGAGCGCCTTTATCCGCGCCAGCTCCGCCGACAGGAATTGCTGGTTGGCATCGGTCCAGTTGAGCAGGTGCACGTCGGGCGCGTTCATGTGATGACAATGCGTTTGTTGAGGAACACTGGCGGGGTCGCGGCGCGGTCGATGATCGGGCTATCAATGCCGTCGATGCGCAGGCGGACCAGATGGCCGGGGGCCGCTTCGACCGGGGCATCCGGGATCACGAAATCGAGCGAAGTGGTCGGCGCGGCAAACGGCTGCGGGGCATATTCCTGTTGCCCCAGCACCAGCGCGACGCTCTGCCCGGCGCGCAAGGCCGGATGGAAATCCAGCGTGAAGCCGGCCGTGCCGGCGCCATTGCGCACGACGTTCATCGGCAGTCCGGTGATCTCCGGCGCGAGGGTCATGGCCAGGCGATTGCTGGTGCGCGGATCAATCTCGGTCGGGCGCACCAGGCTGACGCCGACCCGATACACTCCGACCGGGAAGTTGGCCGCCTGCGCAATGGGAATATTGAACTGAACCCGGCCCGCCTCGTTTCCGGCCAGCGCCGCCAGGCTTTGTTCAGTCTCGAAGCGGTCGTTTAAGAGCAACACGG
Organism: uncultured beta proteobacterium; assembly: GCA_963810175.1. Lineage (GTDB taxonomy): Bacteria > Pseudomonadota > Gammaproteobacteria > Burkholderiales > Rhodocyclaceae > Azonexus. The sequence continues at coordinate 42,535 of CAWEMU010000024.1, read as the reverse complement.
TGCGTCCCGCGCCATCAAGATGGTGGCCCGTGAGATCGATGTTCTCGCCCAGCCGCGCGACAAGCTGTCCGCCCGGCGGGACGACAGTTTCCAGGGTCGGCAGTGCGGGGGTCATGCTCGGCTGGACCAGCACGCCTTCATCGCGTGTCGTACCCGGAATCGGCCGGCCGCGCGTCAGCACCGGCAAGGGCGAACGCACCGGCTCGCTGGCTTCGATGAGAACGACGGTGGCCCGATAGGCCGCGGTCGGCCGCAGGTTGCTTAGCGTGGCCGACCACAGCTTGGACATTTCCTCGGTGTCGAGGTATTCCGGCGTGATCTTGACCAGTTCGATCTGATCGGCCAGGCCCGAATCGGCCAGGGCGCGTTCGAGTGGCGTGCCCGGCAATGGCGACGGCGTCAGCGCGGCCTGGATCGCTTCACGCGTCAGCACCGGCCTTTCGTGCAGCCACTGCATGGCATAGCCGAGCAGGATTTCGGCATGCAGCTCGCCTGCGCCGTAAGCCGACAACAGGTAATGCAGATCGAGAGCCAGCGGTGCGTTGGATAGCCGTTGCCGGCCGGAGGCATCGCGTGCGGGCAGGCCTTCGTTGCGCCATCCGGTATTCGCGCTGACCCGGTGCAGGAACAGGTTGAGCTGGGTCGGTTCGACGCCGCTGGCCGGGATAACGCGATCCGGCGGCAACGCGCTGACGCCGACCAGGCTGCTCAGGATGCCGTTGAGGTTGTGCTCGACGATGCCTTCGTTGAGCAGTTCGCGCAGGGTCGCCGTCACGGCGGCGATGCCATAGGCGGTGGTCATGTCCGGACTCCCGTGGCGTTTGGCCAAATAATCGTCGAGCGACATCGGCGCGTTGCGGCGCGACACGGCCGGCTTGGGTGGCGCCGGTTCATGCACGGCCGTCACTTCGATGCGGCCGATGCTGACATGGACCTCGGTGGTTTCCTCGACCATGCCGGCAGAGCGTCGTCCCCAGGTTGTCCGTGCTCGCGCTTGCGGTCGGTCGGAACCGTTCGCGCGCCGGTTGCGCCAGCGGAAGCAGCGGTTCGACTCTCACTATCGCAGCCGGAGCCGGACGCAACGATTCAGGCGGTTCAGAGGCTCACTTCCTGATGCGCGTGAAACGGCGACTCCGTCCTCGGTCGTGGACCTCGATGGCAGGGATGGGCATTGCAACCGGCGCATGCGGCATGATCGTTGGCGGCACCATGCTTGTCGGGCTGGCTCACCGTGGTTCCGCCAGACTTTCCGATTGCAACCCGACGATCCACCGCTACGGTGTAATCAACCAGTGTTCGCGATCCGCGCTCGACGGCCTTGCTGCGATCAGGCGACCTATCGCTGTCACGCTGGGTGCGGCTTCCGCCCAGGCTGGGCGGGCTTCGCCCATTCCTGCCCTACCATTGACGGCGCCACTTCGAGTCGGCAGCCGCCATGGCATCGAAGGGTTGAGACACCTCTTCCAGAAGAGTCCGAGCAGAACGGGGTCGCAGGAGACCGCTCGCAACGGATGAGCAGCGCCTGTCGCCCGCTCGGCGAGACGTTGCAGGAATCCAGTCATATCCGGCCTCGTCTCATGTCGGGCACCTCATCCTCCAGTCATTTCCAGATAGGCCGCGCGACGACGGGGCGAGAGTGACAACACTTCGCGTTCAGTCCAGCCGTAGGCGCGTGCCAAGGCATGCACCTGCCCGAGCAAGCCTCGTGCGTAGGCCTGCACGTCGTCCCACAGCAAGGCGCCGGGATCGAGTACCGCATCCATATGCCGGCCGCAGGCCGGGCATGCCACATCAAGCCTCGGGTCGGCCAGGGGATCGGCGGCTTCGAGCTGTTCGTCGGCGCGGGCCAAGGCTTCGGCCGTGGCGCTATCGCCGTCCGGCCGTTCCAGGCAGCATGCATCGAGCAGACGCAGGGCGGCCGCTTCGGTGTCGAGTTCATAGGCGATGGCTGCCAGATCGCGACTGGCGGGCAGGCGAAACCGGAACCCGTCGACCTTATATATGCGCCCGCCTCATGCTCGCTGGCGCCGGCCGTCAGTTCAACAATATCGAGCGGAACCTCCAGCAGCTCGCCGCAATGTTCGCATTCGACTTGCAGTTCGACCCGCTGGCCGAACATGGCCACACGCATTTTGAGCAAACCGGCGTTGACCACCCCGAGCGGCAAGCTGGCGAAACGATCGGCCGCGATGTCCGGCCGCGCCCACGCGCACAGTAGCAGGGCGCGGTCGATGGGGTGGCGAACCTGGCCTTCCTCCCACAGGCTCAGCAGGTCCGCTGCGCTTGGGGTGCGCATGTTCACTCGGGTTCGGTGAAGCGCGGCTCGCTCGGCTCGCTGACTGCGTAATCGCGTTCCCAACCCTCGTTTTCCAGCTTGATGGTCTGGATCGCCACGGCATTGGCGTTGGCATCGAGGTCCGGCAGGGCCTGATACTCCGACACCCAGCAGCGGAACACCTTGTAGGCCAAAGCGAGCTGGCCGGCTTCGTTGTAGACTTCGATGATCAGGTCCTTGCGGAAGTCCTGCAGCGAAACCTCGGCGCCCAGGCCGGAGCCGAAGTTCCAGACCTTGTTGGCCCATTGCTCGAACTCCTTGTCATGGGTGACGCCACGTTCAAGCGAGATGGCCTCGAACTTGGTACGCCCGGGCGACTTGCGCGAGGTGGACGGGTCGCCACCTTCGCGATGCTCGACCAGTTCGGTCGAGCGCTTGAGCGCGCCGACCTTGGAGACGCCGGCGACATAGCGGCCATCCCATTTGACGCGGAATTTGAAATTCTTGTAGGGATCGAATCGTTGTGCGTTGACGCTGAACTGTGCCATGTTCGTTCCTCCTAAGCTTCGACTTGGCCAGCCATCTGCTGGATCTTGATGACCACGAATTCGGCCGGCTTGAGCGGCGCGAAGCCGACATGGATGTTAACGATGCCGAGGTTGATGTCGTTCTGGGTCGTCGTCTCGCGGTCGCATTTCACGAAGTAGGCCTCGCGCGGCGAACGGCCCTGGAAGGCACCCTGGCGGAACAGGTTCTGCATGAAGGCGCCGACGTTGAGCCGGATCTGCGCCCACAGCGGCTCGTCGTTCGGTTCGAACACCACCCACTTGGTGCCCCGGTACAGACTCTCCTCGATGAACAGCGCCATGCGTCGCACCGGCACGTATTTCCATTCCGAGCCGCGGTCGTTGTTGCCGGCCAGGGTGCGCGCGCCCCAGACCACGTTGCCGTAGGTCGACATGGTACGCAGGCAGTTGATGGCGAGCGGATTGAGCTGGCCGTTTTCCTGGTCGCTCATGGTGACGGTCAAACCCACCGCGCCGTTGGTGCTGGCCTCGATGCCGGCCGGCGCCTTCCAGACGCCGCGCGAACTGTCGGTGCGGGCATAGATGCCGGCGACGAAACCGCACGGCGGGAAGTCGCGCACCGCGCCCGGCTGGAGCGGATCGGCCGCGCGCACCCAGGGGAAGTAGAAGGCCGAGTTGATCGAATCCGTGCCGGTCAGGTTGGCCAGCGCGGTCGGGGCATTGCTCACCGTCTCGTTCTCGGCGCAATCGACGACCATGAAGGCGCGCCGCTCGCGGCAACGGGTCTGCAAGGTCTGAATCGTCGTCGCGTCGGTGAGGCCCGGCACGCACAGGATGTTGAACAGGTCGATGCGGTCGACGATGCCGCCGGCCGCAAACGCCGCCACCATCGTGGTGCGGAAAGTGCTATTGGACGGCCCGATCGCCAAGCCCACCGTACCCTCGTTGGACGGGTTGTCCAGGTCGGCCGTCGTGGTCGCCGGCGTCGTCGCGCTGGTGGCGTCGACGCTGATGAAATTCGAACGGCCGTTGACCATCGCTTCGACAAATCGCGCGTCGCTGGCGGTCATGGACAGGTTCTCGAACGACTCGACCACCGCGTTGTTCGCCGGCTCGTACAGCACGTCGATGCGGAAGCGCGTCGCGTCGTCGGCGCGCCGGGTCAGGCGCACCTTGTAGACATTCGCCCAGTCGCCCGGCGAATTGGCGCTGATCGTCAGGTCGCCGATGGCCGTCGAGGCTGCGACCGCATTTTCAGAGGCAGTTGCCGAATTGGTCATGGCGATGCGCAGCACATAGGCGTCGGCGCCGCCGTTCTCGTAGAACTGCTTCACGCTGTAGCCCAGCATGGAGCGGAAATCGAGCCCGCCGTAGGTGCGCTCGAAATCTGCGAAGCTGGTCAGGCGCACCGCCCGATCAATCGGGCCGCGCGGCGCCCAGCCGATGAACAGCGCAATCGATGTTGCCACGCCCGTGATGGTGCGCACGCCGCTGGGCACTTCTTCGATGTATACGCCGGGATAAGTCAAGGGTACTGTCATGGCAAATCCTCCATACGACTGCATGTTGGCTACATTTTCGAAATCGCTTTGTAGACAAACACGCCAAGGCCACCGACCAACGCCTCCCTAAAATGGCTGCGCCACCGGGGCGCTCATGATCAAGTAAGCGCTGACATATTCGTTGTCTCAGCCATCGGGGGCAAGCTCGCTCATTTGAAATCAATGGGTTGAAAGAACAGCCTTACCCGCCCAGAAACGTGTAACAGAATGTCCAATATTCGTCAAGCGAAGAAGTGGCGTGCCCCAAGAATGAGTGCCAAGGGCTTTCCGGTAGTAGTCCTTGTGTCCCCACGGCACACTTGGCGGATCAATTTTTCGATGACTAGCCAGCCCCTATGCCGCAACGCCGCCGCTTCCGCCACCCGCCTGCTGGATCAGGTTCATACAGTCTGCCGCCGCTGGCATCTCATTTGCGCGACTCGAAGAGCGCTTTAGAGGAGATTTTCGACCTGGTATTTAACCCAATGGGCGGTCTACACTCGTAAGTTGCCGTTCGCTTCAACGTGGCCATAGCTTGCATATGGCATTCCTCGACTTGCCATGCCTTCGGGCCCCAATGGCCGTTCCCAGTCTATTGCTGCCCGATAGGCTTTGTCGTTGAATAGCTCTTGCTGGCAAGCTCTTGCTGGCCGAACCCGGAAGTTCAATCTGCCAATAGGTGTCAGATCGAATCCCGGCTTCTACACCCGAGTGGCGATTTGTTGAAGCGGAAAATCGGTTAATCGATTCTGCAATCCAGACCGCTATTCTTTCGCACCCTTGCCATTGGACTGGGCCTTTGGGCTGCCCGCTTCCGACCGCGTCCTTCTTGCTCGCCGCCTTGCCCTTGTCGTCGTAGATGATCCGCGCCGACTGCTCCTTCGGCGCCTTGCGACTGGCGGTGATCTCCATCGTCGCGGCGCGCTCCGGCGTTGCCGGGCGGTCGATTTCGGCGCGCATGACGCGCACGCGCTCGACGTTAATCCGCCTGTCGATCGCCGCGGTTGACTCGCCGCGCTCGACCAGTTTCTCGCGCATCTCCATCAGATCCTCGAGTTCCTTCGACATGCGCAACGAGCGGGTCGGCTCGCCCCAGGTTTCCTTAGGTTTGTTGATGGCAATATTGAACTCTTCGGGATTGGTGATCATCCGCGCGATACTCAACTGGTTGTAGCGCATCGCCCATTCCAGCGCGCCGTCGCCCCAGTCGTTGCGGAAGCTGCGTTCCGCACCCTTCTCGATGAGCATGCGCGCCAGTTCCTCGCGGCCCTCGTAGATGGCCATCATCAGCACGCTCGAACCATTGGTGCTCAGGGCATTGATGTCGGCCCCCTGCTCCATCAGGTAATCGACGACCGGGCGATGTCCGGCAAAGACCGCATAGTGCAGCGGCGACCACTGGCGCGGCGGCGCATTGATCCGCGCGCCACGCGCGACCAGCCATTTCACGGCCTCGAGCTGCCCGCGCCAGGCGGCAAGGATGATCGCCGACTCGCCGTTGCCGTTCAGGCGGTTGATGTCGGCACCGCGCGAGATGAACAGCCGCATCATCTCGATATTGCCCTCCCAGGCGCCGATCATCAGGCCGGAACCGATCCGGCTGCCCATGAAGTCGGGCGGCAGGCCGGCATCCAGCCACGCTTGCGCCTGCCCGAGATCACCCGTTTCGAGGCTGGTCGCGAACGCCGTCGGTGTCGGCCGGGCGGCCGGGCCGCCCTGCCCGAACTGGGCATGAACCGGCAAACCCAGGCACATCCCGATTATCATTGCGAGCAGTTGTCTCACCCAACCCGGCTTCATCGACGCACTCATCTCCTTTGGCCAGCCCGCATTTTCTCACGACCCGCAACGAAACCCGGCTATTGCTCGCGCTGGCTGCGTCGCTCCTCCTGCATGTCCTCCCCTTCGTCGCGCACCTGATCACGCCATCGCGCCCACCACCAGCCAGCCGGCCGCTCGCGGTCACCCTGCGCGAGCCGCCCCCGACGCCGCTGCCGCCCCCGCCGCCATTGATCCTGCCCGAACAACCCAGGCCGGCGGCGACGCCCGCGAAACCGCCCCCGCCCAAGCCGGAAAAACGCGAGAAACCGGCCGTTGCCGCGAAAACCTGGACCCAGGCGGTCCGCCAGCACCTCCAGAAGCTCGACGCCAGCGGGCAGTTCTATCCGGAGGAAGCAATCGCCCGCGGGCTGGAAGGCGAGGTGCTCGTCCTCATCATCATCAGCGAGGACGGCAAAGTCACCGCGGCCCGCGTCGAACAGGGGAGCGGCCACCGCATCCTCGACGATGCCGCGCTGCGGGCCGTGCGTTCGTTGCGCTCACTGCCCGCCGATGCACCGCGCGAGGCGCTGCTGCCAGTGCGCTTCCGCCTGCGCTGAGGGTCAGATCGCGCCCGCTGCGCGCGGCCCGGCAATGGCCGCCGCGTCGTAGCCGTGAGAACCTGACTGCCGCTTGAGCTTCCAGCCAAGGCCAAACAGGGCCGCCAGCAGGCGCCTGGCCTTGATGGACGACCATTGACTCATGCGGCGACGGGAAGGGAGATACTGATCTCGATGGGACGCGACTCGCCGTGTTCAAGGCGATGAGCCATTGCACGCAGGGCAAGAACCCCGGCCTTCGCCATGGCATCATCGGCAGCCTTGCCGTAGCACAGGACGCCGGGAAGCTGCGGGATCTCGGCGATCCAGCGGCCATCAATTTCTTCCTCGCCCTCGATGCTGAAATTCATGATCGTTCTCCGGCAGGAAAGGTGTTGAATTGCAGCTTGTCATCATCCCCGCATTCATCCCGCGGCTCCCAGTGCTCGACCCGCAGCGGGTGTACGGAATTCTGCCCCCAGAGGCGGTTGACCGTGGCAGCGACCCGATGCGCGGCACCGCTGGTCGCGACCGTCACCCGGCCCTCGCCCCCGCCCAGCCGGTTCGCGGCGGCGAGCAGGCGCTCCAGCTGACGGGCAACCGCATCGCCGGTGTCGAGCACGCTCACCCCGGCCGGCAGGCGTGCGGCAATTGCCGCGCTGACCCAGGGGTAATGCGTGCAGCCAAGCGCCAGGACGTCGATCCCGAGAGCACCCAGCGGCGTCACGAAGCGGTCGAGCAGCGCCGCCACCTGCACGCTCTCCGGACCGTGCTGTTCTATCGCCTCGGCCAGCCCCGGACAGGCCTGGGCATGCACGCGAACATCGCCGGCATGGTTCTCGACCAGCCGCTGAAAACGCGGACTCGCGACCGTTCGCGTCGTCGCCAACACCGCGATGGAACCGCCCCTGGTTAGCGCTGCGGCCGGCTTGACCGCTGGCTCGATGGCGACGACCGGCAACACGACCACATCGCGAATCGCCTCGGCCGCCGCCGCCGTCGCCGTGTTGCAGGCGATGACCAGCGCCTTCGCCCCGCGCCGCGCCAGCGCCTCGGCGATCAGCACGCCGCGCTCCCTGAGAAAGACCTCGGGGCGATCGCCGTAAGGCAGGAAGCGGGTGTCGGCGAAATAGAAAAAATCCTCCTGCGGCAGTTGACCGCGCAAGGCGAGCAACACCGTCAGGCCACCGAGGCCGGAGTCGAAGACAGCGATGGGATGGGAATTCACGGGGTCATCCAGGTACTAATCCGCTCAAGTCTCGGTGTTGATGTCGGGATGCGACCCTCTGCAGGTCATTCGTCTCACGAATGGTTCAACGGCGGGTTTCAAAGTCGAGCGGCCGTCTGGTGCCGCAGGCCACGGGCAAGTGATTCGCGGTCTTGATCCGCTTGTCGTGGATGTCAAGGAATCACAAACTGCCGTCGTGCCAGCGCAGACTCTCGGTGAATTTCAGGCTGCGCGTCTTAACGATCAGTATCGTGCTGGTGTGCATCTTCATCATGGCTCCCCTTGTCTCTGCGCTGCAGGTTTGATTGTCGGTGTGCTCGCTGCCGACTCACGAACTGGCACGATTGATGAAGGCAAGGCTGAGGTCGGTGATCGACCGGGTCACGTGGCCCTTGCCGCTGACGTCGTCGCAGTAGAGCAGCCCACCAGGGCCCAGGCGTACGGTCGAGCCATCGCTGGCGGTCACCTCGCCCTCGCCGGAGAGAACGATGCAGATATAAGGCTGCGGCGCATTGTGCGCCGGCACTTCGGTCCCGCCCGGGACCGAGAACATGACAAGGCTGCTGACCCCCTCGATATCTGTCATTAGCCCCATGGGGGTTGGAGGCGGCCCGAACGGTGCATCATGCTCTGGGCGGTCACAGACACCAATGTGCGTCTCGCCCTGTTCGTCGGCGTAGATACGCGGAAATTTCATTTCTGTTTCTCCTGCAGTTGATGTTTGGTTTTCGTGCGTGCCGTCACCGGTAACGGCACGGATTGAATGGAAACGTGCACCCCAATCAGAACTCTACCTCGATCCCCTTGGCCTTCGCCACGGCGAGGACCGCGTCGAAGACTTTCGCGTGGTCCCAGGGTGCGTCCGTGGCGTCATTGCGGAACTCGCGGTAGGCCCGCTCGACGTTCATGAACAAACGCGCCGGAGCCTTCCATCCACCGTACGGTCCGAAATCGATCTTCTTCGACGCCTCCAGAGCGCTCAGCCCCTGCCCGAAGCAGCGCCTCGATTCTTCGCGCACGTATTCGAGGTAGGCCTTCATCTCTATCGCACCCTCGATCCCGCACACCGGTCCGTGTCCGGCGACGATGACCTCCGGCTCGAGCGAGATGATGAGATCGAGAACCTTGAGCCATTTTTCGTAAGTGCCGTTCCAGCCCATGGGGGTGCACTCGCGGAAGATCACGTCGCCGGCGAACACGACCTTTTCCTTGGGCACATGGATGATCGTGTCACCGATCTGGTGGCACGGCCCCACGTAGATGAGGTGAACTTCCGTGCCGTCAAGATCCAGCACGTGCCGCTCCTCGAAGACGATCGTAGGCAACACCAGCTTGATGCCGTCGAAATCGTAGTCCTGCTGCAATTGTTGGGCGATGGCCAACGCGCCCGGGTGCAGGGCCTTGAGCAGCAAGCGCGTGAGGAAGCGATCGGACCCCTTGATCAATTGCTGCATCTCCTTCGGATCGGCAACGTGCGGCATCAGGTCCCTGACCGTGCGGTGTGCGATGATTTCGGCACCCTCGAAGAGCTGGTTTCCCCACACGTGGTCGCCGTCCTCGTGGGTATTGATCACGCGCTTGGGCATGTCGCGCCAGACCTTACCGAACAGCTTGATCATCTGGCGTCCGTGCGGCAGGTCCGACTGTGTGTCGATCACCACGCCGCCGCCCAGGTTGATGAGGCCCGAGTTGGCATCACACACGAGGTTTTTCTCGTTTAGCACAGCGAAACAGTTGGCGCTAACTTGTTCCATTTTCATGTTGTCGTCCTCTTGTCGTCACGGTGATTAAGTATAGCCAATCGATACCCGAACGCGCGCCCCCGAAGGGCCGGACGCGTAAGTCTTTGGCCACCAGTCATAGAGTGCGGTCAATGGACTCCCGGTTTGCCCGAGGTTGATGCTTGCCGTCGGACCGGAGGCGGAGGCCCGATTCATCATGGATGCTGGCAGGGAAAGAATCACGTTGGCTATACGTAGAGGGCAATAGATGCGGACAAGACCAACATCGCCTTTGGCCGAACACGCGACAAGGTCTGTGCAGCCGTAATGGCGGCAAACTAAGCGGAGCTGCTTCTGTATGGCGGGTTAGTGGCCACTGCGACCCGCCGCAACTGGCCGATCGCCGCCACCGCCTTCACTTCCTCGGAAACAGCGTCTCGCGCAGGAAATAGAGGTAGGCACCCATGGCGATCAGCCCGGCGGCGATGCCGAGCGGATTCTGAATGGCGGGGTCGACCAGGGAATCCGGCGCAAAGAGGATCCACCACGCTGAGACCATCAGGCCCAGGAGGAAAGCGCGCAACAGCACGACGTTGCGGACTTTCTTGCGGCGCAGCGCCAATTCTTCGGGGGTCAGGGGTTGTTGTGGAAGTTCGGTAAGTCATTCGTGGATCACCAAAAGGAAGCCCCCTTGCGGGGGCCTCGAATCAATCAGGCAGGGCGACGCATTACATGCGGGCGATCATCGCGTCGCCGAACTCGGAGCACGACAGCTCGTCGGCGCCTTCCATCAGGCGGGCGAAGTCGTAGGTCACCTTCTTGTCGCCGATGGCGGCTTCCATCGACTTGATGACGAGATCGGCCGCTTCCTTCCAGCCGAGGTGACGCAGCATCATTTCGGCGGAGAGGATCAGCGAGCCGGGGTTGACCTTGTCCAGACCGGCGTACTTGGGTGCCGTGCCGTGCGTGGCTTCGAAACAGGCGTAGTGGTCGGAGATGTTGGCGCCCGGGGCGATGCCGATGCCGCCGACCTGCGCTGCCAGCGCGTCGGAGATGTAGTCGCCGTTGAGGTTGGTGGTGACGATGGTGTCGTACTCGGCCGGACGCAAGAGGATCTGCTGCAGGAAGGCATCGGCGATCGAATCCTTGACGATGACCTCGCGCCCCGAGTTCGGGTTCCTGAACTTGCACCACGGGCCGCCGTCGACCAGCTCGGCACCGAATTCTTCCTGGGCGACCTTGTAGGCAACGTCACGGAACAGGCCTTCCGTGAACTTCATGATGTTGCCCTTGTGCACGATGGTCAGCGACTTGCGATCGTTGGCGACGACGTACTTGAGCGCGGCGCGGACCAGACGGGTCGTGCCCTCGATCGAGATCGGCTTGATGCCGATGCCGGAGGTTTCCGGAAAACGGATCTTCTTGACCCCCATCTCCTTCTGCAGGAATTCGATGACCTTCTTCGCGCCTTCGGACTGGGCGGACCACTCGATGCCGGCGTAGATATCCTCGGTGTTCTCGCGGAAGATGACCATGTTGGTCAGCTCGGGATTCTTCAGCGGCGACGGCACGCCCTTGAAGTACTGGACCGGACGCACGCACTGGTAGAGGTCGAGTTCCTGGCGCAGGGCGACGTTCAGCGAACGGATGCCACCACCGACCGGGGTGGTCATCGGACCCTTGATCGAGACCGAGTATTCCTTGAGGGCGTCGAAGGTTTCCTTGGGCAGCCATTCGTCGGGACCGTACAGGCGGGTGGATTTTTCACCGGCGTACACTTCCATCCAGTGAATCTTCTTCGCGCCGCCGTAGGCCTTGTCCACGGCCGCGTCGATGACCTTGATCATGACCGGCGTGATGTCGATGCCGATGCCGTCACCCTCGATGAAGGGAATGATCGGATTGTTGGGGGTAGCCTGCCCCGGAACGATTTTCTGACCACCTTGCGGAACCTTGATGTGCGATGCCATATCCACTCTCCATGCGTTGTTATGGGACGACCACGATTTGCGTCGAGCCCCCTGTCGGGGCAGGCCTGGCAGGGCACCCGCCCGGCCGGCAGCGAAGATTATTATGAGGCAAAATCCGCCGGCGTGTCAGCCATTTCGCCAGCCGGCGGCACTGCCGCGGTTAACGGCGAAAACAGCCCGAAAAACAGAAGGGCGAAGGCCGTTTGGACCTTCGCCAGCCGCCGCGGGCTTGTTGCCTAGCCGCGCGCTGTCTTGAGCGCGGCGTTGAGCGTCGGACTCGGACGCATCACGGCCTTGCACTTGTCGGAATCGGCCTTGTAGTAGCCACCGATATCGACCGGCCTGCCCTGCACCGTCTGCAACTCGGCGATGATCTGTGCCTCGTTTTCCGTCAAGGTCCTGGCCAGCTTGGCGAAGTGGGCCGCCAGTTCGGCGTCCTCCTTCTGCGCCGCCAGTTCCTGGGCCCAGTACATGGCCAGGTAGAACTGCGAACCGCGGTTGTCCAGCTCGCCGGTCTTCGGCGATGGCGACTTGTTGTTGTCGAGCAGCTTGCCGGTCGCGGCATCCAGGGTCCTGGCGAGGAGTTTGGCGCGGGCGTTGCCTTCCTTGATCCCCAGTTCTTCCAGCGACACGGCCAGGGCCAGAAACTCGCCCAGCGAATCCCAGCGCAGGTGGTTTTCCTGCGTCAGCTGCTGGACGTGCTTCGGCGCAGAACCGCCGGCACCGGTTTCGTACATCCCGCCGCCATTCATCAGCGGAACGATCGACAGCATCTTGGCCGAGGTACCCAGTTCCATGATCGGGAACAGGTCGGTCAGGTAGTCGCGCAGGATGTTGCCGGTAACCGAGATGGTGTCGAAACCGCGGTTGACGCGCTCCAGGGTGAAGCGCATGGCGCGCACCTGGGACATGATGTGGATCTCCAGGCCGCTGGTATCGTAATCCTTGAGGTACTTCTCGACCTTCCTGATCAGCTCGTTTTCATGCGGACGGTACGGATCCAGCCAGAAGACGGCGGGCATGCCCGAGTTGCGGGCGCGGGTCACGGCGAGCTTGACCCAGTCGCGGATCGGCGCATCCTTGACCTGGCACATGCGCCAGATGTCGCCGGCCTCGACGTTCTGCGTCAGCAGCACTTCGCCGGTGGCGATATCGACGATGTTGGCGATGCCGTCTTCGGCGATCTCGAAGGTCTTGTCGTGCGAGCCGTACTCCTCGGCCTGCTGGGCCATCAGGCCGACGTTCGGCACGGTACCCATGGTCCTGGGGTCGAAATTGCCATGCCATTTGCAGAAGTTGATCATCTCCTGGTAGATGCGGGCGAAGGTCGATTCCGGCATGACCGCCTTGCAGTCGTACGGCTTGCCGTCGGCGCCCCACATCTTGCCGCCGCCGCGGATCATCGCCGGCATCGATGCATCGACGATGATGTCGTTCGGCGAGTGGAAGTTGGTGATGCCCTTCGCCGAATCCACCATCGCCAGACGCGGACGGTGTTCCTGGCAGGCATGCAGGTCGCGGATGATCTCGTCGTATTTGGACTCGGGCAGTGTCTTGATCTTGTCGTAGAGATTGACCATGCCGTTATTCACATTGACCCCGAGTTCCTCGAACAACGCGGCGTGCTTCTCGAAGGCTTCCTTGTAGTAGATCTTCACGCAATGGCCGAAGACGATGGGGTGCGAGACCTTCATCATCGTCGCCTTGACGTGAAGCGAGAAGAGGATGCCCGCCTGACGGCAGTCTTCGAGTTCCTTCTCGTAGAAATCGCACAGCGCCTTCTTGCTCATGAACATCGAGTCGATGATCTCGCCATCGAGCAGGGAAACCTTCGGCTTGAGCACGGTGGTCTTGCCGCTCTTGGCGATCAGTTCCATCCGCACGTCCCGAGCCTTGTCGAGCGTCATCGACTTTTCGCCATGGTAGAAGTCGCCATGGTGCATGTGCGAGACGTGGGTCTGGGACCACTGCTTCCACTCGCCCATCGAGTGCGGGTGCTTGCGCGCGAAATTCTTGACGGCGAGCGGGGCGCGACGGTCGGAGTTGCCTTCGCGCAGGACCGGGTTGACCGAACTGCCGATGCACTTTGCGTAGCGTGCCCGGATGGCCTTTTCTTCTTCGGTCTTGGGGGCTTCGGGGAAGTCGGGGATATTGAAGCCGCGCGCCTGCAGTTCCTTTATGCAGGCCATCAGCTGGCCCACGGAGGCGCTGATGTTCGGCAGCTTGATGATGTTGGTTTCCGGCAGCAGGGTGCGCCTGCCGAGATCAGCCAGCGTGTTCGGCACTTTCTGCTCGTCGGGAAGGCAGTCCGAGAACTCGGAAAGCACGCGGGCTGACACGGAGATGTCGGCTTTCTCGATTTCGATGCCGGCCGGGCCGGTGAAACTGCGAACGATCGGAAGGAAAGCGCAAGTCGCCAGCAGCGGCGCCTCATCGGTTAGGGTGTAAATGATCTTTGATTTCCCTGCAGCCATGGTAAGTCCTCGATTTGGATTGTTTTACGCGGGCGTATTTTACAGCAACCTCATTTCGCCATGCTCGGAAGCAAGAACATGTCCGGACATTCTCACCTGCCACGGGAGGATGGCTGGCAGCCGTTTCGGATGCCAATAAACAGGCGTCGCGAGTGCTAAAATTTGCTCTCCATTCAGAATCGCTCACGATGAAGATTTCCGTCGGCCTCTACGGCACCAGCGCCCACCAGATCGCGCTTGCGCTGATCCAGGGCTTCAACAAGCACTACACACTGTTCCGCGCCACCAGCAAGGAGGCCAAGACCCGCTTCGAGCAGGCCAACTGGGTGGGCGTGCACAAGGCGGTAAAGGAGCGCATCCGTTTCTACGATGACCGCGTCGATGAATGTGTCGAGCGCCTGCGCATCGAGTTCGACGCCCAGCAGATCGACGACGCCACCTGGCAGCAAATCAAGTTGCTCTACATCGGCCTGCTGCTCAACCACAAGCAGCCGGAACTGGCCGAAACCTTCTTCAACTCGGTGACGACCAAGATCCTGCACCGCGACTATTTCCGCAACGATTTCATGTTCGTTCGCCCGACCTTGTCCACCGAGAATATCGAAGCCGACATCACGCCCACCTACCGCAGCTACTACGCGATGGAGGATGGCCTGCGCGGCGCGATCGGCAAGATCGTCAGGGATTTCGAGTGGCAGCGACCATTCGCCGACCTCGAGCGCGACGCCAACCACGTCTATCACGCCGTTCGCCGCTATCTGAAGGGCATGCCGGCGCGCGAGGTGAACTTCCAGATTCAGGTGCTGGGTTCCGCCTTCTACCGCAACAAGGCCGCCTACATCATCGGCAAGGCGATCAACGGCCCCACCGAATACCCCTTCGCGATTCCCGTCATCCATGACGACGGCGGCAAGCTCTTTCTTGACACCATCCTCCTCGATGCCTGGCGGATCGGCCTGCTCTTTTCGCTGTCGCGGGCCTATTTCATGGTCGATATGGAAGTGCCGTCCGGCTACGTCCAGTTCCTGCGCTCCATCCTGCCCAACAAGCCCTACTCCGAGTTGTATGTCATGCTCGGCCTCGGCAAGCAGGGCAAGACGATGTTCTTCCGCGATTTCATCTATCACCTGCACCACTCGGAAGACAAGTTCATCATGGCACCCGGCATCCGCGGCATGGTCATGCTGGTGTTCACGCTGCCGTCCTACCCCTACGTCTTCAAGATCATCAAGGACGTCTTCGGCAGTTCCAAGGAGATGGACCGCGCGACGGTCAAGCGGAAATTCATGATGGTCAAGCAGGTTGACCGCGTCGGCCGCATGGCGGACACCCTCGAATTTTCCAACGCCGCCTTTCCGCTCAAGCGCTTCAACGACGAAGTCCTGGAAGAACTGCGCACGCTGGCGCCTTCGTGCTTCGAAGATCGATGGCGATGCGCTGCTCATCAAGCACATCTACATCGAGCGCCGCATGGAGCCGCTCAACATCCACCTCGAGCGCATGGAGCGCACCGGCAACGTAGAGGGCATGGAGCACGCGATCAAGGAATACGGCAGCGCGATCCGCGAACTGGCCCAGGCCAACATCTTCCCTGGCGACATGCTGTGGAAGAATTTCGGCGTCACCCGCTACGGCCGCGTCGTCTTCTACGATTACGACGAAATCGAGTACATGACCGACTGCAACTTCCGCAAGATTCCACCGGCTCCGGATTTCGAAGCCGAGATGTCGGGCGATGTCTGGTATCCCGTGGCCAGGAACGATGTCTTTCCGGAAGAGTTCGGCACCTTCCTGCTCGGCTCGCCGCTGGTGCGCAAGACCTTCATGAAGCACCACAAGGATCTGCTGTCGGCAAAATTCTGGCAGGATGCACAGCAGAAGATCCGCGACGGCCACGTCGAGGACTTCTTCCCTTACCCCGACGAAATCCGTTTCTGCAACAACACGAACGAAACATCCTGATCACTCCCCCCGTTTTGGGGGGCGACAACGTTGCCGGGTCGAATAGACTAGGCTGAAGTGCCTATTTCCACGACATGAAAAAGGCAGAATGACTGCCCGTACAAAGGAGAAAACAGCATGCCGCTGACCATTGCGGTCACCAGAGAGCGCGCCCCCGGCGAACACCGGGTCGCACTGGTACCGGAGACCGCCAGGAAATTTGCCGCGCTCGGCGCCCGACTGCGCATGGAACAGAGCGCCGGGACCGACAGCCACTTCCTCGACTCGGACTACTCCGATATCACGATGGTCGGCGGCATTCGCGAAGCCTGTGCCGGCGCCGACCTGATCCTGCGCGTCACCCCGCCTTCGCCCGAGGAAATCGCCGCGCTCCCCGAGGGCTCGACCCTGATCGGCCTGCTCAGGCCCTTCGAGGACAAAGCCCGGCTGGCCGCGCTCAACGCCAGGAAGATCACCGCCTTCGCCCTTGAACTGCTGCCGCGCATCTCGCGCGCCCAGAGCATGGACGCCCTCTCCTCGCAAGGCGCGTGCGCCGGCTACCAGTGCGGCCTGATCGCCGCCGCCCGCTGCACCAAGTTCTTCCCGATGCTCACCACCGCCGCCGGCACCATCCGGCCGGCGCGCGTCCTCGTCATCGGCGCCGGCGTCGCCGGCCTGCAGGCCATCGCCACCTGCAAGCGCCTCGGCGCCATGGTCGAAGCCTACGACGTCCGCGCCGCCGCCCGCGAACAGATCGAATCGCTCGGCGCCAAGTTCGTCGATACCGGCGTCTCGGCCGACGGCACGGGTGGCTACGCCCGCGACCTCACCGCCGAGGAGAAGGCGCAGCAGACCGAGAAGCTGGCCAAGGCCGTCGCCCTCTCCGATGTCGTCATCACCACCGCCGCCATCCCCGGCAAGAAGGCCCCGATCATCATCACCCGCGACATGGTCGGCCGCATGAAATACGGCGCCATCATCGTCAACATGGCCGCCGAATCCGGCGGCAACTGCGCGCTGACCCAGCCCGGCGAACACGTCATCGCCAACGACGTGAACATCCACGGCCCGCTCAACCTACCCTCGCGCATGCCGACCCACGCCTCCGAGCTCTACGCCAAGAACCTGTACAACTTCCTCTCGCCGTGGATCAAGGACGGCGAACTCGCCTTCGACTGGAGCGACGAGGTCGTCGCCGGCACCCTGCTGTGCCGGGACGGCGTCACGACCCATCCGGTCGTCAAACAAGTCCTGGAGGCCGCATGAGCATCTCCCCCTCTACCACAATGAACGCCTCTGCCAGTCCCTCGCCCGGTTCATCATGCCATGCGGCATCCCTCCACGCGCGGGCGTGCGCATCCCCGTTCGGCCAAGCCGACCAGGGCCCCTGCTTACTGCTTGGGAGGGTAGCCTGATGGACGGCATGCTCGCGCTTTACATCTTCATGCTCGCCGCCTTCACCGGCTACGAGATCATCGCCAAGGTGCCGGTCATCCTGCACACGCCGCTGATGTCGGGTTCCAACTTCATCCACGGCGTCGTCGTCGTCGGCGCCATGATCGTCCTCGGCCAGGCCGACACGCCTGTCCAGCAGGCCATCGGCTTCTTCGCCGTCGCCCTCGGCGCCGCCAACGCGGCCGGCGGCTACGTGGTGACCGAACGCATGCTCGCCATGTTCAAGAAGAAGGAGGACTGAGCATGACGATGCCCATTTACGTCCAGGGCGCCTGGTTCGCCGGCGCGCTGCTCTTCATCTTCGGCCTCAAGGGCATGAGTTCGCCGGCCAGCGCCCGCCGCGGGATCATCATTGCCGGCTACGGCATGCTGGTCGCGATTGCCGCCACCTTCCTGATTCCCGGACTGCAGAACATCGGCCTGATGGCCCTGGCCCTGGTCATCGGCGGCGCCAGCGCGTGGATTTCCGGCCAGAAGGTCAAGATGACCGACATGCCGCAGATGGTCGCCATCTACAACGGCATGGGCGGCGGCGCGGCGGCGGCCATCGCTGCCGTCGAATTCGCCAGGGGCGACGCGCATGCCGTCATGACGACGGTTCTTGCCGTCGTCGGCGCGCTGATCGGTGCTGTTTCCTTCACCGGTTCCTGCGTTGCCTGGGCCAAGCTGCAGGGTGTCCTGAAGAAGGCCTATCGCCTGCCGGCGCAGAACGCGGTGAACGTTGTCCTGGCGCTGCTGTCGGTGGCCCTCGGCGTGGCGATGATCATCATGGGGCCGAGCCGGCCGGAGCTGGTCCTGGCCTTCTTCTTCGTCGCCCTGGTCCTCGGCCTGATCGTCACGCTGCCCATCGGCGGTGCCGACATGCCAGTCGTCATTTCGCTGTTCAACGCCTTCACCGGCCTCGCCGTCGGCTTCGAAGGCTACGTGCTCGGCAACCCGGCGCTGATCATCGCTGGCATCGTCGTCGGTGCCGCCGGCACGCTGCTCACCCAGTTGATGGCCAAGGCGATGAACCGGCCGATCTCGAACATCCTGTTCACACCGATGCTCGCCAGTTCCGAAGGCGGCGCGGCGATCGAGGGCACGATGAAGGAACTCGGCGCTCTCGATGCGGCGGCGATGATGCGCTATGCGAGCAAGGTCATCATCGTTCCCGGCTACGGCATGGCCGTCGCGCACGCCCAGCACAAGGTGTGGGAGATGACCTCGATCCTCGAGGAAGCCGGGGTCGAGGTGAAGTTCGCCATCCACCCGGTCGCCGGGCGCATGCCGGGCCACATGAACGTGCTGCTGGCCGAAGCCGGCGTGCCCTACGACAAGATCTTCGATCTCGAGGAGATCAACGGCGAGTTCGCCCAGGCCGACGTCGCGCTGATCATCGGCGCCAACGACGTGGTCAATCCGACGGCGCGCACCGACAAGTCGAGTCCGATCTACGGCATGCCGATCCTCAATGCCGACCAGGCGCAGAACGTGATCGTCATCAAGCGCGGCAAGGGAACCGGCTACTCGGGCGTCGAGAACGCGCTGTTCTACACCGACAATTGCCGCATGCTCTACGGCAATGCCCAGCCGATGGCC
Source organism: uncultured beta proteobacterium (assembly GCA_963810175.1). Classification (GTDB taxonomy): domain Bacteria; phylum Pseudomonadota; class Gammaproteobacteria; order Burkholderiales; family Rhodocyclaceae; genus Azonexus. The sequence goes on along the minus strand of CAWEMU010000024.1, from coordinate 23,465 downwards.
GGGGAAATCATCCAGCACCTGAAGGCGATGGGCTGAGCACGCTGGCACGGTCAACCCGCCTTTTTGGGCAATAATCAGGGAACGGGTTGGCGCAACCGACGTCCACACGATAGTCACCACACCGGCCACCGGATGCCCAAGGGATCTGGCGGCCACCAACCACTCAACAGGAGATCAAATGTCGAATACCGTTACGCTTGGCGGCAACCCCATCGAAGTCGGCGGCAATTTCCCCGCCAAGGGCGATCAGGCGCCCGCATTCTCGCTGGTCGGCAAGGATCTGGCCGACGTCACACTGGCCAGCCTGGCCGGCAAGCGCAAGATCCTGAACATCTTCCCGAGCATCGACACGCCGACCTGCGCGACCTCGGTGCGCAAGTTCAACACGGCCGCCAACGACGTCGCCAACACCGCCATCCTCTGCATCTCGGCCGACCTGCCCTTCGCCCAGGCCCGCTTCTGCGGCGCCGAGGGGCTGGCCAACGTGCAGACCCTGTCGACGATGCGCGGCCGCGACTTCCTGGAAGCCTACGGCGTTGCCATCACGACCGGCCCGCTGACCGGCGTCTCGGCCCGCGCCGTGGTCGTTCTCGATGAGAACGATCGCGTGCTGCACAGCGAACTGGTCGGCGAAATCGCCAACGAACCCGACTACGCGGCGGCCCTCGCCGCCCTCGGCAAGTAGTCGGTTCAGGCCTGCCGGCCGGCACCGATCAACCGGGGAGCACTCCATGACCACGATTGCCAACGTACTTGTCGCGTTGATCGCGCTGCTTCACGTCTACATCCTCGTCCTCGAGATGTTCTTGTGGGACAAGCCGGCCGGCCTGCGCGCCTTCGGGCAGACCCTCGAGGCCGCGGCCGCCTCCAAGGTCCTCGCCGCCAACCAGGGGCTGTACAACGGCTTCCTGGCGGCCGGCCTGTTCTGGGGTCTCAGCCTCGGAGCAGCCGGCACCGGCGTCAAGGTTTTTTTCCTGTGCTGCGTGCTGGTGGCCGGCTTGTTCGGAGCAGCCACCGCCAGTCGGCGGATACTTTTCGTCCAGGCCGTTCCGGCGGCGATCGCGCTGGCTCTCGTATTTCTGGCCTGATTCGAGGGTTGACCGCGCCGTGACGAACCGGAAGCTGTGGTTTCTGTACCTGATCGAGTGCGCTGACGGCAGCATCTACACCGGCATCACCGTTGACGTCGCAGCGCGCTATGCCGCCCACCGGAACGGGAACGGCGCGCGCTATACGCGTTCGCACGCTCCCGTGAGGCTGCTCGGCTTCGAAGAACATCGCGACCGCTCGGCAGCGTCGCAAGCCGAGTATCGGGTCAAGCAGATGAACGCCGCGGAGAAGCGCCGATTTGCCACCAGCCTCGCCCATCGTGTCACCGGAACGGCTGGATGAGAAGGCCGAAGGAAGTGGTGATGCCTGGGCAACTCGTTTGTCCGTTGCGAACACGCGCATCACGATGTCTTCGCTGACCGTTTCCGCGGTCGCCGCCGCCGGCGAAATCGCGGGCGCCGACTGGGAGCAGCTCGCTCCCGCCGGTCACCCCTTTCTCAACCGGGATTTCCTCGACATTCTCGAGCGCCACGGAATGGCCGGCCCGGAATGCGGCTGGAAAGCGCGTCACCTGATTGCCCGCGACAGCGACGGCAAGGCACTCGGCATTCTGCCGCTCTATGTCCGCGCGAATTCGCATGGCGATTTCATCCATGACTGGTCCTGGGCTGCTGCCTATCGACAACTCGGGAAGCCCTATTTCCCGAAACTGCTGAGCGGCCTGCCGCATACGCCGGCAACCGGTCCCCGGCTTCTCGCGCACCCCGGAGAAGATGCCGAGCGCATCCGGCACACGCTGGTCGGGGCCGCCCTGGAACAGGTGGCCGGGCACGGGCTCTCGTCGTGGCACGTCGCCTTTCCGGCCGAACATGAGGTCGAATTGCTGCGCACGCACGGGCTGGTCGTCAGCCACAATGTGCAGTTTCACTGGCGGAACCACGGCTACGGCGACTTCACGGATTTCCTCGCGACCTTCAACGCCGAGCGGCGACGCAAGGTCAGGGCGGAGCGACGACGGGTGGCGGAAAGCGGCCTGTCAATCGAGGTCCGCCACGGCGACGAGACAGACCCGGCCGAATGGCCCGCCCTGCATCACCTTTATGCCGCAACTTTCGCCAAGTACGGCAATTACGCGGCCTTCACCCCGGCCAGTTTCGCCGATCTCGCCAGCGCCCTGGGCCGCCGGATGGTCGTCTTCATCGCCCGCGAACGCGGCGATCCGGTGGCGATCTCGATCTGCTTCCGCAGCGACGACACCCTGTACGGTCGCTACTGGGGCACCGCCGCAAATTATCACAGCCTCCACTTCGAGCTGTGCTTCTATCAGGGTATCGACTACTGCCTGCGCGAGGGACTCTCCACCTTCGAGCCGGGCGCCGGCGGCGAGCACAAGGTGGCGCGGGGTTTCGAGCCGACCGTGGTGCGCTGCTGCCACTGGATCGAAGACGCCCGCATGCGCCACCTGCTCGACCAGCACCTCGACCGGCAACGCCCGGCCATTCTGGCCTATGCCGAAGAAGCGGCGTCGCACCTTCCCTTCCGGAAGGTCAGCGGGCCGTAATCACCGCGGGCCGTGCGGGGTCATTCGCAGGTTCGCCAGGTCGAATCCCTGGCGGGCGGCAATATCCCGGGCTTTCTCGACGGATGCTGCGTCGAGTTGCGGCGTCCGCGACAGCAGCCACAAGTATTTCCGGTTCGGATTGCCGACCAGCGCCCAGCGATACTCGTCATCGAGGCCGATGATCCAGTAGTCGGAAGAAAACGGCCAGAAGAACGATACCTTCAGACGCCCGTTGCCGGTTTCCGGAACGACGGTCGCCCTGCCCTCGGCCTCGATGAAGCCATCCTCGGTCCGGCAGCGATTGCGCACGGAGATCGTCCCGGCTTCCTTCTCGGCATATTCCGCCGTGGTATCGCCGACGCACTTGCGCTGGAAGAACATCGGGAAACTGGCAATCTCGTACCACAGGCCAACGTAGCGACCGAGGTTGACCTGCGGCACCGACCGCACATCTTCCGCAGCACAGGCCGTCGCCGGCAGCCCGAGCGCGAGCAGGAGTGGCAGCGCCACCAGAAAGTGGCGCGACCTAGTCGAGGGTTGCGACATACTCGGCCACGGCATGGGTTTCCAGTTCGGTCAGCCTGGATGCGACGGTGTGCATCACGGCATTGTCATTGGTCCGCTCACGCTTGTTGAACTGCCGGAGCTGATCCTCGACATAGCGCGGATGCTGGCCGGCCAGGCGCGGCAGTTGTGGCGAACCGTAAGCCCTGGCGCCATGGCACGACGCGCAGGCCGGCAGACCGGCGTAACGATTGCCGTGCTCGAAGATGTATTTTCCGACCGCCACCAGTTCGCCGTCCTGCGCCCGCCGCCCGCCGGCCTTGCGCATCTCGAAGTAGGCACCGAGAGCCGCCATCTCCTCGGGCGTCAGGGTCTCCGCCTGCGGCTTCATCGTCTCGCTGCTGCGCTTGCCGCTCTTGAAATCGGCGAGCTGGCGGGCGATGTACTCGGCGTGCTGCCCGGCCAGGCGCGGATAGATGGCGCTCGCCGACTCGCCACCCTTGCCGTGGCACAACGAACAGCGCTCGGCAACGATCTGCTCCGCCCGCTTCTGGTCGGCGCCGGCGTCCGCCGCCGCGATCGGCGCCAGCACGGCAAGCAGTGCCGGCAGTCCCACCCGCAATACATTGTTCAGCTTCATGCGCCCTCCGGAATTACCTTGAATGATCGAAGCGCCGGCTCCATCGCAGGCTGCCGCCGCCCTACAAGCTGCGCAGATATTCAGCCACCGCCCGGACCTCGTCGGTCGTCAGGCGTTTGGCAACATCCTGCATCTGGGCGTTGTCGTTGGTGCGCTTGCGTTCCTCGAACAGCGTCAGCTGCGTCTCGATATACAGCGTGTGCTGGCCGGCGATGCGCGGCAGCGTTGCCGAACCGGCGCCGTTGTCGCCATGGCATTCGCGGCATGGCTTCAGCCCCCTGGCCGGATCGCCCTGGGAGAACAGCTTCTCGCCCAGCGCACGCATCTCGGCGTAGGCCGAATTGCCGCGCGAGGGCTGCTGGCGGCTGAAAAAGAACGCCGCCGACTGCATGTCGTTCTCGTCCAGGTCGGCCACGACCTTGCGCATGTCGGAACTTTCGCGCTCGCCGCGCTTGAAATTGCGCAACTGCTTGAGCATGTATCCGCTGTTCTGCCCGGCAAGCTTCGGATACAGCGGGCTCGAGCTGTCGCCGGTGGCGCCGTGGCAGAGGAAGCAGCGCCCCATGACCAGTTCCTCGCCGCGCTGCATCTGCGCCGCCTCGTCGGCCCCCCAGGCCGCTCCCTGCAGGCAGAGCAAGGCGGCGAGCGCCAGGCTCCTCATGACTTGCCGGTGCTCCCGAAGCCGCCCTCGCCGCGCGCGCTGGCGTCGAAATCCTCGACCACGTTGAAGCCGACCTGCAGCACCGGCACGACCACAAGCTGGGCGATACGCTCGAGCGGGTTCAGCGTGAATGTTTCCTGTCCGCGATTCCACACGGAAACCATCAGCTCGCCCTGGTAATCGCTGTCGATCAGCCCGACCAGGTTGCCGAGGACGATGCCGTGCTTGTGGCCGAGGCCGGAGCGCGGCAGGATCATCGCCGCCAACCCCGGATCGGCAAGGTGGATGGCCATGCCGGTACGGACCAGCGTGGTCTGGCCGGGAACAATCTGCAGCGGCGCATCGAGACAGGCGCGCAGATCGAGTCCGGCCGAACCGGGCGTTGCATAGTGCGGCGGAGTGTCGTGCAGGCGCGGGTCGAAAATCTTGACGTCGATACGGTGCATCAGCCTTTTCCTGTCAGATCGGCAACATGTTCGACGAGTTGCCGGGCAAGGACGGACTTCGGGCCCGGCGCCAGCGGGTGGGTGCCGTTGTCGTCGAACAGCACGAGCCGGTTGTCGTCGCCGCCGAAGCCGTCCTGGATCAGGTTGCCGGCAATCAGCGGGATATTCTTCTTGCGCCGCTTGGCCTGCGCGTACTCTTCCAGATTGCGGCTCTCGGCGGCGAAACCGACGCAGAAGGGGCCATCCTTGAGCGCGGCCACCTCGGCCAGGATATCCGGGTTCTCGACCAGTTCGATCGGCGGCAAGCCGCCCGTATCCTTCTTGAACTTGTGCCCGGCCGTGTTGGCGACGCGGTAATCGGCGACGGCTGCGACCGCGACGAAGATATCGGCCTCGGCCGCCCGCGCCATCACCGCCGCATGCATGTCGAGCGCGCTTTTGACATTGATGCGGTCGACCCCCCGCAGCGGGCCAAAACCGACCGGGCCGGAAACCAGCGTCACCGCAGCCCCGGCGTGACGCGCCGCCCGCGCCACGGCATAGCCCATGCGCCCTGAGGACAGGTTGGTGATGCCGCGCACCGGGTCGATGGCCTCGAAGGTCGGCCCGGCGGTGATCAGCACCTTCCTGCCGGCCAGCACCTTGGGCGTGAAGAAGGCGGTCACCTCTTCGAGTATCTCCTCAGGCTCCAGCATGCGGCCGGCGCCGACCTCGCCGCAGGCCTGCTCGCCGCTGGCCGGGCCGAGCAGGTGCACGCCGTCAGCCTGCAACTGCGCCGCATTGCGTTGCGTCGCCGGGTTTTCCCACATCTGGCGGTTCATCGCCGGCGCGACCAGCAGCGGGCAGTCGCGCGCCAGCACCATCGTCGTCAGCAGGTCGTCGGCCAGACCATGCGCCGCGCGTGCCAGAAAATCGGCTGAAGCCGGCGCGACCAGAATCAGGTCGGCCTGCCGCGACAGATCGATATGCGCCATCGCATTTGGCATGCGCGCATCCCACTGGTCGGTGAACACCGGCTTGCCGGACAAGGCCTGGAACGTCGTCGCCGTCACGAAATGGGTCGCGCCCTCGGTCATCGCGACCTGCACGTCGGCGCCCTGCCTGCCGAGCAGGCGGACCAGTTCGGCAGCCTTGTAGGCGGCGATGCCGCCGGTGACGCCGAGAACGATGCGCTTTCCCTGTAATTCCATTGTCGTGCCATTAGAATGAGCGTTTCCCCATTCTACTGGAAATGGCATGGCGATCACTGACTGGCCCGAGGGCGAGCGCCCGCGCGAACGGCTGCTGGCGCACGGACCGGAAGCGCTGTCCGACGCCGAACTGCTGGCCATCTACCTGCGCGTCGGCGTGCGCGGCAAAAGCGCCGTTGACCTCGCGCGCGAACTGCTGCAACGCTTCGATGGCCGTCTCGGCGCCCTGGCCGAAGCCTCGCTGGAGGAACTGGCGAGCGTTTCCGGCATCGGCATGGCCAAGGCGGCGCAGTTGAAGGCCAGCTTCGAACTGGCCCGCCGGGCGCTGATGCAGGAAATGACCAGCCGCGACACCTTCTCGGCACCCGGCAAGGTGCGCGACTGGCTGCGGCTGAAACTGGCCGCGCGCCAGCACGAAGTCTTCATGGCGCTGTGGCTCGACGCACAGAACCGGCTGATCAAGGCCGACGAACTCTTCTCGGGGACACTCACGCAGACCAGCGTCTATCCCCGTGAGGTCGTCAAGGCGGCGCTCGCCAACAATGCGGCGGCCGTCATCCTCGCCCACAACCACCCTTCAGGAGTCGCCGAGCCATCGCAGGCCGACGAAATGCTGACCCGCAACCTGAAAACCGCGCTGGCCCTGGTCGACGTCAAGCTGCTCGACCACTTCATCGTCGCCGGCAACGGGACACCGCTGTCGTTTGCCGAACGCGGCCTCCTGTAGAAAAGACAAAAAGCGCTTGAAGTTATCCGGGGTTGTTCGCTATACTCGCGGGCTTTCTTCTAGCGAATTCTGGAGCACCAATCATGGCGCGAGTCTGCCAAGTAACGGGGAAAGCCCCGATGGTTGGGAACAAGGTTTCCCATGCCAACAATAGAACGAAGCGCCGCTTCCTGCCGAATCTGCAGTATCGTCGTTTCTGGGTCGAAAGCGAGAACCGCTTCGTCCGCCTGCGCGTTTCCAACGCCGGGTTGCGCATCATCGACAAGAACGGCATCGAAACCGTCCTCGTCGACCTGCGTGCCCGCGGCGAAGTCTGATAAGGAGGGAGAAGAGAGATGGCTAGCAAGAGCAAAGGCGGTCGCGACAAGATCAAGCTGGAATCCACAGCCGGTACCGGACATTTCTATACCACTTCCAAGAACAAGCGCACGACGCCGGAAAAGCTGGAGTTCATGAAGTACGACCCGGTCGTCCGCAAGCACGTCGCTTACAAGGAAATCAAGCTGAGATAATCAGGGCTGTTTCAGCATCCGGCAAACCCGCCTTCATGGCGGGTTTTTTGTTTCATGTCATCGGCCCCGCCGGTCAGGGTATCCCTTGTGGATTCAGTCCGTGCTTGGTCAATCCTTGCGTACGAAGAGCAGCGCGGCATAGCCGACGATGCCGCCGAACATCAGCAGCGACCAGTTGGCCATCGACAGCCCGAGGAATTCCCAGTCGCGGCCGGTGCAGAAGCCGGTGGCGAGGAACATCGACGGCCAGATCATGCCCAGCCAGTTGACCAGACGCTCGATGGCGTTGGGGTCGCTGTAGCTGCACTCGGTCGCCAGATGCGGGAAGGCCTGCATCCAGGTCTGATAGCCGGCGACCGCCGCACCCCCGGCCGCCAGTAACGCAATCAGGACCGACCAGAGCGCCCGCCCGGCAGGCGCGACCACCCCGAGCAGCGCAACCAGCCCGATGACCATGTAGAGCAGGCGCTGGAATATGCACAGTGGACACGGCGCCAGCCTGAGCAGGTTCTGCAGTTCCATGCCGACCGCCACGAGGCCGAGCACGCCCAGCGCCAGCGCGGCAAACCATGCCCTGACGGGCACCTTACGCCAGGGCATAGCTGCGCATCCGGACCGACATGTCCTGCAACTGGCGGATGCCGGAGGCCTCGGCCTTTTGGCACCAGGCCTGAAGGTCGGCAATCAATTGCTCGCGGCTGGCATTGGTCCGGTTCCATACCGCCGTGAGTTCCTCGCGCATGGCGTAGAAAGTGGCGAGGTTCTGGCTTCGCGCCAGCATCTCGTCGAGGCGCTTCCGCCAGTCCTCCGGGATCTGCCCCACATCGGTTTCCAGCCACTGCTTCAATCCCTTGTAGGTGGCCTCGTCCTGCAACCTGGCCAGTTCCTCGCGGAAAAGCTTCTTCATTGATTTGGCGTAGCTTGCCAGCACGTCGTAGCGGTTGTTGATGACCGCTTCCAGCGTATTGCCATCGACCACCGGGCGCGGCGTAACGAGTTTCGGCACCGGCGCCAGTTTCTTCACCCTGGCCATGCCCAGCGCCGACAGGATGCGGATGTACATCCAGCCGATGTCGAATTCGTACCAGCGGTTCGACAGCTTGGCCGAGGTCGCGAACGAATGATGATTGTTGTGCAGTTCCTCGCCGCCGATGAAGATGCCCACGGGGAAGATGTTGGTCGAGGCATCGGCGCAATTGAAATTGCGGTAGCCCCAGTAGTGTCCGAGGCCGTTGATGACGCCGGCCGCCCAGAACGGAATCCAGACCATCTGCGCGCCCCACATCAGGGCGCCGGGAATGGCGCCGAACAGGACAACGTCGATGATCAGCATCAGGACGATTCCGGCTTTCTGGCCCGGCGTGTAAACGTGCCGTTCCAGCCAGTCGTCCGGAGTACCGTGGCCGTAGCGGCGCAAGGTCTCCGGGTTGCGCGCTTCCTTCACGTAGAGGAAGACGCCGCCCCACAGCACCCGGTTGATCCCGAGCACCTGCGGACTGTGCGGATCATCGGGCGTTTCAACTTTGGCGTGATGCTTGCGATGAACCGCCGCCCACTCCTTGGTCCCCATGCCGGTAGTCAGCCACAGCCAGAGACGGAAGAAGTGCGCGGGCAACGGCGACAGATCAAGTGCCCGGTGCGCCTGATGGCGGTGCAAAAAGATGGTCACGGACGCGATCGTGACATGCGTGGCGCCGAGGAGCACGAGTACGTAGCCCCACCAAGGCAGATCAATGACACCCGATAACATGCAGCCCCGCGAAAATGAGTCGAAAGCGGCATTCTACGGCATGAAACCAGCGACTGACACGGCGCGATTGCCCGGCGAAAATCGCTCTCCGGGAAGCGTTGACCGCAACAGGGTGGACCGCGACGCAGGCCGCCGTTAAGATTGCCGGATGAACACACGCATACTCCTGGTCGAAGACGACGAACGCCTGGCCGATCTGACGGCCGAATACCTCACCAAGAACGATCTGCAGGTGAGCATCGAGCCGCGCGGCGACAGGGCCGAGGCCCGTATCCTGGCCGAGCAGCCGGATCTGGTCATCCTCGACGTCATGCTTCCGGGCAAGGATGGCTTCGAAGTCTGTCGCGGTGTGCGCCAGCAGTATCGCGGGGTGATCCTGATGCTGACGGCCCGCGACGAGGACTTCGACCAGATACTCGGCCTCGAGATGGGTGCCGACGACTACATCGCCAAGCCGGTCCAGCCGCGCGTGCTGCTCGCCCGCATCAAGGCTCTGCTGCGCCGCCTTCCGGCCATCGGCGAAGGCCCGGCCGGTGAAGCCGAAACCATGGTTTTCGGCCAGTTCCGGATCAGCCAGGCGACGCGCACCGCATCGCTGGGCGGCGAAACGATCGATCTCACCACCGCCGAATTCGACCTGCTCTGGCTGCTCGCCTCGCATGCCGGCAATGTCCTGTCGCGCGACGACCTGCTGCAGGAACTGCGCGGCATCGGCTTCGACGGCCTCGACCGTTCGATCGATGCCCGCATCTCGCGCCTGCGCAAGAAGCTGAACGACGACCCCGAGAACCCGACGCGCATCAAGACCGTTCGCGGCAAAGGCTACCTGTTCAGCAAGCATGACTGGAACTGAGCCCGGCAACGGGCAAGAACAAAGCCAGGGCCTCGCCCGCTCGCTCTTCCGTGCCTCGCCGCCACGCTGGCGGGGCGGGCGCTACAGCCTGTCCAAACTTTTCTTCAACTTCTACCTGCTGGCGATGGGCTCCTTCGTCGCCATCGCCTTCACCGCCGACTTCGTCATCTCCACCGCGCAGCGCGGAATCACCGACGACTACGCCCGCCGCTTCATGCGCGGCACCATCACGCTGATCGAGGACGAACTTTACCGGACCCCGCGCCGGGACTGGCAGCGCAAGATCGATCAGCTTGACGACAAGTTTTCCTACCGACTGGGCATCGTCGAGCGCATCAGCCTCGACCGGACCCTGACACCGGACCAGGTCACCAAGCTGGACGCCGGCGACATCGCCATCGACCACGACGGCGACATCATGTATCGGCGCCTGGGCACCAGCAGCAAGGTACTCGTAGTCGGCCCGCTGGCCGCCAACCGCAATCCCGAACTGACGGAAAGGCTGCCGCTCGAACTGCGCCTGCGCCTGCTGACCTGGAGCCTGATCGGCGTCATTTTCGGGGTTGCCCTGTGGTTCTGGGTGCGCCCGGTCTGGCGTGATCTGGAAACCCTGCGCCAGACCGCCCGCGACCTCGGCGACGGCGATTTCGAAGCACGTTCGCCGCCGGCCCGCAGCCAGCTCTTCGCGCCGCTCTCCGACACCATGAACAGCATGGCCGAGCGCGTGCAGCAACTGCTCGCCACCCACCGCGAGCTGTCCTCGGCCATTTCCCACGAGCTGCGGACGCCGATCGCGCGCATGCGCTTCGCGCTGGAAATGCTCTCCGGGACCGATGAGCGCGCCGAGCGCGAGCGGCTGTGGGCAATGATGGAAGCCGACCTCGACGAACTCGACCACCTGATCGACACCAGCCTCACCTATGCCCGGTTCGAGCGCGAGGCCCCCGAGCCGCATTTCTCCAGCGTGCGCTTCGCCGACTGGCTGAGCGACGAAGTCGATGCCGTTCGCCTGCTCGGGCGCGACCTGAAGATCACGGTCGACACCGCGAAACTGCCCGAAAACCTGGCTGTCGATGTCGATCGCAAGGCGATGCCCTATGCCCTGCGCAATCTGCTGCGCAACGCCTTCAAATACGCGAGCGGGCAGATTATCGTCAGTGCCGAACTTCGCGAGGGCAACATCGTCGTCCATGTCGACGACGACGGCATCGGCATTCCGCCGGAAGACCGCGAGAGCGTCTTCTCGGCATTCACCCGGCTCGACCGTTCACGCGATCGCGCCACCGGCGGCTACGGGCTCGGCTTGGCCATCACGCGGCGTGTCCTCGAACTGCATGGCGGAACCGCCACGGCCGACACCGCACCCCTCGGCGGTGCCCGCTTCACCCTCACTTGGCCACTGGCGCAGTAGTTCCCGTTACATAGCGTCACAGAACATCAACTTCCGTTACGTCGTGGCAACGCGCGCGCTACAGACGTGGCAGATGTGCGCCCATAAAATTGGGGTCATGAATTATCAGCAAGCCCCAAGTGAGGAAAACAAGAACATGTGCGCAGTAAATATCAACCGGTTTCTGGAAACGGCCCGCCAGCATCTGCTGGAGCAGGTTGCGGCCACGGTCGAATCCGCCGCCGTTTCAGCGTAAATTCATCAAGTAAACTGATGGCCTTTGCCGACAATCTCCCGATCAACGAAAGCCTTGGCGTCTTCGTGGGCGTGGCCGGCCTCGACTGGTTGGCAGATGGTCGCGCCGAACCGATCAATGCCTTTCTTGCCGCAGTTGCCGTCGGTGTCGCCATCGTGATCGGCCGCCATTTGCTCAAGAAGCGGCGCAAGGACTGAACCCTTTTTACCCTCCTCGAAATCCCTCGTTTCGAGACCTCCCTGTTACCCCGCCCGCGTGGCGGGGTTTTTTTGCCTGTCGCTTTGCGGATCCATCTTTCGCAGGCATCGCGGACGGAAAGGCAAGGCTTTCCCGGTCAGCAGAAAAAGGAGGGGCTCCGTCGGAGCCCCTCCTTGGACAAGTCGCGCGACTTACTGGGTCTGCTGGATGCCCGCGAGAACCCAGCCGCCACCCGAGCGTGGCTTGACCATGTGCCAGATTTCATCGAACGGTTCCGCCGGCGCATTGGCAGCTTCACGGATCAGGCCGGTGAAATGCACGCTGACGATGTAACGCTCGCTTTCCTCGGCAACATCCAGTACCTCGGCATTGACGGTGACGACGTCGCTCTGCTGGGCTGCCTGGCCACGATCGACAAAATTCAGCTTGATCTCGCCGAACATTTCCGGCGTCGTGAATTCGCGGATGTCTTCCAGGTTGCCGGCATCGTTCGCCGCCTGCAGGCGAATGAAGTTCACCTTGGCATTGCGGACGAAGGCATCGACATCGAAACCGGCCGGAATATTTCCCGTGGCGCTCGTGCTCGCCGCAGCCACCGCAGCGCTGCCGGCAGCGGCCGGTGCGGAAAAGCCCGGTTCGACGTGCCGGTCACGGTTCAGGTCAGCGCCTTGCCCGGCATACTGCATGCCGCCGGCACCCGCCAGCGCCGGTTGCTGCGCCGCCGCCCGGCGACGCATGACGAAGCCGATGACCATGACGACTGCCATAACCAGCAGGCCGATCATCAGCATCGAAGCGAGTTCTTCGCCGAATCCGAAGTGCGAGGCCAGCGCCGCCAGGCCAAGACCGGCGGCGAGACCGGCCAGCGGGCCCATCCACGAACGCTTGGGCTGGGCTGCAGCGGCACCCGCCGCTGCCTGCGACGCGGGCGCGGCTGCCTGGCTGGCGGCCGGAGTTCCGGGTGCCGGAGCGGCATTGGTCGATTTCTGGGTGCTGACCGATTCGCGCTGCATGCCGGCGGACTTGCCGCCGCCCAGGCGCTTCGCAGCTTCGGCGTCGCCGGTGATCAGCGTCAAGCCGAGTACCAGCGCAGCAGTCATGAGGGCAAAGGATTTCATCTGTGTCTCCGTCAAGGTTGTTTGATACAGGCCACAGGATAGCCCCGTGGGACTTCCACAAAAGAAGAATATTCAGAAGTGTTTCATCGGAAAAGACGAAGAGCAAGGGCTACCAGCAACAATCATTGCCGTGTGGCATCAGGCCGCTTCGCCGAACCAGTTCACGCCGAGGCAGGCACGCAACGCCAGCCGCGCCCGGTGCAGTTGGACCCAGCAGTTGTTGCTGGTGATCCCCAGGGTGGCGCAAATCTCGTCGGTATCGAAGCCGAGCACCTCGCGCATCGTGAAGATGCGGGCACTGGCATCGGGCAGGCGGTAGAGGCAGGCCTCGAAGACTTCCCAGAAACGCTTGTTCTCGGTCACCTTGTCCGGCCCCTCCCACTCCGAAGGACGGGTATCCTCGGCCCAGTGCGCACGGTCGTTGAAATAGGCGTCAACGTCCGAATCGTCATCGACGTCGGCGACCACCACATTCTCCCGTACCTTGCGGCGCAGGACATCGACGATCTTGTTCTTGAGGATGGCCAGGACCCAGGTGCGCAACGAGGCCCGCGAAGCGAATTTTTCCTGGCCGACCAGCGCCGCGGTCAACGCCTCCTGCACCGCATCCTCGGCCTGTGCCCTGTTGCGCAACTGGATGTCCGCAAAGCGCAGCATGTCGCGCCGCAGACTGGTCAGGAACTCGGTGTCGCGCAGGGGGTCGGTGGTCATGTCGATTCGCAGGAAATCCGGTTTTTCGATCATACTTGAAAAAATCTGTAAGGATTTTCCCGTGCCGCCGACTAATCGGACAGGTACTCGTGGCAAAGGTAGCAAACAGGAACGGAAATGATCAGCTGCAAGGAAGCCTCCCGCCTCGCCTCGCAACAGCTCGAACGCCAGCTCACCCTATGGGAACGCGTTCAGTTTCGTCTGCATCTGGCGATCTGCGTTGGCTGCCGGCGGATGGAAAAGCAGTTCCAGTTTCTGCGCGTTGCGACGGGTGCCTGGATGAGTCAGAGAGACTGACGCATCGACCTCAACTTCAACGGAGAAAATCATGAAAAAGCAAAACCTCGTTTCCATTGCCGTCGGCTCCGCCTTCGCCGCTGCCGCCCTGACTCCGATGGCGCACGCCGCCAGCGACAATCCGTTCGGCGCCACCCAACTACAGGCCGGCTATCAGCTGGCGCAGGCCGACACCAAGAAGAAGGATGCAAGCTGCGGCGCCGACAAGAAGGGCGCGAAGCAGAATGCGGTGCCGACAAGAAGGCTGCCGAAGCCAAGTGCGGTGCCGACAAGAAGGGAGCCGAAGGAAAATGCGGCGCCGACAAGAAAGCCGACCCCAAGGCCCCTGCCGACAAGAAGATGTAATCCTGCATTGACGGGTTGCGGCGCAGGGCTTGCCCTGCCCGCCCCTTTCCTCGGAGAAGCCTGATGAATGCACGCCCTGCCAGCGGCGCCGGCCTCGGCTTTCGCCGCGAACTGATCGAGCCGCTGAAGGCCGGCGTGCCGGAAGCGGTCCGCTTCTTCGAACTCGCCCCGGAGAACTGGGCCGGGCTGGGCGGCAAATCAGCCAGGGATCTGCGCCACTTCAGCGAGCGCTACCCTTTTGTCTGCCACGGACTGTCGCTCTCGCTGGGCGGCCCGGCGCCGCTGGACGAGGCTCTCCTGCGCCGGATCAAGTCGTTCATGGCCGAGCACGGCATGACGCTGTACACCGAACACCTCTCTTGGTCTGGCGACGACGGCCATCTCTACGACCTGCTGCCGATTCCGCTGACTGAAAAAGCGGTCAAATGGACGGTCGACCGCATCAGTCGGGCGCAGGACATTCTCGGCATGCGCATCGGCATCGAGAACGCCTCTTACTATGTCGCCCCGCCCGGCGCCGAAATGAGCGAAGGCGAATTCATCAGCGCCATCGTCCGCGAAGGCGATTGCCTGCTTCACCTCGACGTCAACAACATCTACGTCAACAGCCGGAACTTCGGCTTCGATGCGCTCGCCTTCCTCGACGCGCTGCCGCTGGAACGCACCGCCTACGTCCATGTCGCCGGCCATTACGTCGAGCCGGATGGCCTGCTGATCGACACCCATGGGGCCGAAGTCGTCGATCCCGTGTGGTCGCTGCTCGAAGCAGCCTACCAGCGCATCGGCCCGGTACCCACCTGCCTGGAGCGCGACTTCAATATTCCCGATCTGCAGCAGTTGACCGCGGAAGTCGAGATCATCGCCCGCCTGCAGGCGGCAACCCGACAGCAGAAGGCGGCCTGATGAGCGCCCCCGACTTCCAGGCGTTTCAGCAGGCATTCGCCCGCCACATCCGCGACCCGCACCATACCCCGCGACCGGCCGGGGTGCCGGCGCGCCGGATGGCGGTGTACAACGAACTGCTGTTCAACAACATCACCGGCTTTCTCGATGCCTGCTTCCCGGTCTGCCGCAAGCTGCTTGGCGAAGCACGCTGGCGACGCCTGAACCGCGCCTTCTACCGCGACTGGAAGTCGCATACGCCGTGGTTCCGCGAGATTCCCCGCGAATTCGTCCGCTACCTGAATGAAGGCATCATCCGCCAGCCGCTACCGGCCTGGTTTGCCGAACTGGCGCACTACGAATGGGCCGAACTGGCGGTCGACACCATGGATTGCCCGATTCCTGCGCACGACCCTGCGGGCGACCTGATGCGGCAGCCTGTGGTGATGAATCCGGCGCGGCTCGTTCTTGCCTGCGTCCTGGCCGGTGCATCGCATCGGCCCGGACTACCGGCCGCGCAAGCCGCAGGCGACGCAACTCGTTGTCTATCGCGATGCCGACGAACGCGTCCGGTTCGTTGCAATCAATCCTGTCACCGCGCGGTTGCTCGGACTGCTGGCCACCGCCCCGACGACTGGAATTGAAGCCTTTCTTCAGATCTGCGTCGAGATTCACCATTCCGACCCGCAGCAACTGCTGCTTTTCGGGCGTGGCATCCTTGACGATTTTCGCGCCCAGGGACTGATTCTCGGAACATCGCGATAAGGGCACATTGAACCGCATGCAGAATCCCGCCCCAGCCACCGCGCTGGTCGTGGCATCTGAATGACGAGAATCAGCGCACTGACGACCCAGCCGAATCCCGTTCATCATCAGGCAGAAACCGGCCAACTGCTGCCACACGGCGTCGCCGCAAAGCCGTCTTCTGAGCGTCCGCTGCACTTCCAGACCTGCCGTAGGACCAATCCACACAGATCGGCCATTGCTGCCGGTAGCGTTGTTGCCTTTGAATGGCAGGTCTCGCCCACGTTGCTGACATTGGCGCTGTACTTGCACTCCTTGGCAAGGGGTTGCTGAGCATACAGCTTGAGGATGGCGTCCAAGGTCCCGACATAGCGGGCCCGATTCAAGCGCGTGGTCTTGCCGATGGGCGACTGATCGACGAGGTCCTGGCGGCGCAGCGCCCGGTGGGCGCCCGGGGCGTCGGTCGATTTACCCTTGCTCTTGCGCAATGCGGCATAGAGCATGTGCTTCACCAGTGTCGACTGCCCGAACCCGACACCCCGGTAACGACGATCAGCTCGGTGAGCGGGATGTCGAGCGAAAGGTTCTTGAGGTTGTTCTGGCGCGTAGCGCCCCGTTATTGTGTTGCGTTCAGATTTCGGCATACTTAGGGTCCAGCGAGTCGCGGCGCGGGCGCGAGCGCCCAGCCGGAGGGCGGTCGGCAATTCTGCCGGCCGAGACACCCCCGCCTCCGATCGCGAGTCAGCCGGATTCGTCGCGGATCGTTCACAGGCGTAGAAATGAAGTCATCATAGATCTGCGGTATCATTACCAAGTACGACTTGAGCGCAATCGTAACCGACGAACCACTGAACCAGGCAGGTCAATGACCACCGAGCGTAGAACCTTGTGCGTGCTGTTTGCCGACGTAGCCGGAAGCACGCCACTGTACGAAAAGCTGGGCGATGCCCAGGCGCTGCGCGCGGTCGAGATGTGTCTGACCTGCATGCGCGAAGCGACGCTGGCGTTGCACGGCCGCATCGTCAAGTCCATGGGCGACGGCGTAATGGCAGCCTTCGACACTGCCACGGCTGCGATGCACGCGGCATGCGCGATACACATGAAGGTTCACGACCTTCCGCTCGTCGCGGGGGTCAAGCTATGCATCCGGGTAGGTTTTCATCATGGGCCGGTCCTGGAAGAGGGCAGCGACTACTTCGGCGACACCGTGAACACCGCGGCGGGCGTGACCGCGCTGGCGAAACCCGAACAGATCTTGACTACTGCCGACACCATCGCCGCTCTGCCGCCCGCACTGCGTAAGGCCTCGCGTGCCCTGGACAGCCTCAATGTCAAGGGCAAGCTGGAGGAAATCCGGATCTTCGAGATCATCTGGCAGGAACAGGGTGATGTGACTGTCATCGCGGAGAACCTCCCGCGCCCGGCAGCCTTCTCGACCCGGCTCATGCTTCAGTACCGTGGCGTGCAGATCATACTCGACGCGAATCGAGGTGGCATCGCCGTCGGGCGCGACGACGTCTGTGAGGTCGTGGTAAGCGGCAAGCGAACCTCACGCCGCCATGCGCGGATCGAGTGGCGCCGGGACAAGTTCGTACTGATAGATCAGAGTACAAATGGGACGTTCGTGTTGTTTGACGGCGAGCCCGAGATCGTATTGAAGCGCGAGGAGGTCCCGCTGCGCGGCCGCGGCTGGATCTGCTTCGGCGACAGCGTCACAAAGTCGAACTTCAATATCATGGAGTTCGAGGTTCTGAGCTGAGAGCCGCTGCTCAGGCGCTTTGCACGACCCTGGTTGGAGGGCTCAGAACGCTCGACGCCGAGTTCTCTTAAGTGGGACCACCATGGAACTCCACTGCGAAAACTATGTACAGAAATTCGGCCGCCGATCACGCCGACGGCCGCAATACCAGTGCGTCCAGCCATTCTGGACCGATTGAACTATCCCTACTAGTTCGTTCCACCAATATATTTACAAAGTAGTTATTTGTAGGCATGATGCTCAAACAATTCTTGGGAGCGATCATGGCGAGAAAGAGCGGGCGTGCTGCACTGGTGCTGTCGGACGAAAACAGGAGCATGCTGTCTGAACTGACGGCATCGCGAACGGCAGCCGTTCGGGAGGTGGAGCGAGCAGGGATTCTGCTGAAGTACGCGGCAGGTCTGTCGATTACGGAAATTCAGCGGCAACTGAGTGTCAGTCGGCCGATGATCTACAAATGTATCGACAAAGCGCTGGCGGCGGGCGTGCAGCAGGGACTCAAGGACACCTACCATCGACCGCATGAGCCGGAAATTACCGAAGAAGCGAAAGCCTGGGTCGTCAGTCTGGCCTGCGCCAAGCCGAAGGATCTGGGGCTGGCGGCGGAGTTGTGGAGCATCTCGGCCCTGGCGCGCCATGTCGCCCAACAGGCGGCAGGGGCAGGCTTCGGACGTCTGGCCAAGGCCGGCAAGAGCACGGTCTGGCGCATCCTGAACGAGAACAATCTCAAGCCGCACAAGATTCGCTACTACCTGGAGAAGCGCGATCCTCACTTTGATCGCAAGATGCATGAAGTCCTCATGGTCTATCGGGATGTCTCGCTCTATGCCGAAGGGGCCGTCCATGATGGTCGGCCCAACCCCATTTGCACCGTCAGCGTCGATGAGAAACCGGGCGTCCAGGCCATTGGCCTGACGGCGCCTGATCTTCCCCCCGTGCCGGGCAGGGCCGCCAACGTCGGCCGGGACTACGAGTACGTGCGCCATGGCACGGTATCCATCCTGGCCGGCATCGACCTGAACTCGGGTCATGTCTTCGCCCACGTTGAAGACCGGCACCGCAGTCGGGAATTCATCGCCTTGCTCAAGTCAATGGATGACTACTACCCGCCGGAAGCAATTATCCGTGTCGTCCTCGACAATCACTCGGCCCACATTTCGCGTGAAACCATGGCCTACCTCGCAACCCGGCCAGGGCGTTTCGAGTACGTTCATACGCCCAAACACGGTTCATGGCTGAATCTGATCGAATGCGCCTTCTCCAAAATGGCCCGCACCTTCCTGCGCCACATCCGGGTCACCTCAATCAACGAACTGAAAGCGCGTATCCTCAAAGGTATCGGCGAAATGAACGACACCCCCGTTGTCTTCCGATGGAAAAAATTTGACCTGGGCGTGGCTTAAATCGTAAATGGATTAATGAAACGAACTACTAGTTGAGATCTATGCATAGGGGTCTGGGGCAGTCATTCGAGAAACACCGGCCGATCTGACCGGACTCGCTGGCCCATTTCCTTGCCAATAGCTCGGCAACCCACCGCGAAATCCCGCGTTCCCCGGAAAAGGAACAGCCGGGCGTTGTAAGGAATCGTCTCCGGCGGCGACTAATGGATGCGGACAATCGATCCCCCATCCATCAGGAGCACCCCATGAAGCTTTTCCATTCCCTCGTCGCCCTCGGCCTTGCCGTCTCGCTCAATCTGGCTCATGCACTCGATATCCAGCCGTATTCGCCGGAACTGCTGGCCAGCGAGCAGCGGGCCGACAAGACCGTAGCGCTGCATTTCCACGCCGACTGGTGCCCTACCTGTCGAGCCCAGGAAAAGGCATTCAACGGCTGGAAGGGTGAAAGCACCGTGCCGGGCACGCTGCTGATCGTCAATTACGACAATGAGCGCGAGTTGCGCAAGAAATTGGGGGTGCGCACCCAGTCCACCGTGATCGTTGCTACAGGGGGCAGCCGAAAAGGCGCGCATCGCCGGCGAGACCGATCAGCGGGCACTACGCGCCGCTTTGCTGGCCGCCCGCTAAGCACCGCCATGGCCGCCATTCCACTGACCCATCTCGGTCTCAGCCTGTTCGCCGGCAGCCTGACCACCCTGTCGCCCTGCGTCTTCCCCATCCTGCCGCTCGTCATCGGCGGCGCCGTGCAGGCCAACCGGCTGGCGCCGCTGGCCATGGGCACCGGCATGGCGACGTCGTTCGCGCTCATCGGCATCGTTCTCGGCGCCCTCGGACCGGCGCTGGGCATCGACTCCGACAGCGTGCGCATATTCGGCGCCTGGCTGCTGATCGCCTTCGGCCTGGTCATGCTGGTGCCGCAACTGAACCGGCGCTTCACGGAATGGATGCTGCCGATCGCCTCGGGCGCCAACGCGGCGTCGGCGAGGCTGGACGGCGGCTCGCTCGGCGGCGCCCTGCTGCTCGGCGGCGTTCTCGGCTTCGTCTGGAGCCCCTGCTCGGGGCCGCTGCTCGCCTCGGCGTTGACGCTGGTCGCCAGCGAGGGCGGCGCCGTGCGCGGCGGCATCATTCTCGGCCTGTTCGGGATCGGCGCCGCCATTCCTCTGGTCGCCGTCGCCTACGCTTCGCGGAGCGGCTTCAATGCCGCGCGCGGCTGGGTCCTGCAACGTATCGACGGAATCAGGAAGGCCTTCGGCGTCTTCATCCTGCTCACCGGCATCGCCATCCTCAGCGGTGCCGACAAGTGGCTGGAAGCGCGCGTCGTCGCCATCCTGCCCGACGTCTGGGTCGGGGCGACCACGCTGTTCTGATACCACGAAGGGGCGGCAATGGAGCCAGATACGCTCCACTGGTGTCAGTAACGGTTACAAAGAACCCCGGAAAGGCAAACAGACAGCTTTCAGCGGGGAAAATACAATTCAGTCACCCCAAGCAACGGAGAAAACATCATGCCCCACATCAGAACCACTGACAGACAGTTTCCCAGTCTTGACGAGATCGTTCGATTGATTGCGGTCATTCGGAGATACGGTGCCCTGCGCCGCCAGGAAAGGATCGAGCGCGCCTTGAGGGTGGCGGTCTTCTGACCTCGACGTCCCTTGCCCCCTGCGGCGGAAACCCTGACCGCGTTATTCCGCCGTTTTTTCGTTGAGCATTCGTACCTCGCGCTGCGGGAAGGGAATCCGGATGCCGTGCGCCTTGAACGCCTGCCAGATGGCGAGGTTGATGTCGGAAATGATATTCCCCTTGCCCTCTTCCGGATCGGCGATCCAGAAGCCGAGTTCAAGGTTGATCGCGCTGTCGGCAAAGGCGCTCAGGAAGACGCGCGGCGGTGATTCGGTCAGCACGCGCGGCTGTGCCGCCGCCGCTTCGCTCATCAGGCGCATGGCCAGTTCGAGGTCGGTGTCGTAGGCAACGCCGACGGTGGTCGCCAGGCGCATGCGCGTGTCGGAGTACGACTGGTTCTGCACCACGTTGGAAATCAGCGCCTCATTGGGAACGATGAACTCGGTGCCCGCCGGGTGCTTGAGCACCGTGTAGCGCGTCGTGATCTTGGTCACCTGGCCGCTGTCGGCACCGACCTGCACGATATCGCCAATGTGGATCGAATGGTCGAGCAGGATGATGAAGCCGGAGACGTAATTGCTGGCGATGCGCTGCATGCCGAGGCCGAGGCCAACGCCGAGGGCGCCGGTGAATACCGAAAAGGCCGTCATGTCGATGCCGGCCATGGTCAGGCCGGTGACCAGCGCGGCGACGGTCAACAGCGACTTGGCAACGCGCACGCCGACGATGCGCAGGTTGGTGTTGACGCTGTCCACGCGCATCAGTCGCGCTTCGATGACGCCGGCGATCCACAGCGCGACCACCACGGTCAGGAAGACGGTGATGATGCCCTGGAGGATCATCCACAAATTGATGCGCTGCGCGCCGAGCGGGAACACGACCCCTTCCAGCGCATCGATGACATGCGGCGCCAGATCGGTGATGTAAAGCGCCAGCCAGCCCCAGACGAAGCTCGCGATGATGCGCTCCCAGGTCGTCAGCCAGGTGGCCTTGGGGAATGCCTGGCGCAGCACGAACACCACCGCGCGCACCAGCGCCATCGAGCCCAGCAGCGGAATCGCCAGGCGGAACAGGTTGATGTGGATGAAGTTCTGCAACACCAGTTTGGTCACGCTGACCAGCACCAGCGCCGAAACCGGGAAAACCAGGCGCGCGCCGGCATCGTGCAGGCGCCCGCCATCGACCTTGTGATGTCGTGCCAGCCACCAGCGGGAGATCAGCCAGCCAGCGCCAATGCAGGCCACCAGCGCGACCAGTTGCCAGACGAAATTGGGATCACGGAAATCCGCGGCGAGTTCCCGAAAAAGTTGGAGGGCTTCGTTGTGCTGCTGCATCATGGTTTCCTGTCCAGAATGGCGGCGAAAAAGCCATCGGTGTGGTGCAGGTGCGGCAACAGGCGCAAGGTATCGCCTTGCAGCATGATGCCATGCCTGGCCAGCACTTCCGAGGCGGGCACAAGCGTGAAATCCGTGTGCCCGGCGAGGAAGGCGTTGACGACGGCCTCGTTCTCCGCGGTCAACAGGCTGCAGGTGGCATAAACCACGCGGCCGCCCGGGCGCACCAGCCTGGCCGCCGCATCAAGGATTGCGGCCTGTTTGACGGCCAGTTCAGCGACCGATTCCTCGCCCTGCCGCCATTTGAGGTCGGGATTGCGGCGCAGCGTGCCGAGGCCGGAACACGGGGCATCGACGAGGACACGGTCAACCTTCCCGGCCAGACGCTTGATCCGGGTGTCGCGCTCGTGCTCGATGCGCACCGGGTGCACGTTGGACAGGCCGGAGCGCGCCAGACGCGGCTTCAACCGGGCCAGGCGCTTGTCCGATACATCATAGGCGTAGAGACGCCCGGTATTCTTCATCAGCGCGCCGAGGAGCAGCGTCTTCCCGCCGGCGCCGGCACAGAAATCGACGACCATCTCGCCGCGCTTCGGCTCCAGCAGATAGCCGAGCAACTGGCTGCCTTCGTCCTGCACCTCGAACGCCCCTTCGAGAAACAACGGGTGCCTGGCCAGCGCCGGCTTGTCGCGCAGGCGGATCGCCATTGGTGACAGGCTCCCCGGGACGGCGGGGATACCCTCCGCCGCGAACCGGGCGAGAACGGCCTCGCGGTTCGTCTTCAGCGTATTGACGCGCAGGTCGAGCGGGGCCGGCTGGTTGAGCGCAGCGGCCAGACGCAGCAATTCGTCGGCGCCGAACTGGACTTCCAGCGCGTCGTACAGCCAGTCCGGGAGATCGCAGCGCACGGCGGGCCGGAAGTCGGCCTCGGGCATCGCCTTGGCGGCCGCCAGCCAGTCCTCCTCGCTCGCCTTGAGCACCGGCGCCAGTTCGCGCTGGCTCCAGCCGCGCGTGACGGCGAGCGCCACCAGCAACCGCGCCCGGTCCGACAACCTGCCGGCACAACGCGCCTCGATGCTGCGTCCCCGGCGCAAGACGGCGAACACGGTTTCGGCGACGAAGGCGCGATCGGCGTGGCCAAGCTGGTGATGATCGCGAAAATAGCGCGAAACGACAGCATCCGCAGGGTATTCGAAACGCAGCAACTGCCCGAGAACGGCTTCGGCATGAGCAAACAAAGCGGGGGTGAAGCGAGCGTTCATTGCGATCCTATTTCCGTGGCGACCTGCTCGAAGCTTTCGCCCTTCTTGTCCGTGATGCGGATTCTAACCGGCAACCGCTGGCGGTCGAGCGCGATCCAGACTTCCGTCGTCTTGTCGGTCTCGCCCGCAGATGCAGGGTACGAAAACGCCCGGCCGGCGTCTCGATTTCCTCCTCGCCCAGCGAGTCGACCGCGTAACGCTCGTATTTCCTGCCGGTAACGACGCCGATGACACTCCCTTCGGCCAGTC
>CAWEMU010000023.1:0-50685 GCA_963810175.1 uncultured beta proteobacterium | reverse complement strand
TTAATCTCCCCGCGTCCGCCGCCGGCTGCCCGGCACGGAGGTGCTTCGGCGTCGCCGTCGTCGCCACGCCCATCCGCATCCTGCTCGTCAGCGCGCGGCCGGAGGACGACGCCTGCGGCTACATCGACCATCGCGCCAGCGCGCTGCCGCTGGTCGAGGCCATGGAATCCCTGCCCGGCCTGGTCAAGCTCCACGTCCTCAGCCCGCCCACGCTGCCCGCCTTGCGCGACGAACTCGACCGCGCCCGCGGCGAGAACAAGCCCTATCACGTCGTCCACTTCGATGGCCACGGCGTCTATGACCGCAGCGTCGGCCTCGGCGGGCTGTGCTTCGAGCTGCCCGAGGACATCGGCAAGCTGGAGAAGCGCCGGCACGTCACCGTCTTCACCAGCGAACTCGGGCCCGCTGCTGCGCGATCACCGCATCCCGCTCGTCTTCCTCGAAGCCTGCCAGACCGCGCAGGCCGAGAAGGCGTCCGAGTCGGTCGCCTCCGAGCTGCTGAAGGTCGGCGTCGCCTCCGTCGTCGCCATGAGCCACAGGGTGCTGGTCGAGACCGCGCGCCGCTTCGTCGCGGCGTTCTACGCAGCGCTCGCCGCGGGCAAACGCGTGGGCGACGCCATGCTCGCCGGCCAGCGCGAGCTCGAAGGACGACAGCTTCCGCGGCCGCATCTTCGGCGCGGGCGAACTGCGGCTCGAGGACTGGTTCGTCCCCGTGCTCTTCCAGGAAAAGGACGACCCGCAGCTTTTCAAAACCACGCCCGCGAAGCAGACGCGTGGAGGACTTCCAAGACCGCGCTCGCCGCCCGCCTCGGCGACCTGCCGCCGGTACCGGAGACCGGCTTCGTCGGGCGCAGCCGGGAGCTGCTCGCGCTCCAGCGGCTGCTGCGGCCACGACACGCTACGCCGTGGTGCGCGGCCAGGGCGGCGAGGGCAAGACCGCGCTCGCCGCCGAGTTCGCCCGCTGGATGGTGCGCTCGCAGCAGATGCGCCGCGCCGCCTTCGTCTCGGTCGAGACGCACAGCCACGTCGCGGCGGTGCTCGATGCCCTCGGCCGCCAGCTTGGTCGGGGACGAATTACTCAGTCGCCGCCTTCGACGACGTCGAAAAGGCCATCCTGCCCGTCGAGCGCGCGCTGCGCGAGCAACCCACGCTGCTGGTGGTGGACAACATGGAGAGCATCCTGCTGCCGCCCTTCATCTGCGGAGACGCCCGCGGCGCTTTCCGAGGAGGCGGGCCAGGAGCTGAAGGCCATCCTCGCCCTGTGCGAGCGCCTGCTCAAGGTGGGCGACACGCGGCTCGTCTTCACCAGCCGCGAGGCGCTGCCCGCGCCGTTCGACTGCCGAGCGCAACCGGCGGGAACTGCACCGGCTCGACCGCGAGGACGCGGTGAAGCTGGTCGAGCGCGTGCTGAACGCCGCCGGCGGGGACGGCGGCGGCGTCCAGCGACGCCGCGCGCGAGGAGATCGAGCAGCTGGTGGAGGCCGTCCACGGCCACGCCCGCACGCTGGCCCTGCTGGCCCCGGCGCTGCGCGAGCCGGGGCGTCGCGGCCACCCGCGAATCGCTGGTCGAGCTGATGGCGGAGATGGAGCAGCAGTTCCCCGGCAGCCGGGAGCAATCGGTCTTCGCCAGCGTCGAGCTTTCCCTGCGCCGCCTGTCGCCCGCGAACCGGGACCGGGCGCGCGTGCTCGGGGTGTTTCACGGCGGGGTCGATCTGGACGTGCTCCGCCATGATGATGCAGTGGGAAGAGGCGGACGTGGCCGCGCTGGCGGGCGAGTTGATCGCGACGGGGCTGGCGACGCCGAACCGCTACAACCATCTCACGCTCAATCCCGCGCTCTGCCCCTACCTGCGCGGGCGGATGGACGCCGCGGAGCGCGAGGCGCTGACGGCCCGCTGGGTCGAGGCGATGCGCGCGTATGCCGAGTTCCTCGTGCAGCAGCAGAGCCAGAACGCCGAAGTCGCGGCGACGCTGACGGTGCTGGAGCTGCCGAACCTCTTTGCGCTGCTCGACCTCGTGCAGCGCGCGGGGGATGCGGAGGCGACGATCGGTCTGGCCACTTCGCTCTACAGCCTGCTGCAAATGCTCGGCAAGCCGCGGCTGCTGGAGCGCGTGGGGCAGGTGCGCGACGCCGCGGCGGCGGCGCTGGGCGACGCCTGGAATCACGCGCGGTTCGAGGCGGCGCGGACCCGCATCGAGCAGCAGCTTGCCGGCGGGCGGTTGCGCGAGGCGTTCGAGGGCGCGCAGAGTTGCTCCAGCGCGCCCGGGCGGCGGGCGAGCAGGCGTATCCCGGCGCCGATTACGATCTGGCGGTGGCTTGCTTCCTCCTGGCCCGCGTGTTGAAGACGGCCGGCGGCTCGGAACAGGCCCTGCCGCTGCTGGACGAGGCCCGCCAGCGCTTCGAGGCCGTGGCCAAGGAGCGTGCCAGCAAAGCCGCGGAACGGATGGCGTCCGTCTGCCTCGCGGAACAAGGCGACTGTCTTCGCGACCTGGGCCGGCTCGACGAAGCGGCGGCGGCCTACGAAGAGAGCATCCGCCGCGCCGAGCAACTCGGTGACGACCGGGATGTCGCCGTCGGCAAAGGCCAGCTTGGGACCGTCCGCATGCAGCAGCGCCGCTACCCGGAGGCGCTGGCGGCGTATGCCGAAGCGCGCGAGCGGTTCACGCAGTTGGACGAACCGGGCACCGTCGCCGTGATCTGGCATCAGACCGGCATGGTGTATCAGGAGGCGGGCCAGCCGGAAGCGGCGGAGGATGCCTACCGGAAATCGCTCGCGATCGAGGTGCGGCTCGGCAATGTCGCCGGGCAGGCGAGCACGCTGCGTCAACTGGGGAATCTTGTATGACGATGTCCTCGGCCGCCCGGAGGAAGCCGCGGCCTTCTACCGGCAAGCGGCGGACAAGTATGTCGAGATCCGCGATGTGGCGAAGGAAGGCATGGCGAGGAGCAATCTCGCCGACACGCCTGCGCAAGCTCCGCCGCCTCGACGAAGCGCGGCAGGAAATCCGCCGGGCGATCGAATGCAAAGCGCAGTTCGGCCACGCGGCCGAGCCGTGGAAGACCTGGGCCATCCTCGCCGACATCGAGACGGACGCCGGCAACCCCGCCGCCGCCGCGGAGGCGAAGGGCAAGGCCATCGCCTGCTACCTCGCCTACCGCCGCGACGGCGGCGAGAACCACGACGCCGCCGGCCGCATCGCCCTCGCCGTGACCCAGTCCCTGCTCGCCGGCGACCCGGCCCAGGCCGCGTCCCTCCTCCAGCAACTCGCCGCCGATCCCGACGCCGCGTGGCTCCGGCGCCTTCATCCGCGCCCTCCAAGCCATCGTCGCCGGCAGCCGCGACCGCACCCTCGCCGACGCCCCGGATTTGGACTACACGATGGCCGCCGAAATCCTCTTCCTGATCGAAACGCTGGAGAAGGCGGGCAATCAGCGCCTGGAATAAGCGCGGCCATCGTGAGCGCAGCGGAGTCGAGACGGGTGCGCGAGAGCCGGCCGCGCGGCCCGGCCTCCATTCCCGGCTCACGCCGGATGCGCCGCGCGCGCCGCGAGTCTGCCGAGCAGCCAATACGCCAGCAGGAATGCGCCGATCTGGTAGGCGGTGTTGAGCAACAGCCCGTAGCTGGTGTACAGCACGATGGCCAGTCCGAGCCAGGCCAGCACACCCGAGGCGACCAACAGCCAACGCACCACGGCCGGTGTGCCCGGCCGGGCGACGCGCAGCCAGGCGCCGGCAGCGGCAAGGAGCAGCATCAGCAGGAACTGCGGCAGCGTACCCAGGCGGCGCACCTGAATCGCCTGGGCCAGGTTGTTGACCACATCGGCATGGAGTTCGACGCCGTGGCGTTGCTCCGCGTGCAGCCCGCGCCGAATGCGGAATTCGTCCTGGCCTGGTCGTGCATCGCCGATCAGGATGATCTTGCCTTCCAGTTGCCGCGGCTTGAAGACGGCGACCGGCCCGGCGACCTGCTCGTAGTCGTAGCGGCGCGCGGGATCGCGCCAGGCGCCGGCAGCGGCCACCCGTATCATGACCTCGGCGACGCGATCGCCGTCCGCCAACAGCGGGCAATCATCGCTCAGCTCGCCGGACGCTTCGACCTGTACTTTCGCCGGCTCCAGCGGCCCCTGCCACAGGGTCTGGTCGTTGTCGCTGACCACCGTCACTTGCCCCAGCCGCCGATCGACCGCCAGCGTTTCGGCGCCCAGGGCGAGCAGGGCAAGGGCGATGAACCGGCCGCTGTCAGCCGCGGCCGAGGCGCTGCCGGTCTGGGCGGTCGGCAGCGGCTTGACGACTGCGAGCGGGGCGACCGAGGCGTAGCCGATGCGGCCACCGATGCACAGCAGACCGAGACCGCTGGCAGCTTCGCCCAGCTCCGGAACGACTGCCGCCCGGCCCGCCACCAGTCTTCTGACGCCGATGAAGACCTGGCTGCCGCGTTGCCGGGCGCGTTCGATCGCAGCGACCAGTTCGGCGTCGGCGGCACCTGGCGTCTCGAAAAAGAGGTCGAAGACGATGACCCTGGCGCCGGCAGCGGCAAGTTGGTCGATCAGACGCGCGTGTTCGCCGCGCCAGCCGGGGCCGGGAGGTCCCAGTCGCGCTTCGGTTTTCTCGTCG
Source organism: uncultured beta proteobacterium (assembly GCA_963810175.1). GTDB lineage: Bacteria > Pseudomonadota > Gammaproteobacteria > Burkholderiales > Rhodocyclaceae > Azonexus. The sequence goes on along the minus strand of CAWEMU010000023.1, from coordinate 46,069 downwards.
AAGCCGACGACGACGATCCGGTCGCTGACCGGCGCGCTGGCGACCAGGTCGCCGAGAGCCATCGTGTAGCTCTCGATGCGGGCGTCGAGTCCGAAGACATCGAACAACTGCACCCAGGCGAGACACAGCATCAACAGCGCGACGCCGCCGGTACTGGCCTGCCGCCAACGACGCCAGCGCTCGGCAGTCGCCAGTTCCATGAATTGCCCGAGCAGCGACGGCCGGCGCTCGAGCGAGCGGATGAGCGCGTCGAGGTCATAGGCGAAACGCGAATCGTTGACGGGATGGGCCTGACAGCGGGCAAGCCGGGCCAGGGCGGGCGGCAACTGGTCTGCGCCGGGCATCCTGGCGCCACCGACGAGAACCGGGATCAGCCGCTTGCCTTGCTCGAGTGCCGCGGCAAGTTCGTATCTGACGAAGTCATCGGGCTGATCGATCCGCCGGCCGCGCTCGTCGCTGGCGTTCAGCCATCCCGGGCCGATCAGGGCGATGACCACGTCACTGTCGGCGACCCTTGCGTCGAGGACGTTGACGAAGTCCTCGCCCGGGGCAATGCCGCCGATGTCCATGAAGACCTTGTCGGCGCCGAAGTGCTGGCTGAGGTGATCGTGGATTCGTCCTGCGTAGGCGATGCTGTCTCCGCGGCGATAACTGATGAAGATTCTCGGCATGCCTATTCCCCCGACAGCAGTTGCCCGGGGCGTGTCGCCGCCGACCCTCCGCCCCGCGGACGACAGCGACCAAGGTGCGCTGCCGTTCTCCGATGCTCTGCTGGCGAGGACACTGCGTTCGCCGTCGGGTTCACTGCGCTGGGTTGGCCCGCTTCATTGAATGCTTGGGTTCACCGCGGGCGGGACCGGTTGCCCGGATGGCGTGGGAACCTGGGCCGGGGGCGGACGACGATAGCCCGAACCCCTGTCCGGTTTGTCACTGCGGTGATCCTTCAAGTGTTGTCCGATGCCAATGCCGATACCGATGGCCGCCGCTCCGCCGAGCAACGGCCAGGCGTTGGCAGGCTGCGGGACGAGGGCATCGATATCGTTGATGCGCCGGCGAATGTCCTCGACTTCCTCGCTGCTCATTGGCTTCGCGTTGACCCGGGGAGGCGCCTCACCGTCGATTCGGGCGGACTGCCCAGGGCCGAGAATCGTCTTGTTCCAGCGCTGCGACCGCGATACCAGCCCGACCCTGTCTTCGACGACGGCGACCCGGAGCTGATCGCCCGGATCGACGCGCACCAGATACTGCGTTCCCTCGGAACCCGCCGTGACGTATCTGGTCTCGACCTGGAAGTAGCCCTTGACCTTGACCAGGACTTCACCGAGATAGACGAAGATCGATCCGATCCTGAGGTGCGTCGCCGGTTGCACGAAGACCCTCGCGCCATCCATGAAGCTGAGGACGGCGATCGTTTGCGGGCCCGTCCAGATCTCGTCGCCGGATTGCAAGTCCATGTTGTCCTGTGCGGGCGAGCGCACCCCCTGGCGCATGAATTCGACCCCGGCGATCGTTCCACCCTGGACAAGCCGACCATCCTGGACTGCGTTCAGGGTAATCGAGGCACAGCCGCTGAGGCCGAGACAGAAGAGAACCAGCCAGCCCGCCTTGAAGCACTGCAGCAGCGCCGGGTGGTGCCGGGTGAGGCCTGGATAAGCGTGCAGCTTCATGCGCGTGCCTCCTTGCGTCTTGCTCCGCTGGAAGCGGTCCCGTCGCCTGCGCTTGATAGCCCCGGGCATCGGGCTTGACCAGAACCTGCCGTGACCTCGTTCGACGTTCCAGCGAGCGCGTCGAATGGTTGACCAGTTGGCGATCAGAGTATATTCGGGCGGAATGGAGAAGGCAATCGCCGCTGCTTGCCGGTGTTTGCCAGCCGGCGGCGAACTTTGCACCAGCATGCAGACGCTCTCGCCCTGCGCGAGCGTGCCTCGACAAAATCCATTGTCCTGCCGTCGCGGCAGATCAGGTCGATCTCGCCGCCGCGCACCCGGAAATTGCGCTCGACGATGCGTTGACCGCAACGCTCCAGGTGACGCGCCGCCCGTTCCTCGGCTTCGCGGCCGCGCATCGTGGTGGTATCGTTGTCCTTTGCCTGCATGCCTGTGAAGATGACGGAAGAATTTGCCGCATTGTATGTCGTCCCGACCCCGCTCGGGAATCTCGCCGACCTGACCCGCCGCGCCGAGGATATCCTGCGCAGCGTCCCCTGGGTCGCCGCCGAGGACACCCGCCACAGCGGCCCCCTGCTCAAGCAGCTTGGTTCGCGGGCGCGCCGGCTGCCCGCCCATCAGCACAACGAACACGAAGCCGCCGCCCGCATCGTCGAGCGACTCAAGGCCGGCGAGGCGGTGGCGCTGATCTCCGACGCCGGCACCCCCGGGATCTCCGACCCCGGCGCCCGCATCGTCGCCGCCGTGCGCGCCGCGGGTTGCAGGGTGATCCCGCTGCCCGGCGCGTGTGCGGCGATCACGGCGCTCTCCGCGTCCGGCCTGCCTGACGAGCATTTCCTGTTTCATGGCTTCCTGCCGAGCAAGCCCGGGCAGCGGCGCAAGGCCATCGAGGAATTGAGCGGCCATTCCTGTGCCCTGGTCTTCTACGAGGCCCCGCATCGCGTCCTCGAGACCGTCGCCGATCTCGCCGCCGTCCTCGGCGAGCGCACGCTGGTGATCGCCCGCGAGCTGACCAAGCTGTTCGAATCCATTCATTCCGGGCCGTTGACCGCAGCACTCGAATGGCTGAAGGAAGACCCCAACCGCCAGCGCGGCGAATTCGTTCTGATCGTTTCCGGCGCCCCGGCCGGGGGTAATGACGTTGAGGGCGAGCGGGTGTTGAAGCTGCTGCTGGCCGAGGGCCTGCCGGTGAAACAGGCTGCCCGCCTGGCGGCAGCGATCAGTGGTGCGTCGAAGAATGCGCTGTACGAGCATGCCCTGATGCTGAAGGACCGCGGGTCGTGACCTTCAGTTGCCGGATGTCCGGTCGGCTACTCGCGCTCTTCCCGAACCAGCGTGACCGCCAGCGCACCATCCGCCGTGCGCAGTTCGAGCCGGTTGCCTTCGTGGCGTGCGCTGGCAACCGTCGATAGCGCCTTCAGGAAAGCCTGTTCCTGTTCCATCACGCCCTCGCCCGGGCACATCATGCGCGTGGCCGCCGGCACCTGGAAACGCAGCTTGGCGGCGTCGGCCTGGTAGCGGGTGTTGTAGCGGTTGCAACCGGCCGAGCCGCTGGCCAGGCCGTCGGCGGTGAAGCTCAGCGTGAGCGTCGAGCCGGAGAGAACGCTGACCACCGCCTGCTTGCCGTTGTTGATCGCGGTGACCCGCCAGGAGGTGCCGGCAAGCGATGCGGGCTGCGCCGCCAGCGTTGCCAGTGTCCGGCCGTCGGCGGCCAGCAAGTGCAAGTGTCCGCCCTCGATCCGCCAGGCCCGGCTGTCACCGAGCGCATGTCGTGTAACCCGCTGCCAGTTGCATCAGTTCGGGCGGGCAGGCCATCATCGTCGAGATGCCGCGGGGCGAGATCTCGAGCGACTGGCCCGTGCTCGTGTACGGCGCGCTGTAGCGGTTGCAGCCGTCGCTGCCCGAGGCTTTGCCGGCCTCGAAGCGCAAGCGTCACCATCTTTTCCGGGGGCAGCGTCTTTCCGGGCAGTGCCGACAGGATCCAGGCCGTACCTTCCAGCGAAGATGTTTCAGACATCGTGGAAGGATTCGCCGTGCAGGCGGCCAGGAATCCGGCCAGCAACAGCGCCGGCACGCGGGTGGTGATCATTGGCATCGCATGACTCCTTGCTTTGGATGAGTGAACGAAGAACGGGACGCTTCAACATCGCCGCCAGACCTGCCAGCGCTCGCGCCCGGAAAACACCGGAATCGAGTCGTCGACCGCGGCATCCTCGATGCGGACGAAATTCGGGCTGAGGAGTTCGTCAAGTTGTTCGGGCAGGATGCCGAAGGGCGGTCCCTTCGCCTGGTCGCAGATGAAGAAGTATCCGGCGAGCAAGCCGCCTGCCGGCAGCAGTTCGGCGACGCGCCGGCCCCAGTCTGCCCACAGCTTGCGTGGCAGGGCGCAGAGGAAGGCGCGTTCGTAGATCAACTGGTACGGTCGACGCGGCAAAAAGGTGAAAAAGTCGGCGCAGACGAGGTTGACGCTCGCATTGCCCAATACCCTGCGGGCGGCGTCCACGGCGGCGGGAGAGAAATCGAGCGCCGTGACCGGCCAGCCGAGTTCGGCGAGATGGCCCGCCTCCCAGGCGCTGCCGCAGCCGGGAATCAGCGTATTGAGCGGCGCCGGCTGGCGGGTGACGAAATCGGCGAAGGCGGCGGGCACCTTGCCGGCATCCCACGGCATGACGCCCTCGCCGAAGCGCTTGCACCAGAAATCGGGATGCTCCGGGCGCTGGTCGTCGGGTTTGATCCGGGTGGGAGAAGGCGGCGAATCGCTCATGCTAAGATTGCCGCCTTCGAAACCCCTGCCGCGTGCCGCTTCATGTCCGTTCCTTCCAAGATCATCATCGCCTCCCGCGAATCCCGCCTCGCCATGTGGCAGGCCGTGCATGTTCAGGGCCGTCTGAGCAGTCTAAATCCGGGGGCGGAAGTTGTCATTCTCGGCATGACGACCAAGGGCGACCAGATTCTCGACCGCCCGCTTTCGGAAATCGGCGGCAAGGGCCTGTTCATCAAGGAACTCGAAGTGGCGATGGAGCAGGGCAAGGCCCACCTCGCCGTCCATTCGATGAAGGACGTGCCGATGGTGATGCCGGAGGGCTTCGTGCTGGCCGCCATCTCGGCCCGCGAAAACCCGCGCGATGCCTTCGTCTCGAATAACTATGCCGGCCTCGACGAGCTGCCGGCCGGCGCCGTCGTCGGCACTTCGAGCCTGCGCCGCGAAGCGATCCTGCGCGCCAAATACCCGCATCTGATCATCAAGAGCCTGCGCGGCAACCTCGACACCCGCTTGCGCAAGCTCGATGCCGGCGAATACGATGCGATCATTCTCGCCGCCGCCGGCCTCATCCGCCTCGGACTGGAAAACCGCATCAAATCGGTGTTGACCGCGGAGCAGTCGCTGCCGGCGCCCGGCCAGGGCGCGCTCGGCATCGAACTGGTCGACGGCGATGCGACGATGGCCGCCGTCGTCGCGCCGCTCAACGATTCCGAAACCGCCCACTGCGTCAAGGCCGAACGTGCCTTCTCGCGGGCTCTCGGCGGCAGTTGCCAGGTGCCGCTCGGCGGCTACGCGGTCATGGAAGACGGCAGTCTGTGGCTGCGCGGTTTCGTCGCGACGCCGGACGGCCAGGAGATGGTCGCCGGCGAATTGCGCGGCGCCGTCGGCAAGATGGCCGGCGACGACGAGGCGCTCGGCCGCCAGCTCGCAGATCGGTTGCGGGCGCAGGGGGCCGGCGCCATCCTGGAAAAGCTCGCCCACTGCCGATGAGGACGACCGGCCCGCTTGCCGGCAGGACCATCGTCGTCACCCGGCCGCGAGCGCAGGCCGCGGCGCTGGCCGAAGCCATTGCCGCCGAGGGCGGAACTGCGCTGATCTTTCCCCTGCTGGAAATCCTGCCGGTCGCCGATCCGCAGGTGCTGGAAGCCGGCGTGGGCCATCTGCCCGGCGCGGCGCTGGCCATCTTCATCAGTCCCAATGCGGTCGACCACGCGCTGCCGGTCATTCTGGCGCGTGGCCCCTGGCCGGCCGGGCTGGTTCCGGCGGCGGTCGGGCAGGGCACGGTGAAGGCGCTGGCGGCGCGTGGCGTGGCCGGTTGCATCGCGCCGCAGGAGCGCTTCGAATCGGAGGCGCTGCTGGCGCTGCCCGAACTGGCGGGAGAACGGGTCAGCGGCAAGCGCATCGTCATCTTTCGTGGCGACGGCGGCCGCGAACTGCTGGCCGACACGCTGCGCGCGCGGGGCGCCGTGGTCGAGTACATCACCTGCTATCGCCGTGCCGGTCCTGCCGGCGGCGTTGAGATTCTGCTGGAAAGATGGCGCGCCGGGCACCTCGATGCGCTGACCGTGTCGAGCAGCGAGGGGCTGCGCCACCTGCTCGACCTGCTCGACGACGAGGGCCGCTCCTTTCTCGCCCGGACCCCGGTTTTCGTGCCGCATGCCCGCATTGCGGAAAACGCGCGGGTCTCGGGATTGCACAAAATTATCCTTACCGATGCGGCGGATGCCGGCATCCTTGCCGGCTTGCTTGCTTATAATTGGCCGGCATGACACCTGACAACACGACTCCCCTTCCTCCTCCAGCAGCGCACAAGCCGTCGCCGCGCCGCGTCGCGCTTCGGCCCCTGGTTTTTTGTGGCGCTGGCGGCACTTGCGCTGGCTGGCTGGCAATGGTTCGAAACCCGCCACAGGCTTGCCGGAATCGAGCAGGAAACCAGCCGCGCGCCTGGCCGAGGCGGATGCCGGCAGCAAGGAGGATCGCGGCGCCTTGAAACAGATGCGCGAGCAGATCGACGGGTTGCAGGGCAAGCTGGGCGCGGCCGATGCCAGGCTGGCCGAATTCCAGGCGCAGTCGGATGCGCTGCAGGCGCTCTACCAGGACCTCGCGCGCAGCCGTGACGAATCCGGCGTGCTCGAAGCCGAACAGGCGATCGCGCTGGCCGGACAGCAACTGCAACTGGCGGGCAATGTTCCGGCGGCGATTGTCGCCCTGCGCTCGGCGGAGGCCCGCCTCGCCCGCGTCGATCGCCCGCAGTTGCTGCCATTGCGCAAGGCGCTGGCCGCCGATCTCGAGCGCCTGTCGGCGTTGCCGGTGGTCGACCTGGTGGCAATCAATGCGCGGTTGGAGCAGGTTCTGCTGACCATCGACAAGTTGCCGCTGGCGATGGACGTCCGGCCGCAGGAATCCCGCGAAAAGCCGGCCGAGGCCGCGCAGTTGCCCTGGTGGAAGCGCACCGGGGGCGAGATCTGGCAGGAGTTGAAGGGTCTCGTCCGCATCCAGCGCTTCGATCGCGAGGAGGCGGTGCTGCTGGCGCCGGGGCAGAGCTTCTTCCTGCGCGAGAATCTCAAGCTGCGCCTGCTGAATGCCCGCCTGGCGCTGCTCTCGCGCGATCAGGTGGCTTTCCGCGGCGAACTGAAGGCAGCGCTCGAAATGCTCGGGCGTCTCTTCGACGGCCGCGACAAGGGCGTTCAGGCGGCGCAGGCGACGCTGCGCCAACTGCTGGCGACCGAGATCGTCATCGCCTTGCCGACGCTGAATGAAACCCAGGCGGCCATGCGCCTCCTGCGTAACGGCAAGGAGAAGAAGTGAAGGGCCTGTTCTGGGTCCTCGCCCTGTTCGGGCTGGCGGTTGCCGTCGCCCTCGGCGCGCGGGTCAACGACGGCTATGTCCTGCTCGTCCTTCCTCCGTATCGCGCTGAAGTCAGCCTGAACCTTTTCATTCTGGCGCTGGTTGCCCTCGTTCTTGTCCTCTATGCGGCGCTGCGGACGCTGGCGCTGACCTTCAGCCTGCCCAGGCGGGCCAAGGAGTATCGCCAGCGGCGCCAGCGCGAGCGCGCCGGTCTGGTGATTCAGGATGCCGTGCGGCTGCTTTTCGAGGGACGTTTCGGGCAGGCCATGAAGAGGGCCGGCGAGGCATACGATGCCGGCACTTTCCGCGGCGTTTCGGCCCTGGTCGCGGCACGTGCCGCGCAGCGCATGCGCGAGCCGGAAAAACAACAGGAGTGGATGCGGCGGGCACTGGCCGACGATCCGCACAACGAAGCGGCGGCGCTGATGCTGGAAGCCGAGATGATGAACGAGCTGCGCCGCTTCGACGAGGCGCTGGCCGTGCTTGGCCGGTTTCAGGGCAAGCAGGGTCGCCACATCGCCGCGCTGCGTCTCGAACTGCGGGCACGCCAGGGAACCGGCGACTGGGATGGCGTTCTCAAGCTCGCCCGCCAGCTCGAAAAGCGCGATGCCCTGCCGCCCGAGGTGGCGCGCGAGATCAAGACCCTCGCCCATCTCGAGAACATCCGCCGGCGCCGTGCCGATGCCGGTCAGCTTCAGGATTACCTGCGCGTCGTTCCGGCAGTCGACTATGGGCGTCGTCTGGTGCTGGCCGGCGCCAGGGCGCTGGTCGAAGCTGACGCGTTGCCGGTGGCGCAGAAACTCATCGAAAGCGCGCTCGATGGTTATTCCGAGGCGGGCTGGCAGCCCGAACTGGTGGCCATGTATGGTGGCCTGACGGGGCCGGGACTGACCGCGCGGATCGCCCGGGCCGAGGACTGGCTGCGCCAGTATCCCGGCGAGGCGGCGCTGCTGCTGGCGCTCGGGCGCATGTGCATGAATCAGCGTCTGTGGGGCAAGGCGCAGAGCTATATCGAAGCGTCGCTGGCGACCGAGGAGACCCGCGACGCGCATCTGGCGCTTGCCGAACTCTGCGACAAGCTTGAGCGGGGCGACGAGGCCAACCGCCATTTCCGGGCGGCGGTAGGGCTCGAAGCGCGCTGAACAATTTCCGCCGGCGTCGAGGCTCAGGCCCAGTCGGCCGGTTGCAGGAATACCTCGTACAGTTCGGCTTCCGGCGTCCCCGCTGCGGGCTTCCAGTCGTAGCGCCACTTGACGATCGGCGGCAGCGACATCAGGATCGATTCGGTGCGCCCGCCTGATTGCAGGCCGAACAGCGTGCCGCGGTCCCAGACCAGATTGAACTCGACGTAACGCCCGCGCCGGTAGGCCTGGAAGTCGCGTTCGCGCTCGCCGTAGGGCGTGTCGCGGCGCCTGGCCAGGACCGGCAGGTAAGCCTTGGTGAAGGCATTGCCGACGGCCTGGGTCAGCGCGAAGCAGCGCGCGAATCCGCCTTCGTTGAGATCATCGAAAAAGATGCCGCCGACGCCGCGCGGCTCGTTGCGGTGCTTCAAGAAGAAATACTCGTCGCACCATATCTTGTATTTCGGATAAATCTCTTCGCCGAAGGGGGCCAGCGCGTCCCTGCAGGTGCGGTGAAAATGCGCGACGTCTTCGCGTTGACCGTAGTAGGGCGTCATGTCCATGCCGCCGCCGAACCACCAGGCGTCTTCTTCCCCTTCCTTGCTGGCGACGAAGCAGCGCACGTTCATGTGCGCCGTCGGGCAGTAGGGGTTGCGCGGATGCAGCACCAGCGACACGCCCATCGCCTCCCAGGCGCGGCCGGCCAGTTGCGGGCGGACGGCGGTTGCCGAGGCAGGCAGTGACTTGCCGGTAACGTGCGAGAAATTGACGCCGCCGCGCTCGAAGAAATCGCCTTCCTCGATCAGGCGCGAGATGCCGCCACCGCCTTCCGGGCGAACCCACGAATCGGTGCGGAACGGCTGGCCATCGAAGGTTTCCAGTTCGCCGACGATGCGGCTCTGCAGGCCGGTGAAGAAATCCCTGAGACGGGCGGTGTCCATCATCGCTCCATTGAACAAGAAAAAGGGCGGTCAGTGCCGCCCGCAAGTCGTCGCCGGCGCCCGATCAGCGACCGACGGCGCGGTGGCCGATGTCCCTGCGGAACTGCATGCCGTCCCAGCTGATCTCGGACGCGGCCTTGTAGGCGCGCTTCTGGGCCAGTCTGGTGTTCTCGCCGAGGGCGGTCACGCACAGCACGCGACCGCCGGCGGTAACGACCTGGCCATCCGTTTCTGCCGTGCCGGCGTGAAAGACGTGCGCATCCTCGCCGAAACTGTTGCCCTTGGGCAGCCCGGAGATGACGTCGCCCTTGCGCGGCGTGTCCGGGTAGTTGGCGGCTGCCAGCACGACGCCGAGCGCGACGCGCCGGTCCCATTCGGCTTCGACCTGGTCGAGCGTGCCGTCGATGCCGTGTTCGAGCAGCTCGACGAAATCGGATTTCAGACGCATCAGGATCGGCTGCGTTTCCGGGTCGCCCATGCGGCAGTTGAATTCCAGCGTCTTGAGCGATCCATCGTTGCCGATCATCAGTCCGGCATAGAGGAAACCGGTGAAGGGAATGCCGTCGGCGGCCATGCCGCGCACGGTGGGCAGGATGATCTCGCGCATCGCCCTGGCGTGCACTTCCGGCGTCACGCACGGGGCCGGCGAATAGGCACCCATGCCGCCGGTGTTCGGGCCGGTGTCGCCGTCCCCGATACGCTTGTGGTCCTGGCTGGAGGCCAGCGCGAGGACATTCCTGCCGTCGACCATGACGATGAAGCTGGCTTCCTCGCCGTCGAGAAATTCCTCGATGACGACGCGCGCACCGGCGTCGCCGAGCTTGTTGCCCGACAGCATGTCGTCGATGGCGGCGTGCGCTTCCTCCAGCGTCATCGCGACGACGACGCCCTTGCCGGCGGCCAGGCCGTCGGCCTTGATGACGATCGGGGCACCTTGCCGGTCGATATAGGCATGCGCTGCGGTCGACTCGGAAAAAGTCGCGAATTCCGCAGTCGGGATGCTGTGGCGGGCCATGAAGCGCTTGGCGAAATCCTTCGATGATTCGAGCTGGGCGGCTTCCCTGGTCGGGCCGAAGATCCTCAGGCCACGGGCGCGAAAGACATCGACCACACCCGCGGCCAGCGGCGCTTCCGGGCCGACGACGGTGAGGTGCACCCCTTCCCTTTCGGCGAAGGAGGCGAGGGCGACGGGGTCGCTGAGATTGACGTTCTTCAGCCTTCGCTCGCGTGCCGTGCCGGCATTGCCGGGGGCGACAAATACCTTCTGCAGCCCGGGGTTCTGCGCCAGGCGCCAGGCCATCGCGTGCTCACGGCCGCCGGAACCGATCACTAGAAGTTTCATGCCTGAGTTCTTGGGTTTCATTGTTGTCAGTGTCGGAAGTGGCGGGCGCCGGTCATGACCATCGCCAGACCGTGCTCGTCGGCGGCGGCGATGACCTCGTCGTCACGCATCGAGCCGCCCGGCTGGATGACGGCGACGGCACCGGCGGCCGCCAGAACATCGACGCCGTCGCGGAACGGGAAGAAGGCATCGGAAGCGACGACCGAACCCCGGAGGTCGAGGCCGGCGTTCTGCGCCTTCATGCCGGCGATCCGGGTCGAATCGACGCGGCTCATCTGGCCGGCGCCGACGCCCAGCGTCATGCCGCCGCCGCAGAAGACGATGGCATTGGACTTGACGAACTTGGCGACGCGCTCGGCAAAGAGCAGGTCTTCGATCTGCCGGGCGGTCGGCTGCACCTTGGTGACGACCTTGAGGCCGGATGCCTGGGCGGTGAAGTCGTCGGCCGTCTGCACCAGCAGGCCGCCGCCGACGCGCTTGAGTTCGAGCTTGTTGAGGTCACGACCGAGCGGCACGACGAGTACGCGCAGGTTCTGCTTGGACGCGAGCGCCGCCCTAGCTTCGGTGGTGAAGGACGGGGCGATCAGCACTTCGACGAAGTGCTTGCGCTCGTTCATGGCGTTGACCACGTCGATGCCGACTTCGCCGTTGAAGGCGATGATGCCGCCGAAGGCCGAGGTCGAGTCGGTCTTGAAGGCCTTTTCGTAGGCAGCAAAGCAGGGTGCCGTCGATGGCGACGCCGCAGGGGTTGGCGTGCTTGATGATGACGCAAGCCGGGGCATCGAAGGCCTTGACGCATTCCCAGGCGGCATCGGAGTCGGCGATGTTGTTGTACGACAGTTCCTTGCCCTGTAGCTGGGTGTAGGCGGCGATGCTGCCGGGCAGCGGTGTCGTGTCGCGGTAGAAGGCGGCGGACTGGTGCGAGTTTTCGCCATAGCGCAGGATCTCGACGCGGTCGAAGGCCAGCTGCAGTTTGTTCGGGAAGATCGCCGGGGCCGGCAGCGGCTTCGGCCGGTTTGGCTTCGGCGCCTTCGTCCAGCCCGGTCAGCCAGTTGGCGATCATGCTGTCGTAGCGGGCGGTGTGCGTGAAGGCCTTCTTGGCCAGGTTGAAGCGGGTGGCGAGCTGGAGCGCGCCACCGTTGGCCTTCATTTCGTCGAGCAGCGGGTGGTAGTCGGCCGGGTCGGTAACGATGGCGACGCCGGCGTAGTTCTTGGCCGAGGAGCGAACCATGGCCGGGCCGCCGATGTCGATGTTCTCGATCGCATCTTCCAGCGTCACGCCGGCCTTGGCGATGGTCGCGGCGAAGGGGTAGAGGTTCACGCAAACCAGGTCGATGGTCGGGATGCCATGTTGTTCGATGGTCGCCAGATGTTCCGGCAAATCGCGGCGGGCCAGGATGCCGCCATGCACCTTCGGGTGCAGCGTCTTGACGCGGCCGTCGAGCATTTCCGGGAAGCCGGTGTAATCGCCGATCTCCGTTACGGTGAACCCGGCGTCACGGAGCATTTTCGCGGTGCCGCCGGTGGACAGCAGATTGACGCCCTGGGCGGCGAGGCCCCGGGCGAATTCGAGAACACCCGTCTTGTCGGAGACGGAAATCAGTGCTTGCTTGATGGCCATGATGATTACAGTAGTCGGTGTTCGGTGAGTTTCTTGCGCAACGTGTTGCGGTTGATGCCTAGCATATCCGCCGCCAGCGTCTGGTTGCCGCCCGCCTTGGCGAGGACGACCTCGAGCATCGGCTTTTCGACGCTCTGCAAGACCATGTCATAGATCGCGGCGGGTCTCTCGCCGTCGAGGTCACGGAAGTACTGCTCCAGCGAATCCGTGACACATTTCCCCAAGTCATGTTGGCTCATGCTGCCAACGCCTCCTCTTTGTCGTAGTGCAGATACTCGTCTTCTTCCGCCAGTCGGCAGAAGAAGTCATTCACTGCCTGCATCTGTTGATCGATGCTGGGCAAGGTGTTCATTTCCTTGCGGAAGGCTGCCGACCCGGCCAGCCCCTTGGTGTACCAGGAGATGTGCTTGCGGGCGACCTTGAACCCGCTTTCCGGTCCGTAGAAAGCATGGAGCTCTTCCAGGTGGGCGCGCAGAATGGCGTGAATCTCGGCGACCGAAGCCGGCGGCAGTTTCTCGCCGGTCTTCAGGTAATGCTCGATCTCGCGGAACAGCCACGGGCGCCCCTGGGCGGCACGACCGATCATGATGCCGTCGGCGCCGGTCATGTCAAATACCTGCCTGGCTTTTTCCGGCGTCGTGATGTCGCCGTTGGCGATGACGGGAATCCGGATCAGCGTCTTGACCAGCGAAATGGTGTCGTACTCGGCCTCGCCGGTGTATTGCTGGCAGCGCGTCCGGCCGTGGATGGCGACGGCCCGCACACCCGCGCTCTCGGCAATGCGCGCGATGGTCGGCGCGTTCTTGTTGGCGAGGTTCCAGCCGGTTCGGAATTTGAGCGTGACCGGGGTGTCGGGAATGGCGCCGACGACAGCATCGAGAATCTGGCCGACCAGTTTTTCGTCCTGCATCAGCGCCGAGCCGGCCATCACGTTGCAGATCTTCCTGGCCGGGCAGCCCATGTTGATGTCGATGATCTGGGCGCCGTTGTTGACGTTGTGGCGGGCGGCCTCGGCCATCATCTTCGGGTCGGCGCCGGCGATCTGGACCGCAATCGGCGCGACCTCGCCCTCGTGGTTGGCGCGGCGCAGCGTCTTGGCGCTGCCGTAGAGCAGCGAGTTCGAGGTGACCATTTCCGATACCGCCAGCCCGGCGCCCATCTTCTTGCACAACTGGCGGAAAGGGCGGTCCGTCACGCCGGCCATGGGGGCGACGAACAGGTTGTTGCGAAGCTGGAAACCGAGAAAATCCATGGGCGCGCGAAGGAGACGGCGAAGCAGGGAAAGCCGCAGAGTTTACCCGAGTCGGCGCCCAAAAAACAGTCAAATCGCGAAGGCGACGGCTAGCAGCAAGGCGAACACGAGTTGCAGGCCGGCGGTGGCGGCGAGGATGCTGTTGAAGACCGGGCCGGGTGCTTCGCGGTGGAAGCGCCGGACCAGAATGAGGGACAGCGGCAGGGACAGCAGCGGCAGTGCTGCGCGCCAGCCGAGACTGCCGGCGAGCAGCGGCAACAGGACATAGGGCGCCAGCATTTCCGCGCTGTAGAGGCGTCGGGTCGCCGGCCGGCCGAGGAGGACGGCCAGCGTGTTCTTGCCGTTGCGGGCGTCACCGTCGCGGTCGCGGTAGTTGTTGACGGTGATGACCGCCGCCGCATGGAGGCCGACCAGCGTGGCGGCAAAGACGGCAACCGGGGCCAGCGTCAGCATCTGCAGGTAGTAGCTGCCGCCGACGGCGACCAGGCCGAAGAAGATGAAGACGAAGATCTCGCCCAGCGGCTGATAGGCAATCGGCGCCGGGCCTCCCGTATAAGCCCAGCCGGCGGCGAGCGAGGCGAGGCCGATGATGACGATCGGCCAGCCGCCGTGCCAGACCAGGTAGATGCCGCACAGGAAGGCGAGGGCGAAGGCCAGCCAGGCAGCGGCCTCGACCACGCCCGCGCCGAGCCAGCCCTCGGCCGTTGCGCGTTTCGGCCCCAGACGGTCGGGCGTGTCGGTGCCGCGCCGGAAATCGCCGACATCGTTGAAAAGGTTGGTGCCGACCTGGATCAAGGCGGCACCGAGCGCGGCGGCGAGCAGCGGCAGCCAGAGGACGCGGCCGCTGTCGTGCCAGGCGATGGCGGTGCCGACCAGCACCGGCGACAGCGAGACCGACAGGGTTTTCGGGCGGCAGGCGAGAAACCAGGCTTGCAGGCGGCTCGGGGTCACGGCCAGGCGCGGGCGCCCCAGATCATCCGCTTGGCGACGAAATGGCGGGCCGGCGGGAAGAGGTCGAGGGCGAGCAGGCCGAGGCCGCGCGCCAGCTTGAGCGGGCCGAAATCGTTCGAGAAGGCGCGGACGATCTGGTCGGTGAACAGGGCGCTGCCTTGGCGGTCAAGGCGACGGCTGGCGGCGTAGCTGGCCAGGCTGCTGCGGTTGACGCCGTTTTCGAGCAATATTTCGGCGAGTTGCCAGGCGTCGCGCAGGCCGAGGTTGAAACCCTGGCCGGAGACGGGATGCAGCGTTTGCGCCGTGTTGCCGATCCACACCTCGCCGCCCCTGACCAGCGATTCGCGCATCCGCAGGGCGAGCGGGAAACGGCTGCGCGGGCCGGGGTTGCTGAATGTCATCCGCTTGCCGAACTGCTCCTGCAGCGCCGCGGTAAAGGCGTCGTCGTCGAGCGCCAGGACGGCATCGGCCTTGTCCGGCGGCAACGTGAACACCACCGAGTATTCGTTGCCGAGCGGCAGCAGGGCGAGCGGGCCGTCCGGCGTGAAGCGTTCCCAGGCGCGCCTGTTGTGGCCGGGTTGCGGGGTGATTTCGGCGATCACCGCGTGCTGGCCGTAATCGCTGACCTTGACCGCCGGGTCGTCGCCGGGGGTGCCTTCGGCGTGGACCAGCACCTTTGCGCGAATCATGCGCATGGCGCCGTCTTGACGCACGGAGACGCTGACGTGATCGTCGCCGTGGCTGATGTTGACGATGTTGACGGCATCGAGCAAGGCGTCGGCCGGCAGTTGCGCAGCGAGTTCGGCGGCGAGATCGCGGTAGCGCACGACGTAGCCGAGCGCCGGAAGGTCGTAGTCGGCACGGTCGATGACGGTGCGGCCGAAACCGTCCTTCTGCGAGACGTGGATGGTTTCGATCGGCGTCGCGGCGCGCGTCGGCCAGGCCTTGATCTGTTCGAGCAGTTGCCGGGCGCCGTGCGACAGGGCGAGGGCGCGCGGGTCGGTTTGCTGGGTGTGTTGCGGTTGACGGTCCAAAAGCAGCGATTTCCGGCCACCGGCGGCGAGCGCCAGATTGAGGGTCATGCCGACCGGGCCGGCGCCGATGATCAGGATGTCGATGTACTCGACGACGGCTTCAGTCATGGCGCATGACCTCCTCGATTTCGGCGACTGTCTTCGGCGCCGAGGTGTAAACCTTGCAGCCGCTATCGGTGACCCGCACGTCATCCTCGATGCGGATGCCGATGCCGGCCAGCGCCAGCGGGATGTCGTCGGCGGGACGGATGTAGAGGCCGGGTTCGACGGTCAGCGTCATGCCCGGCTGGAGCGTGGTCCACACATCGCCAACCTTGTACTCGCCGGCGTCGTGCACGTCGAGGCCGAGCCAGTGGCCGGTGCGGTGCATGTAGAAGCGCTTGTAGTCGCCTTTTTCGATCAGGTTGTCGAGGTCGCCCTGAAGCAGCTTGAGGTCGATCAGGCCCCGCGTCAGCACGCGCACGGCGGCGTCATGGCCTTCCATGAAATGGCGGCCGGGGGCGGTGGCAGCGATCGCGGCCGTCTGTGCGGCGAGGACGATTTCGTAGACGTCCTTCTGCGGCGCGTTGAAGCGGCCGTTGACCGGAAAGGTCCGGGTGATGTCGGCGGCGTAGCCTTCGACTTCGCAGCCGGCGTCGATCAGGACCAGGGTATGGTCGTTGAGCAGCTTGTCATTGGCGACGTAATGCAGCACGCAAGCATTGGCACCACCGGCGACGATGGGCGTGTAGGCGTGGGCATCGGCACCGCGTTTGCGGAATTCGTAGGTCAGTTCGGCTTCCAGTTCGTATTCGGCCAGGCCGGGGCGGCAGGCGCGCATGGCACGGGCGTGGCCGGCGCTGGCGATGTCGGCCGAGCGCTGCTGAATCCCGGCTTCGGCGGCGTCCTTGACCAGCCGCATGGTGTCGAGTTCGGCGCGCAGGTCGTGGATGGCGCGCGGCGCCCGCTTGCCGGCCCGCGTCTGGGCGCGGACTTCGTTGAGCGCCCTGGCGATGCGGGCGTCCCATTCGGCGATCGTGGCCGATGGCGTGCCACAGCGTGTCGCGGTTGACGAGGAATTCGGCCAGTTTTTTGTCGAGTTCGGTCGATCGGGTAGGCGGCGTCGAAGCCGAAAGCGACCTTGGCCGCCTTCGGGCCGTGGCGGTAGCCGTCCCAGATTTCCCGCTCTTCGTGCTTTTCGCGGCAGAACAGGATGGATTTCGGCTTCTTGCCGCCGATCAGCACGACCACCGCTTCCGGTTCCGGGAAGCCGGTCAGGTACCAGAAGTAGCTGTCGAAACGGTAGGGGTGGTGCGCGTCGCGGTTGCGGATGACTTCCGGCGCGGTCGGCACGATGGCGACGCCGTCGCCGATGGTCTTCAGCAGGCGCTTGCGGCGGGCGATGAAATGGGCGTGGCTCATGGCTTTGTCAATTCGGCATCCAGTTCGGCCAGGCGTTGCGGGGTGCCGACGTTGACCCAGCGGCCGGTGTGATCGTTCCCCGGTCAGCGTGCCGGCGGCGATGGCGGCGGCGAGCAGTGGATAGAGCTTCATGACCGAGCCGCGCGGCACGTCGGCGAAGAAGGAGGGCGAAAATACCGCGATGCCGGCGTAGGTGAGTGTCTCCCCGCCCCGCGCGAGAGTGATGCGTTGGCCGTCGAGGCTGAAATCGCCGCCGGCATGGTGCGCCGGGTTGGCGACCATGACGAGGTGCGCGACTGGTTGGTTGCCTGCCGCGACCATGAGTCAACGGCTGGCCCAGGGTCAACCCGGAAAAACGGCCAAAATCGATGTCGCAATAGACGTCGCCATTGACTACGAGAAACGCCTCGTCGCCGAGCAGGGGCAGGGCGTTGGCGATGCCGCCGGCGGTTTCCAGCGCGCCCGGCGGTTCCGGCGAATAGCGGATTCTCAGACCCCACTGCGAGCCGTCGCCGAGCGCTGCCTCGATCTTCTCGCCGAGGTGGGCGTGGTTGATGACGACCTCGGTGAACCCGGCTGCCGCCAGTCGTTCCAGATGCCAGGCGATGAGCGGCTTGCCGCCCACCGGCAACAGCGGCTTGGGCGTGTGGTCGGTCAGCGGGCGCATCCGTTCGCCGCGTCCTGCGGCAAGAATGAAGGCTTTCATCAGAAGGTGTAGCCGACTTCCGCGCTCTTGCCGTCGAGGGTGTCGAGCAGGGCGAGCAACGGCTTCAGCGCGATGTAGCGGCCGGCCGTCTTGCGCGCGTAGTTCATGAAGCGCGGCAGATCCTCGATGTACTTGTCCTTGCCGTCGCGGTACTTCAGGCGGCAGAAGATGCCGAGCACCTTGAGGTGGCGCTGCAGGCCCATCAGTTCGTAGTCGCGCCAGAAATCGCCGAAGTCGGCGCGCACCGGCAGGCCGGCGGCGCGGGCCTTTTCCCAGTAGCGGACGACCCAGTCGATTTCCTGTTCTTCGTCCCAGGAGATGAAGGCGTCGCGGAACAGCGAGACGACGTCGTAGGCGATCGGGCCGTAGACGGCATCCTGGAAGTCGATGATGCCGGGAGTCAGGCTGGCTTCGCTTTCGACGACCATCAGGTTGCGCGGCATGAAATCGCGGTGGGTGAACACCTTGGGCTGATTCAGCGCCGAGTTGATCAGGAACCTGAAGGTCCGGTCGAGCATGACTTTCTCGTCGTCGCTCAACTGGTAGCCGAGGTGACGGCCGACGAACCACTCCGGGAAGAGGTCGAGTTCGCGGCGCAGCAGTGTCGCGTCGTAGGGGGGAAGGATCCCCGCCCGGGAGGACAATTGCCACTTGACCAGGACATCGAGAACCGGGCGCATCAGCGTGTCGGCCAGACCGGGGTCGGCGTTCAGTGCGTCGAGATAGCCGACGCGGCCGAGATCGGTCAGCACCAGGAAGCCGTTGGCGAGATCCTGGTCGAGGATGCGCGGGGCGGCCAGCCCGGCCTTGGCGAGCAGGCCGGCGACGTGGATGAAGGGTTTGCAGTCCTCTTTTTCCGGCGGCGCATCCATCAGGACACGCGTTCCGCCATCAGGCCAGGTCAGGCGGAAATAGCGGCGGAAACTGGCATCGGCGGAGGCTGGCGTGATTTCGACCGACTGATTGGAAAAGCGACTGGCAACCCAGTCGGTAACAAGTTGATCGCGCGACATCAGGATGGCCGACGGTTCGTTGTAAAATGGCCAATTTTAACACTTGGCCGCCGTTCCTCCCGGCGCACTTCATTTCGACTCCTCCATTCCCCTGTCAGATGCCTGATCCGGTTCGTCATCCGTTTGCCTGTCTGGCGTGCTGCATGTTCGCCGCGATGCCGGCCGGGCATGCCGCCGAGGACGCCGACCGCGTGCAACTGGCTGCTGTCGGCGTCCGGAAAGCCGCGCCGGCGAGCCGTGACGCAGCGCCTGGCGGCGGCGATGCGCCCGGCGATGATCTTCCACTCCGCCTGCGCAACGAGCGCCGGTTCAATGTATTGGGCGGCAAGAAGAAGCCGGTCATGCCGGAGGTCGGGATCCCGTATTCGTTCGACCCGAAGAAGAATGACGACTATCCGTTGTTTGTCATCGCCGAGCACCTCGAAGGGCGCACCGATGACGTGGCCGTGGCGACGGGCGATGTCGAGCTGCGCAAGGCGGGCTCACTGTTCTACGGGGACAAGGTCATTTACTGGCCGCTCGATGACGAAGTCGACGCGACCGGCAACGTGCGCATGCTGCAGGAGGGCACCGAGTTCACGGCGCCGCATGTCCGCATGAAAATGTCCGAACAGGTCGGCTTTGTCGAGGATGCGGACTATCTGATCGTCAAGCAGGTTCCCAGCCGCTTCCTGTCCAAGCAAATACTGGTGCCGGTCGTCACGGCCGCCACTTCGAATGCCGTCAGCACCAGCGCGCCGATGATGCTGCGCATTCCCGGCAATTACGGGCTGCCGACCACGGCGCCGCCTACCCGCCCGTCACTGGCCAGCGGAACGGCCGAGCGGGCGGAGTTCGAGGGCGAGAACCAGATCACTCTCTTCGACAGCACTTTCTCGACCTGCAAGCCGGGAGACCGGGACTGGTACCTGCGTGCGTCCGAAATGCACCTCGATTACGACCGTGATGTCGGTTCGGCGAAGAATGCGACGATGTGGTTCAAGGATGTCCCGATCTTCTATTCGCCGGTCGCCACTTTTCCGCTGAATCACCAGCGGCGTTCGGGTGTTCATGACCCCGCTCCTGGCAACCTCGACGCGCACCGGTCTGGATCTGACGATTCCGTACTACTGGAACATCGCTCCGAATTACGACGCGACGCTCTATCCGCGCTACATGGCCAAGCGTGGCCTGCAACTGGGCGCCGAAGTGCGCTACTGGGATTTCAACAGCGGTGCCGCGGGCGATCCCAACGCCTACAAGGCGGAGTACATGCCGCATGACCAGGAGGCCGACCGCGACCGCTATGCCTACCTGATCAAGCATCAGCAGAACCTCGGGCAAGGGGTTTCCGCAGCGGTCAACTACAACCGCGTGTCGGACAGTTTCTACTGGCAGGACACGTCCTCGCGCCTGTTTCAGACCTCGCAGGTGCAGTTGCCGCAGCAGTTCGTGCTGGCTACACGCCGGTTCCATGGCTGCAGACCACCACGCAGGTCCAGCGCTACCAGACGCTGCAGACCGACCCGAAGAACCCGGTGCTGCCTCCGTACTTCCTGGAGCCGCAAGTCAATCTCGTCGGCTTCAAGCCCGACCTGCTGGGCACCGATCTGGCCCTGATCGGCCAGTACTCGCGCTTCACCCATCCCGATGCCAGCCGGCTGCTGAGTGATCTGCGGCCGCAGGGCGACCGCATGGTGCTTTATCCGCAGTTTTCGCTGCCGATCGTCCATCCGGCGTTCACTTTCATTCCCAAGGTCGGCGTCAGCGCGACCCAGTATTCGCTGAACAATCAGGTCGCGGGTGCCGATTCGAGCATCTCGCGGGTCCTTCCGATCTTCACGGTCGACTCCAGCGTGATCTTCGAGCGCGAAACCAGTCTGCTCGACAAGCCCTTCATCCAGACCCTGGAACCGCGGCTCTATTACGTGAACATTCCGTACAAGGATCAGACCAGGATTCCGCTTTTCGATACGGCGCAGGCGGACTTCAACTTTGCCCAGATCTTTTCCGAGAATCGCTACAGCGGCTTCGATCGCATCAATGATGCCAATCAGCTCACCGCGGCCGTGGTCACCCGCTTTCTCGACGGGACGACCGGAGCCGAGCGCTTCAAGGCCATGGTCGGGCAACGTTACTACTTCAGCCCGAGCCGGGTGACCCTGAACTACACGCCGCTCGGGTCGACGGTCGCTCCGGTGGGCAACCAGCCGCAGGGTTATTCCAATATCCTCGCGGCCTTCAGCGGACTGGTCCTGCCCAAGACCTATGCCGATTTTGCCCTGGACTACAATTTCCGTGACAGCCTGGCCGACCGGGTCTCCGTGGGGGTCCGCTTCCAGCCCGAACTGGCCAAGGTGCTCAGCGCCAGCTATCGCTACACGCGTGATCCCAACAACAACATCGCGCAGGTCGACCAGGTCGACATCGCCGGCCAGTGGCCGCTGACCAGTCGCCTGTATGCGGTCGGGCGCTTCAACTGGTCGTTCCTCGGCAAGCAGACGGTCAGCAACACGTCACCGGGCGGTCAGTTGCTGGAGGCCATCGCCGGCCTCGAATACAATGCCGGCTGCTGGACGACCCGGATAGTCGCGCAGCGCCTGGCGGCGATAACGGGTCCGGCCAACAACGTCTTCTTCCTGCAACTCGAATTCAACGACTTCGCCAGCATCGGAACGGATCCGATCAGCCTGCTGCGCCGCTCGATTCCCGGCTACGGCAAGACCAACGAACTGACCTCCAGCAGCCTGCTCACGACACAATGACCACCATGCGCCACTCGATTTGTACCCTTCTCGCCCTTTGCCTGTTTCTGACAGGCGTCTTCGGACCGCCGGCGAACGCTGCGCCAGCCGAACCGGTCGAGGCTGACCGCATTGTCGCCGTCGTCGGCGAGGAAGTGATCACCTCCTACGACTTGCGTGCGCGCCTCGACGAGGCGGTAAAGCAACTCAAGAAGCAGGGCACCCCGCTGCCGCCGCAGGATGTCCTCGAGCGTCAGTTGCTCGAGCGCATGATCATCGATCGGATCCAGATGCAGTTTGCCCGCGAGACCGGATTGAAGGTGGATGACGCCCAACTCGACCAGGCGATCGGTCGCATTGCCGCCAGCAACAAGATGACACCGCAGCAGTTCAGGCTGGCGCTGGAAAAGGACGGCGTCAAGTATGCGCGCTTCCGCGAGGAGATCCGGGATGAAATGACGACAGTTCGCCTGCGCGAGCGCGAGGTGGACAGCAAACTCGTCATATCGGACGGCGAGGTTAACTTGTACCTGGCCAATCAGGCCAGCGTCGGTGGTGGCGAGGAGGTTCAGCTCGCACACATCCTGCTGCGTGCGCCCGAGTCGGCAAGTCCTGAGCAGTTGCAGAAGCTGCGCCTGCGCGGTGAGCAGGCGGTCAAGAAAGCGAAAGCCGGCGAGAACTTCGCCCAGTTTGACAGCCACTTTCTCCGATGCGCCGGATGCGCTGCAGGGGGGAAATCTGGGCTGGCGGCCAATGGAACGCCTGCCGCAGATCTATGCGGAAGCAGCGGTGCGCATGAAGCCGGGGGAGGTCAGCGACCTGCTGCGCTCGTCAGCCGGGTTCCATATCATCAAGCTCCTCGGCAAGCGCGGCGGCAGCGCCCAGGCGTCGATTCAGCAAACCCGCGCCCGTCATATCCTCATCAAGGTCAACGAAGTGGTGTCGGAGACCGAAGCGCGCCGCAAGATGGAGAACCTGCGCGAACGCTTGGTCAACGGCGGGGATTTCGCCGAACTCGCGCGGCTCTATTCGCAGGACGGTTCGGCAGCCAAGGGTGGCGACCTCGGCTGGATCAGTCCGGGCGATACCGTGCCGGAATTCGAGACCGCGATGGATGCACTGAAGGACAAGGAAGTCAGCCCGGTGGTCCAGAGTCCTTTCGGCATGCACCTGATCCAGGTTCTCGAGCGCCGCCAGCGCGACGTTTCCGGGGAACGCCAGCGGGCGACTGCCCGCCAGGCCTTGCGCGAGCGCAAGCTCGACGAAGCCTATCAGGACTGGCTGCGCCAGATTCGCGACCGCGCCTACGTCGAAGTTCGCCTCGAAGAGAAATGATGTCGCCGTGCATTGCCGTAACCAGTGGCGAACCGGCGGGAATCGGGCCGGACCTGTGCCTGCGCTTGTCGGAATACACTGGCGAAGCCCGACCGGTCATCCTCGGTGATCGTGCGTTGCTTCGCGAACGCGCGGCAGCCATCGGCCTGAAGGTTGCCCTGCGTGATTTCCGCCCGGAAATCCCGGTCGACCGCGGCTGTCTCGACGTTCTCCACATTCCAGTTACGACGCCTGCCGCAGCCGGCAGCCTTGATCCGGCGAACGCGGCATACGTGCTGGCATTGCTCGACCGCGCGCTGGCCGGCTGCCGTTCCGGCGAGTTTGCGGCGATGGTCACGGCGCCGGTGCACAAGGGCGTCATCAACGAAGCGGGCATCCATTTCACCGGCCATACCGAATATCTTGCCGAAAAGACGGGCACGCCGCTCGTCGTCATGATGCTCGCCGGCAGCACCGGGAACGGCCCGCTGCGTGTCGCGCTGGCGACGACCCACCTGCCTCTGAAGGAAGTGCCGGCAGCGATCACGCGGGATCTGCTGGAGCGCACGCTGCGCATTCTGAATGCCGATCTCAGGGAAAAGTACGGGCTGGCGACGCCGCGCATCCTGGTTACCGGGCTCAACCCGCATGCCGGCGAAGGGGGCTATCTGGGTACCGAGGAAATCGAGGTCATCGCGCCGGTTCTCGAGAAAATGCGGGGGCAGGGCCTGCTGCTTTCCGGCCCGCATCCCGCCGACACCCTGTTCACGCCACCCCGGCTGGCACAGGGGGATGCCGTTCTGGCGATGTACCACGATCAGGGATTGACGGTGCTCAAGTACGCTACCTTCGGCCACGGCATCAACGTGACGCTGGGACTGCCGGTCATTCGCACCTCGGTTGACCACGGCACCGCGCTCGAACTGGCGGGAACGGGCGGCGCCGATCCGGGCAGCCTGTTCGCGGCGCTGGCCGAGGCGGAGCGCATGGCCGCAGGGAAGTCCGCAGTCCAGTGAAAGGGCATGTTGCCCGCAAGCGGTTTGGCCAGAATTTTCTGGTTAACCGCGCCATCATCGGCGCAATCGTCTCCGCCATCGATCCGCGGCGTGGCGACACCGTGGTCGAGATCGGTCCCGGACTGGGGGCGATCACCGAGCCGCTGCTGGCGCGACTCGATCACCTGCACGTCGTCGAGATCGACCGCGACCTGATTGCCCGTCTGCGGAACCAGCACACCCGGGAGCGCATGACGATCCACGAAGGCGATGCGCTTGCCTTCGACTTTGCCACCATCGGCACGGATCTGCGCCTGGTCGGCAATCTGCCTTACAACATCTCGACGCCTCTGCTCTTTCACCTGGCCGGGTACGCCGGCAGCGTTCGCGACATGCATTTCATGCTGCAAAGGGAAGTCGTCGAGCGCATGGTTGCCGCGCCCGGCGAGTCGGATTTCAGCCGGATGTCGGTCATGCTGCAGTACCGCTTCCACATCGAGTGGCTGATCGACGTGCCGCCCGAGAGTTTCGACCCGCCGCCGCGCGTCCGGTCGGCGGTCGTCCGGCTGATCCCCAGGGATGTCTCCGAACTCAATGCGCAAGACCCGGGAAAGCTGGCGATGGTTGTCCAAGCCGCCTTTTCCCAGCGCCGCAAGATGCTGCGCAATACGCTCAAGGGTATTCTCGGCGACGCCGTGTTTGCCGAACTCGGCATCGTCCCGACGCGGCGCGCCGAAGACATCACCGTCGCCGATTACGTGCGCATTGCCAACCATCTGACATAAAAAAACCCGCCGCTGGCGGGTTTTTCGCGGACGGTGGGCTCGCCTATTTCCTGGTCGGGCAGGTGTTCATGCCGAACAGGTTGTAGGCCGGGCACCAGCCTATGGCGCCGGTCGCCAGGGGAACGACGCCGACCCAGGCCCACACCGGGCCGCCCACCAGTGCCCAGGCAATCAGGGCGAGACCCACGGCGATACGCAGGATTTTGTCGATGCCGCCAACATTGATTTTCATGATCAGTTCTCCGTCAGGTTGTGATTACAGGTTTCATTCTAGTGGCGGATTGGGGCAGCGTATGTAACCTGTGTCACAGAGCAGCAACTTTCTGCAGGCCGGCGCGGTCGGTTACCGTCAGCTGCTCGCGGCCGAGCGCAACCAGTCCCTGTTCGGCAAAGCCCTTGAGCAGCCGGCTGACGATTTCGCGAACACTTCCCAACTCGTCGGCCAGTTGCTGATGGGTGACATTGAGAACCGCCCTGTCCTGGGCCAGGATCAGCCTGGCCAGTCGCTGATCGAGGCGGGTGAAGGCGACTTCCTCGACCAGTTGCATCAGTTCGGCGATGCGCTCGGCAAAGAGGTGGAACACGAAGTCGCGAAACGGCGGGTGGTCGAGCATCAGTTGCGCGAATGCCGGCGCCGGCACAAGCAGCAGTCGCAGCGGCGTCTCGGCGATGCCGCGGGCATTGTAGTCGCTGCGGCCGAGCAGGCAGCTCGACGTGATGATGCAGGAGCCGCCGGGCGCGACGCGGTACAGCATCAGTTCGCGGCCGCTCGCCGACTGCTTGACCACCTTGATGCTGCCTGCGAGCAGCAGCGGGAATCCCTGGCAGGGCTGATGCTCGGCAAAGACCTGGCTCCCGGCCGGGAGTTCCAGCGCCGCCGGGCGGAGCAGCGCACCCAGTCGCTCGTCCGGCAGCCCGGCCAGAGCGGGGTAAAGATTCACCAGATATTCCCGGTCGACCGCGTCCGGCATGATTTCAGGCAATGCTTGTCCAGACCGGGGCATGGTCCGAGGGGCGCTCGCGCTTGCGCGGCGCGCGGTCGATGCCGGCTGCCGTGCAGCGCCTCGCCAGGGCCGATGACAGCAGCACATGGTCGATGCGCAGACCGAGGTTCTTCTGGAAACCCAGCATGCGGTAGTCCCACCACGAAAAGGTCTTCTCGGGCTGGGTGAACAGGCGGAAACTGTCCTCGAGGCCGAGACCGAGCAGGCGCTGGAAGGCGCTGCGTTCGGGTTCCGAACAGAGGATCTGGCCGGCCCAGGCCTTCGGATCATGCACGTCGCGGTCGTCGGGCGCGATGTTGTAATCGCCGCACAGCGCCAGGTTCGGGTGCGCGGCAATCTCATCCGCCAGCCACCCGGTCAGGGCGTCGAGCCAGCGCAGCTTGTAGTCGTACTTGTCGCTGCCGACCGCCTGCCCGTTCGGAATGTAGGCGCAGATGATGCGGACGTCGCCGGCCGTTCCGGCAATCAGTCGTTTCTGCTCGTCGGGAAAGCGGGGGTTGCCGCAGACCACATCCTTGAGCGGCTCGCGGGTAAGCAGGGCGACGCCGTTGTAAGTCTTCTGGCCGGAAAACGCCGACCTGATATCCGGTCGCTGCGATTTCGCCGCGCGGGAAATTGTCATCCTCGAGCTTGGTTTCCTGCAGGCACAGGACATCGGGTTGCTGTTCGGCCAGCCAGTCGAGCAGGTGCGGCAGGCGCACCTTCAGCGAATTGACGTTCCAGCTGGCGATCTTCACTTCGCCAGGCCGCCGGACGGCTTGCTGCCGTAGGGCGCGGTTTTCGGGTAGCCGGCAAGATCGAGGAGGTTGTTCCAGGCACCGGCCTCGAAGCCGCGGAAGCTCTGCTTGCCGACCTTGAGTGCCGGCACGAAGAAGTCCCCGACCAACTGTTTCAGCTCATCGACGTCTTCCTGCTTCTGCACCATCCGCTCGGAGAAGGGCACGCCGCGACTGTTGAGCAGATCGCGCGCATCCTTGCATTCCTTGGTGCAGTCGGCCGAGGTGTAGAGGGTGACCGGATAGTTTTCGGCCGCCATCCGTACCGCATAGGGCAGGCCATCGGTGTTCGGCCCGCTGCCCGACTTGCTGACGTCGCGGGCGCGGCCCGGGGGTGGCGTGTCGGAGATGACGGTACGGCCCTGCGGATCGACCCAGCGGTAGGTCTCGGCGGAAACTGCAAGGCTGGACAAGGCCAGACACAGAACGAGCAGGTGGCGCATCTTCTTTCTCCCTTGGTGAGTGCTTACGCCGCAATCATACCGCTATGACGCAGCAATGCATCAACCCGCGGCTCGCGTCCGCGAAATGCCGTGAACGATTCGATCGCCGGGCGCGCGCCGCCGACCGCCAGAATCTCGTCGAGGAAGCGCTTGGCCGACCGTGGCGTCGAACGGATCGCCGGCTTCCTCGAATGCGGCATAGGCATCGGCCGACAGCACTTCCGCCCATTTGTAGCTGAAGTAGCCGGCGCCGTAGCCGCCCGCGAAAATATGCGAGAAGCTGTTCGGGAAGCGGTGCCACTCGGGCGGGAACAGCACGGCGACTTCCCTGCGGACGGTATTGAGCAGGTCCATCGCGGTCGACGGCCCGTTCGGGTCGAATTCCGAATGCAGCAGCATGTCGAACAGCGAGAATTCGATCTGGCGCAGTGCCATCATGCCGCTCTGGAAGTTCTTCGCCGCCAGCATCTTGTCGAACAGCTCGCGCGGTAGCGGAGCGCCGGTGTCGACGTGAGCCGTCATCCCCTGCAGCACCCGCCATTCCCAGCAGTAGTTTTCCATGAACTGTGACGGCAGTTCGACGGCATCCCACTCGACGCCGTGGATGCCGGAAACGCCCAGTTCCTCGCCGCGTGTCAGCAGATGGTGCAGGCCGTGGCCCGTTTCGTGGAACAGCGTGATGACTTCGTGGTGCGTGAAGGTGGCCGGCTTGTCGCCGACCGGGCGGGCGAAATTGCAGTTCAGGAAGGCGATCGGCTTCTGGATGCCGCCGGCGGTGCGGCGCCGGGCGCGGGCTTCGTCCATCCAGGCGCCGCCGCGCTTGGTCTCGCGGGCGTAAAGGTCGAGATAGAACTGGCCGACGAGGTCGCCGGCCGCGGTTTCCAGCCGGTAGAAGCGAACGTCTTCGTGCCAGACCGGCGCCGTGTCCGGCTTGACCCTGACGTTGAAGAGGTTCTCGATGACCGTGAACAGCCCCGCCAGCACCCGGGGTTCGGTGAAGTACTGTTTCACCTCCTGCTCGGAGAAGGCATAGCGCTTCTGCAACAGCTTTTCGGACGCGTAAGCCGCATCCCAGGGCTGGAAGTCGGCGATCGCGAGTTCATCTCTGGCGAATGCGCGCAACTCGGCGATGTCTTTTTCGGCGAATGGCCTGGCCCGGGCTCCCAGTTCGCGCAGGAAGGCCAGCACCTGGACGGGGCTGTCGGCCATTTTCGGGGCCAGCGAGACTTCGGCGAAGTTGGCGAAACCGAGCATCCTCGCCTCTTCCTGACGCAGTTCCAGTATCCGCCGCATGACCGGCGTATTGTCCCATTCGGGCTTGCTGCTGCCGTCGTGGAATTCGGCGGCGCGGGTGGCGAATGCACGGTACATGCGGGCGCGCAGGTCGCGGTTGTCGGCATACTGCATCACCGGACCGTAGGAGGGCGCCTGCAGGCTGAAGCGCCAGCCGGCAACGCCGGCCTTCTCGGCGGCGGCCTTGGCGGCCTGTTTGACATCTTCAGGCAAGCCGGAAAGCAGGGCCTGGTCGCTGACGACTTCGGCGAAGGCGTTGGTCGCATCCAGAAGGTTTTCAGCGAACCTGGCCGAGAGTTGCGACAACTCTTCCGAGATGGCCTGGAAGCGCGGCTTCTCGTCTTCCGGCAATTCGGCGCCGCTCAGGCGGAAATCACGGATTTCATTGCCGACGATCTTTTTTTGCTCACGGGTCAGCGTCGCATATTCGCGGCTGTCGCGCAGTGCCTTGTACTTCTCGAACAGTTTCAGGTTCTGGCCAAGTTCGGCATAAAAGCGCGAAACCTCCGGCAACATCCCGTTGTAGGCCTCGCGCCAGGCCGGCACGTCGTTGACCGAATGCAGGTGAACGACGATGCCCCAGGCGCGGCCGATGGGTTCGAGTCCATCGGCCAGCGCCCCGGCGAAATCCTTCCAGGTCGCGGGCGTGGCTTCTTCGGTGAGACGGGCAATCAGCTCGCGTCCGGCGGCCAACAGCGATTCGACCGCCGGTTTCACATGTCCGGGGTGGACGAGGTCGAAGCGGGGCAGGTCCGAGAAATCGAGAAGGGGATTGGTGGCGTTCATTGTTCCAGGCGAGAAAAACGGGCGGCATCACCGCCCGTGGGGTTGGCTGGCGTGCTCATTCCACAAGGTCGCGATAGGCATGCCAGGAAGCATGGCCAAGAACGGGCATGATGACGACCAGCCCGAAGAGCAGTGTGGCGAACCCGAGCAGTGTCAGAACGACGATGGTTGCCCCCCAGATCAGCAGCGTCATGGTGTTGGCGACGAAGGCCTTGAGGCTGGCGAGAGTCGCCGTGACGAAGTTCGCGTCGCGGTTGACCATCAGCGGTACCGTGACGATGCTGAACGCATAGGTAACGAGGGCCAGCATGCCGCCGAGGACGAACCAGAGAACCAGGAAGACCGTATTGTCGCTGTTGGCGACGGCTTCGGAAATGAACTGCTTGACGTTGACCCCGTGTGTGCCGCCGAGCAATTCGAAGCCGATCGCCGAGGCGCGTTCCCAGATCAGGGTAATCGTTCCCAGCGCCAGGCCGAACAACGCAATCGATCGGCCGTTGCCGCGAAAGGCCCGGAGTGAGTCGATGAAGGTGGGGCGGGTTCCCGCCGCATGCTGGCGGCTCAATTCATAAAGACCGACGGCGAGCAACGGGGCGAGCAGAAAAAATCCGGAGAGCGCCGCGGTGAACAGGTGCGGGCGGCCGAGACTGGCAAGGAGGATGAGGTCGCCGCCGATCCCGAACAATAGCCCGTAGGCCAGACTGGGGATCGGGTTGGCCGCGACGTCACGCCAGCCGGCATGCAGCCAGGAAGCAATCCGCCCTGCCGGAACGCGGCGGACGTTCGGCGTTGCGGTGGACTGGCTGGCTAGGTCAGACGAGGTATTCAAGGAAGGGCCCTCCCAATTTATTGTTTTCGTTCGACCGCGTCCGGCTCGTCAGGTTCGCGACGACGACCTACAAGCTGCGGCCGGTCAGTCGCTCGTATGCCTCGATGTACTTGGCGCTGGTCCTGGCGATGACGTCGGCGGGCAACTTCGGGCCGGGCGCCTTCTTGCCCCAGTCGAGCGTTTCCAGGTAGTCGCGGACGTATTGCTTGTCGTAGGACGGCGGGTTGCGGCCTTCCTGGTACTGGTCAGCCGGCCAGAAGCGCGAGGAGTCCGGGGTCAGCGCCTCATCGATCAGGTGCAGCGTGCCGGCGCCGTCGATGCCGAATTCGAACTTGGTGTCGGCGATGATGATCCCGCGCGTCGCGGCATAGACCGCCGCTTCCTCGTACAGGCGGATGGCGGCGTCGCGGGCTTCCGCGCACAGTCCGGCGCCGTTCTTGCCGGTGCCTGCGAGGGCATCGGCGAGGGCGGTCTGGCAGTTGGCCTGGGCCTGCTCGAACGAGATATTCTCATCGTGGTCGCCGACCGCCGCCTTGGTTGCCGGCGTGAAGATCGGGAATGGCAGCCTGGCGGCCATCTTGAGCCCGGACGGGAGCGGGATGCCGCAGATGCCGCCGGTCGTCCGGTAGTCGTTCCAGCCGCTGCCGATCACGTAACCGCGCACGACAGCCTCGATCGGCAGCGGCCGCAGACGTCTGGCGACGACGGAACGGCCGCGCACCTGCTCGCGCTCGCTCGCGGCGACGACCGATTCCGGATCGATCCCCGTCAACTGGTTGGGCACGATATGGCCGAGCTTCTCGAACCAGAAATCGGCGACGGCGGTCAGCACCTCGCCCTTGCGCGGAATCGGGTCGGGCAGGACGACGTCGAAGGCCGACAGGCGGTCGGTCGTGACAATCAGCAGTTTGTCGGCGTCGACCGCGTAAATGTCGCGGACCTTGCCCCGCGAGAGCAATGGCAGGCTGGTGATGGATGACTGGAAAAGAGGTGCGGACACGGCGATGCTTCCGGAAGCAAAGCAGCAATTATAGATTAACGCGCCACTCCTTCTTCGCTGGCGAGCTTCCGGCGCAGGCGGCGGCTGCCCCAGAAGACCAAGCCGGCGATGAGCGGAATCGAAATGGCCGTGACGACGTCCGTCAACAAATGGTGCAGATCCTTGGTTCCCTTGGCGAGATACTGCACCAGTTGCGACCCGTAGTAGGTCAGGACGACGACCGACAGGCCTTCGACCGTTTCCTGCAGGCGCAGTTGGAGGTGTGCACGCTTGTTCATCTGGGCGAGCAACTCCTGATTCTGGCGCTCGAGTTCGATGTTGACGCGGGTACGCAGCAACTGGCTGTTGCGGGCGACGCGGGCGGAGAGTTCTTCCTGGCGGCGGCTGATCGCCGCGCAGGTATTCATCGCCGGCAACAGACGGCGCTGCATGAATTCGTCGAAGGTCGGCAGGCCGGAGATGCGGGACTCGCGCAGTTCCTCGATGCGCTGCATGACCAGGCCGTGATAGGCCCGCGACGCGCCGAAGCGGAAGGTCGTGCGCGCGATCGAGTGTTCGACTTCGGCGGCCAGTCCCGACAGCGTGGACAGCACCTTGCGTTCGTCCTCGGTCGTCTGCGCCTGGCCGATCTGGTCCATCAGTGCGGCGAGCTGCTTCTCGCTCCGGTACAACCAGCGGCTGACCTCCTTGGCCACCGGCAGGCCGAGCAGCGACATCATGCGGTAGGTTTCGATCTCGACCAGGCGCTGCACGGTGCGGCCCGCCTGGCGCTGGGTCATCCTTTCATCGAGAACGAGAAAACGCGAGAAGCCGTTGTCGATCTTGAAGTCGGTGAAGATCCAGGCCGCCTCGTCGGCCACCCTGGCGGCGACCATCGTCCGCCCGCCCGGGGTCAGGTTGGCCAGCACCGATTCCGGGCTGAATTCGCTGGTCGACCGCAACTCGACATGGGTTGCCACCATCAGCCGGCCGGGAATTCCGGCCAGCCAGTCGGGGTGCACCGCGGCGAACGCGGTTGCATCGGGATCGAGAGGCTCACCGGCTTTGAGCGGGCGGAAGAAGGTGTAGCTGGAAAACTCGGTGTGCAGTTCCCAGCGCATGCGGAAGCTGGCGGTATCCAGCATCATGTGCGAATCGGAACTCTCGATCGCGTTGCAGTTCTGCGCCCGGGTAAGCAGTGTCAGGTTGTCGCGGGCGGCTTCGGCGGCGGTCGCGCTGTGCTTGAATACCAGATGCGAGACGAGCGTCGCCCCGAGCAGGGGAATCGGCGGGCGGGCATGGAATTCGTTGTTGAGGCGCTGGCGGAGCGGGTGCTCTTGGAGGTCGGCAATCATCGGACGGGGGCTTGTTCTGGAAAGGCGCGCAGCGACATCGACGTTGTCGCCAGCACAGCGGATTGTAGCCTATCGTTGCTCAGACCGCCGTGCGCGACGCCAGGTAGCGGCCGAACTCCCGCTCCAGGCCGGAAGCCGCCTCATCGAGCAGGAAATTGCGGAATTTCTGGCCTGCCGGCAAGAGGCGCTTGGCGTTCATGTTTACGACGTACCAGGTGCGCTCGATCGGCGTCCCGATTACGTCGAGCAGGCTGACCTCGCGGGTCTTCAGTTCCAGCGGCAGGGTGTGGAGGGAGATCAGGCTGACGCCCATGCCGGCCATCACGGCCTGCTTGATTGTTTCGTTGCTGCCCATGCTGATGGTGCGGGCCGGGGTGAACAGGTGGTTCTTGAACATTTCCTCGGCCACCCGGCGTGAGCCGGAGCCTTCCTCGCGAAGCAGGAAGGTTTCGTGGCGCAACTCGTGCAGGTCGAAGCGCCTGGCGTCACGCAACGGGTGATCTGCCGGGCCGATCAGGATATAGGGATGGCTCGCCATCGGCTCGGCGTGGGCGTCGATTTCAACGGGGGTGCGGCCCATCACGGCGAGGTCGATGGTGTTGTCATGGAGTTTCTGGAGCAGGGCCTCGCGGTTGCCGACCGAAAACTGCACATCGATCCCCGGGTGTTCCTGAGCAAACTGGGCGAGCAGTCGCGGCATGAAATATTTTGCCGTGCTGACGAGGCCGACGGAGATCTGCCCGGTCTTGGCGCCCGCCATCGCCATCAGGTTGGCCTCGGCATCCTTGATTTCACCGAGCACGCGCAACGCGTGGTGGAGCAGCAACTCGCCGGCCCCGGTCAGCGCCACGCCGCGGCCCATGCGCTCGAACAGCGGCAGGCCGACATTGTCCTCAAGCTGCTTGAGTTGCATCGACACCGCCGGAGGGGTCAGGTGCAGTTCCTCGGCGGCGCGGGCGTAGCTGAGATGCCGGGCGGCGACGGCAAAGATCTGCAACTGGCGCAGCGTCAGTGTGCGGACGAAATTCATGATCAGGCCTCTCTGATGAAATCGCGTGAGGAATTCAGCTCGGAGTTAACTGTAGAGACTGCCGGCATGGACGTCAAACCGGGAGCCAAAGTCAGCGCGTCAGGTTGAGGTAGACCATCGGCAGTTGCTCCGGCAACCGCTCGATGCGGTCGAGCACCCGCCAGCGCACGCCGAAGATGTCGCCGACGTAGGCGTCGGCCTTGGGGTCGAGGCTCAGGCAGAAGGTGGTGACGCCGGCGGTCGACAACTCCTCGACGGCCTTCTTCGTGTCCGCGATCAGGTGCTGCGGGTCATTGACGTCGATGTCGGCCGGTTCGCCGTCGGTCAACACCAGCAGGATGCGCTTTTCCGTCTTGCGTGCCGCGAGCAGGTGGCCGGCGTGGCGCATGGCGGCGCCCATGCGCGTCGACCAGCCGGCTTCGACGGCGGCCAGGCGTGCCTTGACTGCATCGTCCCAGCCTTCGGAGAAGCCCTTGATGTGGTGATAGCGCACCTCGTGCCGGGTATTGGAATGGAAGCCGGCGATGGCGCAGGCGTCGCCCAGCTGGCCGATCGCCCAGCCGAGCAGAGCGACCGCTTCGCGTGCCGTGTCGAGGATGGTCTGGCCGCTGCCGGGGAGGATCTTCGTTGAGCGATTGCGACAGGTCGATCAGCAACAGCACGCTGATGTCGCGGCCGTCGGTGCGGTGGCTCATGTTGATGCGCGGGTCGGGGGTGCTGCCGCTCTTGAAGTCGATCAGCGAGCGCAGCGCGATATCGAGATCGAGTTCGCTGCCTTCTTCCTGGTAGCGGATGCGCACCTTGTCCTGCGGCTTGAGCAGCTCGAGCAGCCGCTTGAGTTGCTTGGCCAGCGCGGCGTGCTTCTGCAGCAGCTTGTCGATGTCCGCTGGGTTGCCCGATGGGTGCAGTGCTTCATAGACGCTGACCCAGTCGGGGCGGAAAGTCTGGCTCCGGTAGTCCCATTCCGGATAGTGGCGCGGCGGCAGGCCGATGGCCTCCTCGGTGCGATCGAGCTTGCGTTCTTCGTCGAAGGACTCTTCTTCGTCACCC
The DNA here is from genome assembly GCA_963810175.1 of uncultured beta proteobacterium. Taxonomy (GTDB): domain Bacteria; phylum Pseudomonadota; class Gammaproteobacteria; order Burkholderiales; family Rhodocyclaceae; genus Azonexus. The sequence goes on along the minus strand of CAWEMU010000023.1, from coordinate 12,047 downwards.
TCTTCGATGAAGCGCCAGAGATGCCGGTTGTCGTCGCGGTAGTCGATGACCGTGTTGTCGAAATGCACCTTGGCCAGCTGGTCGCTTTGCCGGCGGGTGCGCGCGACGTAGGACAGGGCCAGTTGCGCGACATCTTCCGTGACGATTCTCCGTCGGCCAGCAGGGCATGGAATCGGTTAACAAAGGCATTGAGCGCGGCGTTGACATAGCCGTGGTCCGGGTCGAGCAGGGCGCGTGAAAGCATCGCCAGGCGGTGGCGCAGGCAGGATGTCGTCTCCGGATCGCAGGCATCCTCAGCCGGCCTCGGGTGCAGGGCCAGGAAGATGCGCCGCAAGCCCGGGAACTCGCGGCAGAGGAGCGTCTCGATGCGGCAGTCCTCGAAGAATTCCACCGCCATGCGCTGGAAAGGGCTCCAGTTGTCGGCGATCTGTGCCTTGCTCCAGCGCCGGTGGCCGACCATGTGGGCGAGTACGGCGCGGTAGCGGTCGAGGCCGCTGACGCCGCGGTCGGCATCCAGCACGTCGGGGATGCGCATGCCCAGTTGATCGAAATAGGGCAAGGGCTGGCGCAAGGTCTCGAGCAGGGTCGAGTAGGGCACCAGTTGTTCGCTGTCCTGCCACAGCGCCCGCAGATACAGGTCGAGCGGACGCTCGACATCGGAAAACAGGGTGCCATGCCGCTCGCGCTGCAGGACGGCGCGGCTGTCCGCCGAATCGAGGCGGAAGAACTCTTCCTGGCGCTCGGGGTGCCCGGCATAGTTGCGGATGCCGTAATCGGCCCAGTTCTTCAGGCCGGCGGTTGACAGCAGGCCGAGCAGGCGCGGCGCCTGCTCGAAGAAGTGCGGCAGGCCGGGGCTCGGGAAGGTGGTGTGGTGGCCGTGGATCGATCCCGAGGTGCGGACCATCAGGTTCAGCGCGATCTCGATGTAGACCTCGAGCTGCTCGGCTGACTGCAGGCGCCGGGCCACCGCGGGAAGGGTTTGCAGGAAGGGCGTGATCGCCTTGCTGTTGGGCGACTTCTGCATGGCGCGGATGGCGCCCATGACTTGCGGAAGCAGGGGTTCCTGGTCGCCGCTGACCGAACCGGCCACCGACGGCCATTCCTCGAGGAAGGCCAGCAACGGTTCGGCGCCGCGGCCGAGCTTGCCGATGACCCGGGCGGCTTCGAGGTAGGCATCCAGTTGTGCTTTGGTGAAGCGGGTCAACGCTTCGTAGATGCACTCCTCGAACACATCGGCGACCTTTTCGAAGCCGCAGTCGAGGATGGCCCACGCGCTTTGTACCTGCGGATGGGCGAACTGGCGGCCGCGTGCATCGGGAACCGTGCGAACTCCGGTGACCATGGTCTGCTAACGCCTCTTGTCGCCGCTCATCGCTGACTCTGCGGTGCCGGGTCTCAAGCCGGGGCCGCGTCGAAGACGGCGTCGATGGCGTGATCGAGGGTCGACCGGATGTCGGCGTCGTCGGTGATCGGCCGCACCATCGCCATGCGGCAGGCGTCCTGCGGCGGGACGCCGCGCTGGATCAGGGTTGCCGCATAGACGATCAGGCGCGTCGAGATGCCCTCGTCGAGGCCGTGGCCCTTGAGGTTGCGGGCGGCCTGCGCGATCTTCACCAGCTTGCCGGCGATGGCCGCGTCGATGCCCGTCTCGGTCGCGACGATCTGCCCTTCGAGCGCCGCTTCGGGGTAGTCGAAATCGAAGGCCGTGAAGCGCTGCTTCGTCGATTGCTTGAGGTCCTTCATCAGCGACTGGTAGCCGGGGTTGTACGAGATCACCAACTGGAAGTCCGGGTGCGCCTCGATCAATTCGCCCTTCTTGTCCAGCGGCAGGGTGCGCCGGTGATCGGTGAGCGGATGGATCACCACGGTGGTGTCCTGCCGCGCCTCGACGATTTCGTCGAGGTAGCAGATGGCGCCGATGCGCGCCGCCGTAGTCAGCGGGCCGTCTAGCCAGCGCGTCCCATTGGCGTCCAGCAGGTAGCGCCCGACCAGATCGGAGGCCGTCATGTCCTCGTTGCAGGCGACGCTGATCAGCGGCTTGCCCAGCTTCCAGGCCATGTACTCGACGAAGCGCGACTTGCCGCAGCCGGTCGGACCTTTCACCATCACCGGCAGGCGCGCGGCATAGGCCGCCTCGTACAGTGCAACTTCCTTGCCCTGGGCCTGGTAGAAGGGCTCCTGGCGGACTATGTATTGGTCTTTGTCGGTGGTCATGGCTTTATCCGATCAAATCAGTCAGGTTTTGGCGCCGAAAAAACCCCGCCGGGGCGGGGTCGTTCATCAGGGTGTCCGGCTTACTTGTGGACACCGAGCTTTTCACGCCAGCCCGGGATACAGCTTGTCGGCGTCGCCCGGGAAGGATTCGAAGGCGCGGGCGAATTCCTTGTGCTCCTTGGCGAACTCGATCGGGTCGGCACCGGCCTTCCAGCACTCGTAGGATTGGCGCAGCGAGATCGCGCCGGCCGCCGGGCTGTCGATGTGGCCATAGGAGCCGCCGCCGGAGGTGTTGATCACGTTGCCGTGGCCGAGGTTCTCGAAGAAGCCGGGCAGGCGGAGTGCGTTCATGCCGCCGGAGATGATCGGCGTGGTCGGCTTCATGCCGTACCACTTCTGGTAGTAGACCGGGCCCTGGCACTCGTCGCGCTCGATCATGTAGGCGATCAGCTTGTCGGATTGGTCGCCTTCCATCTTGCCGTAGCCCATGGTCCCGACGTGGATGCCTGAAGCACCCTGCAGGCGGGAGATCTTGGCCAGGACGAAGGCGGTGTAGCCACGCTTGGCGGACGGCGAGGTGATCATGCCGTGGCCGGCGCGGTGGTAGTGCAGGTACTGGTTCGGGTACTGGCGACGGGCGGTGGTGACCATACCCGGGCCGCCGACGAAGCCGTTGACCAGGAAGGCTACCTTGTCGGCATCGGGCCCGAAGGTTTCGAGGATGAAATCGGCGCGGGCGCACATTTCATAGTGGTCGTCGGCGGTGATGTTGGCGGAGAACAGCTTGGCCTGGCCGGTTTCGTCCTGGGCGCGCTTCATCGCGTCATAGACCAGCGGATAGACCTTCTTGGCCGGGCAGAACACCTGGTTGCCCTGCGGTTCGTCGTTCTTGATGAAGTCGCCGCCCAGCCAGAACTGGTAGGCCGCCTTGGCGAAGGGCTCGGGACGCAGGCCGAGCTTCGGCTTGATGATGGTGCCGGCGATGTAGCCGCCGTCCTTGACCGGGCGGCCGAGGATGCGCCACATGTCGGAAATGTCCTTGGACGGGCCATCGAACAACTGGATGCAGCGCTCGGGGAAGTAGATGTCGTGGATCTTGGCGTGCTCGATGTCGCCCATGCCCTGGTTGTTGCCGATGATCAGGGTCAGGAACGACACCATCATCATGCGGCCGTCGGTGATGTTGCGGTCGAACAGGTCGATCGGGTAGGCGATGCGCATGTCTTCGGTGGCTTCGTCGATGTAATAGACGAGCGCATCGACGCCGCGCGTGAAGTCGTCGGTGGTGGACACTTCCACGTTGGTGCCGGTTGACGACTCGGCGGCGAAGTGGGCGGCGGCTTCGAGGTAGCCGTAGCCGGTCTTGGGTTTCATCTTGTAGGCGACCAGGCAATGCTTCCCGCCCTTGATCAGGTCTTCTTCCTTGAGGCTGAGGTCGGCGTAGCGATTCGATTGATCCATGATGTGTCTCCTTGAGTGGTAATTCGTCAGGACGCTGCGATGGATCGAATATTAGGAAGGTTCAAAGATAAATAAAAGTCACGTATTTTTATTAGATTGATCAGTGATTGTTTATTTTATGGCGGAGTGGGGGGCGCTCTCGACCCGCTTGGCCGCATGACCCCGCGCAGAAAGTCATCCTGCGGGGCCGTAGCTGGGCGATGAAGCTTGGTTCCTCCGAGCTGTTAGCCTGCTGCTCAGGGTCGAGCCGGGTTGCCGGAAGTCGCCAGCCTGACCAGATCATCCAGCGAGGTATCGCCGAGGTCCTCGAGTACGGCGCAGGAGCCGGAGAAGTCCTGTCCGCGCGTGTACTCGCCGATCGTGACCAGGCAGGGCACTCCCGCGGTCAACGCCGATTTGAGGCCGTTTTCCGAGTCCTCAAGGGCCAGGCAGTCGCTGGCCGGCAGGCCGAGTCGCTCGAGCACCCAGTGGTAGATGTCCGGCGCCGGCTTCTTGGCGGGAACGACATCACCGGCGCCGATCACTTCGAACCAGTTTGCGCCATCAGGGTCGAGGCTGGCGCGTAGCAGGGCGTCAACATTTTCCGGCGAAGTGGTGGTGGCGATGGCCAGGCGCAGGCCGGCCTGTCGTGCCTCGTGAATCAGCCGGGCGACGCCGGGACGCAACGGCAGCCCGCCCTGTTCGACGATGCGGACGTAATGGGCGGTCTTGGCCAGGTGCAGGCGCTTGACCAGTTCGGGAAAGCCGGGGCGGGCGAGCAGGTCCGGGACGTGGCGTTCGACGAAGAAGCGAATGCGCTCCTTGCCGCCGGTCACCGCCAGCAGTTCGCCATAGAGGGTTTCGTCCCAATGCCAGTCCAGGCCGTTGTCGGCAAAGGCGGCGTTGAAGGCCGGGCGGTGCCCGTCGCGTTCGGTTTCCGCCAGCGTGCCGTCAACATCGAAGATCAGTGCGTGTAATCTGTTCATGCGGCCCGAAGATAGTCGGCGCTGCGGGATTGCTCCAGTCAGGATTTCTGAAGCGTACCGTAAGCGCAAATTTAATAAGTGATGCCTTAATGTGCCGTTAAGAATAACTGACTTTTGCTTAATTAATAAATCACTTATCTTTTGTCTCAGCGCAGTAAAGCAGAAATAACGGGAGGTAACATGCTATTCGGACGTACGACCCTTTCCAAATTCGTTATCGAACAGACGCGGGCGCAGCATGGCGAACTCGGCGCCCTGCTGATCGACGTTGCCGCTGCTGTGAAGACCATCTCGGCGATGGTCGCCAAGGGTGCCCTCGCCGGGAATCTTGGCGCGCTCGACACCACCAACGTGCAGGGCGAAGTCCAGAAGAAACTCGACGTCCTGACCAACGAGGCCATTCTCCATCACTGCGAATGGGGCGGCCAACTGGCCGGCATGGCCTCGGAGGAGATGGACGGCCCTTACCGCATTCCGGAACAGTACCCGCGTGGCCGCTATCTGCTCGTGTTCGACCCGCTCGACGGGTCATCGAACAGCGACGTCAATGTCTCGGTGGGCACCATTTTCTCGATTTTTGCCCGGTCAACCGCAGGCGATGCCGAACTGGGCGATTACCTGCGTCCGGGCAGCGAGCAACTGGCGGCCGGTTATGCCATCTATGGCCCATCGACGATGATGGTGCTGACCCTGGGTGCCGGCACACATGCGTTTACGCTCGATCGCGAGAGCGGCAACTTCATCCTGACCCATTCCGACATCCGCATCCCGGAAGATACCCGTGAATTCGCCATCAACACCTCGAACGCGCGCTTCTGGGAGCCGCCGGTCCAGCGCTACGTCAGCGAGTGCAAGGCCGGCAAGACCGGCGTGCGCGGCGCGGATTTCAACATGCGCTGGATTGCCTCGATGGTCGCGGAAGTGCATCGCATCCTGATGCGCGGCGGCATTTTCATGTATCCGAAGGACAGCAAGGATCCCCCGATGCCCGGTCGCCTGCGCCTGCTCTACGAAGCCAACCCGATGGCCATGCTGGTCGAGCAGGCGGGCGGAGCGGCCTCGACCGGACGCGGGCGCATTCTCGACGTCGCGCCGGCCAGCCTGCACCAGCGCGTGCCGGTCATTCTCGGGTCGAAGAACGAGGTCGAGCGCGTCGAGCGCTATCACCGCGCCTACGATGACGGCTCCGATCGCCCCTTCGACTCGCCGCTCTTTTCCGATCGTTCGCTGTACCGCGAATAGTTCTCGACCGAATCGCCACCGAATTTCAAACCTGCGGGGAAATCATCATGTCCGTCAAACATCCCATCATCGCCATTACCGGGTCATCCGGCGCCGGCACCAGTACCGTGATGCAGAGTTTCCATCACATCTTTCGCCGTGAGAAGCTGAACGCCCAGATCGTCGAGGGCGATTCCTTCCATCGCTACGACCGCCTGAGCATGCGCGACGCGATGAAGGAGCAGGAGGACAAGGGCAACCGCCATTTCAGCCATTTCGGTCCGGAAGCCAATCTGCTCGCGGAACTGGAGCAACTCTTCATCGACTACGGCCGCAGCGGCGGCGGCAAGGTTCGCAAGTACCTGCACGATGCCGGCGAGGCCGAACCTTACGGCCAGGAGCCGGGTACCTTCATTCCCTGGGAGGAAGTCCCGGCCGGTACGGACCTGATGTTCTACGAGGGCCTGCATGGCGCCTACGCGGACGACAAGATCGACGTCTCCAAGCATGTCGACCTGTGCGTCGGCGTGGTGCCGATCATCAATCTGGAATGGATCCAGAAGCTGCATCGCGACCAGAAGATGCGCGGCTACTCTCAGGAGGCCGTGGTCAACACCATCCTGCGCCGGATGCCGGACTACATGAACTATATCACCCCGCAGTTCGCCCGCACCCACGTCAACTTCCAGCGCGTGCCCATCGTCAACACGTCCAACCCGTTCATTGCCCGCGATATCCCGACCGCCGACGAGAGCATGGTGGTGATCCGCTTCGCCAACCCGAAGGGCATCGACTTCCAGTATCTGCTGACCATGCTGCACGACTCCATCCTGACCCGTCCGAACACCCTGGTCGTCCCCGGCGGCAAGATGGGCCTGGCGATGCAAATGATCTTCACGCCGATGATCCTGCGCCTGATGGACCGCAAGCGCCGCGCCTGAGCGCAAGAGAAAATGGAGAGACACATGAGCGAAAACATTTCCCGCCGCACGCTGGCCAACGCCATCCGCTTTCTTGCGGTCAACGCCGTCGAAAAGGCAAAATCCGGCCACCCGGGCGCCCCGATGGGCATGGCCGATATCGCCGAAGTCCTTTGGCGCGACCATCTCAAGCACAATCCCGCCAATCCGCAATGGTCCGACCGCGACCGCTTCGTCCTGTCGAACGGCCACGGATCGATGCTGGCCTATGCCTTGCTGCATCTGACCGGCTATGACCTGCCGCTCGACGAACTGAAGAACTTCCGCCAGCTCGGCAGCCGCACCGCCGGGCATCCTGAAGTCGGCCATACGCCGGGGATCGAGACGACCACCGGGCCGCTCGGCCAGGGTCTGACCAATGCCGTCGGCATGGCGCTCGCCGAAAAGCTGCTGGCCCGGCGCTACAACCGCCCGGGCTTCGACATCGTCGATCACCGGACCTGGGTTTTTGCCGGTGACGGTTGCCTGATGGAAGGGATCAGCCACGAAGCGTGTTCGCTGGCCGGCGTCTGGGGCCTCGACAAGCTCACCTGCTTCTATGACGACAACGGGATTTCCATCGACGGCCATGTCGAAGGCTGGTTCCGCGATGACACGCCGGCCCGCTTCCGCGCCTACGGCTGGCATGTCATCGGTCCGGTCGACGGCCACGACGCCGCGGCCGTTGCGGCCGCCATTGGGGAAGCCAGGGAAGTGCGCGGCAAGCCGACGCTGATCGTCTGCCGGACGCAGATCGGCTGGGGTTCGCCGAACAAGGTCGGGACGCATGACGTGCACGGTGCACCGCTCGGCGCCGATGAGGCGGCGGCGACCCGCGCCGCGCTGGGTTGGCCGCATGCCCCCTTCGAGGTGCCGGCGGAAATTCGTCAGGCCTGGGATGCACGACCGGCGGGAGCGGCCGCCGAGGCTGCCTGGCAGGCCAGATTCGCCGCCTACCGCGCCCAGCATTCCGAACTGGCGGCGGAGTTCGAGCGCACCCAGGCCGGCGGCCTGCCGGAGCGCTGGCCGGAAATCCGCGCCGAACTGCTGGCGAGCGCCGGCGCTCGCAGCGCGGCAACGGCGACCCGCAAGTCGTCGCAAAACTGCCTCGACCTGCTGGTTGACCGTGTCCCTGAACTGCTTGGCGGTTCCGCCGACCTCACCGGATCCAACCTGACCGCCGGCAAGGGCAGTATTGCGTTGCACACGGCAGCGGTTGACCAGACGCCCAACTACATTTCCTACGGCGTACGCGAATTCGGCATGACGGCGATCATGAACGGGGTTGCCCTGCACGGCGGCCTGATCCCCTACGGCGGTACCTTTGCCGTCTTTTCGGATTACGCCCGCAACGCCATCCGCATGGGGGCGCTGATGAAGCAGCGCGTCGTCCATGTGCTGACCCATGACTCCATCGGTCTCGGCGAGGACGGCCCGACGCACCAGCCGGTCGAGCATGCGAGCAGCCTGCGTATCATCCCCGGACTCGATCTCTGGCGTCCCTGTGACGAACTGGAAACCGCGGTCGCCTGGGTCGAGTCGCTTGAGAAGCGCGACGGTCCTTCGGCGCTGTTCCTGTCGCGGCAGAATCTGGCGCAATATGGCGCGGCCGGCGGACGCGCCGAAGCCGCCCGGCGTGGCGGCTACATCCTCTCGGATGGCGACGGGCCATTGCAGGCTGTACTGATCGCCACCGGTTCCGAAGTCGGCATCGCCATGCAGGCGCAGGCCGAACTCAAGGCAAAGGGCGTTTCGGTGCGTGTCGTCTCGATGCCCTGCACGCGCGTTTTCGACCGCCAGCCTGCGGCGTGGAAGAAGCAGGTGCTGCCAGCCGCTGTCTGTCGCGTCGCCATCGAAGCCGGGCAAACCGACTTCTGGCGCAAGTACGTGGGCCTCGACGGTGAAGTGCTCGGCATCGACCAATTCGGCGAATCCGCCCCGGCCCCGGCGCTCTACGAACACTTTTGCCTCACGGCGGAACATCTGGTACAAGCTGTCTTGCGCACCATTGCGCGCTACAATGGCAACAGCGGCGACTTTTCAACCTGATCAACCTGACAGATGGAGATGAAGATGGCACTTCGCATTGGTATCAATGGTTTTGGACGTATCGGACGCATGGTTTTCCGTGCTGTCGCAAAGGAAGCTGAATTCTCCGGGATCGAGATCGTCGGCATCAACGACCTCCTCGATCCGGAATACCTGGCCTACATGCTCAAGTTCGACTCGGTGCACGGCAATTTCCCCGGCGAGATCTCGGTCGACGGTGGAAATCTCGTGGTCGATGGTCGCAAGATCCGGCTCAGCGCGGTCAAGGATCCCGCCGAACTGAAGTGGAATGAAGTCAACGCCGATGTCGTCATCGACTGCACCGGGCTGTTCCTGACCACCGAGAGCTGCGAGAAGCACATTGCGGCCGGCGCCCGCAAGGTCGTCCAGTCGGCACCCTCCAAGGACAGCACGCCGATGTTCGTCTACGGGGTCAATCACCTCACGTATGCTGGCGAAAAAGTGGTTTCCGGCGCCTCCTGCACGACCAACTGCCTGGCCCCGGTGGCCAAGGTTCTGCACGACAATTTCGGCATCAAGCGCGGCTTGATGACGACGGTGCATGCCGCGACCGCGACGCAAAAGACGGTCGATGGTCCTTCGAGCAAGGATTGGCGCGGCGGCCGTGGCATCCTGGAGAACATCATCCCGTCCTCCACTGGCGCCGCCAAGGCGGTGGGCGTCGTGCTTCCCGCGCTGAACAAGAAGCTGACGGGCATGGCGTTCCGCGTGCCGACCTCCGATGTTTCCGTGGTCGATCTCACGGTCGAACTGGAAAAGGGGGCATCCTACGAGGAAGTCTGCAACGCCATGAAAGCGGCGGCTGCCGGTCCGCTCAAGGGCATTCTCGGCTATACCAGCGAAAAGGTCGTGTCAACCGATTTCCGCGGCTGTTCCATGCCGTCGATCTTTGATGCCGACGCCGGCATCGCGCTCGACCCGACCTTCGTCAAGGTCGTCGTCTGGTATGACAACGAGTACGGCTACACCTGCAACATGCTGCGCTTCGTCCAGCACATCGCCAAGTAAGGCTTGCCGAGAGGAATCGATCAGGAGATGGAAATGGCCAGACCGGAATTCATCATCGCCCCGAGCATCCTCTCGGCCAACTTCGCCAGGCTGGGCGAGGAAGTGTCCAACGTCATCGCCGCGGGCGCCGACTGGATCCACTTCGACGTGATGGACAACCATTATGTTCCGAACCTGACCATCGGGCCGCTCGTCTGCGAAGCGCTCCGCCCATGCACCACGGCGCCGATCGACGTGCACCTGATGGTCAGGCCGGTTGACCGCATCATCCCCGACTTCGCCAGGGCCGGGGCGAATATCATCACTTTCCACCCGGAAGCCTCGGATCACGTCGACCGCAGCCTGTCGCTGATCCGCGATGCCGGCTGTCAGGCCGGCCTCGTTTTCAATCCGGCGACGCCGCTCGATCACATGGACTACGTCCTCGACAAGCTCGACCTCATCCTGCTGATGAGCGTCAACCCCGGCTTCGGCGGCCAGAAGTTCATCCCCGGCACGCTGGCCAAGGCGCAGGAAGCCCGCGCCCGGCTCGACGCCTACGAGCAGCGGAGCGGCCGCCGTATCCGTCTCGAGATCGACGGCGGCGTCAACACCGCCAACATTGCCGACATCGCCCGCGCCGGGGTCGATGCCTTCGTCGCCGGCTCCGCCGTCTTTGGCGCCGGCAAGGATGGCGATCCCCAGCGCTACAACTCGATCATCGGCGCCCTGCGCGCCGAACTGGCCAGCGTTTGATGCGTTTCCAGTCGGTTACCTTCGACCTTGACGGTACCCTGCTCGATACCGTGCCCGATCTGGCCGAGGCCAGCAACCGCATGCTCGCGGAACTCGGTTTGCCATTGCGCAGCGAGGAGGAAATCCGCCGCTTCGTCGGGCAGGGCATCGTCGTTCTGGTACGCCGCTGCCTGGATCGTGGGACGCCGCCGGATGAAGCGCTCCTTGCCCGCGCCGTCGAGGTCTTCAAGCGGCACTACGCTGCGGTCAACGGCAAGGAAACGCGAATTTTCGAAGGTGTGCTTGCCGGGCTGGAGGCCTGGCGCGCGACAGGCATGCCGCTGGCGGTGGTGACCAACAAGCCTGCCGCCTTCACCGAGCCTCTGCTCGAGCGAATGGGGCTGAAGCACTATTTCTCGGCCATCGTTTCCGGCGACAGCACGGCTTTCCGCAAGCCGCACCCGGAACCTTTGCGTCATGCCTGCACGCAGATGGGCCGTGCCGTGAATACCAACCTGCACATCGGTGACTCCCGCCATGACATCGAAGTGGCCCGCGCTGCGGGTTGCACGGTGTATTGCGTGCCCTATGGCTACAACGAAGGCGAAGCCGTAAGCGCCGCCGACTGCGATGCGCTGGTGGCGAGCCTGGAATCGGCGCTCCGAAGGGCGCAAGCCTTTGGCGAAGCTGGCTGAACGTTCCGGTTCGACCTTTATGGCGAGATTTCCACAAAGGTCGGTTGCTGCCTTGCATGGCATCAACGATGGCAGGGCGGGCAACAAGTTACAGCAGACTTTCGAGACGCTTGCTTCAGGGAAGTCCTCGGCCGTGGTAGCCACTCCAGCGGGTACCTGAATCAGCCATCGCAGTGGCTTGCCCGTCGTCCGTCGCCACTTGGGCGACGGAAATTCGCAAGATCGGCTTCCTGATTTCGATGGCAGCAGATGGCGGAAGGCGTCGCTCTGTCGATGGTCAACCGGGATTGAGAAAGGGTTCCGCGGCGGCCTATTTCGCTTCCAGCTCGGCAACCAACCGACTCAGACCGGGGTTGCCCGGCAAGATCTCCGCGAGTTGCTTCGCGTAGCGAAGGGCGGCTTGCCGGTCGCCGGTTTCACGGCTTATCGACAGCAGCGCACCGAGGATGTCGAGATCGTCGGGGTGTCGCTTGTTCGCGCTGCGCAGCAGGGCCAGCGCCTGCTCGCGCTTGCCTGCGGAATCGACAGCGATGGCATGCACGTAGGCATAGCGCGCGTTATCGGGGGCCAGCCTCGCCGCTTCGACGAATTCGCTCAGCGCTGCGGCCTTGTCTCCCTTGCGCGTCAACAGCAGCCCGAGGGAATGGTGCAGATCGGCATCGCGTGGCATCGCCGCCAGGCCCCGGCGCAATACCTTTTCCCCTTCCGGTTCGCGCCCGAGCTGGCGGAAGGCATCGGCA
>CAWEMU010000022.1:0-25082 GCA_963810175.1 uncultured beta proteobacterium | reverse complement strand
TCGACATCCGGACACTGTATGTTGTCGTCGGCCACCTGCCCAGACGGGCGTTGAACCTGACGATCGAATGGGCCATCGAACATCGCCCGGAACTCATGGAGGATTGGAATCTATGCCAAGCCAGACAACAGCCCAAGAAGATACAGCCGCTGGAGTGATTCCCGCTGCGCCCTGGCGGATTCTGGCAGTAACGGTCCTGTCTGATTACCGGCTGGCTGTCAGCTTCCGGGATGGGCGTAAAGGAATCGTCGATTGCTCGGCAATCAAGGCAGCGAGCAATCCGGGCATCTACGGCCCGCTGCGTGACCCCGATTTCTTTGCCCAGGTTCGTGTGGAACTCGGCGCGCTCACCTGGCCGAATGGCGCCGATCTCGATCCGAGTTGGCTGCATGCGGAACCGGCCGAAAGGAAATCGTGGTCTGTCCCTTTTTGATTCGTCCTGTAGTCGTCCTGTTAGGCGGCTTGCTGTTCACGGGCGTCGTTACGGCCGCCGATGGCGAACCGGCGCCGCTGGAACGATACGAGATCCCGAAACCGGGGTCGGACCTCGTCGGCAGCATCCGTGCCGTAACGGTGCGCGAGGAAGAGACGCTGGTCGACATCGCCCGCGAACAGGGCATCGGCCAGGAGGAAGTCGTGAACGCCAATCCCGGCGTGGACCGCTGGCTGCCGAAACCGGGCAGCGAAGTCATCATCCCCGGTCACAGGCTTCTGCCAGAGGGCGCGCGCAGGGGTATCGTGATCAATCTGCCGGAATACAGGCTCTACTACTTCCCGGAGCCGGCAAAGAAAAACGCCCGGCGCGAAGTCATCACCGTTCCGATCTCCGTCGGCCGGATGGACTGGAAGACGCCGCTCGGTCTGACGAAAATCACCGGCAAGCAGAAGAATCCTTCGTGGACACCGCCGGCCTCGATCCGCGCCGAGCACGCGGCCGACGGCGACATACTGCCGCACTTCGTGCCACCGGGCCCGGACAATCCACTGGGGGCCTACGCGCTTCGACTCGGCATCCCGGGATACCTGATCCACGGCACGGACAAGGAGTTTGGCGTCGGCATGCGCGTCACGCACGGGTGCATGCGGCTGCTGCCCGAGCACGTCGAGGCGCTGTTTCAGCTTGCGCCGTTGGGCACCCCGGTGCGACTCATCAATCGGCCGATCAAGCTGGGCTGGGAACCGGACGCACTCTATCTCGAGGCGCACCCGCCGCTCGAGGAGGATGCCCGCCCGGTCGAGGTAGAGATCGCCGAGACCTTCGACGAGATCACTCTAAAGCTTGCCGCCCGGCCGGATCTCGCATTGGACGAAGCTGCGGTGAAGATTGCGATCATCGAAAAATCCGGACTGCCCGTGCCGATCACTCGCGCGAGCCGGTCGAGCCGCGCCTTTGAGAATCCCCACCAGGCAGCACCTCACTGACGGCTGGTCGCGGCGAGTTCCCCCGAGATCCTGCCGCAGCGAGTCGGCTGCCGCGGTATCACGCCCTTTCAATGAAATGACGGATACTTGGCCGTATCAACCCTTCCCCTCACGGAGAAGGGCCTTAAGCTTTACTTGTACATCGACTTCTTGAACATGCGGTCGATCTTCGTCTGCGTGTCCTGGCAGCACGCATTGGCAGAATCGGCTGCAGACTTGGCGGCATCGGCCTTGGCCTGCGCCGCCGCCGCCGCGGCAGCCGCTTTGTCGGCGCTAGCCTTGGCGGCCGAAGCGTCGGCGGTGGCCTTGTCGGCGATCGCACGCACGGCCTCGAGGTCTTTCGTGGTGGCGCAGCCGCCAAGCAAAGCAAGGCTAAGGGCAAACAATGCGGGAGCAGTAATCTTCGTCATAACTCTTTTCTCCGAGAATAAATGAGTTAGCGACACCTTCACGGTGCCACGGAGTGGGCAAACACACCTCACTCTAACGTATTCTAACTAGTGCACCCTTCCCAAGCAAACCCATAATCTGGCTCATCTGCGCATTGGTCACGGCGACGCAGCCTTTGGTCCAGTTGAGGTCGCGGTGAATTTCGGGGTCGGCGCGACCCAAGCCATGAATGCCGATGAACCCCCCGAGCCTGGTGTTCTGCGGTGGGACACGCCCTTCGGCATGCGCTTCTTGAATGGCATCGAACTCCGCTTGGCTGATCTCGCCCGCAGCCAAACCCTTCTCGGCGCGTGCGAGGGAGGGGTAGTTGAAACCGATGAAGGGCCCGAAGTCCCCACTGGACTTCATCCACGCGATTCGATAATCGCCGAGCGGCGTCTTGCCGTCACCGTGCCGCTTCTCCTCGGTGATCCCCCAGCGACCGACCGAAACTGGGTTGAACACCGCAAGGACCTTGTCCCCGCGCAGCACACGCATCTCCCGCTTGGCTGAATCCACGTCCACCACCACCTCCGCGCCCGTGTCCGCCCAGCCACCGCCGGCGGCAAACAAGAGGGCCGACAGGCAGGCGGGCGTGAGACGGCACAGGACACGCGTCACGTGCGACTCCGCGACTGGCGCCGGTTACCGCGCAGCTTACGATGCAATCTGGATCCTTGGGACATTGCGCGTGAAGATTACCCGCACTCGGTGGCCGCCGCAGGACACGCTGGCGGGCAGCCTTCATCCGCTTGAGCGAGAAGATTCTGCATTCGGTTGAAGTTAGAAAATTGAACGGCACCGTGGAGTGTCTCTCTTCTCCATCGGCCGTACAAGAGTAATTGGGGACTCGTCAGCTCAACACGGCACGCTGGTCCGGCGATACCTGAAACTAGGCGCCCATCGGCGCCGTGACGCTTAATCCCGAACGCGACTCCATCATAAAGACGCATTTGGCTGGTCTAGGTGCCTAAACACTGGCTGCATGACCGAGACGACAACTACCTTGACGCGCGCCGATCGTCATCGAGGGCGTTTTCGAGGCCGACGCCTCGGGAACTGCGACGTTTCACGAAAGCCGTGCCCCCGCCCAGAAGTTGCTCGACGAAGTGCAGGCCAAGGTTCGCCGCGCCGGCATCGGCATCGTTACTTCGGGGTGCTAGCACCCCACGCGCTGGCGCGGTCAGAGTTCCGTCTGGTTTCGGCAGAACAGCAGTCGCCCAAACGATCAAATCTTGGACTACCTCGCCGTCTGCTCCTGACTGCGTGCGGAGGTTGGATGACTCTTCCACAAAACCGACGTTGATATCTGAAGTGGGATCCGCCTTCCACGGTCAACCGCAAAAAACGTCAAGGAATCACCCTCACCCCACCTTCCTTAACAAATCCACCCGCTGCGGGTTGAGGAAGTTCGCGCCTTCTGCGGTCAGGTAGGACTCGAATTTTTCCTTTACCCGCTGATACAGCGCCGGGGCGAGTTGGTGGTTGCTGTGGGTCACCCGGATCATCCGCTGGTCGAATTGATCGAAGTTTTCGAAGTAGCTGCGGGTGTTGAAGAAAAGCTGTTTTTCCAGGCTCAGGCGACCATCGTCGACGGCTTTCCGGATGGCGGCGAAGGCGGCTTCGCGCACCACTTCTTCGTCGTGAAACAGGCGGAAAACTTCGTTCAGGTCACCGGCGAACACCGGCTCGGATATCCACGCCAGGCCGCCCGGCTTGAGGACGCGGGCGATTTCGCTCAGGGCCGCGTCCATGTGTTCCATCGGTACATGGTGCAGCGACTTGAACATCAGCACGATGTCGAAGCTGTTGTCGGCCGCCGGGATGGCTTCGGCCCCACCGTGACGGAATTGCACGTTCGGCAGGTCGCTGATCTGCAGGTTGCGCCGGTGCTGGATGTCATCGACTTCGAGCGCGACGATTTCCTTCATCCGGCCGGTCTCGGCCAGCATGCGGGTCTTTTCGGCCTTGCCGCAACCCAGTTCGAGCACGTTGGCGCCGTCGAACGGCAGTTCGGCGAGCATGAGCCTGACTTCATTGACCAGCGTGTCCTGGGCGGGATCGGCGATTTTCATGGGGTGGCTTCCGGATTGTTCGAAACGTCCAATATTAACCGATGGTGATATGGCAATCGACTCGGCAGCCTTTGATTTTTGCCCATTTCCGGGAGTTGACCGCGCCCTTAAGGAAGTACCCTTGGGGTGCAACAGGTGCCCTGGCGACGATCGCTATGCCGAATGATCGGCGGGGGCGGCCTGCGCTATAGTTTCGACTCTGCCCACCTCGAAGCGCATCCGTTACTCGCGCCACGCTCCCGATGAAACCGACCCCCTGCCCCTCCTGCCGGCAAATCATGATCAAGCAGCGCTTCGAGCGTCTGCATCACGGCGAAGTCGTGCTCGATCTCTGCTTTCCGTGCCAAGGCATCTGGTTCGACGACTTTGAAAGCGTGCAGATCACGCCGGGCGGCATCATCGAGCTGTTCAAGCTGATCCACGAACACCGCGACGCCCAGCGCCTGCCCTTGCGCGACCCGCTGCACTGCCCGCGCTGCAACGAAAAGCTGTTGCACGGGCTGGATGTCGCCAGGCATGGCGGCAAATTCAATTATCACCGCTGCCTGCAGAAGCACGGGCGCTTCACCACGTTCGCCCAGTTCATGATCGAAAAGGGCTTCGTCAGACAGTTCGACCGCGGCCGAGATCGGCAAACTGGCCATCAAGGTCGCCACCATCCGCTGCAGCGGCTGCGGCGCGCCGGTCGACATCCGCAAGGATCACGCCTGCACCCATTGCCGCTCGCCGATTGCCATCCTCGACCCGGCCGCCGTCGAACAGGCGCTGGCCCGCTATCAGCAGGCCGAGGTCAAACGAACGACGGTCGACGTGGAAGCGCTGGGTGACGCCATCGTCATGCGCGAGCGGGACAAATCCCGCCGCCAGCGCGAAACGAAGGCGGATGCGCTCGATTCCATTGACGTCGGCGACCTGCTGGTCGATGGCGTCGAACTGGTCTGGAAGCTGTTCCGCCATTAGCAGGCTGATCGAATCCGTTCCCGCGTCAACGGGGGTTGACGTGTGAACGTCCCGTATATCGTGTTGTTGATCGACAGGACGGAGTAAGCAGGATGCGCGCAGCGCACTGCATGCGGGAGAGCCTTTCCACGGTGGCGAAGCCGGACCACTTCGTGGCGGCGGATCATCCGCTGCGACGAACGTCACTGGACGAGATCACCCCGTAGCGTCCGCGTACCGACGACGAGTTGCAGAAACGGCAGGGGCGAGGGAAGCCACCGAAGGGGTGCGCTCGAAGTGGGGGAACTCGCCGTCGCGTTGGCTCGCCAGATTCGAAGACTGCTCCGTCCGCTCGCAAGAGATTGTCGCGACAGGGTGTCGCCGCAGGGCAATCGCGTCGCGCCAGCCATGCTACGATGTGTATTTTGCGGAGGACGTCCGTGGATCATCAAACCGATGCATTGTGCCGATCGATCATGTCGGCGCCGCCTGCCGTCCTGAAGCCGACTGACTCGGTGTCGTTCGCTCTTCGCACCATGGTCGAGCAGCGGCTGCCGGCATTACCGGTCGTCGAATCCGATGGCCGCTACCTCGGCATGCTGCCGCGCAGCCAGTTGATCGCGCTGGCGATGCCGCGGGTACTTTCGCACGAAGACGAGAAACACCCATTGAGCCACCTGCTCCAGGTCGGCTTCATTCAGGAATCTCTCGCCGACCTGCAGGCGCGCATGGATGCGGTCGCCAACGAGCCGTTGAGCCGCCACCTCGACACCGAGGTGCCGGTCCTGTCGCCCGATACGCCGCTGATGAACGCGATGCTGTATTTCTACCGGCAACGCAACATCCTGCCGGTCGTCGACAACGGCAAACTCGTCGGCATCGTATCGGTATGGGATGTCCTCGGCCGCATCGGGAGGGTCAAATAATGCACGAACCGGCTTTCACGGCCATTTTCGGCCTCAACCCCTTGTGGCTGTCTACGGTGGTGATGATCGTCACCTATGGCGTGATCATCAGCGAAAAACTCAACCGCTCGATCATCGCGTTGCTCGGCGCGATGCTGATGATCATGTTGGGCCTGTTGACCCAGGAGCAGGCGGTCGCCGGCATCGACTTCAACACCATCGGCCTGCTGGTCGGCATGATGATCATCGTCTCGATCACGCGCAAATGCGGCGTCTTCGAGTATCTGGCGATCTGGTCGGCGAAGCTGGTCAAGGCCAGCCCGGCCGGCATCCTCGCGATGCTGGCAGTGGTGACCGCCGTGGTCTCGGCCTTTCTCGACAACGTGACGACCGTCCTGCTGGTCGTGCCGGTGACGCTGGTCATCACCGAGGCGCTGAAGGTCAATCCCTATCCGTTCCTGTTCTCGCAGATCATCGCCTCGAACATCGGCGGCACGGCGACGCTGATCGGCGATCCGCCCAACATCCTGATCGGCGGCCAGGTCGGGTTGACGTTCAACGACTTCGTGTTCCATCTGGCGCCGGTGATCGTCGTCGTCCTGATCGTGCATGTGCTGTCGATCCACCTGATCTGGGGACGAAGCATGCAGTCCCCGGCGGAGATGCGCGCGCGGGTCATGGCGTTCGACGAGAAGCAGGCGATCTCCGATCCGCGCCTGCTCAAGCTCGCTTCGGCGGTGCTGGCGCTGGTGATAGTCGCCTTCGTGCTGGCGCGGCCGCTCGGCCTGGATTCCGGCACCATCGGCATGGCCGGCGCCGCGCTGCTGCTGATGCTCGACAACATCGGCAAATCCGCCGAGCATCAATCGGAGAGCGTGCTCAAGGTGTACAACGAGATCGAGTGGATCACGATCTTCTTCTTCATCGGGCTGTTCATCGTGATCGCCGGTGTCGAGCACGCAGGTCTGCTCAAGCTGCTCGCCGACCAGTTGCTCGCCGCGACCGGCGGCGACTTCGCCGTCACCGGATACAGCATCCTCTGGGCATCGGCGGTGCTGTCGGCGATCGTCGACAACATTCCGTTCGTCGCCACGATGATTCCGCTGATCAAGGCGATGGCGCCGGCATTCGGCGGGCCCGACGCGCTGATGCCGCTGTGGTGGTGCCTGTCGCTCGGCGCCTGTCTCGGCGGCAACGGCACGCTGATCGGCGCCAGCGCCAACCTGACGGTGGCCGGCATCGCCGAACGCAACGGCATACCGTTCCGCTTCATGACCTACACGAAGACGGCGTTTCCGCTGATGCTGATCCACGTCGCGATCTGCCACGTCTATGTCTGGTGGCGGTACTTCTGATGCCGTTCGGGTGCGGGCGCGGGAATCGGATTTGCACGCCGCGCCGTTCCTCGATAAACCGGCGCAAATGCCGTCTGCCGCATGGCGCGTCGTCGCAAAGGCTTGCTCGCGGAGCCGTTGACCATAATTGCCAGTGGCTTTGCGGGGTTGGCCGCGGCAGTCCTTGCAGCCGCGGCCATGAATCGCATCGCAACGACAGTCGCCCTGCAGTTTCAGCGTCGGACTTCTTCCATTCGGCCTGTCGATGGCAGGATGACTGCCATCAGTCGGAGAATTTCGACAGCCTGCCAATGCTGACTGGTATCTGAAACTGGCCCGATCGCGGTCCGGCCCCTTCGCAAAGTCCTTTCGTCAAGGCCAAGCCTGGACGGTCCGGCCCGGCGAATGAATGGCGTCAGTCACCGAGCACGGTCAATGTCGAAGGCGATTCCGGAATCACCCGCGGACTTCGAGCAGGCTTTCGTCCCACGCGGCGTGCTTTTCCAGTCCGACCAGATTGGCGACGGTCGCGGCGATGTTGGACAACCCTGCCGTGTCGGTCTGCTTCAGGCCCAGCCTGCCGCCGCTGACATTGTCGTAGAGGATCAGCGGCACCGGATTGAGCGTGTGCGCGGTCTTGGCCTTGTACGAACCGTCCTTGTTCTGCGCCGGCGCCTTGGTCTTCTTGTCGATTTCGTACATCTCGTCGGCATTGCCGTGGTCGGCGGTGATCAGAGCGACGCCGCCCATCGCGTCGATGACCGGAAGGATGCGCGCCAGTTGCAGATCGACCGCTTCGATCGCCATGGTCGCCGCGCGGAAATTGCCGGTATGGCCGACCATGTCGCCGTTGGCGAAGTTGCAGCGCAAGGTCCTGTACTCGCCACTCTTGCAGCGCCGCGATCATCGCGTCGGCGATTTCGGCGGCCTTCATCCACGGCCGCTGCTCGAAGGGCACAACGTCGCTCGGCACTTCCTGCCAGGTTTCGCCGTCGAACTTGCCCGAGCGGTTGCCGTTCCAGAAGTAGGTGACGTGGCCGAACTTCTGCGTTTCCGAACAGGCGAACTGGGTGATGCCCGCCTTGCTGAACCACTCGCCCATGGTGTCCGTGATCGCCGGCGGGGCGACGAGGAAGCGGGCCGGCAGCTTGAGGTCGCCGTCGTACTGCAGCATGCCGGCGTAGGTGACTTTCGGCACCCGGACGCGGTCGAACCTGTCGAAGCCGGCTTCCTCGAAGGCGCGACTGATCTCGATGGCGCGGTCGCCGCGGAAGTTGAAGAAGACCACCGAGTCGCCATCCTCGATGGTGCCGATCGCCTTGCCGTTGTCGCCGATGACGAAAGGCGGCAGATCCTGGTCGATGGTGCCGGGATTCTGCTCGCGCAGGCCGTTGACCGCGGCCGTCGCGTTGGCGAACTGCTGGCCTTCGCCCAGCACGTGGGTATGCCAGCCTTTCTCGACCATCGGCCAGTTGGCGTCGTAGCGGTCCATCGTGATGTTCTGGCGGCCGCCGCCCGAGGCGATGCGGGCATCGAAGCCGGCGTCGCTGATCCCGGCGAGGAAAGCCTCGAACGGCACCACATAGTCAAGCGCGCTGGTTTCCGGAACGTCGCGCCCGTCGAGCAAGGCGTGGACACGCACGGCCTTGACGCCTTCGGCCTTGGCCTGGGCGACCATCGCCTTGAGGTGATCGATGTGACTGTGCACATTGCCGTCGGAGAACAGGCCGATGAAGTGGATCACCCCCCGCCCTGCCTTGGCACCGGCCACGATTTGCTGCCAGGCCTCGCCCTGCCAGATGGCGCCATCGGCGATGGCATTGGCGACCAGTGCCGCCCCCTGGCTATAGACCTGCCCGGCGCCGATGGCGTTGTGCCCGACCTCGGAGTTGCCCATGTCGTCGTCCGACGGCATGCCGACCGCCGTGCCATGGGCGCGCAGACGGATGTTCGGATAACCGGCGACGAGGCGGTCGAGCGTCGGCTTGCGGGCGGCGGCGATGGCGCTGCCGACGTCGGATTTCGGAAGACCGTAGCCGTCGATGACGATGATGACGACCGGCCCCTGAATTCCGGCAAAAGAGGAGAGTTTCTGCAGCATCTGAGCAAGTCCGGAAGAAAAGAAGTGGGACCCCGCGGGGCACGGCGTCAAGTATCACCGCCCGACCCCGCCGCAGTCAATCCGGTGACGCCCTGCCCCGGCTATAATCTGCATTTTGCAAATTACCTGGACCTGCCTCATGGAAGCCGAACAACTCAACAGCATCTCCTACAAGCTCGACGACCTGGCGCAGCGCGCCGCCGAGCTGCGGAGGTATCTTTGACTACGACCACAAGCGCGAACGCCTGACCCTTCTCGACAAGGAGCTGGAAGATCCCCGGATCTGGGATGATCCGCAGCACGCCCAGGATCTGGGCCGCGAGAAAAAGGCACTGGAGGATGTCGTCCTCGTGCTGGAGGCCGTGCAGGGCAACCTCGACGACGGCCGCGAACTGTTCGAGATGGGCCGCGAAGAAGGCGACGATGAGACGCTGCGCGCGGTCGAGGCCGATGCGGCGGCGATCGAGGAAAAGATCGCGACCCTCGAGTTCCGGCGCATGTTCAACAACCCGCAGGACCCGAGCCCCTGTTTCCTGGAAATCCAGGCCGGCGCCGGCGGCACCGAAGCCCAGGACTGGGCGGCGATGCTGCTGCGCATGTACATCAAGTATGGCGAACGCAAGGGCTTCACCGTGGACGTCATGGAAGAGTCCGAAGGCGACGTCGCCGGGATCAAGGGCGCCACGGTCAAATTCACCGGTGACTACGCCTATGGCACGCTGCGCACCGAGACCGGCATCCACCGCCTGGTTCGCAAGTCGCCCTTCGACTCCAATGCCCGCCGCCATACCTCGTTCACGAGCGTCGTCGTTTACCCGGAAGTCGATGATTCGATCGAGATCGACATCAATCCGGCCGACGTGCGCACCGACACCTACCGTGCCTCCGGCGCCGGCGGCCAGCACATCAACAAGACCGACTCCGCCGTGCGCCTGACCCACATCCCGAGCGGCATCGTCGTCCAGTGCCAGAACGACCGCTCGCAGCACCGCAACCGCGACGAAGCCTGGCAGATGCTGCGCGCCCGGCTTTACGAACTCGAACTGCGCAAGCAGATGGCCGAACAGCAGAAGCTGGAGGACGCCAAATCCGACATCGGCTGGGGCCACCAGATCCGTTCCTACGTGCTCGACCAGTCCCGGATCAAGGACCTGCGCACCAACCACGAAACCGGCAACACGCAGGGCGTGCTCGACGGCGATCTCGACGCCTTCATCGAGGCCAGCCTCAAACAGGGCGTCTAAGTGGGAAGTTCGATCGAGCGACTTGACCTCGCCGACTTTTTCGCGCGTGGCGTCGAACCGGCCGACGTTGCGCCGCTTTACCCGCTGCTCGGGGCGCGCGGCCTGATTGCCGCCTGCCTCGCCGTCTTTCGCGGCGGCGAGGCGGAAGTCATGGTTCGCCTGCTGGTGCTCCGGGAAATCGGCGCCCGCGCCGAAAACCCGAGTTGGTCGCCACGCGAACTGGAGATGCACTTCGGTTTCATCGACCAAGTCAAACTTGAAACCGTATTGAAGCGCTTGCGCGAGCACGACTTGCTGGTCTGGGACACGGAAAGACGCACTTACCAGATTTCCCCCACGGGTCGCATGGTGCTGGCCGCATTGTCCACGCTGCTACAATTTGCTGCAGAAGACGATGCCGAACTCGGCTACCTGACGGCACAGATCGCTGCCGGTGGCGCCACCGGGCGCATTTCGCCGGAAAATCTGCAACATCTGTTGGCGCGCCTCGCCGAACTGGAGGATGAATTTTCCAGCGCCGTGGCATCGGGATCCGAATTCCGCTTGCAGGCCGCGCAAACAAAGCTCGCTTCCGTCTGGCAGTGGATGGAAAAGGGCACCGAAATCATGCGCGAACTCACCGCCGATGGCCTGCCCGACGATGCCACCTGGCGCCTGGCGCAGGAAATCGGCGCCCGCCAAAGCCGCATCATGCGCATGACCGGCGTCTTCCAGCGCGAACTCGCGGCCATCGCCCGCCAGCGCATACACCTCTCGCAAGGCGGGCTGACCTCGTCCGAACTCGCCGCCTGGCTGAAAACACGCGACATCGACCAACTCGCCGATTTTGCCGTCGGCACCACGCACCTGGTACCGGAAATCGCTTTGGTACTGGCCGACGTGATGGCCGATGTCGCCGAATTCGAACTCGTTGAACGGCAGCGCCCGGAGCGCCAGCGCTCGACGCTGCCGGCTGCGGTTGACGCCGAAAATACCCGCGAAATCCCGCGCGAGCTACCGCCGGAACTGGCCGCGCTGACCCGTCTGCTGGCCGACCTCGCCGTGCGCGAAGACGGCCTGGCGGTGGCCGATGCCATTGTCGGCGATAGTTTCCGCGCCGCCGCTTACCGCTTCTCGCTGCTCCCCTTCCTCGGCGACCCCTCGGGTGACCCGGAGCTGACCGCCTTCGGCGCCCTGCCGCTGACCCTGCGCTGGGGCGACGACGATAGGCTCGACACCCCGCAACGCAACGAAGTCGCCGCCATCAGTCGCGGCCGGATTCTGCCCCGGAACGCACCATGAACGCCAATACGCCCGCCGAGTTCATCGCCCGCCTGCTCGCCCAGCGCTGGCTGCCCAAGAGCGATGCCGAGGTGCGCCGCCTGCTGATCGACGAAAGCTTTCGCCAGGACATCGAACACCGCCTCGCCGCCGCCGGCCTGCGCCTGCTCGACAACCCCTTCGCCGGCCACATCGCCGTCGGTCTGGCCGCGGGCGCCGAGAACGCCGTCTTCGGGCGCGGGGACGCCTGGCTGTCCAACAATGCCGGCCTGAACCGCGACGGCGTCGCGCTGCTTGTCCTGCTCTGGGCGCTGATCATCCTGCCCAAGCGCGAACGCCAGCTTTCCCGCGAGACGACCACCGACGCCGGGCAGACCGACATGTTCGGCAACCCCCAGCCAGCCCCGCTGCGCGACGACGCCGCGCGCGGCGTGCCGGAAAACGTGCTGCTCGAAGATTACGGCAAGTCGCTCGGCGGCAAGGCGCGCCTGCAGTTCCTGCTGCCCGTGCTGTCGCGGCTGGGCTTCATCGAGCGGCGCAACAAGGTCCTGCACGAGGGGCCGCTGCTCGACCTCGCCTTCGATTACGCCGAACTCGCCCCGCGCATCCTCGACGGCGCGCTTGCCGATGTGCTGGCTGCGGTCAACGGCAAAAATGCGGCAAGAATGGCGTCGACCGCAACCGGAGACGCCTGATGTTCCGCCTGGAAAAGCTCGAGGTGGTCCATTGGGATTTCTGGCAGCGCCTGGTTCTGCCGCTCGACGCCGCCATCGTCACCATCGTCGGCCCCAACGGTTCCGGCAAGACCACGCTGCTCGATGCCCTGCGCACGCTGCTGGCCCTCGACTGCTCGAAGAAGCGCGATTACAAGCGTTATGTGCGGCGCAATGGCGAGGATTTCTGCTGGCTACGCGGGGTCGTCGACAACCGCCGCCAGCCCTCGGGCAAGCGTCCCTTCTGGCCGCCGTTCTCAAGCGACACGGTGACGCTGGCCTGTCGCATCGAGAAAAAGGGCGGCGACTGGACGCGGCATTACCTGATCGCCGAGGGCGACACGCCCATCGAAGCCCTGCACGCCAGCGCCACGCCGCTCGGCGTGCGCGAATACCAGCAGGTACTGCACGGCGCCGGCCTGACGCCGGCCATCGGCCAGGTACTGTCACTGGAACAGGGGCAGACCGACAAACTCTGCGAACTCTCGCCCAAGGCATTGCTCGACCTGGTGTTTCAGGTCTTCGGCGACCGCGAGGTACTCGACCGCTACCAGGAAGCGCGCCAACATCAGGAAGCGACGCGCCGCGAACTGGTCGAACTGGAAGCCCAGCTCGACCGCCTGCAACTCAAGATCAAGAACACCGAACTCGACGTCGCCAACTACCAGACCTGGTGCCGGCTGAACGACGACCGCAACCGCCTGTTCGGCGAAATCCGCCCGCGGCTGGAATATCACCTGCTCGGCGATTCCATCCTCAAGGGCAGTTCGCAAATCATCGGCATGCAACGCGAATGGCGCAGTCTGCTGGCCGAAAAGACGGCTTTGCAAGCCCGTCCACCGCAAGCCGAGGCGGATCTCGCAGCCGCCGAAACCCGCCGTTCCGCGGCGCTTGCCGAAGAGCAGCGCGCCATCGAGGCGCAGGCGCCGATCAACCGCGAAGCCGGCAAACTGGAAGGGCTGCTGGGCGAACGCGACCGCCTGCTGCGCCTGGCCAGGGAAGCGGGTGGCAACCCGGAAGTCATCGTCCGGCAACAGGGCGAAGCGGAAACCCGGCGCGACGCCCTGCGCCTTGAACTCGCCGGCTGGCAAGGCGAGCAGCGCGAACTGGAGGCCGTCATCGCCGCCCTCGCCAGCGGCCAACGCGCCGAACCCGGCGACATCCGAAATTTCCGCGCGGCGCTGGACGCCGCCGCCATCGCCCACGACCTGCTGGTCAACCTGGTCGAAATTACCGACACCGGCTGGCAGAAAGCCGTCGAAGCCCTGCTCGCCCCCTACGCCCATCTCGTCGTGCTGCACCGCGAACGCGACGCCGAAGCAGCCTTTGCGCTGGGCGAAAAGCACAAGTACCGCCATTTCATCGTCCCCGAACGCAGCGAGCCAACACTGCCGGCACCGGGCTGTGTGGCCGAGGTCGTTCATTTCCGGCGACCGGTTCCCGGCTGGATCGACAGGCTGCTCGACCGCACACAGCGTGTCGAGGATGCCCATGCCGGTGCCCGCCTGCCGCGTGCCCAGGACTGGGTGACGAGAAGCGGCTACCTGCGCGAACGGCGCGGCGGTCGTCACGCCGCCCCGGAATTCGCCCGTTTCGGCGCCGCCCGTCTGGCGGCCGTGCAGGCACAATTGGCCGAACTCGCCCCACGCATCGCCGGACACGAAGCCGGCATTGCCGAATGCGAGCAAACGATCGCTACCTGCCGCGCCCGCCTGGCCGGTGAAACCGCCACGCAAAACCTCGCCGCCCGCGCCGCCGAATTCGCCGCCGCTGAAATCCAGATGACCAGCCTGGATAGTCGCCGCCATCAGGTTCGGGAGAATCTGAACCACACCCGCCAGCAGCGCGATACCGCCGACGACGCCTGGCGCAAGGCGGAGCGCGCTGTCGAAGACATCTCCTCGCAACTGCAGGATGTGGTTAAACGTCTGGCCGAAAAAGCCAACAAACCGGCCCGCCTGCAACAGGCAGAACGCCTGAAATCCCTGCGCTGCAGCCGCCGTACCCTGCCTGTCAACTGGCTGGAGGAGACGGCCAATGCCGAAATCGCCAGGGAATGGGAAAGCCTCGCCGCCATCGACCGCGAAATCCACAAGATCGAACGCGATCTGGCCGAAAAGGCCTGGATCACTGACGCCGGGATCCTCGTTACCCGCGACAAGCTGAGAGCGGATGCCGCCCGGCAGGGCGAGGAACTGGCCGAGCGCCAGCGCGACAACCGGATGGCCGAAGCGCAGACCACGGCGGCGCGCGAGCAATACGTCCATGTCCTGCGCGCCACCGTTCGCCGCTACGCCCGCAACCTGCGTACCCTGGGTGAAATGGCCAGCATCAAGGTCGAAGCCGAGCTGCCGCTGCTGGCCGACGACGACCTGGCGCTGGCGCAGGCCGCGCTGTCGGTCAAGTTCGATTTCGACGAAAAAGGCTTCATGGGGCTGAACGATGGCGATGCCTCCGGCGGCCAGCAGGTGATGAAATCGCTGATCCTGCTGATCGCGCTGATGATGGAAGAATCCCACCCCGGCGGCTTCGTCTTCATCGACGAGCCCTTCGCCCACCTCGACATCGTGAACATCGACCGCGTCGCCGGCTTCCTCAAGGCCACGCAGGCGCAATACCTGCTGACCACGCCGGTCACCCACAATGTCAATGTGCACGACCCGTCGCTGCTGACGCTGGTCACCTTCAAGAAGCAGCCGGGTGAACCCTGGGCGCCGCGCGTCGGGGTATTGGTGCGCGATACGGAATAGCCAAGGCGAAGACAATGCAGCTTGATCTCTTCGAGGACTCGCGCGACGTTACGCTCAACAACGCTGCCGTAAAGGCATTGTTCACCCACGATCTGGGTGCGGCGGCACTGGCTATCCGGGCCCTGCACGACGAATTTCCCCGGCACCATGACCTGACCACCCATGAACAGCTTCTTGAGCAGTTGAACGATTTTCGGCGCGACCTCGAGCCGGCAAACCTGAAGTCCCGTCACCACCAGCTCATCCATGCCATTCTGCCCTTCGCCGAACGACTCCTTGGCTCCGCTCTTGTCATCGTTTGGGCGCGCCCGCTGTGGGCCGATCTGGCGAGAGCCGCGACACCACTTGGCTACGACAGCGATCGTCCGGACATCCATTCGGCGCCCTTCTGGCTAGCTGCCGGCAACCCCGACCAGGCGCGTTCGGCCGTCGAGAAAATCCCTTCCTGGCGCCGCATCCCCGTATCCCTGGCCTGGATGACTGAAATCGAGATCAACCATGGTCCATCGGAAATCTGGTGGCCCCTGCTGGCCGAACTGGCCTGGCTGGCACCGGAGAGGCTCTCGTGCCTCCTGCTGCGTGAGCCGGCTGGGGTTGAGCACCTCAGGAAGCAATTCTTGGCCGCGTTTGAAAACAATGGCGAATACCACGACCTCGTCTGGTTCCCGGCCTGGCTCTTGATCCATCAAAGCGAACTGCGCGAACTGCTGCGCCGGGCACAACCCGCACAAAACGAACCGGCACGCGCCTTTGGCCTGCTGCTCGATCTGCTGCATCTTGAAAAAACCGGCCGGCAGGCGGATTTGATTCCGCAACGCGCAAAACTGCGCGCCCTCGCCCCCGATATTTTTGCCGACTACATGCGCAGCCGCTGACCCAGACATGTCATCGATCGAAAGCGAATTGCTCACTGGCGCCTCGCTGGCCAGCCCGCAGGCCAGCCGGCGGCGCTTTTCGCGGGAAGCTACCGGGGTGCCGCTGGAATTACCGGGTGCGCAAATCGACCTGCTGCTCCGCTGGCTCAAGCCAAACCAGGCACGCCGCAAATGGTCGACCCTGCTCGCCGACGCCGGCAGCAAGAATCTGGAAACCGCCATGAAGCTTGCCGACTGGCTGCTGCGCCATGGCTGGTCGGTGCAGTACGAAAAGCGGTCCGGCAGTCGTTGGAACATTACCTGGCTGGAATTTCCCCGCCTCAACGCACTGCGTGAAATGTTCCAACTACCCGACCCCAAACAACTGGCCAACGATTGGGCGAGTGCCAGCGCGTATCGCTTCGACACAGCGGATATCGCCACCGCTCACACCGCACTGGCCAGCCTGCCGCTCGCCCGCCGGCTGCAGCGCTTCAGCCTGCTCAAGAGCCTCGACCTCTGGCGTGATGAAGAAAGACAAGGCACCCGCCGCGATTTTTCCCTGCTCGCCCGTGGCGACAGCAAAGGCGTCACCGCCGCCGAATGGAACTGGCTGGCTGCTGCGGTCGACCTCGAAAAATGCGGCATTTTCGAGCACACACCGCACCTGCTGGTCGCCGGGCCGATCCGCCTCCATACCGGCAGCGGCATCATCGATCTGGATGCCAGCGCCGACTGGGCCGCGCTGACCCCGGAAACCATCGCCACCGCACAACGCTGCGACGGCCAGCCAGGCGTCTGGCGACTGATTGAAAACCGCACCAGCTTCGAGCGAAGCGCCCGCCAGCGCACACCGGACATGGCCGTCGTCTGGCTTCCCGGGTTCCCACCCGGCTGGTGGCAGGAGAGCATGCGCCACCTCCTCGTCGGCGCCCCGGCTCCCGCCGAAATCGCCTGCGACCCGGATCCGGCCGGCATCGCCATCGCGCTACAGGCCGCGAAGCTCTGGGAGGCGGCAAGTCTGCCGTGGATGCCGTTCGCCATGCGGCGCGACGATCTGCTGGCCGCGCGCCAGCGCAAGCCGCTGACCGAGCACGACCGCCAGCAACTCGCCCAACTGCTCAGCGGAACACTCCCGCCCGTTCTGCGCCAACTCGCCGCCACCCTTCTCGAACTGGGCGAAAAAGCGGAGCAGGAAGCCTATCTTTGAGTCGGCCGGAAATTGCTTCTGCTTGATTTAGTTGATTAGCCAGACTAGACTAACACCGTTATTTCTGGAGATTTCCATGCAAGCGATCAATATGTTGCAAGCCAAGTCTTCCCTGTCTCGTCTGGTGGATGCCATCGAGCAAGGGCACGAGCGCGAAATCGTCATCGCCAGAAACGGGCGGCCCGCAGCCAGGCTGGTGCCGATGGATGCGACGCCGACGGGAAAGCGCATTGGCGTGGCGAAAGGCCGGTTTGTCGTGCCGGACGACATCGACGCCCATAACGACGAGGTCGCCCGCCTGTTCGCCAGCGCCGCCCGCCAATGAACCTGCTGCTCGACACCCATGTCGCCCTGTGGGCCATAACCGACAGCCCGAAACTGCCCCAGAAAGCGCGCGACCTGATTCAGGCGCCCAAGACCACCGTATGGGTCAGCGCGGCAAGTATCTGGGAAATTGCCATCAAGTGCGGTTTGGGACGCGGTGACATGCCGGTTTCCGGCCAGGATGCGGTGCGTTACTTTCAGGAATCCGGCTATCGCTTCCTGCCTATCGACGTCGAACACGCACTGGCTGTTGAATCCCTGCCGGCCCACCATCAAGACCCGTTCGACCGCATTCTGGTGGCCCAGGCGCTGGTCGAGCCGATGCGTCTGATGACCCATGACCCACTGGTAGCTCGCTATAGCGACACAGTCATCGAGGTCTGAGGCGACGCCATCCCGGCGACATCCAGCCATCCCGGATGCCCTGAAAATAAAACAACGAACCAATCAAACATGAAGCAAAAACTTCGGCTCCTCGCCAGCCTGCTTGCGCTCACCCTCTCCGCCTGCGGCGACAAGCCTTCCTCGGCCGATGCCCCGCCGGCCAAGGCGGCCCTGACCGTCACCGTCACCACGCCGCTATTGCGCGACTGGCCGCAAACCCTCTCGGCCAGCGGCAACGTCGCTGCCTGGCAGGAGGCGATCATCGGCCCGGAAATCAGCAACTACCGGATTACCGAGGTGCGCGCCAACATCGGCGATGCGGTGAAGAAGGGTGACGTGCTGGCGCGCATCGCCAGCGATGCGGTCGACAGCGAACTGGCCGAAAGCAAAGCGGCGGTCGCCGAAGCCGAAGCGACGCTGGCCGAAGCGCGGGCGATCAACGAACGCGCCCGCCAGTTGCGCGAAAAGGGCTTTTACAGCCCGCAACAGGGCATTCAGACGCAGACCGCTGCCGATACGGCACTGGCCCGCCTGAACGCGGCCAAGGCCCGTTTGCAGTCGGCCGAACTGCGGCGTTCCAAGGCCAGCGTCATGGCGCCCGACGACGGCATCATCTCGGCGCGCAACGCCACGGTCGGTTCGCTGACGCAGTCCGGCGAGGAATTGTTCCGCCTGATCCGCGGCGGCCGGCTGGAGTGGCGCGCCGAAGTCACCGCCGGCGAACTGGCCCGCCTGCAGCCAGGCCAGCCGGCCAGGCTGGAAACCCCGAACGGAGCCACCGTGACCGGCACCGTGCGCGCCGTGGCGCCGACCGTGGACCCGCAGACGCGCAACGGCATCGTCTATGTCGACCTGCCCCCCGCGGCCGGCAAGGCGCTGAGCGCCGGCATGTTCACGCGCGGCGAGTTCGACCTCGGGCAACGTCCGGCACTGACGCTGCCGCAGTCGGCCGTGCTGCTGCGCGAAGGATTCGCCTACGTCTTCCGCATCGATCCGGGCGGCAATGATCTGGCCAAGGTCACGCTGACCAAGGTCGGTACCGGCCGCCGCCTCGAACAGCGGATTGAAGTCATCGGGCTCGATCCCGGTGATACGGTGGTTGCCAGCGGCGCCGGTTTTCTCGCCGACGGCGACACCGTCCGTATCGTCGCTCCCGAAAAGCAGCCATGAACGTTTCAGCGTGGTCGATCCGGAATCCGATTCCGGCCATCCTGCTCTTCGTCATGTTGACGTTGCTCGGCGCCATGGCCTTCCGCGCAATGAAGATCCAGCAGTTCATGGACGTTGACCTGCCGACGGTGGTGGTCACCGCCTCGTTGCCCGGCGCGGCGCCGGCGCAGATGGAAACCGAGGTGGCGCGCAAGATCGAGAACGCGGTCGCCACCCTGCAGGGCATCAAGCACATCTACACCAAGGTGCAGGACGGCACGGCCACGGTCACCATCGAGTTCCGGCTCGAAAAGCCGACGCAGGAGGCCGTCGACGACGTGCGCGATGCCGTCTCGCGCATCCGCTCCGACCTCCCGGGCGACCTCCGCGATCCGGTCATCAGCAAGGTCAACCTCTCCGGCGCGCCGATCCTGACCTATACCGTCACTTCCAGCCGCATGGACGACGAGGCGCTGTCGTGGTTCGTTGACAACACGGTGACCAAGTCCATTCTCAGCGTGCGCGGCGTCGGCGCCGTGTCGAGAGTCGGCGGGGTGACGCGCGAAATCCGCGTCGAACTCGATCCGGCCCGTCTCCTCGCGTTGCGCGCCACGGCAGCCGACGTCTCCCGCCAGTTGCGCCAGATCCAGCAGGAAGCCTCCGGGGGCCGTTCCGACATCAGCGGCGCCGAACAGTCGGTGCGCACGATCGCCACCGTCAAGTCGGCCGAGGAACTCGGCGCACTGGAAATTTCGCTGAGCGACGGACGCCGGATCCGCCTCGACCAGCTGGCGAGCGTCACCGACACCGTCGCCGAGCAACGTTCGGCCGCGCTGCTCAACGGCAAGCCGGTGGTCGGCTTCGAGATCGTCCGCAGCCGCGGCGCCGGCGAAGTCGAAGTCGCCAACGGCGTGCGCGCCCGCCTCGAGAAGATCAAGGCCGAGCATCCCGACGTCACCATCACCGAAGCCTTCAATTTCGTCGATCCGGTGATCGAGAATTTCGAGGGCTCGATGTGGCTGCTGATCGAGGGCGCAATTCTCGCCGTCATCGTCGTCTGGCTCTTCCTGCGCGACTGGCGGGCCACCGTGGTTTCGGCGACGGCGCTGCCGCTGTCGATCATCCCGACCTTTGCAGTGACCTATCTGATGGGCTTCACGCTCAACGTCGTCACCCTGCTCTCGCTGTCGCTGGTCGTCGGTATCCTGGTCGACGATGCCATCGTCGAGATCGAGAACATCATGCGCCACCTGCGCATGGGCAAGACGCCCTATCAGGCGGCGATGGAGGCGGCTGACGAAATCGGGCTGGCGGTGATCGCCACCACCTTCACGCTGATCGCCGTCTTCCTGCCGACCGCCTTCATGAGCGGCGTGCCGGGAAAATTCTTCGTCCAGTTCGGGTGGACCGCGGCGATCGCCGTCTTCTTCTCGCTGGTCGTCGCGCGCATGCTGACCCCGATGATGGCCGCCTACGTCCTCAAGCCGCCGCAAGGCGAGCACCATGAACCGGGCTGGATGGCCGCCTACACGCGCTGGGCCACCTGGTGCCTGAAGCACCGGCTGGCGACCATGGGCGCCGCCGCCGTCTTCTTTTTCGGTTCTTTCTCGCTGGTGCCCCTGCTGAACAAGGGCTTCCTGCCACCCGACGACCTTTCGCAGACCCAGGTCGCCCTTGCCCTGCCCCCGGGGAGCACGTTCAGGGAGGCGTTTGCAGCCGCCGAGCATGCACGCCGGATCGTCGAGCAGAACCCCCACGTCCGGATGGTCTATACCGCCATCGGCGGCGGCGCGACCGGCAGCGATCCATTCGCCCCGCGCGGCGCGGCGGAGGTGCGCAAGGCAACGCTGACCATCAACATGACGCCGCGCCACGAACGCGGCGGCGTCAGGAAACTCGACGTCGAGAGCCAGTTGCGCGACGCGCTTGCCGTGCTGCCCGGCGTCCAGGTCAAGGTCGGCTTCGGCGGCTCGAGCGGTGAAAAGTACATCCTGGTTCTGGCCGGGGAAAACGGCGAGGTGCTCGCCGAGCACTCCCGCATCGTCGAACGCGAATTGCGCACGATTCCCGGTATCGGGGCGGTCACCACGACGGCCAGCCTGGTCCGACCGGAGCTCGTCGTGCGCCCCGACTTTGCCCGCATGGCCGATCTCGGCGTCACCTCGGCCGCCATCGCCGACACGCTGCGCATCGCCACCGCCGGCGATTACGACCAGAGTCTGGCCAAGCTCAACCTGACGCAGCGCCAGATCCCCATCGTCGTCAGCCTGCCGCCGGCCGCCCGTCAGGACATCTCGCTGCTCGAACGCCTGACCGTCCCCGGCAAGAATGGCCCGGTGATGATAGCCAACGTGGCCACCCTCAGCCTGGCCGGCGGGCCGGCGGAAATCGACCGCTACGACCGCCTGCGCAACATCAATTTCGAGATCGAGCTGAACCAGCAGCCGCTCGGCGAGATCGAGGAAAGGATCCTCGCCCTGCCCAGCGTCAGCACGCTGCCACCTGGCATCCTGCGCACCACGATCGGCGACGCCGAGGCGATGGCCGAACTGTTCGACAGCTTCGGCCTCGCGATGCTGACCGGGGTGCTCTGCATCTATATCGTGCTGGTGCTGCTATTCCGTGACTTCATGCAGCCGGTGACCATTCTCGCCGCCCTCGTGCTCTCGGTGCCTGGCGCCTTCCTGGCGCTGTTCGTGACCTCGACCGCGGTCTCGATGCCGTCGATGATCGGTCTCATCATGCTGATGGGAATCGCCACCAAGAATTCGATCCTGCTCATCGACTACGTCATCCTCGCCCGCCGCGACCACGGCCTCGACCGCTGGAACGCCCTGCTCGATGCCTGCCGCAAGCGCGCCCGGCCAATCGTCATGACCACCGTCGCGATGGGCGCCGGCATGCTGCCGATCGCCATCGGTCTCGGCACCGACCCGAGCTTCCGCGCGCCGATGGCCATCGTCGTCATCGGCGGCCTGATCACCTCGACCTTCCTCAGCCTGCTCGTCGTTCCCGTCGTCTTTACCTTCGTCGATGACACGATCAACTGGCTGAAGCGGCACACGGTCAGGGGGCATGCGTGATCGCCAGCTTTTTTGCCGATCTGCCACCGTTGACCGCGTCAGACGAGCAAATCTTGCAGTTGCTCAGCCGGCCAGGCCTGCGCATCGAGCGTATCGTCTCGACCGGCCAGTGCAGTCCGCCCGGTTTCTGGTACGACCAGCCCGGCGGCGAGTGGGTACTGCTGATCCGTGGCGCCGCCCGCCTGCGCTTCGCCGACGAAGCCGAAGCGCGTCCGCTGCGCCCCGGCGATTTCGTCGATATCGCCCCGCATCGCCGGCACCGCGTGGACTGGACAGATCCCGAACAGCCGACCATCTGGCTGGCAATCCACTACGCGGAATGAACCGGCGGCAGCCGGATCCCCGGCGCGACCCCGGCCGGTCCAACGGCGGCCTACGCTGCCGGCCCGCCTGACAGCCGGGCCAGCATGGCCCGCAGTTCCGCGACTTCGGCTTCGAGCGCCGCAACCCGCTCGTTGAGATGAAGAATCTCGTCGCCGGACATAGCCGCCGCCGGGGGCGGTGCCGGCACGAACCCAGCCGCGGGCTGGCCGCTCAGGAGGTGCGCCCAGCGGTTCTCGCGCGATCCCGGCAGGCGCGGCAGTTCGACCACCAATGCACCCTCCGGGCGGGCGGCAAGTTCCTCGAGAAATGCCTCGACCGCGGAGATATCGGCAAACCTGTGCAGGCGTTCGCAATTCAGCCGCAGTTCCCCCGCCGTCTGCGGGCCGCGCAGCATCAGCACCGCGAGCAAGGCCGAAGCCTGGGTCGGCACGCCGAGAGCCCGCTCCAGACCATGCGCAAAGCGGGCCACCCGACCGCCGCTCACTGCGGACACCAGGCCCAGCGCGGTCAGATTGTCGATGGCATCGAGAAGCTCGCCGTCGCTGGCTTCCATCACGGGATGGCGGCTGGTCTTCTGATTGCACCCCGCCGCCAGCGCGTTCAACGACAGCGGGTAGGTGTCGGGCACCGTGCGCTGTTTTTCGATGAGGGTGCCGACGATGCGGGCTTCCAGCAGGGAGAGTGAAGGACGGGAATCGGTCATCGGCGGGTCTTTCGTGATGAATGCAGCGTTGCTCGAACGCTAATTCAGCTTGGCGCGGGTTGCGCGCGCAGCCAGGCCCGGTAGAGTCGCAATGCCACGTGGGCGTCGTTCGCGGCATAGAGCAGTTGGCGTTCGCTCAGGTACGAGTTCGCCCAGTTGCTGGTGCCGGTCTTCTTCGACTTCTGCAGACGCTGGCCGAAAAAATGCGCGACGGCCACCTTCGCCCCCACCGTGCCGCGATGCCCGGGTCCACGCAGTACCTCGCCGAGGTCGAGCAGGTGCTGCGCCTCGATGCCAAGCACCGATTTCAGCGCACTCCGGTCATTGCCAAGGCCGAGGCCGACCTTCAGAACGGCGGGTGACTCGAGGATCCTTTTCACGACCCCGGCGCCGGAGACTCGGGAAATCGGGAACAGGTAGGCATGGTCGTCGGTGGCAAGCTGCACCAGATGCGGGCCGGTCGACACCTCTCCCTTGAGGAAGGTCGGCTTCGACTCGGTATCGAAGCCGATGGCATCTGCGGCGATCAGGGCGGCCAGCGCCTGGCCGGCAAGTTCATCGGAGACGACGAGACTGATCCGCGACAGCGGAATGCCCTCGTATACGGGCAGTTCGGCACTGCCGGGCGCCGCTCGTTGCACCGCCCCGTTGCTCACTGCAGGCGTTCCCGGAGCCATTCCGCAAGCAGGCGGATTTCCTCGAGGCAGACCGCGTGCGGCATCGGGTATTCGTGCCAGTTGACCCGGTAGCCATGGCGGACCAGGAAATCCCGGGCGCGTCGTCCCAGTTCGGGGGAAACGACGTCGTCCGCGCGTCCGTGGGCGGCGAAGATCGCGATGTCACGGTTTGCTGCGGTCCGCTCGCGCGCCAGCAGTCCGCCGCAGGGAATGTAGGTTGACAGCGCGATGACGCCGGCCAGCGGCTCGTCATGCGTCAGCGCCGTCATGTAGGCGACGGCCCCGCCCTGCGAAAAACCGGCAAGGATGATCCTTGCGCAGGGAATTCCGCGCCGGTTTTCGCGGGCGATCAGGTGCCGGATCGCTTCCCGCGACTGCACGATGCCCGCCTCGTCGATCTCCCGGCTGCTGCTGTCGAGCGAGACGATGTCGTACCACGCGCGCATGACGTAGCCGCCGTTGCACGTGACTGGCATCTCCGGCGCATGGGGAAAGATGAAGCGAACGCCCGGCGCATCCGCCAGCCCGAGTTCCGGCACCACCGGCACGAAATCGGAACCGTCGGCGCCGAGGCCGTGCATCCAGATCACCGCATACTGCGGACTGTCGCGCGTCTCGACCTCGATGGCCGGCAAATGCTGTTCCACTGGAATCTCCTGCGTCAGGTCAGTTCTGGAAAGAGTACATCGGTGAACCCGAAGCGGGAGAAGTCCCGCATCCGCATCGGATAGAGCCTGCCGATCAGATGGTCGCATTCATGCTGCACGACGCGCGCGTGGAAACCTTCGACCGTTCGGTCGATCGGCCGCCCCTGCGGATCGCAGCCCTGGTAGCGGATCCGGGCAAGGCGCGGCACCTCGCCACGCAGGCCGGGAACCGACAGGCACCCCTCCCAGTCGAGTTCCTCCTCGCCGGTCAGCGGCATGATCTGCGGATTGAGCAGTATTGTCTGCGGCACCGGCTCGGCATCGGGATAGCGCTCGCTGTTCTCGAAGCCGAAAATGACGACCTGCAGCCCGACGCCGATCTGCGGTGCCGCCAGGCCGACGCCGCCGGCCGCCGCCATCGTGTCGAACATGTCGGCGATGAGTTCATCCAGCGCCGGCGTCGCGAATTCGGTCACCGGGCGCGCGACCTCGAGCAGGCGCGGATCGCCCATGCGCAGAATGCTTCTCACAGCCATCGATGCATGCTCGTCGTCA
>CAWEMU010000021.1:0-13822 GCA_963810175.1 uncultured beta proteobacterium | reverse complement strand
CGAACCCGGCGGCCCTGTGGTGCCTGACTCGTACGTATTGCTCGCCATTCGACCGGGTAGGTAATGCCGGTGCGCGGCGATTGCCAGTGGCGCAGAGGTTCGAAAACGACCGCCTCCGCCGGCAGGATCTCGGCGCTGCCATTGCCCTGGCGGACGCTGGCGGCCGACCATAGCGCCTGGTTGTGCGGATCGCGCAGGCGGAATGCCATCAGCGCGCTGCCGTCATCGAGATTGACGCCGATCCAGTCCCAGCCCTGCGCTTCGTCGGGCAGCAGTTCGCTCGACCATTCGTGATCGAGCCAGGCGCGGCCGGTCACGCCCTGTGACTTGCCGTTCGAGCGTCACGCTGCCATGCCACCGCGAGCTGGGGGCGGCTGTAGTAGTAGCTGGCATGACGCGGGTCGCGCGCCTTGGCGCTGAACCCGGCCTCGCCGTTGAGGAGCGGCGGCCCGTCGGGAACGAGATTCAGGGCATACCCGAATTCCTTGCTGCGGACCTCGGCCCGATAGCCGCCGGCGCGCTGCTCGAAACGCCAGTCGCCGACCCAGGCGCCGGTCTCGCCGATGGCGAAGCCGGCCCTCCCGAAGCCGACGCGGGCGGCGCGTTCGTCATGGCGCAGGCGGCCGAGGACCGGATCGGCGATCGCCGCGTGGGCGAGGATCAACTGACGCGGGGCAAAGGCGCTTGGGTTGTCCTCGCCAATGCCGGTGCGGACGCGGAAGAAGGTCGTCTGGAAACCCAGCGGACTGCCATCCGGCAGGGTCAGCCAGCCGGTCGCATACCACCACTCGGTGCGAAATTCCGGGTGGGCGCCGTAATCGGCGGGAAAGGCCAGCCGGCGGCCGGGGAGCACGCGGGCGAAGTCGGCCGCCTGTCCGGTCGCCACGGCCGAAGCGGGCAAGCCGGCCAGCAGAAGCAGGAAGTCGCGGCGGCGCATCACCAGTCCTCGCGCACCGCCAGAACCGCATCCTGGCGCATCGCCTGGCGGCCGGCAAGGACCGCCGCCAGCGCGGCAAGCGCGACCAGGCCGGCGGCGAATACGGCGAGCGAGGCCCAGGGAACGTGCAGGTCCATGCTCCAGTGGAAGCTTTGCCGGTTCACCACCTCGATCAGCACGAGGCCGATGCCGCCGCCGGCAAGCAGCCCGGCAAGGACGCCGACGCCAGCCGCCAGCGCGCCTTCCTGGGCGAGCATCCAGCCGATCTGGCGGCGCGTCAGGCCAAGGTGGCGGAGCATGCCGAACTCGCGCCTGCGGGCCGATGCCAGGGCGGCAAAACTGGCCGCGACCCCGGCCAGCCCGATGGCGACGGCGACGGCTTCGAGGAGGTAGGTGACGGCGAACGTCCGGTCGAAAATGCGCAGGCTGATCGCCCGGATTTCGCCCGGGCGGGCAATTTCCAGCACGCCGGGGCCGGCCAGCGCCGTCAGCGCATCGGCCACCCGGTCGGCGACGGCGCCGGGAGCGAGGTAGATCGCTGCGTCGTTGACCAGGCGGTCGCCGGTCAGGCGGCGATAATCGGCGAGATCGATCATGACGGCGCCGGTCTGCCGCGAATAGTCGCGCCAGACCCCGGCGACGTGCGCGCTGACCGCCTTGCCGGCCAGCGGCAGCGTGACCTGCTGGCCGGCGCGCCAGCCGTAGATGTCCTGCACCGCTTCGGAGATCCAGATCGCCGTTTCCTTTCCAGGCCGTGCCCGTCCGACCAGCGGCAGGTCGCTCCCGTCCGCCGCCAGTGGCCGCGCGATCAGCGCCACCGGAGCTTCGCCGGCAGCCAGGCGCAGGTTGTCGTGGCGCGTGAAGTTGCTGCGGTCGACACCGTTTACAGCCGAAATTCTGGCTTGCAGGGCTTCGTCGAGATAAGCGCTGGTTCTGGCCTGGCCGGCCCGCAGGTAGAGATCGGCGGGCAGGATCTGGGTCAGCCATTGATCGACCGAGTCGCGGAACGAGGCGACCATGATCGCCATCGCCGCCGCCAGCGCGACGCTGGTCAGCACGCCGGCGGCCGCGACCACGGCATGTCCCGGCGCCGCGCCGAGACGCGCGGCCGCCAGTCGCGCCGGCACCGGACCCCGCTGCGGCAGCAGACGGGCAATCCCGGAAGCCACTGCCGGCAGCAGCATGACGCTGCCGGCAAGCAGAAATGCCACGGCGAGATAGCCGCCGACGGGCAATCCGTCGAGCGGTGGAATGGTGCATGCGGCAAGGCTGGCCAGCAGCAGCGTCAGCCCCAGCCGTCGGATGGCCGCGGCCGCCGAGAAGCGCCGCCTCGTCGCCGGCTTTGAGGGCCTGGGCCGGCGAAACCGTCGCCGCCTCGCGCGCCGGGAGCCAGGCGCCGGCGATGCCGGCCAGCATCCCCAGCGCGACGTAGATCGCCGTCACCTGTGGCTGAAACTGCAGGCTCGGCTCAAGTCCGGCAAAGTACCCTGCCCCCAGGTCGCCGCCGAGCAGGGCCAGCGCCCCCCACGCCAGCGCGTGGCCAAGGGCGACGCCGACGACGCCACCGGCCAGCCCGACCAGGGCGCCCTCCGCCACCAGCCAGGCGAACAGGCTGTGACGGGGCAGGCCCAGCGCGCGCAGAAAGGCGAACTCGGTCCGCCGCCTGACCACCGACAGCGCCTGCGCCGAGAAGACCAGAAAGCCGCCGGTCAGCAGCGCGATGGCCGCCAGCATGGTCAGGTTGACCCGGTAGGCGCGCGACAGGTTGGCCGCCTGATCGGCGGCCGCTTCCGGCGCCTCGATCAGCACGCCGGCGGGCAGGATGGCCTGCAGCGCGGAACGGGCCGCGGCGGGCGCCACGCCCTCGGCCAGCTTCAGATCGATGCGCGTCAGGCGTCCGATCCTGGCGAAAAGCGACTGCACGGCAGCGATATCCATCACGGCAAGGCGGCGGTTCTCCGCTGCACCGGGGATGTCGCCGGCAACCTTCAGGTCTGTCGTCCCGCTGCCCGACTGCAGCGTGATGCGATCACCGGGCTTGAGGCCCAGCGCTTCCTGCGCCGCGGCACCGAGAAAGATGCTGTCGTCGGCCAGCGTGGCGAAGCGCCCTGCCCCGGCGGCCGGCCTCGGCAACAGCCGCGGCGTCACCCGGGCCAGCGCGAAGACGTCCACGCCGAGCAGTTGCAGCGTCTCATCCGAACCGGCGTGCCGGGCCTCCAGTTCAAGAAGCGGGCTCGCTGCCGCCACTTCGGGCCGGCTGGCGAACTGGGCGTAGAGGGACTCGTCAAAGCCGCCGCGCGGCCCGACCACCTGCAGGTCGGCGTCGCCGGCCAGCGTCCGCAGGCCGCGGCCGAACTCGGTCAATGCCGCTTCATGCACCGCCTGGACCGCCATGCCGAGAGCGACACCGAGGACGATCGCGACGAACGAAAAAAGCGTTGCCATCCGGCGCCGGGCCAGCGAGCCGAGAAAAACCGGCGCCAGTCTCATCACCCGTGCAACCCGGTAGTGGTCAGGCGCAGAACGCGATCCGCCGTGGCGGCGGCTTCCAGCGAATGCGTGACGAGAATCCCGATCGCCCCGGCCTGCCGGATGCGCTCGCCAAGCAGCGCCAGTACCCTGGCGCCGTTGGCCGGGTCGAGATTGCCGGTCGGCTCGTCGGCCAGCACCAGTCGCGGGCGATGGACCAGGGCGCGGGCGATCGCCACGCGCTGCATCTCGCCGCCGGAAAGCTCGCGTGGCCAGCTTGCCGCCCGGTCGCCGAGGCCGACGGCATCCAGCAACTGCTGCGCCGGGTCATCGGCCGCGCCGCCATGCCGGCCCTGCAGCCAGAGCGGCAGGGCGACGTTCTGGCGAACGGTAAGGTGCGGCAGCACGTGAAAGGCCTGAAAGACGAAGCCGAGCCGGTCGCGGCGCAGACGGGTCAGCGCATCTTCGTCGAGCTGCGCGTAGTCGACGCCGTCCAGCACAAGCCGGCCGCTGTCCGGGCGGTCGAGTCCGGCGACGAGATTGAGCAGCG
This sequence comes from uncultured beta proteobacterium, assembly GCA_963810175.1. Taxonomy (GTDB): domain Bacteria; phylum Pseudomonadota; class Gammaproteobacteria; order Burkholderiales; family Rhodocyclaceae; genus Azonexus. The sequence goes on along the minus strand of CAWEMU010000021.1, from coordinate 9,866 downwards.
TTAACTTGCCGACGCCGGATTCGCCGACGATCGCCACATATTCGCCCGCGTTCAGCGTGAGCGAAACCCCGCGCAGAACGCTGCGGCCAGCGAACTGGCGCGAAAGACCCGCGATTTCAAGCAAGCGCCGGTTTCCGGTTTGGCGACACCGGAAGATCAGTCGGCGGTCGGCGGGATCAGGGCGCGGTAGGCATGCCAGGTGGCGTGCCCGAGGACGGGGATCGTGACGATCAGTCCGGTGAATGCCGTGGCAAAGCCGATCCCGGCCAGCGTGACGATCAGGGCGGCCCACACCAGCATGGGCAGCGGATTCTTCGCGACGGTGGCGAGACTGAGCAGCATCGCGCTGATGGCGTCCTTGTCGCGGTCAAGCATCAGCGGCACCGCAACGACGCTGATCGAAAAGATGAAAGCGGCAAAGCCGCTGCCAATGAACAGGTAGGCGATGACGAATTCCGCGTTCTCGAACGCGAGGAGTTCGCGCAGGAAATCGTCCGCGGTCGGCAGGCCGCTGGAGTAGAACACGGCGAAAACCACCATCGACGCTCGTGCCCAGATCAGGAAGACGACTCCCGTGACGAGCGCGAAAATCCCCAGGTTGGAGAGATTGACTCGCCAGATGGTCAGCGAAGGTTGCAGGCGCGGCACCTCACCCGCTTCCCGCTGCCGCGAAAGCCCGTACAGTCCCATCGCCAGGCCGGGGCCGAGCAACATGAAGCCGCCGATCAGCGCGACCGTCAGCGAGTAGGCATGGCCGTAGAAGAAAACGATGGCCCAGCCCATGACGGCGAATACGACGCCATAGAACAGGCTGGCCGTCCGGGCGGCATATAGATCGGAAAGCCCCTTGGCGAGCCAGGTGAAGGGCGCGCCGACATCGACCCTGGCTATCGCCGCGAGAATTGAACCGGAATCTGCATGGGTCTCTGGTGTTGCATCGGGGGGGAGCGTCATTTTCTTTTCCTCCTTGTTGCAGAACAGCGGCTGCGAGAAATGGAGCCTTCGCCTTCCAGACGATTCCGACAGGCGTCCGCCATGCCATTGCGCCACCATAGTGCCAGCAGAAGCGAATAATCCAAAGCGATTCAGCATTCGCCAATCCGCCTTCCTGCCGTTCGGGTGGCGCCCGGACGGGTCTCCAGGGCAACCGAAGGACGTCACGACAATGCAGCGAAGAGCACGGAAACGCACCCTCGCTCACCCCGAATGCCACGGCGAGACCAGTTCCGGGCTCACCGTCCTGTTGCGTTCAATCCAGTGATCGGTTACGGTACGGCTCGATGGTTACCGGCTCGCCGTTATCGGGGGCGGCCGGCAGGGGCTTGGGGGGAGTACTTACCGGACTCGGAAGCGGGGGCCTCACCTGCCGGTACGCGTTCATCTGATGAACTTCCGGCCGGCTTGATGGTCCTCTCCGGACTTGTATCGAAAGCAATTGATGGCATCCGCAAAATGAAAAACAGCTACGAGCAAACAGTTGCCGCCTCTTGCGCTGCCGTTGCCAAGACCCTCCCCGACGTGCCCCAGTACCTGCAGGCGAACTACTGGTGGGCCTATATCCATCCGCATGCGGTAACCTTCTTCGAGCGGCAGTGGCTGGTAAACCTGATTCTCTGGGGCAACTACAAACGCCTGTGCAATGCGGTGCTCAACGATTACGGCCACAACCTGATGGGGCGCACCCTGCAGATCGCCTGTGCCTACGGGGATCTGACCCCGCGACTGGCGCAGCGCGTTGCCCCGGATGGCCTGCTCGAAATCGTCGATATCCTGCCGATCCAGCTCGAGAATCTGTCGGGCAAGTTGCCCGATGGTCTGCCGATCAAGCTGCATTGCATGGACTCCGCGGAGCTCGCTTTTCCCGACGCGAGCTTCGACCGGGCACTGCTCTTCTTCCTGCTCCATGAACAGCCGCAGGAGGTGCGCGAAAGAACCCTGGCCGAAGCACTGCGGGTGGTCCGTCCCGGCGGCACGCTGACCATCGTCGATTACGCGCCGGCGAGCCGCCTGAATCCGCTGCGCTATTTCTGGATGCCGGTTCTGGACCGCCTCGAGCCGTTCGCCCGCGACCTGTTCACGGAGGAAATCGGCGCCTGGTTGCCAAAATGCGACGGCTTTGTCACAGTAAGCGATCAGCGTTTCTTCGGCGGCATGTATCAGATGCTGACACTGGAAGTCGCCGAAAAGGAGAAAACCGGCACGCCGGCTAGAAATTGAACTGCCGGCCTGCGGTTTGATTCCTGCCAGGCAATCTTGGACGTTGATCGTGGCTGACGGTGTCTGACACGGAAGGAGGAAGTGTGGAAACATTCAAGGCAGACGTGGTGATTGTCGGTGGCGGCGGAGCGGGACTGCGGGCGGCGATCGCGGTGGCAGAGTCCGATCCGGCATTGAAGATCGCGCTGGTCTCCAAGGTCTATCCGATGCGCAGCCACACCGTGGCCGCGGAAGGCGGCGCGGCGGCGGTAACGCAGGCGACCGACAGCCTGGACTACCACTTCAACGATACCGTCGGCGGCGGCGACTGGCTGTGCGAGCAGGATGTGGTCGAGTACTTCGTCGGGCAATGCACCGAGGAAATGATGCAGATGGAGCACTGGGGCTGCCCGTGGAGCCGCAAGGACGGACGGCCACGTCAACGTGCGCGCCTTCGGCGGCATGAAGATCGAGCGCACCTGGTTCGCCGCCGACAAGACCGGCTTCCACATGCTGCACACGCTGTTCCAGACCTCGATCAAGTATCCGTCGATCAAGCGCTTCGACGAGCATTTCTGCGTCGATCTGGTGGTCGAGGACGGCCGCGTCCAGGGCGTCGTGGCGATCGAGATCGCCACCGGCGAGTTCACGCTGATCGAGGCCAAGTCGGTGATCATCGCCACCGGCGGCGCGGGCCGCGTGTTCCGCGAGAACACCAACGGCGGCATCGTCACCGGCGACGGCATGGCGCTGGCCTACCGCCACGGCGTGCCGCTGCGCGACATGGAGTTCGTGCAGTATCACCCGACCTGCATGCCGGGCACCGGCCTGCTGTTCACCGAAGCCTGCCGCGGCGAAGGCGGCTTCCTGCTCAACAAGGACGGCTACCGCTACCTGCAGGACTACGGCCTCGGCCCGGCCGAGCCGACACCGCGCAACAAGGCCATGGAACTCGGGCCGCGCGACCGCCTGAGCCAGGCGTTCTGGCACGAGCAGCAGAAGGGCCGCACCATCGAAGGCACGCACGGCTCGGTGGTGCATCTGGACCTGCGCCACCTGGGCGAAGCCAAGCTGCGCGAGCGCCTGCCGCAGATCTACGAACTGGCCGAGCAGTTCCTCGGCGTCGATCCGGCACACGCGCCGATCCCGGTGCGCCCGGCGGTGCACTACACGATGGGCGGCATCCTGGTCGATGGCCTCTGCGCATCGCCGCTGCCGGGCCTGTACGCGGCCGGCGAATGCTCCAGCGTCGGCATCCATGGCGCCAACCGGCTGGGTTCCAACTCGCTGACCGAACTGCTGGTGTTCGGCAAGGTGGCCGGCGTCGAAGCCGCCGCGCTTCGCCAAGTCGCGTGGCGCCGGGGAATTCGGCCACGCTGCAGAAGCAGGCACAGGCGGTCGAGCAGCGGGTTCTCGGCCTGAAGACGAAGACCGGCGGGACCGAACGGATCGCCACGCTGCGCAAGGAGATGGCGCAGACCATGGAGGACGGCTGCGGCATCTACCGCCTGGCCGAGACCATGCAGGCAGACCTGCGACAAGCTCGACGAACTCAAGGAGCGCTTCAAGAACGTGAATGTCGAGGACAAGTCGAGTGTCTGGAACACCGAGTGGCTGCTCGCCATCGAACTCGGCTACCAGCTCGACGTTGCCCAGGTCGATGGCCCATTCGGCCCTGAATCGGCGCGAATCGCGCGGCGCGCATCAGCGCCTCGACGGTTTCGAACAGCGCGACGACGTCAATTTCCTCAGAGCACTCGCTGGCGCACTATGTCGCCGACGGCCCGCCGCGCATCGACTACGGCCCGGTCAAGATCACCAAATCGCAGCCGGGCACCCGCGCCTACGGTGCGGCCGGCGAAAAGGCCGAGCAGGAAAGGAAGGCCTCCCATGCCTGAACAACCAGAAGACAATCGAAATCGAGGTCCTGCGCTACCACCCGGAGACGGACACCGAACCGCATCCAGCAGATCTTCGAGGTGCCGTTCACCGACGACATGTCGGTGCTGCAGGGCGTGCAGTACATCAAGGACTACCTCGACGGCTCGCTGAGCTTCCGCTGGTCGTGCCGGATGGCCATCTGCGGCAGTTGCGGCATGATGATCAACGGCATACCGAACCTGTCGTGCCAGACCTTCCTGCGCGACTATTACCCGGGCCGGGTGCGCGTCGAAGCGCTGGCGCATTTTCCGATCGAGCGCGATCTGGTGGTCGACATCGGCGGGTTCATCGAGAAGCTGGAGAGCATCCAGCCCTACATCATCCCGAAGGAACCGCGCACGCTGGCCCAGGGCGAGTATCTGCAGACGCCGGCGCAGCTCAACGCCTACGAGCAGTTCAGCTCCTGCATCAACTGCCTGCTGTGCTACGCCGCCTGTCCGCAGTATCGGCCTCAACCCCGATTTCATCGGCCCGGCAGCGACTGGCGCTGCTGCATCGCTACAACATCGATTCCCGGGACGGCGGCAAGGCCGAGCGCATGGAACTGGTCAATTCCGAAGAAGGGGTCTTCAATTGCACGGCCGTCGGCTACTGCTCCGAGGTTTGCCCGAAGCAGGTCGATCCGGCCAACGCGGTCAACCAGAACAAGACCAACGCCGCAGCAGACTATTTTCTTCGTTTCATCACGCCGAAGGGGGGTAAAAAGTGAACAAGCGTCGTCCCTATGTTCGGTCGATGGACGGTTGGTGGCGGAAGAACCCCTTCTTCGTCGAGTACATGATCCACGAGGGCACGGCCCTCTTTGTCGCAGCTTATGCCGGAGTGTTGCTGGCTGGACTGTACCGCCTGTCTCAGGGTGAGGCCGCCTGGAATTCCTGGCTGGCCGCCTTGCAGAACCCGCTGTATATCGTCTTCCACGTGCTGGCCCTGGTGGCGCTCACTTACCACACGTACACGTGGTTCAAGATCATGCCACGCACGATGCCGCCGGTCATTATCGGCGGCAAGAGGCTTTCGGCCGGTGCAATCACCGGCGGCGGACTTGCCGTAGCGGCAGTTGCCAGCCTGGCGCTCCTGGCTGTTGTCTGGGGGATGGCACGATGAAACGCGAACTCAAACGCTCAAACGCACCGATATTCTGGGCACTGTTCGGGGCAGGCGGCATGTTGTCCGCACTGCTCGGCCCGATGCTGGTCTTCATCACCGGCATCGCCGTCCCGCTCGGACTGATTCTGCCGGCGGACACGATGAGCTACCCCAAGATGCTCGCCTTTGCCCAGAACTGGATCGGCAAGGGCTTCATTTTCGCGATCATCGCGCTCTTCCTGTGGCACGCGGCGCACCGTCTCTTCCACAGCCTGCACGATATCGGCATCCACGCCGGCACCGGCGCCAAGCTGATCTGCTACGGTCTGGCCATGATCGCGACGGTAATCGCCGCCTACGCCCTGCTGGTGGTCGGCTTTTAGGAGTTCAGTTTTTCTTCGGCCAGCCAGGCTTCGATTTCCTCGAAGTCCTTCCGGTTCTGACGGATGACCAGGAAGAAGACGAAAACAAGCGCCAGAGCAAAGGCGGCCATGGCGAACAACTGCCAGCCGGAATCTGCGATCAGTTGAAGGGGCATTGCTTTCTCCAATGGGGGTGGCATTTGCTGCAAACTTGGGCATCAATCGGCCCACAGACGCCTGAGACCATGAATCCAGCTCCAGGTTCCGGCTCGCCCCACGGGGCGCCCGTCGTTGTTCGGAATACTGGAAACGCGCCGGTGGCGGACCCAGGCCCATCACTTGTCCGAATTTCGATCTTGATATCCGGAGCGACCGCCACCGCATGGCCGACTGCAACGAAGGAGAAGTTCAGCGCCATGCCGGTGAGTATGCAGACCCCGGCCAGCCACTGTCAATGCCGCAATTTCACCCTTATTGAGGATTTCCACAATAGGAAATCCAGCTTGTCATGTTAGGCTTGCTATCGGTGGAGGTTGCGGTTCTCGGAAGGTGTCCCGGGCGCTTTGCGCGCGAAGGCGGATACGCCTGACAAAGCCGCTGTCGAGTTCAAAGGCACCCCTTGATCCGGGTTGCAACCCTAAGGTATATTTTCCCAAAATCTTACCGGCGCGTGGGTTTGCGCTGTTCTTCTCCTTACAGGCAGATCAATGGCAATCTCCCCGAAAATTCTCGAGACCCTGCGCGAGCGGCGCATCCAGGTGCGTGCCGGTGGCGGCGCCGACAAGCTGGAAGCTCGCCACCAGAAAGGCCTGCTCGGCGCGCGCGAGCGTCTGGCGCTGCTGTTCGATACCGACACCTTTCAGGAAGGCGGCGCCTATATCCGTCACTCCGGGATCCACTTCGGCATGGCAGCCAAGGAACTGCCTGCAGACGGCGTCATCTCCGGCACGGGCTATGTCAACGGCACGCAAGTGGCTGCCTTCAGCCAGGACTTCACCGTCGCCGCCGGCACTCTCGGCAAAATGCACGCGCGCAAGATCGTCGATGTCATGCGGGTCGCCCTGAAGAACGGCATTCCGCTGGTCGCCTTCAAGGATTCGGGCGGAGCCCGGATTCAGGAGGGCGTCGATGCCCTTTCCGGCTACGGCGAGGTCTTCTACCACAACGTCCTGGCTTCCGGCGTCGTGCCGCAGATTGCCGTGGTCGTTGGCCCGTGTGCCGGCGGTGCGGCCTACTCGCCGGCGCTGATGGATTTCATCATCATTACCCGGAACAATGGCTACATGTTCATCACCGGCCCGGAGGTCATCAAGGCGGTTACCGGTCGGGCGACGAGCATGGACGAGGTGGGTAGCGCCGAGGTGCACTCGACGGTCAGCGGCAATGTCCATTTCGTCGTTGACGATGACCGCCAGGCCGTCGCGCTGGTCAAGGCCCTGCTGTCCTATCTGCCGGCCAACAACACCGAGGATCCACCGCATATTCTGGGCACCGACATCGATTTCACGCCCGATTCGGGGCTGCATGCATTGATTCCGGAAACGTCCTCGGAGCCGATGGACATGCATGCCATCATCCGCCGCATGTTCGATGGCGGCCAGTTGCTGGAAGTGCATGCCGGCTGGGCGCGCAACATCATCGTCGGTTTTGCGCGCATCGAGGGCATGGTGGTCGGGGCCATCGCCAACAATCCGATGGAAATGGCGGGCGCACTCGATATCAATGCTTCCGACAAGGCGGCGCGCTTCATCCGCTTCTGCAATGTGTTCAACATTCCGGTCGTCACCTTCGTGGACGTGCCCGGCTTCCTGCCCGGCGTCGAGCAGGAGCGCGGCGGCATCATCCGCCACGGCGCCAAGATGCTCTATGCCTACGCGTCATGCACCACACCCAAGCTGACCGTGGTCCTGCGCAAGGCCTATGGCGGCTCGTATCTGGCGATGTGCGCGCAGGAGATGGGCGCCGACGTCGTCTATGCCTGGCCGACCGCCGAAATCGCGGTGATGGGCGCGGAAGCTGCGGTCAACCTGCTGTATCGCAAGGAATTGGACGAAGCGGAGGACAGGCGCGCCAAGTCCGCCGAACTCGCGGCAGACTACCGGGCCGAGTTCGCCTCGCCCTACCTGTCGGCGGCCCGCGGCTACTTGACCGACGTGATCGAGCCCGCGGAAACCCGTCCGATGCTCGCCCTCGCCCTGCGCAAGTTGCTCGGCAAGCGTGAACTGCGGCCGGCCAAGAAACACGGGAACATCCCGCTGTGAGGCGCCTTGTGCATATTCCGGGAGGACCGCGATGAGCGAAGTGATCATCAAGACACTGTGGATCTACGGCCTGGCGATCATTGTTTCGCTGGCCGTGGCCGTCGTCATCAAGGTGATCGTGGTTGCCCTCAACATGCTGGAGCGCAAGCCTGCCGCGCCGGCGCAGCCGGTAGCCGTTCCGCCGGCACCGTTCGCTGTCGAGGCGGATCATATCGCGGTTATCGCGGCGGCCGTCCATGCGATGATCGGCGCCCATCGTGTCGTCCATATCGAGGCAGCTCCCCACCATTCCGGATGGGCTGCCGAAGGGCGCCAAGTGCATCATGCCTCACATACCCTGCCCCATCACCCCAAGCATTAGCCTCGCTGACTCAATCATCTCCCGGAGACCCGCATCATGGAAAAGCAGTACAAGATCACTGTCGATGGCAGGGAATACAGCGTTACGGTCGAGGATCTCAGCGAGGGGGGCAGTCTGCTCTACCCGGGCCAGGGCAGCATGAACATACCAGCCCCGCGACCCGCTGCCGCGGCGCTGGCCCCTGCGCCTGCCACCAGCCCCGCTGCCACCGCCGGACCTGCGGCCGCGGGCGACGTGGTCAGCACGCTGGGCGGCGTGGTGGACGCCATCGCCGTCTCGCTGGGGCAGACGGTCAAGTGCCGGCGACACGGTCGCCGTCATTGAAGCCATGAAGATGAAGACGCCGATGATCGCCAGGGTTTCAGGGAAGGTTACGAGCATCGCGTTCAAGGCCGGCGATCCAATTGAACCGGGACAGGTCTTGCTGACGATTTCCTGATCGGGGTCACGACGATGCAAGACTTTCATCTGCTCGACCTGTTTCAGGGCATCGCGACGCTGCTGGCGTCCGACCCGAAGATCGCCATCGGGCGTATCGCGTCTGATGCTGCTCGGCTTCCTGCTGATCTATCTCGGCAAGAAAGAAGTCCTCGAGCCCTTGCTGATGATCCCGATGGGGCTTGGAATGGCCTCGGTCAATGCCGGAGTGATGTTCTTCGAGAACGGCAGGATGGGCACCCTGTTTGTCGATCCCCTGGTCAGCGAAACCAACGATGTGGTCAATATGCTGCAGATCGACTGGCTGCAGCCGATCTACACGCTGATGTTCAGCAACGGTTTGATCGCCTGCCTGGTATTCATGGGCATCGGCGTCCTGCTCGATGTCGGCTTCGTCATGGCGCGCCCCTTCCAGAGCATGATCCTGGCGCTGTTTGCCGAACTCGGCACGGTTGCCGTCTTTCCGATCGCGGTTGCGCTGGGAATGACCGAACGCGAGGCCGCATCGGTGGCGCTGATCGGCGGCGCCGACGGCCCGATGGTCCTCTTCGCCTCGCTGATCCTGGCCAAGGACCTGTTCGTCCCGATCACCGTCGTCGGCTACCTGTACCTCGGCCTGACCTACGGCGGCTATCCGTATCTGATCAAGTTGCTGATTCCGGAGCGACTGCGCGCCATACCGATGCCGGTCGAGGAGACCAGGAAGATCACCTCGGGTCAGAAACTGGTGTTCGCGGTCGTCATCTGCACCCTCATGTGCCTGCTTTTCCCGGTCGCGGCGCCGCTGTTCCTTTCGCTCTTCGTCGGTGTCGCGGTGCGCGAAGGCGGTCTGGTCAATTTCTCCAACCTGATCGGCGAGACCTTCCTCTACGGCGCCACGTTCTTCCTTGGTCTGACCCTGGGCGTCCTGTGCGAAGCCAGTACCATCCTCAATCCGGTCGTGCTCAAGCTCCTGCTGCTCGGCATGCTGGCGCTGCTGCTCTCGGGGATCGGCGGGATCATCGGCGGCTACGCCCTCTATTTCTGGTACAAGGGCAAGTACAACCCGATGATCGGCATCGCCGGGGTCAGTTGCGTGCCCACCACGGCCAAGGTCGTGCAGAAGATCGCGACCCAGGCCAATCCGGGCGTGATGATCCTGCCGCACGCGCTGGGAGCGAACATCAGCGGCGTCATCACGACGGCCATCCTGACCGGCATCTACGTCGCCATGCTGCGCTG
>CAWEMU010000020.1:0-26677 GCA_963810175.1 uncultured beta proteobacterium | reverse complement strand
AGCGGTCCCGGTTGCCCTTGGCGTCGCGGATGTGCACGCGCCCGCGTGCCGCGTCGATGTCGCCGACTTGCAGGCGCAGCCCTTCGCCCAGGCGCAACCCCAGGCTGTAGAGGGTGAAGTAGAACACCCGGTAGCTGACGCACGCGGGTGGCGGCGAACAGCCGCTGGGCCTCCTCGACCGTGACGATGTCCGGCAGGCGCTGGCTCTTCGGTGGCTTGATCAGGCCGGGCGCCACCCAGGGTTTGCGCAGCACATGGGCGGAGTAGAACTTCAGGCCATACAGATCGAGCTTGACCGCGCTCCAGGAGTGCGATGCCGACCAGGTCGGTGAAGTACTCGGTGAGTTGCGCTTCGGACAGATGCGTCGATCTGGTGATCGAAGTACCCGCCGATGCGCCGGATGGCGCGCGCGTAGGCCTCGATGGTCTTGGGTTGCAGCCCCTTGAGCTTGAGGTGCTTGAGATGCGTCTGGTATTGCCGGTCAAAGTGCGCGCGGCGATGTCGTTCGTCATGCTGGTTTATCCTCACGAAATATTGCAGAATCAAACCCCTCGGGATTGAGGGGATGAAGGTGCAGGATAATTCGTGGTGCCGCAGCAGGCGACTCCTCCGCGTAGCGGCTTCGTCCAACATGGCGCTCAACCTCGCTCCTTTCAGTCGCTGGACGCTGCGCGATAAAGCCGCGCAGCGCCGGTTAGCTCTACGTTAGCGTTTCAACAACCACCCTAGGAGGGATCAAACCATGAAGACTGTCGGCGCGCGTTTAAATTTGACCACCTGTGCGCGTTGAATTTTGACCAGGGGTGATAGCCGCCTGACATAGGCGGGCTTGTGGATAAGTGTAGCTCAGAACGGGTGCTTTCTGAGCCACGATGAATGCGTTGGGAAAGCCGTGGAGGGCGTAGCCCGGAACGGATTTCCCAACGCGGCCCCGCTCAGAACGCATCCTCCGCCGGTGGATTTCCCCGCTTGCTCTGCTCCCTCGCCTTGATCCGCGACCTGGCCGTTGCCGTGCTGTGGCGGAAGCGGAACGACTCATTCCCGGTCTCGACGATATGGCAGTGATGCGTCAGGCGGTCGAGCAGCGCGGTGGTCATCTTGGCGTCGCCGAACACACTCGGCCACTCGGCGAAAGTCAGGTTGGAGGTGATCATCACGCTGGTGTGCTCGTAGAGCTTCGACAGCAGATGAAACAGCAAGGCACCACCGGCCTGGCTGAACGGCAAATAGCCCAACTCATCGAGAATCACCAGATCCATGCGCAAGAGTCCCAGGGCGATCCGGCCAGCTTTGCCCGCCGCCTTCTCCTGCTCCAGCGCATTGACCAGATCCACCGTCGAGAAGAAGCGCACCCGCTTGCCCCAGTGGCTGATGCCCGACACCCCGAGCGCCGTCGCCAGATGCGTCTTGCCCGTCCCGGTGCCGCCGATGAACACCACGTTGTGGGCTTCCCCGGTAAAGGACAGGTCGGCCAGTTGCCGGATCAGCTTCTCATCGACCTTCGCCTGTGCGAAGTCGAAGCCGGCGAGATCGCGATGCACCGGAAAGCGGGCGGCATGCATCTGGTAGCTGATCGAACGCATGACCCGGTCGGTGTGTTCGGCTTGCAGCAGATGCTCGATCAGCCAGCGCGACGTCTCGATGCCCGTCCCGCCGTTGGCGGCCAGTTCCTCCCAGGCGCCAGCCATGCCGTGCAGGCGCAGTTCCTTGAACTCGCTCATCAACTCACGCATGATCGCTGACCTCCGTGCGCAACTGGTCATAGCGCCCGCTATCGGCAATCGGCAGTTCGCCGACCTGGAGATGGGTTTCGACCGGCGCCGGCAAGGGGCCGGATTTCAGGCGGTTGAGCATGTTCTCGACGTGTTCGGCGCTGGGCAGACCCGACTCCAGCACCAGTTCGACGGCGACCAGGACCGACTCGAGTCCGGACTGGGCAATCGCCGACAGCACTCTGGCCATCACCCGGTCACCGCCTTCGCGCCGCAGCAGCAGGCCGCGCAGTTGCTGCAACGGCGCCGGCATGTCGGCGAACGGCGCGCCATTTCTAAGGGCGCCTGGCTTTCTTTCGACCAGCGGAATGTAGTGCTGCCAGTCGTAGAGCGTCTGCTGCCGCGTGAAACTGCGTGGATGGCTGGCGACCACGGCATCGTGGGCGACGATGTCGATCTGCGCCGGGTAAAGCCGCAGGCTGACCACTTGCCCGACCAGCTCGCAGGGGACCGAGTAGCGGTTGCGATCCAGACTGACCAGGCAGGTCGAGGATACCTTGCCCAGCGTCTCGACATACCCGTCGAAGGGCATGACCATCGGCATCAGGCTCGGTTGCTCATGCTCGAGCATCTCGGCGACGGACAGTTCGCCGTATTCGGGGTGACGCAGTTCCTGCCACAGGGTCCGGCAGCGAACCAGCAGCCAGGCGTTCAGTTCGGCGAAGGAGCTGAAGCGTTCCTTGCCGGCGTCCTGCCAGATCCGTTGCCGGCTATCCTGGACATTCTTCTCGACGACGCCTTTCTCCCAGCCGCTGGCGACATTGCAGAAGTCGGGATCGAACAGGTAGTGCGAGGCCATCGCGGCAAAGCGCGAATTGACGATGCGGGCCTTGCCTTTCTTGACCTTGTTGACTGCCGTCTTCATGTTGTCGTAGATGCCGCGCCGGGGAATGCCGCCCAGGGCGGCAAAGGCCGAGGTGTGGGCGGCGAACAGCATTTCGTGGCCCTGCGTCGGGTAGGCTTGCACGACGAAGGCGCGACTGGCGCAGAACTTCAGGTGCGAAGCGAGTATCTTGCGCCAGACCCCGCCGATGACCAGGTGTTCTTCGCTCCAGTCGAACTGGAAGGCTTCGCCCAGTTCGAAGTGCAGCGGGACATAGGCTTTGCTGACCGCTGTGCCGCCGTCGGTCCGCCAGCGCCGGATGAATTCGGTGACGCGGCAGTAGTTGCCGGTGAATCCCGCTGCCTGCAATTCGCCGAAGAGTTTCAGGGCGCTGCGCCGATCCCGTTTCGGGCGGTGCGCATCGGTCTCCAGGGCCTTGATGAGTTGCGCCGCATAGGGCGCAATCTTGGTGTTCGGGTTCACTCGCCGGTATTTCGGCTCTGTGCCTTCCGGCGTCTTGAGCCAGCGCTTGACGGTGTTCCTGCTGTAGCCCGTCTTCCTCGAGATCTCCGACAGTGACACCCCGTCCCGATAAAACAAGCGCCGAATTCTTCCCAGGTCTTTCATGGTGATCATCTCCAAAAACCCTGCTCAATAAATAAGCAGGTGAGTTAATCACCCTGGTCAATTTTCAGCGCGCACTACCCGCTAAAACTGGTCAGTTTTCAACGCGCGTCAACACCCACTTGAGTCCATTGATGTTGAAGCTCTATTTTCCGAGTCTGAGCCTATGCGCATGAACATCGGGCTACGGGAGTACTTAAAGAAATTCCCCAAGTACGGCGGTGGCGAGACCTAACATGGCGCGGCCTCGCTCCCTTCGGTCGCTGGAACGCGGCGCGATCAAGCCGCGCAGCGCCGGTTAGCTCTACGTCAGAACTATCTAGAACTGTGGAGGGATGGTGAGAGCGAATTTCGTGGTATCAGCGTTGCTCGCGGCATGGCTTATCTCGGGGTGCACCACACAGCAAGCCTATAGCACCGCTCAAGCCTGGCAGCGTAACCAGTGCGGTAAGCTTCCGGACAAGGCGGACTTCGATCGCTGCATGAGTCAAAATCAAACCACGTACGAGTCGTACAAGCAGCAGACTGAACCTATACAGAGATGACGAGGGAATTCCATGTTCCGTCGATGCCGAATATATGTTGGTTAATTTTAACCCCAAACAATCAGCTGTAATTTTGGAACGAAAGTATGCATTCTAACTTTAGCTGGTGCGGACGGGCCGGAAGCGGCGTACCATTTTTTGGCACCGCGGCGGCCCGCCGCACAGCAAGACGTTGGGCGTCCAAGCTCGCTATTCAACAATTCAACCGAAGGGATGGGATCATGCAATCCAACAGCAGCGTTGTCCTCCAATTTATTGAGAAGGTTCTGAACCGGGAGAAGTCGATGCTGCCGGGGAGTTCTTCTGGGAAGACATGGTCGAGCAAGTTCCGCTTCCTGGCCAAGGGCCGGGTGTTGAAGGGTTGAAGGACGCATTGCGTGGCTTGAGGGAGGCGTTTCCCGACATGCATTGGACGGTCCAGGAACAGATAGCCGAGGGCGACAAGGTGGTGTCACGCTTCGAGTGGACAGGCACGCATCGAGGGACATTTCTGGGCGTTCCAGCCACGGATCGAACTGTGACGGTTTGGGGCATGGTTATCGACCGCCTGGATGGCGGAAAAATCAAGGACACGCGCATCATCATGGACACACTTGGACTGATGATGCAGTTGGGCGTGGTTCCACCGCCAAAGGGATGACTCCGACGCCGCCCCACAAAGCGCTCCAGCCGACGGTCTTGCCTCCGCTTCGCTTCAGCAAGCCCGCGGCTGAACTTCAGCGTTCGGCGGCTTGGCTTCACGGTTCCGTGGAGGCAGAAGTCCCCATTTGGTTCGAGGTTCATGCACCCGGAGATCGGCTTCCAAGATGCGCAATCTGGATTTCAGTTCCTGGCAGGCGGTGATCACGACATTGCTCGGGTTGGTAGTCGTTACCGTCATGATGGTGGGTATCCGCCTGCTGGTGATGGAGACGGTGCAGCAGCGCCGCAATCGCGAGAACCGTCAGATCAACGAACGTCTGCGCACGTTGATCGCCGCCTACAAGACGCTGGGAGGTTCCTTCACCGGCGAACTGGCGGTCGATCCGACGCACCTGCGCGATCTCCTGGCGTCCGCCGGGGGCGGAGACACAGAGGCGGGCGAGGACATCTCGGCCTCCGTCTCCTTTGATCGTTCGCGCCGCATCCGCGATGCCGTTGAAGGGGCGCTGTCGGACGTGATCCTACTCGGCACCGAGCAGCAGGTGCTGCTAGCGGCGCGGGCGGCGACCGATCTCGTCGCGGGACGCCCGGTCCACACCGATGAACTGGTGGTCTCGCTGCGTGACTTCATTCGCAAGGTGCTTGACCTGGAGCCCGTGCCAACGAAGTTGGCGATCCCGAAGCAGGGGCCGACTCGCCCCGGCGGCGGAGGCGGCGGAAAGGGCAAGGGGGACACAGGCGGTGGTGACCGGGCCGGCACGAAGCAGGACGGCAAGGGTGCGGGGGCCGGCGGCGGTAGCGCCGCCGGGGGAGCAATGGGCTTGGGGCTGGGTGGCGGCCTGGCGCAGGACGCGGAGGGCGATCCAGGGCGCGAGGCCGAGTCGAGTCCCTGGCGTGGGTAAAATGAGTTGCCCTGGTTTAGCGTTCGACGCCGAACCAGGCGCTGCAGCAGACGGCGGGGGCACGACGGCTTTCCCCAGAGTCATAGCTCCAGCAGCCCCCGCCGCTGCTGAGCTTGGTCGTTCGGCGGCCTCGCACACCAGTAGAGCCATGACTTCATGAGGGAAATCATGTACAGCCAAAACAGCGTCTTGATCGTGTCGGGCCTCTTTATTTCATGCTGCTTGCCATGGAAATTGGCTTTCGAAGCGGTCGTCGCAAACAGGCGAGCGCGACTGAAGCGATCACGCAAGCCAATGCCGTCCTGGCCTCGATGCTGGGCCTGCTGGCGCTGTTGCTGGCCTTCACGTTCTCTGCGGCTCTGCAACGCTACGAAGATCGTAGCCAGACGGTCGTGGCCGAAGCCAATGCCATCGGAACCACGTATCTCAGGGCGCGACTTCTTCCCAGGGGGATGCAAGATGAAGTGCAGGCGCTGCTTCGCCAATACCTGGGTGTTCGTATTCAGGAAGGCCGCGTCGATGCCACGGAACCCGAATTGCACGAATCGCTGCTGCATCAGGCGAAACTGATGGAGGCACAACTCTGGAACCATGCGGTGAGGGCGGCGGAACTGGACCAAGAGCTCGTCACCAGTGGGCTCTTCATCCAGTCCCTGAATGAACTCATCGATACATCCGGCACAAGGAATGCGGCCTTGAATCGACATGTACCGGAAATCGTGCTGTTCCTGATGTTCGCGACGATCGTGCTGACAACGGCCACGCTCGGCTATGCATCCGGGATTGCCGGGCATCGGGTCACCCTTGCGGCATTCGTTCTGGTGATGCTCATCGCCCTGGTCGTCTACCTCATTATCGACCTGGACAGGCCCCGACGCGGCGCCATTCAGGTGAGCCATGAAAGTATGCTGAGCCTTCAGCAAACCATCGGAGCCATGCGCGGCCACGCCGCCCAACCCGGCAGTCACCGGACGCGCCGCAAGCATCGCGCCGGTGACTTCTACGTGGGGCTTCTCAGTAATGAAACCGCAACTGTGCAATCAACAGGTCATCACCTTCAACGCGGTACACCATGCGATGCTCATCTGTTATTCGGCGTGACCAGAATCCTGATAGCGCATGCTTCAATGCTTCTGGCTTACCAATGCCGGAGAATGGCTCTCGTTGGGTTTCCTGAATCAACTTGTTGATCCGTTCAACGATGCGCTTGTCTTGTTTTTGCCAGTAGAGATAATCTTCCCATGCCTCATCTGCAAAAATCAGCTTCACTTTGCAAGCTCTCGCTCAACGCCTTTCCCAGCGTTCAATTGAGCAGCCGCCGAGAGAAGACGCTTCGCGTTGGCGGGCGTACGCAAGAGATATGCTGTCTCTTCAAGCGCTTTGTAATCTTCAAGCGAGAGCATGACCACGGCCTGCTCTCCGTTGCGAGTAATAATCAAGGCTTCGTGGTCGTCACAAACCCGATCCATAGTGCTCGCAAGATTTGCGCGAACGGCGGTGTAGGTCATTGCATCCATGTCGAACCTCCAAATATGTACGCGTTACTGTACATAACGAACGGCCGATTGTCCAGCAAGAGTGTGCGGACAAGACGCCCAACCCATCATCCCACCGGACCTGCGTGAGAGGCCGCGCACGTCCGGTGAATTCAGACGTCAGAAAAGGAGATAACTTGAAAAAGATCAGTATTATTGCACTTGCAGGTGTTGTCATCACTGGCAGTGCATCTTTCGTTCATTCTGCTGGTCCATCCGATGAGTTCGCGAGAAATGCCTTCAAGCAGATTCTGTCGCAGGCGGACACAAACAAGGACGGCAAACTCTCTCTGGCCGAATGCAAGGGCATATACAAGGACGCAGCAATGGCAGAAAAGAACTGCACCTTTTGGGATGCCAACAAGGACGGCACCATCACGGAGGATGAGTATGCCAGTCAGGCCATGAGCATAGGGAAGAAGAAGTAGCTGTCCCTGTTCAAACCACACGGCTTCTCTTGAAAGCAGAGAGCTTTTCGCTTGCGGCATCAGTTGCGCCAGTGCCCAAGACAGACTGCACAGGGCCAGGGTTAGGAATTGACGTTATCTGCCGTGAGACCACTTCTCGAAAAAATGCTCCTTGCCCTGATCGCGTGAGCTCTGACCAATCATTCCACCGGACCAGTCGCGGCAAGCCGCGCCAGTCCGGTCAATTCGAACGTTATGCGTCTCGTTGATTCCGCCAGGAGTATGGTTGCGGTTATTCGTGCCAGGGCCGCTTTGGTCCGTGCCAATCGGTTGCTGGCACGCGGAAATCTGGAGGGTGCCCTGGCACAAGCCCAAGGCGGCCTGAATGTTCTCAGAAAACCTTATGTCCTCCGCCGGAACCCACCGGAAGGTTCAGCGCTTGTCTTCCTGACGATCCTGGCAGAGGATATTTCATCACATGTGGAAGCCAAGGGCGCCAGTGCCAATGATTTGGCCGACTCTATTGCTTTCCTGAAACAAGTCACCGGTAACCCGCTGCCTGAGGTGTGTTCATACATCCCGTTCCTGGAGGCGCGTCTTGCGGCATCATCAGGACAAACAAACGCATGACATGGCGCTCAAGCGCGACGCTCGCTATCGCGTCCGCCCCTCAGCTTTACCTTAGGCATCAATCCAATTCCAGGGAGACTCGCATGACAGAACATCCCATCGAAGTCTGGCATCGGCTCGTGAGGGAACGGAACCCGCGCGGGCTGGATGCGCTGCTCGATGCAGACGCGGTGTTTGTTTCACCAATAGTACATACGCCGCAGCGGGGCAAGAGGGTCACGGCAATGTACCTGGCTGCGGCCTTCCAGGTGTTCTTCAACCCGACCTTTCGCTACGTGCGCGAGATCGTCGGAAACACGGACGCCATGCTTGAGTTCGAGACCGAGGTCGACGGTGTCCTGGTCAATGGGGTAGACATCATCAAGTGGAATGAAGCGGGACGCATCGTCGAGTTCAAGGTAATGCTTCGACCGCTCAAGGCGATCAATCTCATTCATCAGCGCATGGCGGCCATGCTTCAGGCCAGCCGGTGAGCGCAGCCACGAGATTGCCGCCAACCCTTCGCTCGAGCCGATTCGCCCCGGCATTGCACTTGGCCCGCAACGCGCTGTGGTTCATCATCAGTTTCTCAGGCCAAGCGCCACACTGGCGCGCGCGGCCCAACTCAAACGTCGGGCGGCAAGGAGGCATTGCCGATGATTCTGAAAGACACTTCCGGCCCAGGAGCCAATGATGCGCAGTGACATCGAGTTCAAGTCCCAGGGGACCAGGTGCGCCGCCTGGTTTTACCGCCCCGATTCCCCGGGCGTCAGTCCCTGCGTGGTCATGGCCCACGGCTTTTCAGGTGTGCGCGAACAACGGCTCGATGCCTTCGCGGAGCGTTTCGCGCGGGCTGGTATGGCGGTGCTGCTGTTCGACTATCGCCACTTTGGTGCCAGCGCCGGTGAGCCGCGGCAGTTGCTGAGCATCCGCCGTCAATTGGAGGACTGGGAAGCCGCAGTCTCCGCAGCGCGTGCACAGCCTGGCATTGACTCCGCGCGTATCGCCTTGTTCGGCAGCTCATTCAGCGGCGGCCATGTGCAGGTTCTGGCCGCGCGCGACTCCGCACTCGCGGCGGCGGTCGCGCAAGTACCGTTCTGCGACGGCCTGCGGAGCCTTCCAGGGTTCGGCTTCGGTCATGTCATGCGCTTGACCATGGCCGGTCTGCGAGATGTCGCCGCAACGCTCATCGGAATGCAGCCCTACCTGATCCCCGCCGTGGGTGCGCCCGGCACGCTCGCGGCGATGACAACGCCTGACGCCGTGGCGGGCTTTGCCAACATGAATCCGGCGGGCTCTACGTGGCGAAACGAAGTCTGTGCGCGCATTGCCCTGTCGGTCGCTACATACCGCCCGGGCACGGCGGCGGCCAGGATTCTGTGCCCTATCCTGTTCACCATCGGCGAACAGGATCTCCTTACGCCGGCGCGTTTTGCCCATGACGCTGCCCGCCGCGCGCCTCGCGCCGAGGTAAAGGCCTACGCCTGCGGCCACTTCGATGTCTACGTGACTCCGCTATGGGAAAAGGTGGTGGCCGATCAGACCGAATTCCTGGTCCGGCATCTCGGACCGCAGGTTGATGTGCCTGCTTGACCATCAGGTGCCGCCCAACGCGCCAGCCAACCCGGCCTGCCTCGGGCAGGCCGGCTACCGGCAACGTCGAAGCTGCAAAATGACCGGGTTACGCCCGGAAGCACTCAACGGAAGACCGAATCGAAAGGAAACCCCGACCATGACCACCGGCACCGTCCGACTTCACCGAGTACTTCGCGCCAGTCCGGAACGCCTCTATCGCGCCTTCCTCGATGCCGACGCAATGGCCAAATGGCTGCCGCCGTATGGCTTCACGTGCAGGGTTCACGCCAATGGATGCCAGGGTGGGCGGCACGTTCAGGATGTCGTTCATCAATTTCTCCACGGGTCATGGCCACTCCTTTGGCGGTGAGTATCTTGAACTCGTGCCACATGAGCGCATTCGCTACACCGACCGCTTCGACGACCCGAATCTCCCCGGCGAAATGCAGGTGACCGTGTCCCTGAAGCAGGTGTCCTGCGGAAGCGAGCTGAACGTCATCCAGGAAGGCATTCCCGGCGTCATTCCGCTGGAGATGTGCTATCTCGGCTGGCAAGAATCGCTCGCGCAACTTGCCACGCTGGTCGAGCCCGATATTCCGGGTTAGCGCGGTGACACCTGCCAGGTTGCGAAAAGCAACGGATCGTCAGCACCCTCGGGAAGCGGTCGCAGCGTGAATGATGCAGCCGACCGGCGCGCCACGGGGATGTCGATGGAAACGGATTTCGCCACGCTTTGCCCGAGCTGCTCATCAGGAAGGTCGCGCCCGATGTGTCTTGCTGCCCTCCTGCTTTGCTGCCTGAGCGGGTGCGCGCATCTGAACCCGTCATCACGCGCCGCATTGCCGGGATCGGACCGCGATGCGCATGGCTGCATTCCTTCAGCGGGTTACTCGTGGTGCAGCGCGACAAACCAGTGCGAGCGTCCCTGGGAACTGGCCCGCACACATGGCTTCGAACAATCCGCCCCAGCTTTCGACAAGTTCTGCGGCAATCCGGCCCGCCAGGATGCTCCGGCAAAAGACTGACTTCCGGCAGCTTCTGCGGGCGGCCCGGCCTGCATGCTCCGGGTGACGTCCAGCATGCCGCGGCGATGATCGGGTCGGCGCTGGCGGGGGAGGATCGGATCCTGCCGGCGCCAGTTCTATTCGCCGACGATATCGACCCCAGCGGGCGGGGTAAACCTGAAGGTTGAAGCCGGCAGAACCGGGTTGCGCTCAAGGTTGGCGAAGCGGATGTGCGTCGTCTGACCAAAGCTGTCGTGAAGTTCCATGGCCTTGAGGTCCCTTCCGGCAAAACCGAGGCGGACCTTCTCGAAACCGCTGTCGCCGGCCTTCGGCGTCGCCTCGACCCAGTTCATCCCTTCGGCCTCGCCGGCTTCTTCGAGCACGAAATTCTTTTCCAGCTCGTTGTTGCCGGCAAGCAGCGCGGCCGGCGAGCCGCTGATCGCCTGCCCGGCCTTGCGCACCGTGATCTGCTTGAGTTCCGGATCGTAGATCCAGATCTTCTCGCCGTCGCCGACGACCAGTTGCGGGTAGGGTTTCTGGATGTCCCAGCGCAGCTTGCCCGGCCGCGAGATGGCGACGACCCCGGACGATCGCTGCGGCTTGCGGCCGTTCCTGCCGATGACCATCTGCGAAAAGTCGGCTTTCAGCGTGCGTGTGCCGGTCAGAAACTGATGCAGTTGGTCGACCGCGCCAGCCTCGGCGAGCAGCGGAAAGATCGCGACGGCTGCGGTCAACAGTATTTTCATAGCAAATTTCATTCGGCTTCGCGGCGCGCCAGAACTTCGCGGCCACCGCGCGCGTCCATCGTCGATACCAGGCCGGCCTTTTCCATCGCTTCGATCAGGCGCGCCGAGCGGTTGTAACCGATGCGCAGGTGGCGCTGGACGAGCGAGATCGAGGCGCGCTTGTTCTTGAGGACGATGTCGACCGCCTGGTCGTAGAGCGGATCGTTCTCGGCGTCGCCGCTGTCGCCGCCAGCGCCCTCGCCACCCTCGTCATCGTCGCCGGCGGCGCCGCTGAGGATGTCCTCGACGTATTCCGGCGCGCCGAGCGCCTTCAGGTATTCGACGACACGATGCACTTCGTCGTCGGAAACGAAGGCGCCGTGAACGCGGGTCGGGTAGCCGCTGCCGGGGGCGAGATAGAGCATGTCGCCCTGGCCGAGCAGCGCTTCGGCGCCCATCTGGTCGAGGATGGTGCGCGAGTCGATCTTGCTGGAAACCTGGAAGGACAGGCGCGTCGGAATGTTGGCCTTGATCAGGCCGGTAATGACATCGACGCTCGGGCGCTGTGTCGCCAGCACGAGGTGGATGCCCGAGGCCCGCGCCTTCTGCGCGAGGCGGGCGATCTGTTCCTCGACCTTCTTGCCGACGACCATCATCAGATCGGCGAGTTCGTCGATGATGACGACGATATAGGGCATCGACTTGAGCGGCTCGGGGGTTTCCGGCGTCAGCGTCAGCGGGTTGGGAATGTGCTGCCCGTGCTTTTCGGCTTCCTTGATCTTGTGGTTGAGGCCGGCGATGTTGCGCACGCCCATCGCCGACATCAGCTTGTAGCGCTTTTCCATCTCGGTCACGCACCAGTGGAGCGCGTTGGCCGCCTGCTTCATGTCGGTGACGACCGGCGCCAGCAGGTGCGGGATGCCCTCGTAGATCGAAAGCTCGAGCATCTTCGGGTCGACCATGATCAGGCGGACGCGGTCCGGCTCGGCCTTGTAGAGCATCGACAGGATCATCGCATTGACACCGACCGACTTGCCCGAACCGGTGGTGCCGGCGACCAGCAGGTGCGGCGTCTTGGCCAGGTCGGCGACGACCGGTTGGCCGCTGATGTCCTTGCCGAGGCAGACGGTCAGCGGGCTGGTCATGTCGTTGTACGGCGCGCTGGAAATGATCTCGGAGAGCTTGACCATCTGCCGGCGGGGATTGGGCAGCTCGAGCGCCATGCACGACTTGCCGGGCACCGTTTCGACGACGCGGATCGACACCATGGCCAGCGCCCGCGCCAGGTCGCGCGCCAGGTTGACGATCTGGGCGCCCTTGACGCCGACCGCCGGCTCGATTTCGTAACGCGTGATCACCGGGCCGGGCATCGCCGCCAGCACCTTGACCTGGACGCCGAAGTCAGCGAGTTTGCGCTCGATCAGGCGCGAGGTGTATTCCAGCGTCTCGGGGCTGACCGTTTCGGTGGCCGGCGGTGCCGGGTCGAGCAGGTGCAGCGGCGGCAAATGGCCGCCGATGATTGCCTCGGGGAATAGCGCGACCTGTTTCTCGCGGCCGATACGCTTCTCGGCCTTCTTCGAAACCGGCACCTCGGGCGGCCGTGTCTCGATGATGATCGGATCGTGCAACTCGACGCGGCGTTTCTCGACCTCGACCTCTTCCTCGCGCTGGTGGGCGACTTCACGGCCGATGCGGCGGTCGCGCCAGGCATCGATCAGGCCGTAAAAGGAGCCGGTGATGAATTCGAGCGAGGCACCCAGCCGCTCGAATGCCCACAGCCAGGACATTCCGGAAAAGATGCTCCACCCGGCCGCCATCGCCGCCAGCAGCAGCAGCGTCGAGCCGGTGTACCCGAGGAGGTGTGCCAGCAGGCGACTCGCCTCGATCCCCAGCAGGCCGCCCGGCGCCAGCGGCAACTCGACCTTGAGCGTGTGGAAACGCAGCGCCTCGAGCGCCGAACTGGCGACCAGCAGCAGCAGGAAGCCGGCCAGGGCGATGTACAGGGGACGCCGGTCAGCCTTCTTCTTGCCAAGCGGTGAATGAAGGCGCCGGAACCCCCACCAGATCACCATCGCCAGGAGGACGATCCACCACCAGGCGGAAAAGCCGAACAGGTAGAGCATCAGGTCGGCGATCCAGGCGCCGAAATGGCCAGCCGGGTTGAGCAAGGTTCCCGAGACGACCGCATGCGACCAGCCCGGGTCGTCCTTGTGGTAACCCCAAAGCGCCATTGACAGGAACAGGGCGATGGCCCCCAGTCCCAGCCAGCGCGACTCGTGCAGCAGGTTGCCGATCTTCTCCGGCAACTGGCTGGAAGTTGCGCGGTCGGCGGTCCGGACACCCACGTTCAGGTTCCGGTAATCGTTATCTGATCGCCGTCGCTGATGATATAGCCGCCAATCTCGAGGTCGCGCATCACCTTGCTGACCATTTCGCGCGAGGCGCCGATCATGCGTGCCATGTCCTGCTTGGAAATCTTCTGCCGCACCACGCGCTTGCCGCTCTCGTCCTCGGACATGTCGAGCAGCAGGCGGGCCACGCGGCCATAGACGTCGAGCAGCGCCAGGCTCTCGATATTGCGGTCGGCTTCGCGCAGGCGGCGCACCAGAATCTGCATCAGCTTTTGCACGACCTGGAAGTTGTCCTGCATGCACCGCTGGAATTCGTGCTTGCCAAGGACCAGCAGTTCGCAGGGTTCGACGGCGACGACATTGGCCGACCGCGGACTACCGTCGATCAGGCCCATTTCTCCGAAAAATTCACCGGGACTCAGCCAGGCCAGAATGATTTCGCGGCCTTCCTCGTCGAAATTGGTCACCTTGGCACGACCGGTGAGCATGACGATCAGGGTCTCGGCGTCTTCGCCCGCACGCACGACCTGCTCGCCGCGCGCGGCACGCCGGCGCACCGCCACTTTCGACAAGCGCTCGAGTTCGCTCTCATCGAGACCCGAGAAGAGCGGTATGTTGCGCAAGACCACCAGACTCAGGCCGACATTTGTGGAGGACATAAAGCATTTCCCTTCATGGAGTTACGGAAAGATTATAAACTCAATTCGAAAAGTGCAAGAGAAAGGGCGAAAAATCGGTCCGTGGTTGGAGGATATAATTTTGCCGTTTACCACTACCGAGAATCACCATGTCCCAAGGACCCAGTCACAGCCGTCTCATCATCCTCGGTTCCGGCCCTGCCGGTTACACCGCCGCGGTCTATGCCGCTCGCGCCAACCTGAAACCGGTGCTGATCACCGGCCTGGCCCAGGGCGGCCAGTTGATGACGACGACCGATGTCGACAACTGGCCGGCCGACGCCGATGGCGTCCAGGGGCCCGACCTGATGGCGCGATTCGAGGCGCATGCCCGCCGCTTCGATACCGAAATCATCTTCGACCATATCCATACGGCGCAACTGACGCAGAAGCCGTTTACGCTGGTCGGCGATGCCGGCACCTACACCTGCGACGCACTGATCATCGCCACCGGCGCCTCGGCCCAGTATCTCGGCCTGCCCTCCGAGGAAGCGTTCATGGGCAAGGGCGTTTCCGCCTGCGCCACCTGCGATGGTTTCTTCTATCGCAACAAGCCGGTAGCCGTCGTCGGCGGCGGCAACACCGCGGTCGAGGAAGCGCTCTACCTGGCCAACATCGCCAGCCACGTCACGCTGATCCACCGCCGCGACAAGCTCCGGTCAGAGAAAATCATGCAGGACAAGCTGTTCGAGAAGGAACGGGCCGGCAAGATCACCATCCTGTGGAACAGCGCACTCGACGAGGTACTTGGCGACGATTCCGGCGTCACCGGACTGCGCGTCAGGAACGTGCAGACCGCTGCGACCCAGGATGTCGATGTCTTCGGCGTCTTCATCGCCATCGGCCACAAGCCGAACACCGACATCTTCGCCGGGCAACTCGCGATGGAAGGCGGCTATCTGGTGACCGAGGCAGGGCGCAACGGTAACGCGACGCAGACCAGCATTGCCGGCGTCTTTGCCGCCGGCGACGTGCAGGACCACATCTATCGCCAGGCCTGCACCTCGGCCGGCAGCGGCTGCATGGCCGCGCTCGATGCCGAGCGCTACCTCGACCACCTCGCTTAGACCGCAGGGTTCAGGGTTGCTCGACCCCGACGATCTCGCGGCCTTCCAGGCGGCAGTTGCGGATGCGAAGCCGCTGCCGGCGTCGGGCCGCGTTCATCTCGGTGGCCCGATGCCGCCGCCGCGCCCGCTGCAGCGCCTCGCCGACGAGCAGGCGGCGCTGCGCGAGAGCCTGCATGGACCGATCACCCTGCAGGACCGGCTCGAAGGGGGTGACGAACCCAGCTATCTGCGCAAGGGCGTCGCCAACAGCGTGCTGCGCGACCTGCGGCGCGGACGTTGGGCCATCCAGGACGAGATCGACCTGCATGGCCTGAACCGCGAGGAAGCACGCGACCAGCTGGCCACCTTTCTCGCGCAATCGCTGAAATGCGGCAGGCGCTGTGTGCGCATCGTGCATGGCAAGGGGCACGGCTCGCCCGGCCGGGAGGCCGTGCTCAGGCGTCTGGTGCGCGGCTGGCTGGTGCAGAAGAATGAGATCCTGGCGTACTGCCAGGCAAAACCCCAGGACGGCGGCGAAGGCGCGGTGATCGTGCTGCTGCGCACGCAAAGGAAATAAGCCTCGCAACCTTGATCGACGACTTCCCGGCAATTCTCTTTCCGGTTCTTCGCGAATCAACGTTTGAAGAGTTCAGGGTCGTCAACCCAGTCCCACGCTGTTCCCGGCGAGTCTTTCGGTGTCAGCCCCAGGGCACTGTGCACCGTAGCCAGACGAAAGATTTCCAGCGCCACATCGTGCGGAAAACCCTGGCGTCCGGGGCGATCGGTGACCATCAGATCCGCCAGGTAGGCATCGAGCCCGGCCTTGCCCCACAACGCGGCGACCCTTGCAAGGATGCGCGGAAACTGCTGCTCAACAAGCACCGGGTAAATCCCGGATTCCGGCCCGAGCGACTCCAGCAGTTTCGCCTTGAGCGCGGGGATATCGAAGTCTTCTTGGTCATCCATGACGATGCGCTCCGAATCAGACTGCCGCTTCGTCGGTCTCACCGGTGCGGATGCGCACGACCTGCTCGACCGGCATGACGAAAATCTTGCCGTCGCCGATCTTGCCGGTGCGCGCCGCCTTGATGATGGCCTCGATGGCGGCATCGGTATGCTCGGTCTTGACGACGATCTCGATCTTGATCTTGGGCAGGAAATCGACGACATATTCGGCGCCACGATAAAGCTCGGTGTGACCCTTCTGGCGGCCGAAGCCCTTGACTTCAGTGACCGTCAGGCCCGTGATCCCCATTTCCGAAAGCGCTTCGCGCACTTCGTCGAGCTTGAACGGCTTGATGATGGCTTCGATCTTCTTCATTTCCTGTTTCCTGTTCGATTCGGTTAGTCAAAATTCGTCGCAGTAACGATTGGTAATAGGATACCGCCAATCCTTGCCAAAACCACGCGGCGTGATGCGAATTCCGACCGGCGCCTGGCGCCGCTTGTATTCGGCGATGCGCAACAGGCGCACGACCCGGCGCACCGCGTCTTCCGGCAAGCCGGAGGCAATGATCTCGCGCGGACTGCGGTCTTCTTCCATGTAGGCGCGAACGATGGCGTCCAGGATCTCGTAGGGCGGCAGCGAATCCTGATCGGTCTGGTCCGGCTTGAGTTCGGCGGAGGGCGGCCGGATGATGATGTTTTCCGGGATGACCGGTGAAATCGTGTTGCGGTAGCGCGACAGGCTGTAGACAAGCGTCTTGTAGACGTCCTTGATTACCGCGAAGCCGCCGGCCATGTCGCCGTAAAGCGTGCAGTAGCCGACCGCCATTTCCGACTTGTTGCCGGTGGTCAAGACCAGCGCGCCGGTCTTGTTGGAGAGCGCCATCAGGATGTTGCCGCGGATGCGCGCCTGGATGTTCTCTTCGGTGGTGTCGGCGGGCAGGCCGGCGAACAGCGGGTCGAGCATCGCCTGGTAGGTGGCCATCGCCGGCGCGATCGGCACCTCGTCGTAGCGCACGCCGAGCGCCGCGATCATCGCCCGCGAATCGTCGAGGCTCATCTGCGCGGTGTACGGCGACGGCATCATGACGGCCCGCACTTTGTCGGCCCCCAGCGCGTCGACCGCGACACACAGGGTCAGCGCCGAATCGATGCCGCCCGAGAGCCCGATGAGCGTTCCCTTGAAGCCGCCCTTGCCGATATAGTCGCGGACACCCAGCACCAGGGCGCGGTAGGCCTCGGTCTCGACCGGGAGTTCTTCCGCCATGTCGTCGGAGCGCAGGCGCCCCCTGTCGTAATCGACGATGCCCAGAGCTTCCTCGAACTGTGGCAGGCGCATCCGGCAATGCGCCTTCGGTATCGAGGGCGAACGAAGCTCCGTCGAAAACCAGTTCGTCCTGACCGCCGACCAGGTTCACGTAGATGGCGGGGACGCCGGTGGCGGCAACTCGCTCGCGTAGCACCTCGATGCGCTGTTGGTGCTTTTCGAGATGGCAGGGCGAGGCATTGAGCACGAGGAGCAGTTCGGCGCCGCCGGCCGACGCCAGTTCCGCGGCACCGGCCTCCCAGATGTCGGCGCAGATGTTGATGCCGCAGCGCACGCCCCCCAGGGTCACGACGCAGGCTGCGTCGCCGGCATCGAAATAGCGCTTCTCGTCGAAAACGTCGTAGTTGGGCAGACGGATCTTGCGGTAAACCGCCATTTTCCGTCCGTTTTCGATGACCGTGGCGGCGTTGTAGCGCCGCCCCTCATGTTCTTCCGGGTGACCGACAATCAGGGAAATACCCTCGACGCGGCGGGCCAGATCATCCAGTTCACGCCTGCAGGCGCGGTAGAAATCGGGGCGCAGCAACAGGTCTTCCGGCGGGTAACCGCACAAGGCCAGTTCCGGCGTCACCAGAACCTGCGCCCCCCGCGCCCTGGCCGCCGCGGCACATTCGATGATGCGCCCGGCGTTGCCGGTCAGGTCACCGACAACGGCGTTGAACTGGGCAACGGCGATGCGCAGCATCAGGACTCAGTAGTTGGGCTTGTCTTGCGCCGAGTTGTAGGCTTCCACGCCATCGACGATTTCCTTCTTCGCCTCTTCAGGACCGCGCCAGCCGATGATCTTGACGAACTTGCCCGGCTCGAGATCCTTGTAGTGCGCGAAGAAGTGGGCAATCTGGTCGAGCAGCAGGTTCGGCATGTCGGCGTGGCTCTGGACATTGCGGTACATCGGCGTCAGCTTGTCCACCGGCACGGCGAGCAGCTTGGCGTCATCGCCGGCCTCGTCGGTCATCGCCAGCACGCCGATCGGACGGCAGCGGACGACGACACCGGGGGGCAGCGGGAATGGGCTGACGACCAGCACGTTGACCGGGTCGCCATCGCCGGCGATGGTGTGCGGAATGTAACCGTAGTTGCAGGGGTAGTGCATCGAGGTGGACATGAAGCGATCGACGAAAATCGCGCCGCTCTCCTTGTTAACCTCGTACTTGACCGGCTCCGAATGCGCCGTGATCTCGATGATGACATTGATGTCGTTGGGAAGTGACTTGCCGGAAGGAACGTTGTTGAGGGCCATTCTTGTCTCTCTGCTGTCGGGTTTCGGAATTTGTGATTATAACGCGGCGCCGGACACAGTCAGTGCCACGCGGCGAGAAACTCCTGCCAGTGCGGCGCCCCGATCCGGGCAAGTTGCGCCTTGACGAATTCGGCCTCGGAGACCTCTTCTTCCGCCGTCAGTTCGCCACGCATCCGGCGGAAGCGGTTGTAGACCAGGTAGGTATTGATGACGTCGGTCTCGCAGTAGTCGCGAATCTCGGCGGCCTTGCCGGCCTGCCAGGCTTCCCAGACCTGGCCCCCATCCATTCCGAGCTTGCCGGGAAAGCCGAAGAGCTTGGCGAGGTCGTCGAGCGGCGCATTGGCGCGGGCATTGTAGAGCGCCAGCAGGTCCATCAGGTCGAGGTGGCGGGTGTGGTAGCGGCTGATGTAGTTGTTCCACTTGAAATCGCGGCTGTCGGCGTAGTCGCCGTCGCCGAGATCCCAGTAGCGCGGCGCGGCGACGCCATGCAGCATGCCGCGATAGTGCAGCACCGGCAGGTCGAAGCCGCTGCCGTTCCACGAAACGATCTGCGGCGTGAATTTCTCGATGCCGTCGAAAAAGCGCTGGATGATCTCGCCCTCGCCCTGCCCGGGTTCGGCGAGCGACCAGACCTTCAGGCCTTCGCTGGTGCGCAGCACGCAGGAAATGGCGACGACCCGCTGCAGATGCAACTGCAGGAAATCGTTGCCGGTCCGGGCGCGGCGTTGCTGGAAAGCGAGTTCGGCGACCTCGTTGTCGGAAAGTTCGCCCGGCAGGGCGTTGAGCTTGCGCAGGCCGGCGACATCGGGAATGGTTTCGATGTCGAAGACGAGAACCGGTTTCATGCCGGGAAGACGCCCGTCAACAGGTAACGGTCGCCACGGTCGCAGATGATGCTGACGATCACCGCATTTTCCAGCGACTGCGACAGCCGCAACGCGACCGCCAACCCGCCGCCCGATGAAATGCCGGCGAAGATGCCTTCTTCCATGGCCAGCCGGCGCGTCATCGCCTCGGCATCGGCCTGGCTAACGTATTCGATGCGGTCGACATTGGTTTTGTCGTAGATTTTCGGCAGGTAGGCTTCCGGCCATTTGCGGATGCCGGGAATCTGGCTGCCGTCTTCCGGCTGGCAGCCGACGATCCGGATCGCCGGATTCTGCTTTTTCAGGAAGGCCGACGTTCCCATGATCGTGCCGGTGGTGCCCATGCTGGACACGAAATGGGTGATCCTGCCTGCGGTGTCGCGCCAGATTTCCGGGCCGGTGCCTTCGAAGTGGGCGAGCGGGTTATCCGGGTTGGCGAACTGGTCGAGAATGATGCCCTTGCCTTCATCGCGCATCTTTTCGGCCACGTCGCGGCACAATTCCATGCCGCCGTCCTTGGGCGTCAGCACCAGTTCGGCGCCGAAGGCGCGCATCGTCTGCCGGCGTTCGATGCTCTGGTTTTCCGGCATGACGAGGATCATCCGGTAGCCCTTCATCGCCGCCGCCATCGCCAGCGCGATGCCGGTATTGCCGGATGTCGCCTCGATCAGCGTGTCGCCCGGCTTGATGTCGCCGCGCGCCTCGGCGTGGGAAATCATCGACAGCGCCGGCCTGTCCTTCACCGAACCGGCCGGGTTGTTGCCTTCCAGTTTGGCGAGAATCACGTTGCCGCGCTGGTCGTTGTCGGCGCCGGGAATGCGCACCAGACGAACCAGCGGCGTGTTTCCGACAAAATCCTGCAGGGTCTTATACATTCTTATGGAGCCACTCGATGTATTGGGAAACGCCCTCCTCGACCGTGGCCATCGGCGCATCGTAGCCGGCCGCACGCAGCTTGGTCAGGTCGCCCTGCGTGAATGCCTGGTACTTGCCCTTGAGTGCCTCGGGGAAGGCGACGTACTCCAGCAAGCCGTGTGACCGCAGATCTTCCAGCGTCAGCGGCGCTTCGCTTTTTGCCTTCCGGCAGCCGTTGACCACGGCAACCGCGACATCGTTGAAACTTTGCGCCCGCCCGGAACCGAGATTGAAGATGCCGGACTTCTCGGGATGGTCGAGGAAGAACAGGTTGACCTTGGCGACATCGCCGACGAACACGAAATCGCGTTGCTGGCCACCATCCGGATAACCATGCGAGCCCGCGAACAACTTCACCTTGCCATCGGCACGGAACTGGTTGAAGTTGTGGAAGGCGACCGAGGCCATGCGCCCCTTGTGCGTTTCGCGCGGGCCATAGACGTTGAAGTAGCGGAAGCCGACGATCTGCGACGACGGCTTCTGCGCCAGCCGCTGGCGGACGATCTGGTCGAACAGGAACTTGGAATAGCCATAGACGTTGAGCGGGCCTTCGCACTCGCGCTCTTCCCTGAACGCGCTGCTGCCGCCGTAGGTCGCCGCGCTCGATGCATAGAGAAACTGCACATCCTGATCCTGGCACCAGTCGAGCAGGATCATCGAGTAGCGGTAGTTGTTCTCCATCATGTAGTGCCCGTCGGCTTCCATGGTGTCCGAACAGGCCCCCTCATGAAAGATGGCGTCGATCTCGCCGTCGTAATGACCGGCCTGGATGCGCGCGATGAAGTCGTGCTTGTTGACGTAATCGGCAATGTCGCAGTCGATCAGGTTCCTGAACTTGTCGGCCCTGGTCAGGTTGTCGACAGCGATGATCCGGGTCACCCCGCGCTCGTTGAGCGCCTTGACGATGTTGGAGCCGATAAAACCGGCCGCGCCGGTAACAACGATGTACATGGCTTCTCCTTACAGTGCTGACGCAAGTTCCGCGCGGGTGACGACGGCGGTACCCAGCTTGCCGACGACGATGCCGGCAGCGACATTGGCTACGCGAATGGCCTCGGCCCAGTCGGCGCCCGCTCCCAGCATCACCGCCAGCGTGGCGATCACGGTGTCGCCGGCACCGGAAACATCGAACACCTCGCGGGCCTGCGCGGGCTGATGATGGGTTTCCTGATCGGCGAAGAGCGTCATGCCCTCTTCGCTGCGCGTCACCAGCAGCGCTTCGAGCCCGAGTTCGCCGCGCAACTTCTGCGCCTTGGCGGCGAGTTCCTCTTCGGACGACCAGCGCCCGACGACTTCGCGCAACTCGCCGCGGTTGGGCGTGATGATGGTCGCGCCGGCGTATCTGCTGTAGTCGTCGCCCTTGGGATCGACCAGCACCGGCTTGTCGTGGGCGCGGGCGATGGCGATCATCTCGGCGATGTGGGCCAGACCGCCCTTGCCATAATCCGAGAGGATGACGACATCGGCCTGCGCCACCCGCTGCTCGAAGTCGGCGAGCTTGGCCTGCAGGATTTCGTGCGATGGCGCCGTCTCGAAGTCGATGCGCAGCAGTTGCTGCTGGCGACCGATGACGCGCAACTTGACCGTGGTGTCGATGTCGCGGTCGACATGCAATCCGGCATCGATTTGCTCCTCTTCAAGGAGTCGAGCGAGCGAACGGCCCGCTTCGTCGTCGCCAACGACCGAGAGCAAGCCGGTGAAGGCGCCCAGCGATGCAGCGTTGCGCGCGACATTGGCGGCGCCGCCCAGGCGCTCTTCCATGCGCTGGACCCTGACCACGGGCACCGGCGCTTCCGGGGAAATCCGGCTGACCTCGCCGAACCAGTAGCGGTCGAGCATGACATCGCCGACAACCAGCAGGCGTACGTCTTTCACCCTGTCGAGCATGCGGCTCAATGTCCGTCGGCCAGATGCATGCTGCCGCCGGATCGGAGCGAATTCGGGTCATGAGGGTTGCAGCCGTCCGGAGCGACGGGGTTCCGTATCTTCATGTACGCTTCTTCCTACAAGGTTTGATCGAACTCTTCGCTGCGCCGCGGCGGGTAGGTTTCCCAGCCGCCGCACGCCGGGCAGCGCCAGTAGAACTGGCGGGCCTTGAAGCCGCAATTATTGCATCGATAGCGTGACAGGCGCTGCGTGTACCCGGCGATGATGCTCTTCGCCAGGTCGATGTCGGGTCGCACCTCCGGCTCGACCAGCGGCAGTCGTGCGCCCATCAGCTTCTCCAGACCGAGCAGGGTCGGGTTACGCTGCAGTTCGTCGCGCACCAGGCGATATGCCGCTTCGTTGCCCTCGCTCTCGAGGACGAGCTGATAGACGACATCGAGCAGGTCGAGCGATGGATAGCGTTCGAGGTAGCCGCGCAACAGCGCAATGCCCTCGTCGCGCCGCTCCAGTCTGCGGTAGGTCTCGAGCAGACGCTGGGCGACCAGAGCCAGGTAGGCGGGATCCTGCTGCTCGATACGCTGCCAGCCGTCGATGGCGCCCACCGGGTTGCCCTCCTGCAACAGCAGATCCCCCTGCAGAAGACTGGCGCGCACGCACTTGCGGTTCTGCTGCATGGCCGATTCCAGGTACGCGCGGGCGCCGTCGGGGCGCGAACGCATGATCTCGCCGGCAGCCAGTTCGCAGTAGAACTCGGCGACCTGCTGCTGCGACGCGACGTCCGGCAGTTCGCGGGCGAGATCGATCGCTTTCTGCCATTCCTTCTCGACCTGGTAGATCTCCAGCAGGTTACGCTTGGCCTCGTCCTCGAAGGAGGTCCCGACCAGCTTGTTGAAAATTTCCTCGGCGCGGTCGAGCAGGCCGGCCTTCAGGAAATCCTGCCCGAGTTCGGAGAGCGCATGCAGGCGGACGCCCTCGTCGAGATCGGGCCGGTCGATCAGATTCTGGTGCATGCGGATCGCCCGCTCGGTCTCGCCGCGCCGGCGGAACAGGTTGCCCAGCGCGAAGTGCAGTTCGACCGTCTGGGAATCGACCTTCGCCACCTCGAGGAAGGAGTCGATGGCCTTGTCCGGCTGCTCGTTGAGCAGGAAGTTGAGGCCCTGGAAGTAGGAACGAGGAAGGGCGCGCGATTCGTGCACCACCTGCCGGATATCGACGCGAGCCGCCGCCCAGCCCAGCCCGAAGAACAGCGGAACCAGCAGCAGTTGCCAGTACTCGAACAGCTCGGTCATGCCGGCGGAGGGGGTTCGGGCAAAACCGGCAACTGCGGCTTGGCGGCCTCGCGCTTGAGGCGCGAGATTTCGCGACGCTGGCGGAAGATCACGCCGACCACCGACAACATGCCGAGGATGGCCCCGGCGGCGAAGAATGCCAGCAGGACAATGACCAGCGGCGCCTCCCAGGCGTAATCGAGAACGAAACGCAGGGTCGTCGGTTCGGTGTTGCGGATGGCGAACACCAGCAGGATCGAGAAGATGATGAGCCGAATGGCCCAGGTCAAGGCTGTCATGACGTCAGAATCCACGCGGGATACCGCCACCGGCGGGGCCGGTGACAAAAAAAGGGGCAGTGAAATCCACTGCCCCCCGAATCTACCACAATGCACCCGGACCCGCGTCAGATCGACTGATCGACCCGTTCGCGCAGTTCCTTGCCCGCCTTGAAGTGGGGAACCCACTTGGCCGGCACGCTGACCTTCTCCCCCGATTTGGGGTTGCGGCCGGTGCGCGGCGGCCGGTAGTTGAGCGCAAAGCTGCCGAATCCGCGAATCTCGATGCGATCCGCGCGCACCAGGGCGTCGGACATCGCATCGAGAATCATCTTGACCGCGAAGTCGGCATCTTTCGCCACGAGCTGGGGAAAGCGTTCCGCCAGCCGGGCGATGAGCTCGGATTTGGTCATGCCTGTGCCTGTCAGCCTTGCTGGTTGAGCTTGGCCTTGAGCAGGGCGCCGAGGTTGGTCGTACCGGACGCCGCGGCGGAGGACTCGGCAGACAGCTTCTGCATGGCATCGTGCTGGTCGGCGCTGTCCTTGGCCTTGATCGAAAGGTTGATGCCGCGGGTCTTGCGATCGACGTTGATGATCATCGCCTCGACCACGTCGCCCACCTTCAGATGCTGCGACAGGTCGTCGATGCGATCGCGGGAGAACTCGGAAGCGCGCAGGTAACCTTCGTTCTCGCCATCCAGCGTGAGCACGGCGCCGCGAGCGTCAACCGACTTGACGGTGGCGTTCACGATGCTGTTCTTTTCGTGGGTGGCGATGAAGTTGGTGTACGGGTCGCCATCCATCTGCTTGACGCCGAGCGAAATGCGTTCCTTCTCGACGTCGATGCCGAGCACCAGCGCCTCGACTTCGTCGCCCTTCTTGAAGTTGCGCATGGCTTCCTCGCCGGTCGCGCTCCACGACAGGTCGGAGAGGTGAACCAGGCCGTCGATGCCGCCGGGCAGGCCGATGAAGATACCGAAGTCGGTGATCGACTTGATGGCGCCGCGGACCTTGTCGCCCTTCTTGTGGTTCATCGCGAAATCGTCCCACGGGTTCGGCTTGCACTGCTTCATGCCGAGGGAGATGCGGCGACGCTCCTCGTCGATTTCGAGGATCATGACTTCGACTTCGTCGCCCAGCGAAACGACCTTGGAAGGATGGACGTTCTTGTTGGTCCAGTCCATTTCGGAGACGTGCACCAGGCCTTCGATGCCCTGCTCGATCTCGACGAACGAACCGTAGTCGGTCAGGTTGGTGACCTTGCCGAACAGGCGCGTGCCGGCCGGGTAACGGCGGGCGATGCCGACCCACGGATCGTCGCCGAGCTGCTTCATGCCCAGCGAGACGCGGTTCTTCTCGGCGTCGAACTTGAGGATCTTGGCGGTGACTTCGTCGCCGACATTGAGCACTTCGCTCGGGTGACGGACGCGGCGCCAGGCCAGGTCGGTGATGTGCAGCAGGCCATCGATGCCGCCGAGATCGACGAACGCACCGTAATCGGTGATGTTCTTGACGATACCCTTGACGACGGTGCCTTCCTGGAGGTTCTCCAGGAGCTTTTCGCGATCCTTGTCGGCGGTGGCTTCGAGTACGGCACGGCGCGACATGACCACGTTGTTGCGCTTGCGGTCGAGCTTGATGACCTTGAACTCCATGGTCTTGCCTTCGTACGGCGTGGTGTCCTTGACCGGACGCATGTCAACCAGCGAACCCGGCAGGAAGGCACGGACGCCGTTGGACATGACGGTGAGGCCACCCTTGACCTTGCCGGTAATCGTGCCGGTGACCAGGGAGTTGTTGTTCAGGGCTTCTTCCAGGAAGTTCCAGGCGGCGATGCGCTTGGCGCGATCGCGGGACAGGCGCGTGGCGCCGTAGCCGTCTTCCAGCATCTCGATGGCAACCTGGACGAAATCGCCCACCTTGACTTCGAGTTCGCCCTGATCGTTCAGGAATTCTTCGAGCGGAACGTAGGATTCCGATTTCAGGCCGGCATTGACCACAACGAAATTGCGGTCGATGAGCATCACTTCAGCGGTGATGACTTCGCCTTGACGCATTTCCTGGCGGGCCAGGCTTTCTTCAAACAGTTGAGCAAAAGATTCCATTACGGAGAGAACTTTCATGCCGCGGACCGTGAAATCCACAGCGGGTTGGAGTTGAAAAAATGCCGGCCCGGCAGCCGGCGACACCTTACTGCAATGCTTCCCTGCTCCACGCGAGAACCTGATTCACCGCCTGTTCGATGGTGAGGTCGGTCGTGTCGAGCAGTCGAGCATCCGCTTCCTGCCTGAGCGGGGCCACGCTGCGCCGGGAATCCCGATCGTCGCGCTGCCGCAGGTCAAGCAGAAGGTCGGGGAGATTAGCAGAGAATCCTTTTTCGATCAACTGCTTATAACGGCGTTCCGCCCTCGCCTCGGCGCTCGCCGTGAGGAAGACCTTGAGCGGAGCGCGCGGGAAGACGACGGACCCCATGTCGCGCCCGTCGCCGACCAGTCCCGGT
The DNA here is from genome assembly GCA_963810175.1 of uncultured beta proteobacterium. GTDB lineage: Bacteria > Pseudomonadota > Gammaproteobacteria > Burkholderiales > Rhodocyclaceae > Azonexus. The sequence goes on along the minus strand of CAWEMU010000020.1, from coordinate 214 downwards.
GCCGTATTGAACGCCCGCTGGCGGAACAGCAGGGCTTCGCGCACCGCTGGCAGGGCCGCCACCTGCGAGGCGCCGGCGGAGATCTCCTCGCCGCGGATGGCATCGCCGACCGCCTGACCGTTCAGGCGAATATCGGTTTCCGAAAATCCGACATCGAGGCCGGCGGCTATCGCCGCGACACCCGCTTCGTCCGTCCAATCGACACCCGCCTTTC
>CAWEMU010000019.1:0-7762 GCA_963810175.1 uncultured beta proteobacterium | reverse complement strand
GCCGCGGCTCCGGCGTCCACTGCGTTACCCTTTGGCGACTCGTCTGGCGATGTGAGCCAGCGCCTCCTCGACCTGGTCGATCAGGATCAGGCAGAGGTCACCGGCCTGCAGGCGGGCGAGCGCGGTGTCGATGGCCAGGAATTCGCCGGTGATGGCATCGATCTGCCGGGTCCGTCTGGCATTCGCCAGACCTTCGCGGAGCAGGGCGATGACCTCGCCGTCCTCGCGCCCGCGCTGACAGGCATCCTGATAGAGGATCACATCGTCGAAGGCATCGCCGAGAATCTGCGTCTGCTGGCGGATATCGTCGTCGCGGCGGTCGCCGGCGCCGCTGATGACCACCGAACGGCGCCTGGCCGGCATGTTCGCTATGGCATCGACCAGCGCCTGGATGGCGTCCGGGTTGTGGCCGTAGTCGGCAATCAGGGTGGCGCCCTGGTAATCGAAGACATTGAAGCGGCCGGGGGCGGTCTGCGCATCGTTCACAAAACCGGCCAGCGCGCGTTCGATGACTTCCCAGGCGATGCCCAGCGCCCAGCCTGTGGCGATGGCCGCCATCGCGTTCTCGACCTGGAAGCCGATGGTGCCATTCCGGGTGATCGGAATCTTGGCGAGCGGGATGCTGTGTATCCTGCGGCCTTCGCTGCAGACGATGGCATCGCGCTTGACATGAACGACTCGCTTGCCCTGCGCGCGCTGCGTTGCCAGCACCGGGTTCGCGCGATCCTGGGCAAAGAAGATGACCGAGCCATGGCAATGCTGCGCCATGGCGACGACGATCGGGTCGGCGGCGTTGAGGACTGCCGTGCCCCCCGGCGCGACATTCTCGACGATGACCCGCTTGACGACGGCGAGTTCGTCGACCGTGGTGATGAAGTTGAGACCGAGGTGGTCGCCGATGCCGATGTTGGTGATGACCGCGACGTCACACATGTCGAAGCCCAGTCCCTCGCGCAACACGCCGCCGCGCGCCGTTTCGAAGACAGCGGCATCGACGTCCGGGTGCAGCAGGACGTTGCGTGCGCTGCGCGGACCGCTGCAGTCGCCATCGTCGGTGCGCTTTCCCTGGATGTAGAGGCCGTCGGTGCTCGTCATTCCCACCCGTAGCCCGTTGCTCTCGAAGATGCGGCCGATCAGCCGGCTGGTGGTGGTCTTGCCGTTGGTGCCGGCGATGGCGACGACCGGGATTCGGGCATTGTCGCCGGGGGGAACATCATGTTGACGATTGCCTCGCCAACCGCGCGGCCCTTGCCGTACGACGGGTCGAGGTGCATGCGCAGGCCGGGCGCGGCATTGACTTCGACGACGCCGCCGCTCTGTTCCTCGAGCGGCTTGAGCATCGTGTCGCAGACGATATCGATGCCGCAGATGTCGAGGCCGACGGTCTGGGCCGCCGCGACGGCGCTGGCGGCAAGCTCCGGGTGCACATCGTCGGTGACGTCGGTCGCCGTGCCGCCGGTGGACAGGTTGGCATTGTTGCGCAGGATGACGCGGGTGCCGCGCGGCGGCACGGAGTCAGCCGTGTAACCCTGCAGGGCGAGACGGGCGATGGCCACTTCGTCGAAGCGGATCTTGGTCAGCGAGGTGGCATGGCCATCGCTGCGCCGGGGATCGCGGTTGACCTGGTCCACGAGCTGGCGAACGTTGTGGATGCCGTCGCCGATGACCAGCGGCGGGTCGCGGCGGGCAGCGGCGATCAGCTTGTCGCCGATCACCAGCAGCCGGTAATCGTGGCCGGGAAGGTACTTCTCGACGAGGATGTCGTCGCGAAACTCGATCGCGACGCGGTAGGCATGGCGCACCTGCTCCTCGCTCGTCAGGTTGACCGAAATGCCCTTGCCCTGGTTGCCGTCGCGCGGCTTGACGACGACCGGAAAGCCGATTTCGAGGGCGGCAGCACAGGCATCATCCTCGTCCCCGACCGGGCGGCCTTTCGGCACGGCGACCCCGGCGGCGTCGAGAAGTTTCTTGGTCAGTTCCTTGTCCTGGGCGATCGATTCGGCAATGGCGCTGGTAAAGCTGGTTTCGGCTGCCTGGATGCGCTTCTGCTTGCTGCCCCAGCCGAACTGCACGAGGCTGCCCTGCGTCAGGCGGCGGTAGGGAATGCCGCGCGCCATCGCGGCGGAGACGATGGCGCCGGTTGACGGCCCGAGACGGATGTCCTCGTCCAGCTCGCGCAACTGCCTGAGCGCGGCGTCGAGATCGAAGGGCTGGTCGTTCAGCGCCGCATTGCACAGTTGTTCGGCAAGGTCGAAGGCCAGGCGGCCGACGTCTTCCTCGGTATATTCGACGACCACCTGGTAGATGCCGGTATCGACAGCCTGCGCCGAGCGGCTGAAGGTGACCGGGCAACCGGCCTGCGCCTGCAGTCCGAGCGCGGCGAATTCCAGTGCATGCGCCATCGAAACGGTGTCGAGATGATCGGCGGGGATCAGGTCGCCGAGTTCGGGGAAGCGGTCACGCAGGCGGGCTTCGAAACCGGGCAGGTCGGCGATCGCACATTCGGCACCCTCGCAGGTGACGATGGCCTGGATCGCCGTGTGCCGGCTCCACAGATTGGGGCCGCGCAGGGCACGAATACGGGAAACGTCCATGAAAGCTCTTCCTTGCTTTGCTAGCTAGTTCCGGAATGCCACCGGGGGCGACCGTCTGGCGCCCTGCGGCAACAGGGCGGCGGGGTCGGGCAGTTCGAGACCGAAGGTCTTGACCCCGGTGGCGATCACTTCCTTGGTCAGTCCCAGCGCCCAGCCGGCGGCGACGGCGGCGAGTACATTGGCGATCGTGGCGGGATCCTTCTGCCTGCCGATCACCGGCACGTCGCCGAGGCGGCAGAGACGGATTTCCTCGCGGCCGGTGGCCAGCGTGATGCGGCCGTCGCGCACGAAGATGCCGCGCTTGCCGGCGGCAATGTGTCCCGCCATGGCCGGGCAGGCCGGGTCGGCGGCGAAGAAGATGACCTCGCCGTCGGACAGTTCGGCCAGGCTGGCGACGATCTCGTCGCAGGCATTGAGCACCGAATAACCGTCAGGCAGTACGACATCGACCTGCGTCCGGTAGGCGTTGCGGTAGGTCGTGAAATACTCGCCGCCGCACGGGTGGACATCCCAGCGCGCGAGGTCTTCCGCCGCCGGGTCGATATTGGTGACGATACCCACCTGGCAGCGGTCGTAGGCCAGTCCTTCGCCGAGTATCGTGCGTCCGCCGTTCTCGACCACCGCCGCCTCGACGGCGGGGTTGAGCAGCAGACGGTGGCCCGATGCCCAGTTGGCGCCATCGGACTTCTGGACATGACGCCGGTCGAGATACAGGCCGTCGCTGCATGCCAGTCCGACGCGCCGGCCGGAGAGATAGATCAGGTGGGCCAGCAGCTTGGCGACGGCCGTCTTGCCGTGCGTTCCGCTAATGCCGACGACCGGAATGCGGCCGCTTTCGCCTTCGGCAAACAGGCTGTCGACAATCGCCTTGCCGACCGGGCGTGGCTTGCCGACGCCGGGGCGCAGGTGCATCAGCAGGCTGGGGCCGGCGTTCACCTCGACGATTGCGCCACCCTGTTCGCCGAGGGGCCTGGAGATATCGTCGCAGACGAGGTTGACCCCGGCGATGTCCAGCCCGACGATCCGAGCGGCCAGCGCGGCAAGCGCGGCAGTTTCCGGATGGACCTCGTCGGTAACGTCGAATGCATGATTGGCGTTGCGCTGGATCAGCACAATGCGCTCTCTCGCCGGGACGGAATCAGCATTGAGCCCTTGGCGGGAGAGTTCCATGCATGCCCGATTATCGAGTTCGATGATCGACAGTGGATGTAACTCGGACGGGCCACGCCGCGGGTCGGTATTGATCTGGGTCGCGAGCAACTCGCTGACCGTCGACTTGCCGTCGCCGGTCACCGTGATCATGTCGCCGCGATTGGCGGCCGCCAGCTTGCCGCCGATCACCAGCAGGCGGTGTTCGGTACCGGAAATCGAGCGCTCGACAAGGACCGCCGTGCCTTCATTGATAGCTGCCGCGTAGGCCTCTTCAACCTCTTCCCTGGTCTTGACGTCGATGAACACGCCACGGCCATGGTTGCCATCGCGCGGCTTGACGCAAACCGGCAGGCCGATCTCCTCGGCGGCCTCCCAGGCATCCTCGGCGCTGGCGACCTCGCGGCCTTCGGGTATGGGCACGCCGCACGAAGAGAGCAATTCCTTGGTCAGATCCTTGTCGCGCGAGATTGTCTCGGCGATGGCACTGGTGCGGTCGGTCTCGGCTGTCCAGATGCGGCGCATCGCGGCACCATAGCCGATCTGGACCAGATTGCCGTCGTCGAGCAGGCGGATCGACGGAATCTTGCGCTCGCTGGCCGCATCGACAATGCTTTGCGTGGAAGGACCAAGGCAGAGGGAGTTGACCATGTCGCTCAGCTTCTCGATGAACGCAGCCACATCGAAGGGCCGATCCTCGATGGCCGCCATCAGCAGATCCCGTCCGGCGAAGAGCGCGGTGCGGGTGACATCCTCTTGCCAGGCACGTATGGCGACCTTGTAAACGCCATGTTCGGACGTCTGGCGGGTCTTGCCGAAACCGCCGGGGAGGCCCGCGAGATTCTGCAGTTCGAGGGTCACGTGTTCAAGGATGTGGCCAGCCCAGGTGCCTTCCTGCACACGGCGCAGGAAGCCGCCGCGTTCCCCATGATTGCAGCGGTGTTCGATCAGCGAGGGAAGCCACGCGGAGAGCCTTTCGTACAAACCGGGGATCTTGTTGGAGGGGAAATCCTCCAGTTCACCGATGTCGACCCAGGCTTCGAGCACCGGGCGGTAGGTCCACATGTTCGGACCGCGCAGGGGAATGATGTCCCTGATGATGATGTCTTTTTTCTTCATGCTTGGTCCGTCCAGGTCCGTCTCGCAGTAAAAAGATTGTTGATCCAGCAGATGATTATTAACGCTTTCGCCTGGGCACAGGCTGACGCCTGTCAAAAAAATGTCATGTCCGGGTACGACTTGTTACACGCCGGGCTTACAGGAAGCGATCGAGCAGCTTGCGGCTGTGCCGGTCGAGCGTACCGATGTCGCGCACGAGGAACTGGATGCCGTGGCTGTCGGCGATCAGCAGGCGGGTCTGCGACAGGCGGCGGATATCCTCCTCGCCCTTGAGGATCAGGGCCGCGTTTCCGCGGTTCGTGGCAACCTGCCAGGTGCTCGGACAGGCAAAGCTGGAAACTTCGAGAATTTTCTCGATTTCCGGCATGAATTCGCGGCTCGCCAGTTCCTCCTCGACCAGCCGGCCGATTTCCGGCGGCAGGTCGGCGAGGCGGTTCACCCAGCCGACTTCGTGGCCTTCGCCATTGACCAGCGCGATGCCGTCGTCGGGCGCGCCGATCGGGAAGGCGCGGACGGGAACGACGCCGGTGTGGCGCTCGCCGTTCCGGCTGGTCAGGACGAGTTTGACCGTAGGCGTCGCGGCTGAGGGTGAAATTCGGCACCGTCATTTGCTTGATTCCTTGCTGGGCATCTCGATTGCCCGTTGGAGTTCAGGCTCGGTATCGACGTTGCGCGCCTGTGCCTGATAGAGCCTGTAGTAGTGGCCTTCGGCCGCCATCAGTTCGTCGTGGTTGCCGAGTTCAACCAGGCGGCCGCGGTCCATGACGACCAGGCGGTCGGCCTTGCGCAGCGTCGAACAGGCGGTGGGCGATGGCGATGGTCGTGCGGCCGCGCACGAGGTTGTCGAGCGCCTTCTGGATTTCCTTCTCGGTTTCGGTATCCACCGACGAGGTCGCTTCGTCGAGGATCAGGATCTTCGGATCGATCAGCAGCGCACGGGCGATCGAGATGCGCTGGCGTTCGCCGCCGGACAGGCCCTGGCCGCGCTCGCCGACCAGCGAGTCGTAGCCATGCGCCAGGCGCAGGATGAACTCGTGGGCATGGGCGGCGCGGGCAGCGGCGATGATCTCGGCCCGCGAGGCGTTCGGCTTGCCGTAGGCGATGTTCTCGGCGATGGTGCCGAAGAACAGGAAAGGCTCCTGCAGCACGAGGCCGATGTGCTGGCGGAATTCGGCGACCGGCACCGAACGCACATCGACGCCGTCGATGAAGACGGCGCCTTCGGTCACGTCGTAGAAGCGGCAAATCAGGTTGACCAGCGTCGACTTGCCCGAACCGCTGTGCCCAACCAGGCCGACCATTTCGCCGGGCTTGATGACCAGATCGACGTCGCGGGTCACGGCGCGGGTGCCGTAGCGGAAGCTGGCCTTCTTCAGTTCGATCTGGCCGGTCACCTTGGTCAGGTGCACGGGGTTGGTCGGTTCCGGCACGCTGGAGACGTGGTCGAGAATGTCGAAGATGCGCTTGGCGCCTGCGGCCGCCTTCTGCGTGACCGAGACGATGCGGCTCATCGAGTCGAGGCGGGCGTAGAAGCGGCTGATGTAGGCGAGGAAGGCGGTCAGCACGCCGACCGTGATGTCGCCCTTGGAGATCTGCCAGATGCCGAAGGCCCAGACGACCAGCAGGCCGATTTCGGTGAGCAGCGTGACGGTCGGCGAGAACAGCGACCAGGTCTTGTTGAGGCGGTCGTTGATCGCGAGGTTGTGGCGGTTGGCCTCGTGGAAGCGCTCAGCCTCGCGCTTTTCCTGGGCGAAGGCCTTGACCACGCGGATTCCCGGGATGGTGTCGGCCAGCACGTTGGTCACTTCCGCCCAGACCCGGTCGACCTTCTCGAAGCCGGTGCGCAGCTTGTCGCGCACGACGTGAATCATCCAGGCGATGAAGGGCAGCGGCAACAGGGTGACGATGGCCAGCCAGGGGTTGATCGAGAACAGGATGAGCGCGGTCATGCCGATCATCAGTACATCGGTCGCGAAGTCGAGCAGGTGCAGCGACAGGAAGACGTTGATGCGGTCGGTTTCCGAACCGATGCGCGCCATCAGGTCGCCGGTGCGCTTGCCGCCGAAGTATTCGAGCGACAGGCCGAGCAGGTGCTCGTAGGTCGTGGTGCGCAGGTCGCGCCCGATGCGCTCGGAAACCAGCGCCAGAATGTAGCCGCGCAGCCAGCCGAGCAGCCAGGCAAGCAGCGACGAGCCGAGCAGGCCGCCGAGGTAGAGCGTCACCAGGTCCCAGTCGATCGGCTTGCCGTTCTGGAAGGGGATCAGGATGTTGTCCATCAATGGCATGGTCAGGTAGGGGGCGACCAGCGTTGCCGCGGTCGACGCCAGGGCGAGCAGAAATCCGCCCAGCAACTGCCATTTGTACGGCTTGGCGAAGCGCCAGAGGCGGAACAGCGTCCACGTCGACGGCGGGGTCGAGGTCTCCTGGGTGCATATCGGGCACTCGTCCACGCCCGGTTCGAGCGGCGCCCTGCACTTGGGGCAGAAATCCTCGAGCGGACGTTCGACCGGCCGGCCGGTGGCCAGGCTTTTCAGTTGCAGGTCGAATTCGGTGATGACCCGCAAGGCTGCCAGATTGTTGCCGAGCGTGTAACGCCAGCAGGCCAGACGGCCGTGTTCGTCGGCCAGTTCCAGCGTGCCGACGCCGGCATGGTCGGCATGGTTGAGCTTGAGGCCGGCGCGCAACGGCCAATCGGTCCATTGCGCAGCGCCAGGCGCGCGGGCGACGAGGCGCTTGTCGGTCACGATCACCAGGCCGGCAGAGAAATGCAGTCGCGTGTCGAGGTCGATTTCGAGCCAGGCCTGGGTTCTTTCGCCGGCCAGAAGCAGAGCCTCGACTTCGGCAGCCCAGCGGCTGGGCAGTGCCGGTTCGTTGCCGGCGACGTTTTGGGCGATCTGAGT
>CAWEMU010000018.1:0-34128 GCA_963810175.1 uncultured beta proteobacterium | reverse complement strand
CAGGCACCTCCGGCTGCTGCTTGTACGACTCGAATCGTCCGGCAGACAATGACATCAACTCCGGTACCGCCGAGAGATACCAATAGGTATTGGTCACCATCGCATGCCCGACGTAGGTCGATAGCGACAGCATCGCCTGATCGACATCGACTCCTTGAGCCTGCCACAGCAGGATACGGCGCACGACAAAGGTATGGCGCAGATCATGAATGCGCGGCGCATGATGCGTGCCGCGGTTATGCCAGCCCAGTTGCTCGCGCAAGCCAGACGAAGACGCGTTCCCACCGTGCTGGGTACTCAGTGGCATTCCTCGCAGTCCTCCCCCTGGTGGCAACGAATAAGAGGAGCATCGTCGTTGTTGCAGAACAGGCTCGCCAGGTCGCACATCCAGCCGAAAGTGGCGCAGTGCTTCGACGGTGCTTGTGTGCATCGGCACCTGACGCGACTTGCCGAACTTGGTTTGGTGGATGGTGAGTATGCCGTACCTGAGGTCAACGTCTTCGTTGCGTAGCGCCAGTGCCTCGGACAAGCGCATGCCGGTGCTGGCAATCAGGCCGAAGAGCGTTTCATAAATGGCTCCTCGCACTCCCGGTGCAGGCCCAAGCCGCCGTGCAGCCGCCAGCAGATCGATGATCTCCTGCTCTAGTGTAGATATGCGGAGCCCTGCCGCTCGGCAAAGCGTCCGAAGATCGCATCGTCGGGAACCTCGGTACGCGGCTCGAACTGCTGTAACCACCTCAAAACCATTCGCCACAGTTTCAGTGGGCGGGCTAAGGTAAGGGGGTCGGTGCTACCGTGACTGTCGCTTCGCGCCCAGTCGGCCATGACCTCGACGGTGAGTGGGCCACGATGACGAATCGTCTGAACATGTGTCGCGAAGCTGCGGAGGGGCATATGCACTGCGTGCGGCCGGAGAATCCGAGTCGGTGACGCTCGGCCAAATAGTCCTCAACGCGCCCTGTGGAGGGGGATCGTACTCATGACGTGCTCCCCGGCCACGGCAGGGCAACCTCGATGAGTTTCCGGCTGTCCAGGCTGGCTAAATGATGCTGGTGTTCGGCGAACGGTGGCGCAGGACATCGGCCACCTTCTTGAGGGAAGACCCTCCGGCCAGCAGTCGGTTCGCCATCGTATGGCGCAGCAGGTGCGAGCGTGTATATGGGAAGACCTGCGCGCGCGAAGGCCTGACGGATCGTCTTGCGTAACGAGGTCAGGACCGACCGGTACATCGCGTGGCGCCACATGAGCGCACGAAGACGGCGCGGTTGCTCGTCTTTGGACGTTCATGCTTGAGATAGGCAGCGATGGCCTTGCCGGTCGCCGCCGGCAGTGGCAGCACGTCTTCGCGGCGCCCCTTGGTCTGTCGCAGCGTGATCGTGCCGGCGCGCCAGTTGATGTCGTCGAGACCAATACGTGCAATCTCACCACTGCGAAGTCCGAGATCGAGCGCGCAGCGCACAATGGCATCAGCGCGCCGCATGGATCGGCCGGGTTGGCCAAGCGTGCCGGCCAACTGCTCGATTTCTTCCGGTGTCAGGGTCTTGGGCAGTGACGTATAGCTGCCAATTGGCGGGATAGGACAGGACGCCGATCAAGCCATGCATCGCATCGCCGAGAGATGTGCGGTAGCGGAAATATCCGCGTAGTGTCGCCACCACCGATCCTGCATTTGCCGGCTTGCTGTAAAGCTTGGCTTGTTGCGCGAAGAACCGGCGAACATGGTCAGACTTGATCGCGGTGATGTCAACAGGACCATCTCCGAAACGAGTGGTCAGTAACCGGCTCACAATGCGCAAGGCAATGCTCCGGGTCTTGTGTGCAAGTCCGCGCACATGATCCATGTACGCGTCGTATCGCTGCAGTTCCTCACCAACCGGCGTCAGCCTCACTGCGGGCGGTGCCACGATGCCGCGTGTGCGCAGTACGACGAGAAGATGTCCCAACGCAGCGCTCAGGCTGGCACGATGACGACAAATCGAGCCCGTGCATCGGCATTCGGGAAGATGCTCGTAGAAAAACTCGACGACGACGGATTCGTCAATATGCTGGACTCTCAGTCGTCGGCTACGCGCCCATTGGGCGAAGTGGGCAACGCTGCGCATGCAATTGCTGAACGTGTTCGCCGCGTAGCCACGCTCAGTCAGGTACTGCTTGTACGCATCAATGTGAGGGGCGAATGGACCCTTCGCAAGCCAGTCGATACGGTTGGATCGTGATCGGTTGTTTCCCATGGTGGTCTCCAAAAGTTGGGACCGCCGCTTCATCTGCCGCAAAAACTATGTCTACAAATTCCCAGACCAATCTCGCCAAAAGCCTTGCAGAGACAGCGTTGTAACGTTCCGACCAGCCCAAACTATCCCTAGTTGCGATCTATGCATAGGGGTCGCTATGTAAAGCTTTACATAGCGACCCTCAGCGGCCTGATGACGATTTCATGGGCGATGGCTGCTTATTGATCTTCAAGCTGCCGTTCGCTGAACACTGACCCTGTCGGCACCTCGGCCTTTCCGTGTATTCGCAGGCACAACTATTTCAGAAGGTTCGGGTATATCCAAGACTGAACTGGCGCTAAGCCGACTTGGTCGCCTCGCAGAAAACTCATAGGGTAAGCTCGACGCTCGCGCAAAATTGATGCCGGTGCGGACGTAGCGCGAAGTACTCTACTGACCACTTTTTGGTGGCGCGCGATCTGCCGGAAAACTGGAAACCCAAAAGAATCCATCGTAGCGCCCATCAGCCAGAATTACCCAGAGAAATATCCGGTGAAATTCTTCTACGCCCGAAAGAGATACCTGGCCTTCTTCAAAATGGTATGACCATACAGTCCGAGCTCGGGTATGGAATGGCAACCACTCACGGCCTACACCAATGGGCTCTCCCAATACCTTGCGGATATCTTTCTCGGTCAGATCCCCAACGCCAGCTTGGATTCGAGTAAGTGCGGTGCCACGGGCGCTCCGGTGCGCACCTTGATCTCTCCGCAACCCGGAAGCAGCGCCGTTGCTAAGGACAGGGCAATCAGACCGGCTCGGAAGGAGTTGCACATCTTCATTTTGCCTTACCCCCCGAATACTCTTTCAGGTTGGCTGAATCAGCGAACCACATATAGCCGTCATAGATGTCGTCAGCGAAAAAAATGAAGAGCATTGTCAATCTGACGTCATTGCCTTCATTGACGGTGTGTTCATAAAGCCAAATGCGCTGTGGATTGAAGGTGGGGTCAAGGCGCGCAGCACCATAGCCGCGAGGCTCCCCAAGAGTGAGCAGCACATCGTTCTTTGTCGATGTTCGCGGTGTCAGCTGTGCCAGGCGTTCCACTCGTGGCGGTGAACCCATTTCGAACCGCGAGGCACAACCCTGAAGCCCTGCCACCGCCAAGCATGCGATTAAGAACACAGAACAAATCGAGCCCGATTTCATCGCCCTATCTTCCTTGCAAGCTGCCCTTGACCCAGCCTGCTGCCGTCTCGTCATTCGAAAACCACATGAACCCATCAAAAAGTCCATCACGAAGCATTACTATCAGCAGTTGCTGTCGTACTTTAGATCCAATTGCCCCTTCGACCCCTTGATGTCGGTGAGCTCGATATCCTGGTAAATCCACATCTCTTCTGGCTGTGTTTGTTGCACCACACTGGCCATGAAGGCCGCTCCGGTTCCCGTCGGCTCGCCCAAGATCCGCTTTACATCTTCCTTGGTCGAGACCCCTCTCTTGAGTTCGGTCTCAAGGCGTTTCGTATCGCGGAATGCCGCGCCAGTGCCATACTTTCTAGGATCTCCTGCACAGGAGGTAACCGCAAGTGCTGTCGCAAGAATCAGGACAGATCTCAATTTCCATGCACGGATGTGGGCAGATGCGTGACGCCAGAAGCCCCTTGCACCCGACCCTTTCTGAACTTGTCCCAACATCTAGTCTCCTTTGCGACGCATTTCCGCTAACGCGGTAGCGACAGCGTGGCCGAACCGCTCGCACCCTTTAGCCTCATGAGCAGAAGGTGTCGCGAGGGGAAACGCTACGAAGATCGCCAACCATGACTGCCCGGCCGCATCGACCCCTTTGGTGAGCCGCTCTGTACCGGCACGCAAATCCACAATCAGGGCAGAAAGGCGCGATTCGTGGTCCCACCATAAGAGCCCAAAACACCCACCTGCGCCCAAACCATAACCACAGAGAACTCCACCTTTTCGTCTCGGACGTATGTGTTTCACCGCCAACTATTGCCAGATAGTCTATCTGTGCGGCCTCAATGCGTCCCCGGAATCTGGAGTCGGGAATCAGCGAGCGCAACGTCTCAACCCTGCGAGGAGCTGCACGAGGATCAAGGTCAGGGAAAGCTGCGGCGCGGAACTCGGTACCGGATATTACTCGTACCGACACGCCCTTCGAAGAAGCTGCACTCCTGACACAGGCTCGAATTGTTCCTCCGTCTCGCGTTCCTCCTTGCGCACGTCCCAAGCGAATCCTTGTGGATCATCCTCCACCCATGTCCGGTTGATTAGGACGGCAACATTGGGCGAAGATAAAACCTCAACGCCGGGCAAATTCGCGCAACCAGTCACGCCAAACAGCAAGATGATTGGTGGTAGCTGAACGAACAGAGCGCTCAAACAGCGCCAATCTGCACTCCACTTAGATTTTTCCCCCTCGATTGAAGGATAGTACATCCGGTTCAATTGTCCACCAAAACAAGGCACAGCCAACTCTCGCTCAGAGGCAGCTATACCGTGAGTAAGCAGACGACGGAGTCTCATTTGGCATCGGTCCCGGTGGGTCGAGAGCACGAATACGTCGAATGAAGAAGCTGCCGTTCGAGGCCATTGGAGGCTGAAGGGCGGCTAACTGCACGGTTGCTGCCCGACTCTGACGTAAGGTTCAAGGTCCGCAGTGGCCGACGAGCGGGCCGACCTACTGCGGGGCCGAGCGACCGGTATTGGATGAGTTACCTGCCGTTCGGGCAGTTCGATTTTTTGAGGTTGCTACAGCCGGTCATGGCCGGATCCGGAACTTCGTCACTTTGCCACTAAGCGGACGGTGGGATCAACTGCCTCTCAAGGCAATCGCCAGCAAGGGGTATGTGTTACCCGCGAGTGCTCACGCCGACTCGCTCTCCAGCGTGTAGCGCGCGCCGTCGCCCTGGGCGAGGATCGCGGTGAGGGCCGGCAGGGTTTCGTGGAGCTTCCGTTCCAGCGTCCACGGCGGATTGATGATGAACATGGCGCTCCCGTTCATCCCGAAGCCGTCGGTGGAGGGCGCCCTTACTTCGAGCGTCACATTCAGCCAATTCGTTGCTCCGAGTCCTTTCAGCCTGGCCGGCAGCTTGCGCGATTCGAGCTTGGCCAGCAGCGGATACCACAGCGCAAAGATGCCGGTGGGAAAGCGTTTGAGTGAATCCTGAAGGCACTTGACGGCGTTGACGTAATCATCGCGCGTCTCGTAGGAAGGGTCGATCAGCACCAGCGCGCGGCGCGGTGGCGGCGGCAGGATCGCCTTGAGACCGGCGAAGCCGTCACCGGCGGTTACCGTGACCTGGCGGCCGGCACTGGCGAAGCATTCCTGCAGAAGCTTGACGTCGCTGCTGTGCAGTTCGTAAAGCCGCAGGCGGTCGCTCTCGCGCAGCAACTGGCTGGCCAGCCAGGGCGAACCCGGGTAGTGGCGCAGCTTGCCGTCCGGGTTGAGCATCCGGACAAATTCAACATAGTTGACCACGGCCGGCGGCAGGCCCTTCCTGTCCCACAGGCGACCGATGCCGTCGCGGTATTCCCCGAGCTTTCTGGCGTGGGCCGATTCCAGAGCGTATCTGCCGGCGCCCGCATGGGTGTCGATGATCCAGAACGGCGCCGGCTTTTCGCCCATGTATCCGGCGATCTGCAGCAGGATGAGGTGTTTCAGCACGTCGGCATGGTTGCCGGCGTGAAAGGCATGACGGTAGCTGAGCATGGCGTGGTCGCCCGGGGGTTCTAGAACGGCACGAGGGCGAAGAATTCAAGCCCCTCGGAGGCTTCGAGACGCCTGCCGATCTGCCAGAGCCGGGTGTCGCCGAGCGCGTCGAGCTTGACCTTGTGGCCGCTGGCGAGATGCCCGGGGCGGGCGATGATCCCCGGGCGATTGCCGTAGCCGGGCAGGCGGTGGAGATAGATGCCGCGCCGGATTTCGCCATGGCATGGAAGGTTGACCACGCTGACTTGCGGCGACAATGCCTGCAGGCCGAGCTCGAGACCGCCCTGGCTGGTGGTCGCAACGCGGCGCACCAGGCACACGTGCACGCTGCTCGATTCGCGGGCTTGCAGCGCGACGACGTTGCCGACACCGAGCTTCCAGTTCTCGCCCTGGATGAAGCGGACAAGGAAACCGTCGGGGCTCTGGTCGACCAGAGCCCATTCGCTGGACTGAAAGCCTTTGGCTCCACGCCTGGCGACCAGATCGATGGCACGGCGGCTGTGCGCATCCCCCTCGATGAACGGGATGACGTGGGCGATGCCGCCGACCAGGTCGGCATGCGGCTTGAAGGCCTTGCGGTTGAAGCGACGCACCGCCCTCCCGCCGATCGCCTGCCGGAGAGCCTGGAGCAGGCCGGGAGGAATTTCCGGGTCGGGTTTGCCGTCTTCTGCCGGTCTGCGGTTGAGTGACCTGTCGAGTTCCGCCAGCACGCCGCTGCAGTCGATGATGATGCCATCGACCAAGGGGGTTCCGGGCGGCAGGCGGAGAAGCGGTATGCCGGGGCCGGCTTCGTCGGGCCGAACCAGGAAGCACGCCGCGGCGGCCTTGCGGTTGCTGGCATCCGGAGCAGCCTCGGCAATCAGGGCATGCATGGCCAGTTGCCGCGTACAGAATATGGCGTCCACCAGTTCGCCGCGCGGCAGTTTGCTGGGTTCCAGGTAGGCGAACAGCAGCGCGCTCAGATACTGGTGCTCGATTGGCGCGATCTCCTCTTTCCGGAGGCGGGCGTGCAGGGTGCGGGCCATCCGGCAGAGCTCGTGCAGCATTGACCAGGTTGACTCCGAGGGCTTGGCGTAGGAGCGATAAGCCAGTTGCTGGCGCCGCGCGAGGAGCATCATCGCGCGATGCGTTGCGCGCTGGAAAATGCGGATCAGGCTTTCTTGCTGACTGCCTTGAAAGATGGTCTTGGCGAGCTTGAGGTAGCTCGCGACGAGCGCCTTCAGCAGATTGTCGGCGGCCAGCGCCAAAGTGGTCGCCGTGAGGGGCAGTGGCAGTGGCGAGAGATCGATGTGCCGCTCGATAACGGGGAGGGCCTTGTCCGCTTCGAGGAGAGCTTCTTCCAGTAGTTTGAAGCGCATGTGGAAATTCTTCTGTCCGGCGATGGCCGGAATGACATGCTCTGTCAGTTCCGTCACGACTTCGTGGGCCGACAGTCCGGAAACCGTGTCCAGCAGTTCGCGCACCTCGGCCGCCCGCCTCTCCGCCGGTAGTTCACTGAAGGGGAACAGGTTGCGGAACAGTTTCAAGGTCGGTTTCATGTCGCTGCAGGAGTTCTTGGCGGACGAATTATCAGGCATATCTTACTTGTGTGAAGTGGGATGTTTCACGGTTTGCGTATACTTGAGCGATGGAATTGCTCGAACTGCTGGTTCTTGGGCTGCTGGGCGCCGCTGTCTGGCTCTGGCTGGACAGCCTCAAGGCGCGCGAGATCGGGGTAACGGCGGCCCAGGCGGCGTGTGCCGACGAAGGTTTGCAGTTTCTCGACGACACGGTTGCCATCCGCTCGCTGAGGCTGATGCGCGACGACGACGGAAGGCTTCGCTTGCGCCGCGTCTATGGCTTCGAATACAGCGACACCGGCGACAACCGGCGTCCCGGGACCGTCACGCTCCTCGGGCAGCGGGTCGAGTTGCTGCATGTCCGTCCCCAACTCTATGTCGTGCCCAAGGCGCCGGAAACCCATGAAACCCTTCATTGAATCCATCGAATTCAGAGGCTTGGAAGCGCTGCGCCTGAACGGCCCGCGCGGCGCCTCCGCGGTCGTTTCCAGTCTCGGCGGGCAGGTTCTGTCGTGGATCACACCCGATGGCCGCGAACGCCTGTTCCTTTCCGAGCGCGCCGTATTCGACGGCAGCGTGCCGATCCGTGGCGGCATTCCCGTCTGCTTTCCCCAGTTTGCCAGCGTTGGCAAGCTGCCGAAGCACGGCTTCGTTCGCACCCGCGAGTGGTCGGTGACCGCGCAGCGCTGCAGTGACGACCTTCGCGCTGGCGACGCTGGAAGTGGGCGACGACGAATCGACCCGCGCCCTGTGGCCACATGCCTTCCGGGCTGAAATCACGCTGATTCTCGAGGTCGACCGCATCGATGTCGAATTCTGCGTCGAAAACACCGGCCCGGAGCCCCTTGCCTTCACCGGAGCGCTGCATTCGTACCTGCGTGTCGTCCAGGTCGAGGATGCGGCGCTCGAGGGTCTCCATGGCCATGATTACCTGGATGCCGCCAACGGCAACCGGATCGTCCGCGAGACCGGCACGGAAATCATGGTCGATAGTGCGGTTGACCGCGTCTATTTCGACGTCCGGCGCCCGCAACTGCTCAGGGCCGGCAATCTCAGTCTCGGCATCCGGAGCCAGGGCTTTCCGGATGTCGTCGTGTGGAACCCCTGGGTCGATGCCTGCGGCAACCTCACGGACATGCCGGCCAATGGCTGGCGGCACATGCTGTGCGTCGAGGCGGCCGCGGTGCGTACTCCGGTGACCGTGGCGGCCGGCGAGGAGTGGTACGGTCGGCAGACCTTGCTGGTGGTTTGATCCGGTTTGCAGATTGCGGCTGGCTTGCCCCGCAACCGGCCTCCGCCGGGCGCCGAGGCGCGGGCCTTGCCGGGAGGACAAGCCGATGTTGCATTGCGGCAACGGTATAATCGCGGACTTTCCGCTTTCCGATGCCTGCCGTGACCGCCCTCGAAACTGAAATTGCCCGCCGCCGCACCTTCGCGATCATTTCCCACCCCGACGCCGGCAAAACCACGCTGACCGAAAAACTGCTGTGGTTCGGCGGCGCCATCCAGGTCGCCGGCGAAGTGCGCGCGCGCAAGGCGTCGCGCCACGCGACCTCGGACTGGATGGAACTGGAAAAGCAGCGCGGCATTTCGGTGACCTCGTCGGTCATGCAGTTTCCCTACCGCGAGTGCATGATCAACCTGCTCGATACGCCGGGCCACGAGGACTTCTCGGAAGACACCTACCGCACGCTGACCGCCGTCGACTCGGCGGTCATGGTCATCGACTCGGTGAACGGCGTCGAGGCGCAGACGATCAAGCTGCTGAATGTCTGCCGCATGCGCGATACGCCGATCCTGACCTTCATCAACAAGCTCGACCGCGAAGGCAAGGAACCGATCGACCTGCTCGACGAAATCGAGTCGGTCCTCGGCATCCAGTGCGCACCGATGACCTGGCCGATCGGCATGGGCAAGCGTTTCCGCGGCGTCTATCATCTCTACGACGACGCCATCGCCTTCTTCGACCCGCAGGCCGAGAAGGGGACCGCCGAGATCATCCAGGGACTCGAAAACCCGCGTCTTGATGAATTGATCGGTTCGCAGGCCGACGAACTGCGCACCGACATCGAACTGGTGCGCGGCGCTTCTCATGCCTTCGACGCCGAAGCCTACCTTGCCGGCAAGCAGTCGCCGGTTTTCTTCGGTTCGGCGGTCAACAACTTTGGCGTGCAAAGTTTGCTCGATGCCGTGGTCGAACTCTCGCCGGCGCCCATTGCCCGGCCGGCGGTGACACGGACGGTACAGCCGAGCGAGCCGAAGTTCTCCGGCTTCGTTTTCAAGATCCAGGCCAACATGGACCCCAAGCACCGCGACCGCATTGCCTTCCTGCGCGTCTGTTCCGGCCGCTTCGAGCGCGGCATGAAGGTCAGGCAGGTCGCCTCCGGCAAGACGCTGGCGGTCAACAACGCCATCACCTTCATGGCGCGCGACCGCAGTACGACCGACGAGGCCTGGCCGGGCGACATCATCGGCATTCCCAACCACGGCACGATCCGCCTCGGTGAAACCTTCAGCGAAGGCGAAGACCTGCGCTTCACCGGCATCCCGTCCTTCGCGCCTGAACATTTCCGTCTTGCGCGAATTGCAAATCCTCTTAAAATCAAACAATTGCAGAAGGGTCTTCAACAACTTTCTGAAGAAGGGGCGACACAGCTTTTTCGCCCGCTTTCGGGCACCGACCTGATCCTCGGCGCGGTCGGCACGCTGCAATTCGACGTGGTGGCCAACCGGCTGGAGAACGAATACGGGGTGCTCGTCATTTTCGAGCATTACAACTGCGCGACCGCCCGCTGGATCCACGGCGACGCCGGCGAACTGCGCCAGCTTTCCGAACGCTACAGCGCCAACGTCGCGCTCGACGGTGCCGACGACCCGGTTTACCTGGCGCCGAACAATGTCTACCTGAACATGGTCAAGGAGAAGTTCCCGAACCTGCGCTTCGACGAGGCGCGCGAGGTGGCATAGCCGGTCCCTTCGTCTGGTTCACGAGCCGGAAGCCGCCGACAGTCGCGGCGGGCATCCGGGAACCTCTCCGGCCCAGGCTTCCGCATCGACCTTGCCGATTCCCTGTCGTGCCGCGTCCCTCTCGCGGTTTCCCCAACCCGGCAGCCTGATGTCGGTCCACGCCGGCAGGAACTCCAGATCGCGAAGTTCGGCGCTGCCCTTGATCGGGTGGCAGCCCTGCCAGCGCACGATGCGCGCAAAGGCTTTCCCGTCCGGTTCGGCGCGCACCCGGTCGATGGCCCGGATCGCCTGTCGCGTGTAGTGATGCGCCAGCTCGCGATACGCGCCATAGACGTTGCCACTGGAATTGAATGTCATCTGGACGGTCGACCCCTGCGGAAATTCGGGCGTCGCGAAGGCAGACGCATCCCTCAGGAAGCGGTTACGCTGGACCAATACCGCCGCAGTCTCGCACGGGATTTCGTCGTCGGCGCCGCAGCGCGTGATTGCCAGGTTCGGTCGCCCCAGCGGGTCTGGCGTGGTGCATGACGGGTCTTCCGGGTCGGGTTTCTTCCGGCAGCGGGTCTGCGTTCTGAGCCAGTGCGGATAATCGAAGGCCGGCTTGACGATCCACAGCCGGGTGGTGGGGTCGTCGGGACAACCGGCCGGGTCGGGCTCGCCGCTGACACAGCCGGCCAGGAAGGGATAGGGCCAGGCCCAGATCGGGTAGAAGAATTCCGGATTGATCGCTGTCTCGCTCGATTTCTGCGTGGAATCCGGGTTGTCCGAACGCCTGGCGGCGTTCCGGGCGGCATCGGAGCCGTCGCCGCTGCTCACGGTCCGGCAACCCCGCGGCCATTGCTCGAGACCCGGAACGTGAAGATGCAGGCCGCGGCGCAGCAGGAGTTCATTGCGCAGATAGCAGAGGTCCGCCATCGCGCCGTTCTGGTCCTGCGCATGGTCGGAAACGATGATGTCCTTGATGCCCTCGACGATCGGGCCGTAGGCGCCCAGGTTGTCCGAGGATCCGCCATCGACCAGGCGAATGAAAACCGGCGCGTTCCCGGTTGCGTCGGCGGCGGCCGCCTCGGCGAGATAGACCGGGAAGGGAGTGGCTTCGTGCAGCCTCTCCCTTGCCTTGCTCGTCCGCCGCTGATGGTGCTCATCCATATTGATCAGGTCGATTCCCCAGTTGAGGTTGCCCGCCTGCAGACCGACGCCCGCAAAAAGACGCCATGGCTGGCCGAGTGACTGTTGATTGGAGTCGAAGAAGGCGGCGGAGGCATTCACCGCGGTGAGCAGCGGCGAAAGGTTCCTGTCAGGTTCCTGCTGGTCCCACAGGGTGCGATGGTCGATCGGGATGGGGCCCACCGATCCGGCGCACTGCTGGTCTCCCGACATGCGGAAGATGTGCTGGTCGAAATCGATGTCGTTCTGGCTCAGCCACCCGAGCAGGTGGCGGCTCGGGGCGGCGGTGGCGTTGATCACCCAGCGCGGCGGATCATCGGGATTGCCGCAGGTGAGCGCCTTGAGGCTGGCGAAGTCGAGCCTGGCGGGATCGGGGATCAAGCGGTTGTTCGGCGACCTTCGCGCCGGAGACCGCATCGACGTTGACCGCCCACTCGGTCGTGCCAAGTATCGCGCGCGCATCTTTCGGACGCAGGCCGAAGGTCATGCCGACCCCGTCGCGGTAGGCGGCGCGCGAGGGCGACAGGTTGACCGGCCAGTCGAAAAGGAAGTTGGCCGTCCACGCGGCTGGCAGCGAAGCCCCGGTAACCAGGGCCAGCGCCGCGCCCGAACCCAGGCCGCGGATCTGGTCGATATCTTCCGCGTTGCTGCTGACGTCGAACTCGCAGCTGTCCCAGTCCAGGATATCCTGATGGCAGCGCAGGAACTGCTGGTGCAGCGTTTCCGGACGGGTCTCATCCCAGTAGCGCCGCGCGCGCTTCAGTTTTTCGATGCCGGCATCCGTATCGGCATCGCGCACGGCATTGGCGTAGGGTGGGCAGAACACCTGCTCAGGCGGTGTGCCCCGACGCCTTGCTTCGATTTCCTTGACCTCCTGCGGGCGGTCAAAATGCGCCAGAAGATTCGCCGGAATGCAGTCGGCAAAATAGCCCCTGACGGTTTCGCCGTAACGCCCGACTGATGCTGCGGGCGGCGCGTCATTGCTGCAACTGGCCTGCGGCGGCATGAGGTTGATCAGCCGCGAATACAGGAAGTAGCCGGCATAGCTGCCGCCGGAAACCGTCGAGATGAGGTCGGTTTGCCACAGGGCACGGCTGTCCCGCCCCGGTGCGCCGCTGGACGCGAACTTCTCGCTGGCGAGCGCCGAGAGGACGCCCATGCTGAACGACGATGCCTTGGTGCCCCCGCCCGCCAGCGTGACGGCCAGGCTGTTCGCGTTCTTGCGTGGGTCTGTCAGCAGCGGCCGGCATTTCCCGGCGCCATCGTCCAGCGCGATGGCGAAATTGCTCAGGCCGAGCAACAGCCAGGAAACGGCAAGGCAACTCGGGAACGGTTTCATCTCTCACCTCGCGAAGAAGCGGCGAACCGGCGGGCGTCGGGACGCGGCGACACAACTGACGTGAATTATGACCCGAGAATATCCGCGGGGCAAGGCTCGCCGGCTCGCCGCGCCTGAGGCCGGCCCCTGCGCTACTGGCGCCTGGCCAGCAGGCGGTCGATCTGGTTGGCGAAAGCCTGGCGGTCGGCCTGGCTGAAAGCCGGTGGCCCGCCGGTGTTCGACTCCGCTGCTGCGCAAGGTGTCCATGAAATTGCGCATGTCCAGCATCTGCCGGATGTTTTCCTTGCTGTAGAGCTCGCCGCGCGGGTTCAGGGCCAGCGCCCCCTTGTCGATCACCGCCGCAGCCAGCGGGATGTCGGCGGTAATGACCAGATCGCCTGCTTCCACCTGATCGACGATGTGGTTGTCGGCGACGTCGAATCCCCTGGCTACCTGAATCGACCGGATGCTCGGGTAGGGTGGCGTCTTCAGCCACTGATTGGCGACCAGCGTCAACGGCAGACGGGTGCGTTCGGCGACCCGGTAGAGAATTTCCTTGATGACGCCGGGACAGGCGTCGGCATCGACCCAGATATGCACGGGGAGTCCGGTTGTGGCTGACCCCCGATGATACCTCCTGCTCAGCGCAGCGGTATGACGATGGGCGAAATGCCGATGGTCACCGCGGGGGCAGGGCGGGGAACGTAGTAGCCGGGCTCATAGGCCACCGCCGGCGGCCCGTAGTATGCCGGTGGCGGCGCGTAATAAGCCCGCGGCGCGTAATACGCCCGAGGTGCCGAGTAATAGGGCGCATAGACCACCGCGGGTCCGCGATGTTTGTAGTAGTGGTCGTGGTGCCTGTGTTTCCAGCCACGGTCATAGTGGCGGTCATCGGCTGACGCGGCCGTCGCGGAGAGGGTCAGAACGGCGCCGGTCAGGGTTGCGGCAAGGATTCTCGTAAGCGTTTTCATGTGGGTACTCCTGCTGTTGAGGGCGCGGAACCGGACGCACCGGATTCCATGAGCGAAAGATAGCCGGGCTGCGGCGCGCAAGCTGTTAATGTTTGTAACAAGATGTTCCGCGGCGCGTGGCGGCCGGATACGGGATAATGCAGCCATTCCCGCAACGACGACACCAGCAGATGTCCATCCAATGGTTCCCCGGCCACATGACCTCGGCCCGCAAGAAGGCCGCCGAGACTCTGGCCATGGTCGATGTCGTGGTCGAGGTGGTCGATGCCCGGCTGCCGCAGGCGAGCAGCAACCCGATGATTCACGAGCTGCGCGCCTTCCGCCAGCGCCCCTGTCTCAAGCTGCTGAACAAGGCTGACATGGCCGACCCCGTGGCCACCAGGGCCTGGCTCGATCATTTCGCCCTGCAGCCGGGTGTCAGTGCTGTGGCGATTTCGTGCAAGAAAGCCAGCGATGTGGCCCGCATTCCCGCCCTGGCCCAGCAACTCGCGCCGCATCGCAACGATGCCGTCAAGCCGCTGCGCCTGATGATCATGGGCATCCCCAATGTCGGCAAATCGACGCTGATGAACGCGCTGGTCAGGAAAAAGGTCGCGGCCGTCGGCGACCAGCCGGCGGTGACCAAGAGCCAGCAGCGCATCGACATCAGTTCGCGGCTGAGCATCTACGACACGCCGGGCCTGCTGTGGCCGAAGATCGACCATCCGCTTGACGGTCTGATGCTCGCGGCCAGTCATGCAGTCGGGGTCAATGCCTACTTCGACGAGGAAGTGGCGACCTTTCTCGCCGGATTCCTGCTCGCAAGCTACCCGGCGCTGCTCACCGCGCGCTATGGATTCGCGACCGAAGGCCTGGACGGCACAGCCGTCATCGAGGCCGTAGCCAGAAAGCGCGGCTGTCTGCTCAAGGGCCGTGGCGGAGAACCCGACTGCGAAAAGGCGGCGGCCATCCTGCTGACCGACTACCGCGGCGGCGCGCTCGGGCGCATCAGCCTCGAAACGCCGGAACTGCGCGCGGTGCGAGAGCAACAGTTGACACAGGCTGCTGCGGTCAACGGCGAAAAAGACTGAAAAATCAGGATGCTCGTCGCGGTTGAGACTTCATTGCGCAGCGGGCAGAACACACCTTGCTTCTACGCGTTGGCTTTATGCGCAGAATCGCAGCCGCAAGTCCATCCAGGGTTGAAGTCGCGGCGACGTCCCGACCGCATCCCGGTCATTTCACAGGCACGACGCTTCCCTTTGCCCGCATCATCATCAAGGCGAAGGCCGGTCGAGTTCCTGGTCTATCATCGACACCGGATCCTCGACCGGTTCCAGATGTGTCGTGACATGCACGTGACCCAGTACATTTCGTAGTTCCACTTCGATCCGTTCGGCCCAGTCATGGCCTTGCTGTACGGTCCAGTCTCCGGGGACCAATACGTGCACCACTACGAAAGCGCGGCTGCCCGCCTGACGAGTCCGCAGGGCATGAAAGGCCAGGCCCTGCTGGCGATACCTGGCCAACACCACTTCAATTTCCGCCAACTTTTCGGGTGGCAAGGAACCGTCCATCAAACCGGTGGCGGAACGTCGCATGAGTTGCCAGCCGGTCCAGACGATGTTCACCGCAACGAGCAGGGCGATGGCCGGATCGAGCCAGAGCCAACCGGTAATCCAGACCAGGCCGACACCGCCAATGACACCAGCGGAGGTCCAGACATCGGTCATCAGGTGATGCGCATCGGCCTCCAGAGTGATCGAATTGTGCTGGCGTCCCACCGCCATCAAGGTGCGAGCCGTGGCGAAATTGATGACCGACGCCACCACCGATACCATCAAGCCAATGCCCACTGCGTCGAGCGATTGAGGATGCAACAGGCGCTCGATGGCGGTATAGCCGATGCTGAGAGCCGCCAACAGGATCAGGAAGCCCTCGAAAGCGCTGGAAAAATATTCGGCCTTGCCGTGCCCGTAGGCATGATCATCGTCCGCCGGGCGCTCAGCCAGAGTCAGCATCGACAGCGCCATCAGGGCGCCAGCGAGGTTGACGAACGACTCGATGGCGTCGGACAACAGCCCGACCGAACCGGTCAGCCACCACGCCACGCCCTTGAGCAGAATCGTGGCAATGGCCGCAGCGATGGATAGCCAGGCGTAGCGTTTCAACGAAGGGGTCATGTTGGCGAATGAGCTTTCATTCTGCTGCGTAGCATATGGCATACCTGCCGATGGCGCCAGAAGGCGACCCCGAGCGTGATCCAGAGGAGCAGGGAGAGCGTGCCCGGTACGGTGCGACCGATTTGAACATGGCCTGAAGTGTAATCCGCCAAGCTTAATGCAGGCTTATCACGGGGAATCTTACGTGTGCGGTGCGGGCGTGAGTTGAAAGAGGCTGCTGCGGTCAACGCCGAAAAAGACTGAAAAACCAAAGTGAAGGTACCGAGCCTGAGCGGCGGGAAAGCGATGAGGAAACTACCCCTCGACTCACCGTTTGTCTGGTTCCTGTTCCTGGTCTCGTGTAACGGGATCGACATGCGTCATCAGGGAAAGCACCGGATGGCGTGCCATGACGTTGAGCCGTGTTTTGCGGGCGATGTCGTGCCCTTGAGCAACGGTAAGACTGGCGTCGATCTCCAGATGGACATCGGCAAGAATCATGTCACCTGTCTTGCGGGTGCGAAGATCATGCAGTCCCAGGACTCCCGGCGTTGCCAGTATGTCTGCCACGATACCAGTGATCTGCTCTTCGGTCGCAGCCCGGTCGGTCAGGTCATGCAGGGCATCCCAACTGAATGACCAGCCCATCCGCGCAACCATAAACCCAACGATCAGGGCGGCGACGGGATCGAGCAGCGGGAAGCCGAGCAGGTTGCCACCGATGCCGATAGCGACAACAAGTGATGAAGCAGCGTCGGAGCGAGCGT
The DNA here is from genome assembly GCA_963810175.1 of uncultured beta proteobacterium. GTDB lineage: Bacteria > Pseudomonadota > Gammaproteobacteria > Burkholderiales > Rhodocyclaceae > Azonexus. The sequence goes on along the minus strand of CAWEMU010000018.1, from coordinate 17,300 downwards.
GCCAGGCGTTCGCCACCAGCATGCTGGATCGGACACGTTCGGCCACCGACAGCATGTAGCGAAACAGTACCTCTTTGGCGACCAACGCGCCTAATGCTACCCAAAGGGCTGCCAAATGAACGGTGGGGATGTCTTCCGGGGTCTGCAACTTGTGGGCAGCAGACCAAATCATTCCGATGCCGACAGCCAGCAACAGCCCCCCTAGCACCAGGGAGGCCGCGTTCTCGTAGCGCTGATGTCCATAGTGGTGGTCTTCGTCTGGTTCTTTTTGGCTGTGGTGGACCGCCAGCAGGACGATGAAATCAGCTACCAGGTCGGATAGCGAGTGAATGCCATCGGCGATAAGGCCTTGAGACTGGGACAAGATCCCAGCCAGCACCTGGGTGACTGTCAGAAAAATATTGACGATCACACTGACCCAGGTGCTGCGCTTGGTGGCTGCTTCACGTTCCGGTGTCGCGTCTTCCGAGTCAAGTCCTGCCATGTCGTTCAAGTCGTTCATGTTTGAATGTTTCCAGTGTTGGTTATTCGGTTGTGCTGGGGCTTCAGAATGCCCGCGAGATGAGTGGGTTACTCGGCAAACAGCCAAGTATCCGAGCTCCGATACTTCATGCCTAACGAATGGCCGAGCGTCGAGACTAAGTGCCTGGGCGAGATCTCGAGAAAGGGTCTCTCCTGCTCGGTCATCCGTCCGTCATCGGCGCTGCCGCGAACCGCCATCTTGTAGGCCAACTGCCGGTGTTCAGGATCGTTCAGCGCCGCCGCTACGGCTTCAGGATCGACATGGTTGAGGAGGTCTTCACGGTAGCGAGGCGCGAAACCGAGTGTGCCTGATTCGCCGCCGAGCGTATCCGCCACGTGACGGATCGGCTCACATTCTCGGTCGTCATTGGCACCGTCGGCAAACGCGGCCAGGAGCGCAATGGTCAGTGTGGCATGCTGCTGTTGTGGATTCATGGTGACTCCCTGAAGGCTGGCGGGGGGAACTCAGTCGTTGTGCTTTTTCCGGTCGCGCTTGCCTTCACGCTTCCCGTACTCACCGCGAATGTCGTGCTCGTCGGCGTTGCGGTGACATTCGACGCAATTCTCGTAACTGCGGATACCTTCCTTGATGTGCTTGCGGCGGATATTGTCGGGTGTGTGCTCGTGGCAGCCGTAGCAAGTGTAGCGGCTGTAATCGTTATGAACGTGGCAGGTGACGCAGCGAGCATTGTGGTCGCGGTCGAGCTCGAAATGCTTGTTGTGGTCGAAGGTCGCCGGCGTCCATTTTTCCTGGCTGTGGCACTGGCTGCAATTGCCCGTGATCTGCTGGTGCAGTGTGTCCTTGGGTGACTTGTGGCAACTCTGGCATTCGTCGCGCGTTGCCTTTTCCAACAAACCATGATTGAAATGTCCGGTCGGGCGGAAGCGCTTGACCCCGGCATGATCGCTGTGGCACGCGACGCAGTCCTGGCGGGTCAGCTTCTGGTGGAAGGGGGTCGACGTCAGCGGCTTGTCGATCGGCAGGCCCGCCGTGGTCAGGCGGCCGATGTCTTCGGGCTTGTGGCAGACAATGCAGCGCGGCGAATCGGCCCCGCTAAGTGGCGCATGACAGGCGAAGCAGTCTCCTTCCAGCTTGGCATGCCCGGGAATCAACATGCCCGGCCCGACCATCAGGTGGGGATAGACAAAAGCCAGGATGGTGAACACGATCAGGTTGGCGGCCAGAACGATCTTGACGGTCCGGTTCATTTCCAGCCCCAGAACAGGAAGATGCTGACGATATGTCCCGACGCCAGTGCAGCAAAGACAACGAAGATCGGGATATGCACCTTGCGCCATTTGGTCATGGCGTCGAGTGTCACCGCGTCCCAGAACACCGCCTGTTCAACTTCGGGGCGCGATAGTCCGCGCAACTGGAAGTGCTCGCGCTGCCCGAGAACATGCTGGCGCGAGCGGCTGAGGAGCAGCTTGCCAACCATGCCGCTGATCACATTCACTCCCATGGCCACGGTGGCGAGCCAGGGCAGGATGGCATTGAAATGGACGCCGGCATGGAGCAACACCATCAAGGAGCCGAGCCAGGTGCCAACTTCATGCAGGGTCAGCAAGGTTTTAGGGTTGCCTGATGAAATGTATTTGCGCTTGCGCAGCGAATAGACCAGCGAGCCGATGATCAGAAGCGTGCCAGGAATGCCCAGGTAGCGACCGACCCAGACCAGATTCAGTCGGTGCAGCAAGAAGTCGCCGGCCAAGGTGGCCGCCGCCAGGAGGCCGAGCAGCAGGGTAAAGGGCAGGATATGCTGCCGCCAAAGCGAGCCGGCAGTGAGCGAAGTCGTCATTTATGCCTCCAGGGTCACGCTGGTTTTTGGCGTGCAGACGCAGAGCAGACAACTGCCGGGTTCCGGGTCGTAATCCGGCGGCTGGAGGTATGCCACCTCACCCGACTTGATGGTTGTCTGGCAAGTGCCGCAACCGCCAGCGCGGCAACCGGAATCGACGGTAAGCCCGTTTGCCTCGGCGAATTCGAGCAGGCTGCCCGCAGTGGGTTGCCACGGCAGTTGCTTGCCCGATTTGGCGAAGGTCACGAGAATGTGACTTGCCGTTGCGTCCGATGGCGGCAATTCAACCGCTGGCCGGCGCTTGATCGACGCCGGGCCGAAGGCTTCGAAGTGAATGCGCCTCTCTGGCACGCCCCACTCCTCCAGCCCCCTCACCAAGCTCTCCATCATCGGCGTCGGGCCGCAAATGTAGAACTCGTAAGGTTTGAGCGGCAACTCCATACGGAGCAAGGGCAGATCCACGCGTCCGCGATGATGGAAGTCGCGCCCTTCGCTCTCCTCGGGTCGCGGGTCGCTGAAACAGATGCGCAACTGAAAATTCGGATGCGCGGCAGCCAGCGCGTCAAGGTGAGACCGCATCGCCAGCTCGCCGCCATGGCGCACCCCGTAGTAGAGCCAGACTTCGCGTCCCGGCTGCTCAGCCAGGCACCAGTTCAGCATGCTTATCATCGGCGTAATGCCTATCCCGCCCCCGATCAGCACCACCGGGGCATCGCTGCGGTCGATATGAAAATGCCCGCCGGGCGCCCGCACCTGCAAGATGCCGCCGACGGCAACTCGATCATGAAAATGATTCGAGGAACGGCCCGGCGGCACATCGCAACCTACGGGCGGCGGCGCCCGTTTGATCGAAACACGGTAATGATCTGGTCGCGGAGCATCCGACAGGGAATAGCAACGGAGAATCTGCTCGGTGGCGCCATCCGCCGGAGACACATCAAGCCGGAAAGTCAGGAACTGGCCGGGCAGGAATTCCGGAAGGGCCTGCCCGTCTTCGGGAACAAGATAAAAGGAACAGATCGACCGGGCATCATCCTCGACGACCTTGCGCGCGACCCGAAATGGCCTGAAGCCGGACCATGCGGGGACTGTTGCCGGCTCGGACAGTGCACCGGACAGCGGCGTGAGCGGCGGCACGACGCTCTCCGGCGCGATTATGCCGCTGCGTAGCGCCTGGAATTCCAGCCAGTGACGCCAGAAGCTGACCCCGAGCCATAGCGCCAATTGCAGCGCAATGCCGAGCGTGATCCAGAGGAGCAGGGAGAGCGAGGTCATGGTTCCGTCGTCAGCCAGAGCGTGCCCGGTACGGTGCGACCGATTTGAACATGGCCTGGAGTGTAATCTGCCAAGCTTAACGCAGGCTTATCACGGGGAATCTTTCCGGCTCGATCAAGGCGCCTGGGGCACCGGCAAAGCCTGGTGGCCGCGTCGACTCAGGGATCCAATTTGTCGCGACGGTAGTGCCACCCTCCGGTCACCGGCCTTTCCGAAGTCTCTTGCGGTCGGGGTGATGGGCCCTCGGTTGTCAGCGACCCATGGCGCTTTTCAGTCCAGGCCTGTTGTCTGTATTTGCAATTATGGACTGTATGGTCCAGAATGACACTTTATGGCGAGGCCCCTTGAATTCGATCTGGAAAAAGCGCGCGACAAGGCACTGCTGCTCTTTTGGCAAAAGGGCTACCAGGCCACGTCGCTGCCGAACCTGCTCGTGGCGATGGGCATCAGCCGAAGCAGCTTCTACGCCGCGTTCAGCGACAAGCGGACCCTGTTCGTTGCCTGCCTCGAACTTTTTGCGCAGCGAACTCAGCAGGTCCTGCTGAAGGCAGAGGCGGACAAGCCTCCTCTCGATGCGCTGCAGTTCTTCTTCGAGCGGCATCTCAACGGCCCTGGACGAGGCAAGGCGAGCCTCGGCTGCCTCCTCGTGAATACGGTCCTGGAAATGGCAGGGGTGGATGACGAGTTGGCCGAAACGGCGAGCCGTCATCTGGTCGATATTCAGCATCTCTTCGAGCGGTGCCTGCTGCACGCAGGCTGTCCAGGGGATCGCGCGCGCGAACTGGCCTCCATGCTCATGCTGCTGAACGAAGGCGTACGCGTCGCAAGTCGGCGTCGCCTCAGTGTCAGCGAGCAGTTGGATCCGATCGCCACGACGTTCCGAGTGCTGAGGACACAGATTGCCAATCCCGTTGCCTAGCTTTCGTCCATTCCTCTATCAAACGGAGCCTCTTCATGACCTTTCTTCGAATCTTTCTGATCATGATCTTCACGGTGGTGGCCCTGTACACCGGAGTAGTTGTGGCTAACCATGGAGTAAACCTCCTGCCGGTATTCTTTGGGGACATCACCAAAATGGTTTGGCCGGGGCAGTTCAACCTCGATTTCATGGGCATGCTGGCGCTTTCCGGGCTATGGGTCGCCTGGCGGCATCGCTTCGGGGCATCCGGCATTGCACTCGGAATCTGCGCCTTCTTTGGGGGTGTTCTTTTCCTCAGCGCTTACCTGCTGGTGGAGAGCTTCCGAAGCGCGGGCGACATACGCACGCTGCTGCTTGGCCTCAATACGGATGGCGACTGATGCTCAAGTCGCGTTGACCGCCCCGAGACTGCTGCCGAATGTTGAGGAACGAAATGCCCAGCCCGATCGCTCATGTCAGGACTCCGGAAACATGCTTCGCGAGCCTGCCCGATTACCCATGGGCGGCCCGCTACATTGACAGCCTGCCCAGCCTCAACGGCTTGCGAATGCATTTCCTGGACGAGGGGCCGCGCGATGCGCCGGTGACATGGCTATGCCTCCACGGCAACCCGGCATGGAGCTACCTGTATCGACGCATGATCCCGATCTTCCTGACGCAGGGGCATCGCGTGGTCGCACCGGACATGCCCGGATTCGGAAGGAGCGACAAACCCCTGGCGGAGGCCCAGCACACTTTCACGTGGCATCGCAATGTGCTGCTCGAACTGGTCGAGCAACTTGACCTGCGGAACGTAAATCTGGTGGTTCAGGATTGGGGAGGACTGATCGGTCTGACGCTTCCACCGGAAGCTCCGCAACGCTATCGCGGGCTCCTCGTAATGAATACCTGTCTCGCAACCGCCACTGAAACGCTGCCCGAGGGTTTCCTGCATTGGCGGACCATGTGCCGAAGCAAGCCGGACTTCTCTATCGCAAGGCTTTTCGCGCGCGGCAATCCGCACATGACGGAGGCCGAATGCTCTGCGTACGACGCGCCATTTCCAAACGCTGACTATCGGGCCGCGACACGCAAGTTTCCGGAAATGGTGCCCGAGGAGCCAGAGGCTGACGGGGTCGCCGTGTCGCGCCGCGCAGCGCTATTCTGGTCGAACGAATGGACGGGCCGTTCGATGATGGCGGTCGGGATGCGCGATCCCGTATTCAGTCTGGCGCTGATGGAGCAGCTCGGAAAGTCAATTCGCGGATGTCCGTCGCCGATGGCGATTGCCAGCGGAGGGCATTTCGTGCAGGAGCATGGCGAGTTGATTGCGATCGAGGCGTTGCGATTGCTTGCGTAGCTCACGCGTCTTTGAAGAGTCCAGGAGCGATCGATATTCAAACTGGCAACGTTGAGGGTCTGCTATTCGAAGACCGCTGCGGCAGCAAGAGTTCGAAGACAGGCAACTGGTTGTCCCCGATCGTGTCCCCGACGGGATTTCCTGCCTGGTGCGGTCAACGGCGAAAAGAAGCGAAAAACCGTTTACAGCAGTGGGGCGTGCTGCTGCACGCTTGCGCGCCGGCCCTGATTTCTAGGCGCGGGCCGCGGCGGGCCAGGTGACCGTCACCTGCAAACCTTGCGCGTTTTCACCCGCCGCGAGGTCGAGATCGGCGCCGTGCAGTTCGGCGATGCGGGCGACGATGGCGAGGCCCAGTCCGCTGCCCGGCTGGGAACCCTGGTCGAGACGATGGAAGCGGCGCAGGACCGCGTCGCGGTCGGCTGGCGGAATTCCGGGGCCGCTGTCGCTGACGCACAGCCGGCAGTGACCAGTGGCGCGGGAGACGCGGACGCGGACTGTACCGCCCAGCGGGGTGTAACGGATGGCGTTGTCGACCAGGTTGCGGATCAGCACGCGCAGCCATTCGGCCTGGCCGGTCACTGTGCAGCCGGTGGCGGCATCGAGAGCGAAATCGAGATCCTTGTCGAGGATCAGCGGCCCGAGATCGGCGCAGACGGCTTCGGCCAACATCGCCAGATCGACCGGTTGCGGATCGGGCAGTCCGGATTCGGGGTCGAGGCGGGCCAGTTGCAGCATCTGGTCGACGAGGTGGGAAGCGCGGGTCAGGCCGCTTTGCAGTTGCGCCAGCGAGCGGTCACGCTCGCCGCTGTCACGGGCGCGCAGGGCCACCTGTACTTGTGCCTGGAGTGCCGCCAGCGGCGTCCGCAGCTCGTGGGCGGCGTCGGCGGTGAATCGGCGTTCGGCCTCGAGGGCGGTTTCGACCCTCTGAAAGAGGCCGTTCAGAGCCTCGATCATGGTGCGGATTTCTTCCGGGGCGGAGGCGGGTGTCAGCGGCTGCAGTTGCTGCGGTGCGCGGCTGGCGATCTGTCCGGCGATGCCGTCCAGCGATGCCAGTCCCTGACGGGTGGCGAGCCAGACCCAGAGACCGATCAGCGGCAGGCCGAAGAGGGCGGGGAGAAGCAGGCGCCAGGCGATGTGGCCGATCAGTTCGTCGCGAATATGGTGGTTCTCGCTGACCTGCACCTGCAGGCTGCGGTCGTCGTTCCACTGGCTGTAATGGCGCCAGCGGTCTTTCCGGTCACGCGTTTCGGAAAAGCCATCGGTTGCGGTCAACGCCGTTTCCGGGGCATTTTTCGAGCGCATCAGCAATTTGCCGTCGCCGCGCCAGATCTGGAAGCGCAGGCGGCGCTGGTACTTGTGGCCCGCGTCGCCAAGGTCCTCGATGTCATCGCCCTCGTCGTGACCGGCCAGCGCGAGCAGGGTTTGCGCCGCCTGGGCGAGCTGGGCGTCGAAAAGTTTGTCGACTTCATGATGGGCGTCGACGTAGCTGAAGACCATGGTCACCAGCCAGGCGGCGGCGACGCCGCCGAGCAGCAGGCCGAGCAGGCGGCGGCGCAGCGAGAACCAGGCGGTCGTCACCTGGGTATCGTGTAGCCGACGCCGCGCAGCGTGCGGATCAGCTCGCTGCCCAGCTTCCTGCGCAGGTGGTGGATGTGCACTTCGAGCGCGTTGCTGTCCGGTTCGTCGCGCCAGCCGTAGACCGATTGTTCGAGCTGGCTGCGGCTGAGGACGCGGCCGGCGTTTTCGAGCAGCATCTGCAGCAGGGAAAACTCGCGGCTGGACAGTTCGACCGGCGCGCCGGCGAGCGTGACGCTATGAGCAGCCGGATCGAGCGCGAGATTGCCGCGGGTCAGCAGCGGCGCGGCGCGCCCGGCGCTGCGCCGGGTCAGGGCGCGAATGCGGGCGGCCAGTTCGTCGAGGTCGACCGGCTTGACGAGATAGTCGTCGGCGCCGGCATCGAGGCCGGAAACCTTGTCGCCGGTGGCGTCGCGCGCGGTCAGGATGAGCACCGGCAGGGTCTGGCGGCGGCCGCGGGCGCGGGTCAGCACCTCCATGCCGGAAAGGCGGGGCAGGCCGAGGTCGAGGACGACCAGGTCGAAAGTTTCGGATTGCAGCGCGCGGTCGGCGGAATTGCCGTCCTTCACCCAGTTGACCGCGAAACCCGCCTGGCGCAGGCCGATGGTCAGGCCGTCGCCAAGCTGGGGGTCGTCTTCAACGAGCAGGATGCGCATGCCGCGATTCTATCAGGTGGCAATCCACCAGCCGGCGACGGCGACCCACGCCAGCAGGACCGCGCCGGCCAGCGGCCGGGCGGAGCGGATGGCTTCTCCCGGCATCCCCTGCTTGCGGCCGTTCAGCATCGCCCGCACCAGGTTTTCGCCGTGCATCAGGCTTCCGGAGAGCACGCCGGCAATGTGGATGAAGACCACGGTGAGCATCGTGACGGCCAGTCCTTCGTGCAGTTCCTCGAGAAAACCGCCGCCGATGTCGTTGTAGTTCGCCCAGCCCGAGAGGCCGGTGAGGATGCCGAGGCCGAGCAGCAGGACGATGGCCCAGCCGCCGGCCGGATTGTGGCCGACATGGTGGGCCGGCTCGAGCTTGAGCAGGCCGGCGGCGTAATTCTTGACGGCGCGCGGACCGCGAACGAAATCGACAAAGCGCGCGTAGCGGCTGCCGATGAAGCCCCAGGGCAGGCGGAAGGTGGCGACGGCGAGCACGGTGGCGCCGGAGATCACATGGAGCAGGCGGAAGGTTTCGCTCTCCGAGGTCAGCCAGGCCAGAATGAATCCGCCGACCATCAGCCAGTGGCCGAGGCGAACCGGCCAGTCCCAGACGAGTATCTTTTGCATGGTTTATCTCCGAAGTTCGCGAATCAGGATGTCGTGCTCGCTGTAGTTGCCCTCGGCGGCGCCACGATGGCAGGCCTCGCAGTTGGCCGCCGATTTGATGCGCGGGTCTTTCCAGTATTTCGCTGGAATCTCGCGGTGCTTGCGGACGAAGCGCGCGGTCTGAGTGATGCGCGGCGGTTCGCCGGCGCTGCCGAGCTTGCCGGCGTTGCCCGCGTTGCGTTCGAGGAAGCTGGCGATTTCCTGCCCTGCAGGGCCGTCGACCGTGGCATCCGTGCCGAAGTGGTCCTTCAGGCCGGCCATCGTTCGCCGCCAGTCGTTCGCCGAAAGCAAGGCAGGCTGATAGGCCATGTGGCAACCGCCGCATTCGGCCTGGTAGCTGGCCGGTGTGTTCGCGGGGAGCGGCACCCGGTCGGCGAGCGCCGGGAGGGCAGCGCCGAGGAGCAGGATGATGGCGATGCGTTTCATGTCAGCGTGCCTCGCTCATGTAGGTGACGAAATCGGCCTTCTCGACCGGCGTGCAGTCGCGGCCGATGACTTCCTTGCAGTTGCGGCCGAACCACTTTTCGACCTTGGCCGGATCGCTGAAGCGCTGGCCATTGGCGGCCACCGCCAGCGGACGGATCGCCTTGCCGGTGACGGCATGCTGGCCGGCGTTCAGCGGGCTGTCGGTATGGCAACTGGTGCACGCCGGCATCTTTTCGTTGTTGGCAAAGCGCTGGCGGAAGAGTGTCTCGCCGCGTTTGGCGGAAGGCGTGAAGCCAGCTTGCCGGGCGGCTGCCTCGGCGGCATAGGTCTGGCCGATCTGTTGCGGCTGTTTCGGCCTGGGCGGCGATGCTGGCCAGCAGCAGGCACAGGGCGGGAAGGGTTCTCACCATCGTTCTCCTTGTCGTGTTCATGGAGAAGGAGTGTAGAGAGCCTGCCTTAAGGACTTCTTAGGCGAACCTTAAGCGCGGGTTAACCGGCGGCAATGAACCCGGCGCGTTCCGCTGGGCGTGTCGTGGCCGGCGTCAGACGGCGGGTTTCAGGCAGTGTGCGCCCTTGGCTGCCGCGTATGTCCGGTCGATGACGCTGCCGTCGGCCACGGGTGGTGCAAGTTTCTCCGCATACTCCAGCGACGGGCCGCGCCTGACTGTTCGCCTGTGGGACAATGTTGCGCATGGATAGAGCAAGCGACACCGATGCCCCGGCCGCCGTCTCATGCGCGGATTGCGAGGCATGTTGCTGCCGTCTGGAGGTCTTGCTGGCCGGCGAAGACAACGTCCCGGCGCGCTTCACGGCGGAGGATCGCTGGGGCGGATCGGTGATGCGCCGCCTTGCCGATGGCTGGTGCGCGGCCGTCAACCGCGACACCATGCGCTGCGTCATCTACGAGCGCCGGCCGGATGTCTGCCGTGAGTACCGGATGGGAGACAGTGACTGCATCGTCGAACGGCACCGTTTCTTCGCCCGACACACCGATGATCACGGCTGAAGCCGGGCAGGTACATGCCAGGAGACTGGACGACGAATTGCTCTTGCCGTCGACGCTTTCTGCTAAGCTGCCCCGGATCGGGTAGTGGGGATTGGCAAAGTCAGCCTGCGGAGCCCTGTATGGCAACCTTCTGGTGACCGCCCATGTTCGATAGACTGCCGAAGTATTCCGCCGCCTATGCCGTGGCGATCGGGGGGATTCTCCTGACCTGCCTTTCGTCGTGGAATGTACGGCAGGAACTGCAGACCAGCCACCTGAGAGAATTCGAGTGGGCCGCGGCGGACCGCATCCAGTCCGTGCGGGCGGTGGTCGGCGCAGGGGCTTGACGCGCTCCATGAATTGACTGCGCTGTTTCACTCGGCGCGGGCCGTTGAACGAGAACGAGTTTCAGGTCTTCGCCGATTCGTTGCTCGAGCGCCGACCGTACATCGACAGCCTGTTGTGGGCGCCGCTGCTGATTTCACCGCGCCAGGGGGCGCCACGAACAGTTCCCGCCGGCAGCGGACCTGACGGAGTGAAGGGCACCGGCGAACTGCGAGTGCCTGTGCTCCTTTCCGCGTCGCGCGCCGGCTCCGGAGTGGAGCCAGGTGTTCAACCTGAACGCCAGCGACGAACTTGCGGCGCTCTTCAAGCGGGCGCGAGAGAGCGGGAGTGTCGCGGTCAGTGGACGAATGGAACTCGCGCAGGCGGGCAAGGAGGCAATCCATGTCGTCTATGCGGTATTGCCGCTCTACGCGAAAGGCGAATCGCAGCGTGCCGTTGCTGCAGGCGTACCCGGCAAGCGGCCAGACCCCCTCGGCTTCGTGATCGGCATCTACAACATCGAGAAGATGATCCACGTCGCCATCAGCCTGCTCGAGCCGCGCGGCGTCGAGGTTCTGGTGCGCGACGAGTCGGGTGTCGGCGACGCCAAGTTTCTCTACTTTTACGCCAGCCGGCTCGATCCGGGCGCCGCCGCGACGGCCGCCGGCCAGCCACCGGAGGGTGATGCGGATCAGCCGCGGATGACGGCGACCGTCCCCTTCGGCGATCGCGAGTGGAGCGTCACCTGCGTCGCGACCCATGCCTTTCGCAGTGCCGAGGCGTTTACCAGGGCGCATTGGCTGGTTCTGCTCGGCGGCATCCTGTTCACCGCGCTGCTCACTTTCTACCTGGTGCGCAGTCGTCGCGAACTCGACGATCGTATCCGCCTGACCCAGACCATCTTCGAGCGCGAGGAACTGTTTCGCCAGTTGGCGGAAACGGTCGATGTCGTCTTCTGGGCGACCAACGCCGACGGGACGCGGCTCGAGTACATCGGGCCGGCGTTCCGGCAGATCGCCGGTGGCGAGGCGAGGCTCGACGACCCCTCGCCCGCGCTGATGCTCGACATCTTCGAAGCCGATGACCGGCGCACGCTGGTCGAGGCGATCAGCCAGTTGCAGAGCGAGGGCGGCCGTTTCACGATCGTCCTGCCGGTATCGCGCGGCGACCGTGGCTTGCGCTGGCTGCGCGTCTGCGGCTTCCCGGTGCGCGAACCCGGGTGCGAACTGAGTCGAATCGTCGGCTTTTTCGAGGACGTCACCGAGCACAAGCTGGCGGAAGACGCGTTGCGCGATTCGGAAGCGCGCTTGCGTACGCTGTTCAACCATTCCCCGGACCTGATCTTCACCGTTCAACGGCGAGGCCAGCATCCTGCTGACCAACCGGCCCCTGCTGTATCCGGTGGGCGGGGCCGGCGAGAAGCGATCGGAACTGATTCTCCCGCCCGATGTGCGGGACGGTTATCTGCAGAAGCTGCGGCAGGTTTTCACGAGCGGGCGGGTCGAGCATTTCCAGTACGCGTCGAGCGACAACACCTGGTGGGAAATTCGCATGGTGCCGATCACTTCGGCGACCGCGGTGATCGCGGCCATGGTGGTGATCACCGACATCACCGAGAATCGCAAGCTGCAATGGCAGGCTGTCCGCAACGCGCGCCTGGCCTCGCTGGGCGTGCTCTCGGCAGGCATCGCCCACGAAATCAACAATCCGAATCATGCCATCCTGACCAATGCCTCACTGCTGACGCGGATCTGGCAGGATGCATTGCCGATCCTGAACGATTACGAACAGGAGCAGGGAGCATTCATGCTGGCCGGCTTGCGCTTTGCGCAGGCGCGCGAGACCATAGAGCAGGGAATGAGCGACATCGGTCAGAACGCCAAGCGCATTCAGAAGATCATCGACAACCTGAAGCACCTTGGCAGGCAGGATCGCGGGCACATGGATGAACTGGCCGACGTCGGAAAAGTCCTGTCCGGGGCGGTGGGGCTGCTCGAGGCGCGCATACGCAAGCACACGGACGTCTTTGCCCTGGACCTGCCGGAGGCGCTGCCGGCGGTCAAGGGCAATGTGCAGCAACTGGAACAGGTGTTCATCAATGTCATCGTCAATGCCCTCGAGTCCCTGCCCGATCGCAATCGTTCGGTGAGGGTTTCGGCCAGGCCGGACAGTGCCGGAACCCGGGTCATCGTCGAGGTCGCCGATCAGGGGACAGGGATCCCCGAGGACGTCATGCCCCATATCGGCGAACCCTTCTATACCACCAAGGCCGAAAGCGGCGGAACCGGCCTGGGACTGTCGATCTCGTCGTCGATCGTCGACAAGCACGGCGGGGTGCTAAGGTTCGCAACCAACGATGATCACGGAACGACGGTCAGCATCGATCTGCCGGCTGCCACGGAGGAGTGAATGAAGGAAAGATCGTTTGCCAGCCTGCCAGTCTTTCTTGTCGACGACGAGGAGTCGGTCCTGCGCGCCAGCGCGGCGGTGCTCCAGAGTGCCGGCGTGGCCAACATCCGGACGGTGAACGACAGCCGGGAACTGCTGCCCGCCCTCGAGCGGCAGCCGGCGAGTGCCGTCCTTCTCGATCTCTTCATGCCGCATGTCACCGGCAACAAGCTGTTGCCGGACATCGTCCACCTCTACCCGGAGGTGCCGGTGATCGTCATGACCGCGGCGCTCGATATCGAGACTGCCGTCCGCAGCATGAAGGAAGGCGCGTTCGACTACCTCGTCAAGCCGGTCGAGGAAAGCCGGCTGGTGGCGAGCGTCCGCCATGCGCTCGAGGTCCACTCGCTGCGCCGGCAGATGGGCGTGCTCAAGCGCTATCTGCTCTCGGACTGCCTGCAAGACAACGAGGCATTCGCCGGCATCGTCACCAACAGCCGCAAGATGCGGGCGCTCTTCCAGTATCTCGAAGCGGTGGCCGTCTCCGCCGAACCGGTGCTGATTTCCGGCGAGACCGGCGCCGGCAAGGAGATGTTCGCGCATGCGCTGCACAAACTGAGCGGTCTGAGCGGACAGTTCGTCCAGGTCAATGTCGCCGGCCTCGACGACACGCTCTTTTCCGACACGCTGTTCGGTCACAGGAAGGGTGCCTTCACCGGCGCCGACCAGTCGCGCGCCGGCCTGATCGCCCAGGCTGCCGGCGGCACGCTGTTTCTCGACGAGATCGGCGATCTGTCGATGGCCTCGCAGGTGAAGCTGCTGCGCCTGCTGCAGGAGCACATGTACTACCCGCTGGGTTCCGATGTCGCCTGTCCCAGTGACGCGCGGGTCGTTTGCGCGACCAACTGCAACCTGGCGCAGATGATGCGTCAGAACCAGTTCCGCTCGGATCTCTTCTTCCGCCTGTCGGTACATCAGGTCGAAGTACCGCCGCTGCGCCAGCACAAGGAGGACATCCCGCTGCTGCTGCAGCACTTTCTCGACGAAGCGGCGGCTGCGATCGGCAAGTCCGCGCCCGAGCCATCGAATGAACTGCTCACCCTGCTGGCAAACTACCATTTTCCCGGCAATGTGCGCGAGCTGCGGGCGATGGTCTTCAACGCCATGGCGCTGCATCGCGCGGGTCCGGTGCTGGCCATGGACAGTTTCCGCCAGGCCATCCAGAAGCAGCAGAAGACGGGGGCCGAGAATCCGGAGGCGGAGTCGTCCGAAGGCCTGCCGATCCTGATCCCTGGGCGCTTTCCGACTCTCGACGAGGTCGAGGAGGCGATGGTCAGCGAGGCGCTGAAACGCGCCAAGGGTAATCAGGGCGTTGCCGCGACGCTGCTCGGACTGTCCCGCCCGGCCCTCAACAGGAGGCTGGCCCGGCGCGCCCTGCCGCCGGAAACCTGAACCGGCAAAACGGGGCTCGACCTCACGCCGAGGCGAAAACCGGTTCTCCACCGGAGACCGAGGTCGGGCGGCCATCGCCTGCGCAGGTGTAACGTTTCGACTTTGTGCAAATTGTCACGATATATCTGCAACATATTGTTTATTAGACGTAATGCAGGTCTCATGCGGGTTCTTCGGCGCCATGCCGGTTCATTCCGTTACACCCCCCTTCGTTCCCACGTAATTCGACAACGGTCGCTATCCTCCTGATTCAGTGTGAGTATCCACAGGCGGGTCGGGACTGGCATGGCTTGTGCTTGAAATGATCACCCAAAGGCCGGGTGGCCGATCTCCGATAGCCGCCGGTCCCGTCAGGAAGATTCTGGTCTGGTTGGGTCCCAGCCGCTTCTCAGGAGTTGTCAGGTGGGTATTGAAACTGAACTGAATCTCTCGCTAGCGCCCGAGCTTGCTGTTCGGCTGGTCAGGCATCCGTTGCTGACCGAGTCCAAGCCGGTTCGCCGACGTGTCGTCCACACTTACTACGATACCCCGGACCAGCGCCTGCGACGCGAGCGCGTCATCGTCGGCTACCGCAAGCAGGGCTCCGGCTGGCTGTCATCGGTCGGCCGGGTTGGCTTGGCTGACGACAGCCCGGGCGCAAATGGCGAGCGGGAAATTGCCGGTGCCCCGGGCGATCTCGATTTTTCGCACGTCGCCGACGGCAGCTTGCGCCCCTTGCTCGAGTCCGTCCGTGAAGACCTCAAGCCGGCATTTACCACCCGTTTCACCCGTAGCGCCTGGATGCTCGAGCCGCGTGACGGCGTGCGCATCGAACTGGCCCTTGACCGTGGCTGGATCGAGGCCGCGGGACGGCGTCAGGCAATATGCGAGGTCGGTCTCGAATTGCGCTCGGGCGGAGTTGCCGATCTCTTTTCCGTCGCTGGCGAACTGCAGACGGAGCTGCAACTGCACCCGGAAGCTGCCAGCAAGTTCCAGCGCGGCTACCGCGTTCTGGCCGATGAGTCGCGGCAGCCAGTCAAGGCGCTGCCGATCGCCACCGACGGCGGAATGACGGCAGTCGCCGCCTTCCGCACCGTCGCGCTGGCCTGCCTGCATCATCTGCAGAGCAACGAGCAGGGATTGCGCGAGAACGACAACCCGGAGTTCGTGCATCAGGCGCGCGTTGCGATCCGTCGGCTGCGCTCGGCGATTCGCGTCTGGAAGCCGCGCCTGCCGAAGGACTTCGTGGCCAGATTCGACCCGCTCTGGCAGGCGTTGGCGAGGCAACTCGGAGAAGCGCGAAACTGGGATGTGTTCACCGGCGAAACCTTGCCGTCGATCTTCGCGGCTTTCCCGGAAAGCGGCGTCGCCGCCCGCCTGTCGCAGTATGCAACCGCGCGTTGCGCGAGCAATCGCGCGGCGGCACGCGCTTCGCTCAAATCAGTCGATTACTCGCGACTGCTGCTCGAATTCACCGCCGCCGTGCTCGCGCTTCCCGAGGGCAAGGTGCGTCGGCTCGAAGCCTTCGCCCCGCGTTGTCTCGAAAAGCGCGCCGAACAGGTCGGCCAACTGGCTGAAGAGGCGTTGAGCGGCGACGCGGCGTCCCGTCATCGTCTTCGCGTCGCCTACAAGCGGCTGCGTTATGCGCTCGAATTCTTCGCTCCGCTCTTTCCCGGCGCGGCGCTGCGCGACTACCACGTGGCGGCAAGCGGCCTGCAGGAAATGCTCGGCAAGCTGAACGACCTGGCGGTGGCCACGGAGTTGACCGCGGAAGCGCTTCCTGGCCAGCACGGCGAGGCCATTCGCTGCTGGCTGGACGGGCAGAGCGAGCGGCTGCTGCCGGAACTCGGCGCTCTCGTTGGCGCATTCCGCGAGCAGGCCGCACCGTGGAAGACACAATGAGCCCGCATGCGGTGACCGCCATCGCCACGCCGCAAGTCGTGCGGTGCGTCCAGGCTGTGGCAGGCCCTGAGCCTTTCGGCATGATCGACCAGCAGGTCGGGCTGGTTGTGAAACTCGCCAGGATCCTGGGCGAGGTGCTGCAGGGGAAAGAGTCGGCGCATTCGCTGCGCCTCCACGACCTGGAGCAGCGGCGTGAGGAACTGCAGCGCCGCCACCGGGCCGCCGTGATCGCGATGCCCGAAGCTTGCGTCGGGGTGGACGAGCTTCAGTGGACACTGGAGACGCTGGATCGGGTGGCGGCCGGACTGTTCAGGACGGCTCGTCGCTGCCATCAGGGCCTCCCGGGCCCGGACGAAGCTACCGGCGAGATCGTGGCCAGCATTCAGAAGGCGGCCGCGAGCCTGCGCCATGGCTACGCGCGACTGGCGAACGGCTCGCCGGCTGCCGAATTCGATGCCGAGGCCGCGATGGCGGGCAAGGACGCATCGGGCAGCAACCAGTCCTGCAAGCCGCCGGGAATGCCTGGCGCCAAGGATCGGCAGCACGCTCCGTCGCCGGGCCGGTTCGGCGCGCTCCCGGGCCACGCGTCCCGGCTCTACGAGCTTCATGGAAACCTCAACGACATCGCACGCGAGCTTGCGCGCGCCGCAGCCATCCTCAAGGGATGGTCACGGCAACCGGCTGGCGGCTTGCCCGAAGCGAACGTCGGGGTTGATGCCCGCGCACCGATTGCGCAGCGTCTGGTGGCCAACTGAGATGAAAATCACTTCAAGTATTTCAGGAAGCACTGGCGGTCCGGGAGAGCTTGTCCCGGGCAAGCCAGGTTCCATTTCTTTACTTCATGCAGAGGAATTCACTGTGGAAACTCTAATTCACGCGGCGGAGAGGCCCGTTGTGTCGCGGTCGATCGAAGGCGATCTGGACTGCTATCTGGACGCCATCGCTGGCGCCACCGTGATCTTCAGGGAGGCGGTCGATGCAACCCTGAACGGTGGCAGCGACGGGGCACGCTGGCGGCAAGCCGAAAGGATTGCCGAGCACATGCGCACGCTCGACGACATGCAGCAGAAGCTCGAGACCGGCGTGCGTCAACCGTCGCCGT
>CAWEMU010000017.1:0-168770 GCA_963810175.1 uncultured beta proteobacterium | reverse complement strand
TTTCAACCGACCGATGATCTCAATGAAATCGTTGTGCCCCTTCAGCCTGGTGATTCTTCCGGGCAAGGTCACGAGGAGTTTCCCCTGAAGATGCGGATACTGCTCGGCCCACCGGCTCTGCCAGGGGTCTCCAGGACCAAAGCCGCGGAAATACTCACCTGGATCGATTCCACGATGGATCGTCGTTACCGGCGCCGGTGGCCGGTATTCTTCCGCGACATGATCCGCGACGCAATCCGAGACGGCTATGATGTGTTCGGCCTTCGTCATGATCGCACTGTACGAATTGACCGAGTAGAAGCCGTGAAACGTACTTACCAGATGCGGACGCGTCGCCGGATCCATACCTCTCCAGGCCAGGTAGCCGACCCATGCGGGAAGGCGCGAACGTACGTGCAGGATGTCCACCTTTCCTTCGACCAGAAAACGCCGCAGTTTTCGCACCAGACGCAGCGTCCGCAGCGACTTCTCGCCGATAGGCCAGCAGAAATGCCGGGACCCCTCCGCGACAAGTTGCTCGACCAGGCGCCCGCCTGCCGAAATCACCAGCGAGCGGTGGCCACGCTCAACCAGATACCGCCCCACTTCCAGAGTCCCGCGTTCCACACCGCCGCTTTCCAGGGCGGGAAGAACCTGCAGCACGACTATCGACCGGGAAACCATGCCTGCCTGATCCAGCGCGCGCACCGCGCGGCCTCATTGAATTCCTGCTGCGGCTCGTGGAGCGACTGACCTGCCTTCCACTGGGCAAACCCAATCACTTTACCCTCCCCCAGCAATTGCTCGACGCCACGCGCAACGCGCCCATTGCCGATTCGTTCCAGATCGAATATGCCCACTGCCGCACCGGCAGTCAGCGCCTCATAGAGCATTGAGACACTATCCGGCGATACCCAGACCTGTCCGGCCCGGCGCAATTGCCTTGGCAGCCAGTCGAGGGGAGCGTCCTTGAATGCGACGATCTCCGCATTGCCGGGCAGCGCCCCGCGCAACAACTGCAACGTGGTGCCGGGGGTGCGCGGGGAGGTGGTAAGCCGCCAGGTCACGTCGCCACGCACTGACACCAGCATCAGCACCTGTTCGACCAAATCGCGGTCGTCCCATCTGTAATGGGCCGATATGCCGCCCAGCAGTATCAGCCCTGCATCCGGTTGCAGTTCATGGGAGGGCTGGATGGAATTGATCGCCCCCTTGGTGAGCAGCACATTACGCCCTTCCCTGACACCATCATGCTCTGGAATCAGGCAGAGATCGAAACAACGTCTTGGCAAACCGGGATTCATCAGCACGATCGTCTTTCCACCAAGGTTGCGTCGCGCGGCCAGCATGGTGAGGTGCGTCCCATGCCCGGCACCGATGATAAGTGCCGGCGGGCACCGGTCGCCGCGGGCAAAACGCCCGGTTAACCACTGCCAGAAGGCTTGTCCGCGGGGCAAAGCGGGAATCTCGCTTACCTCCACCGGGATCAATTGTACCAGCGCCTGTACAAGCCCTTCGGTCTGCCGCTCGTGGCCGCGCTTTCCATCGGTAACGCGCCAAATCACAACCGGATTTGCCAAGACGCTTGCCCCTCAAATTGCTCTGACCGTTTTCCCGGCAGCCAAAAGCGCATGTCAAGCGCCACTAGCCCCGAACGGGACAGCGCAAGGATAGCAATTCAACCACTGTTACGGAAGGCATCCCCACCTCCCGTGCTACCGGCAACCTGGACAAGCGGCGAAGGGCCGATGACTCCGATACTGATGCTGGGCGAAAAACCGCAGTCGGGCGCAGTTAACCGCAACCGGCCACCATCAGGATTCGCAGAAAAGTTTCAGAAAGCAAAAAGCCCCAGCGGTTCACGGGGCTAAGTGCTTGAATTTATTGGTGGCCAATCGCGGAATCGAACCACTGACACGCGGATTTTCAACGGAACATCCGCATGCCGGCTACACACCAAATCCTTAATAATCAAGCAGCCAGCCGCATGCGTCCGTCGTGAAACGCAGTCAGACGCAACGGCTCCCCAACAGGACTTTCAGAAAAGTCTCAGAAAATCCTGTTGCAGAATCATACCACCATCCCGGGTTTTTCCATCCCCCGGATCCAGCAACAGGGGCGCCGCCGTTTCTGTGCGCGGGGTGCCTATACTGGATTCTGAAACCCCATTTGGAATCCGTCATGCCAGACAAACCATTCCCGGCGCTCCTGTCCAAGGACGACCTCTGCGCGTCGCTCGGCATTTCGAGACGTACCATCGAGAACATGGTGCGCGACGGCACCTTTCCGCCGCCGGTGCGCCTCGGCAAATGCGTGTACTGGAGCGAAGTGGCCGTCCACAGCTGGCGGCGGCGCCTGTTCGCCGGTCAGGAGGCATGGCAAGGCTGAACTCCCGCATTCGCCGGAAAGGCACCAACCCGCGCACACCAATGCGGTGCGATGCGGTGCGGCGCAGTAGAGACGCTGAAGGCAGCACCTCACCTCCGGCAATGTTCCGGCTATCTGAATAGCGTGACGTCCCCTGGAAAACGTTGACGATCTGAACCGCTTTGCAGCAACACACGCCGGTGGCGCCGCCACCACAACGGGGACCAGGAATTTCTATGCCGCGTGGGCCAGCCCTTTTTCCCAGGCCTTGCCCATGCTCGCGAGCAGGTCGCCGGGGATTCTGTCATCGCCTCTGGCGTCGCCCAACGCTTTGAGCATGCCCTGGGCAATGCGTTCGAGGACAGCCTTCGGCTTGGTGACGCCACAGACTTGGCGCCCGAAGGCCAGCAGCTCGTCGGTCGTCGGGTAAGTTTTTGTCTGGTGGCGTCCGGAAAACAGCTTGAGCGCCAACGTGTTGTCCTCGAGCGCCGGTCCGCCCTCGTAGCGGGCGTATGGATAGATCGCGGTCGTCACGACGTCAAACATCGGCGCGAGCCAGATTTCTGCGGCAGAACGATAGAGCAGCCCGAAGTTCTTGAGGTGGGCATCACCATTGCGAACCATCGCCGAGAATGCCACCTGCTCAAAAAAGCGATGCATGTTTTCCTGAGGCAGCTGCAACTGCCCCAGGAGTTCGGCAATCCGCTGATAGCTGCCCTGGTATTTCCGGTCGGAGAGCGCATCGCGCACACGCAGCCCGGACAGCGCGGCAATGTCTTCGAAACCCAGCCGCTCGATGCAGCCCGGGTTGCCTTCCAGCATATCGAAGCGATCCAGCACCAGGAGTTGGCCATCGTCGGAAAGCGCAAACGTCGGTGTGAGGATGTCCGCGTCCCTGGCTGCCGTCAGGCAAAGAAACTCGTTGGCCGCAAGCCCCGGATAGGAAGCGCTGGCCGCCTTCACGATGAGCGACGGGATCGGAATGGCCGCCCGCTCCGGGATCATGATTTTTGGCTGGACGCCAGCGATGCCGGATCCGGTGCTGAGATAGGCGCGCACCAGTTCGTCAAAGACCTGCGGCGTGTAAGCCGTCTTGAGCAAGTCCTCCCGACTCAGCGGAGGTGGCGAGGGAGCGGCCGGAACATCCGGGAGGGCGTAACCCAGACGGCCGATGCCATTGGCCCCGATCAGGGCGAGCAGATGCATCGGCGTGAGCGGCTGCTTCGGGAACAGTTCCCGGATACGCATAAACAGGTCGCCTTCCGGGAGATTCTGGTCCATGGGCGCAAACAGGTCTCCGGCGTGCCAGGTCGGTTTGTCCTTCGCGGCCATGAGGAGCGCGACAGACGGTTGATCCGGCCTCGGATCGAGGTAGCGGAATTCGTAGCCGGAAGCCTTGATCAGCTGGCCGGCGCGCTGGTTGTCGCCGATCGCCACCTCGAGGAGCGGAATCCGATCAGGGAGCCGCATCGTCATCCTCGTCACGCAAGAATCGGGCGGTAACCTCCTCCTGGGTCGGCAAACCGGCGCGCTCGATCCGCAGACCCATGCCGAGCGCGGAGAGAACCGCCAGGAGGGAAGACACCGTCACGTCTTCTCCCGCCTCGAGACGATAGATCACTTCTCGTACTTTGCCGGCACGCTCGGCCAGCTCTTTTTTGCCGAGGCGCAACGCTTCCCGGCGCTCTCGCAAGAGCTGCCCAAGCTCATCTGGAAACCTTATGATGTCTGCCATGCCTTGCATTTTCGGCCATATATTCGAAGTATGCAAGCTACACCTGACACGTCTTGCGCCCTGACGAGCACTCCTGGCGCCCGCCTACGACATGCCGCCAGGCCGGTGAGCATCTGACCCACACTCGAGCGCATAGCGCGTCGCCGCCGTGTGCCGCAGGTCGTGCATCCGGGCATCCTCGACCCCGACGGCCTGGCAGGCGGTGGCCCACGCCTTCTTCAGGGATTCGTAGCTCAGCCGAAAAACGGCCCCGTTTCCCCTGCCCCGTCCGGCGCTCCCGCGTCTCCCCCGTGGCCTTCTCCGCCCGTTCCCGGACACCTTGGCGCAGGGCCTGCTGGATGGCGATGGCCTCGGGGCCGAGCGGCACCCGGCGGCGCCTGCCCTTGGCAACGCGCAGCCGCAGTACCCGAAGCGCCCAGTCCACGTCCTCCCAGCGCTCCGTCACCAGTTGTTCGGAGGAACGCATCGCGGTATGCAGCAGGAAGCTCAGCGCGGGAATGACGTAGAAATTTCGGACGTCTGACACGCCGGTGCCGGAACAGGTCCGTCAGGCTCACGGCGTCTGCCATCCGGTACCGGCGCGCCACGGGCGGTCGTGAGCGCCGCCAGCCGCGACGGCCGACAGCACCGGTAACAGGGAGCTGCGAAGGTCGTCGACCATGGCCGCCAGGGGCGTCTTGTCCAGAGCGTTCTTGCGCCGGAATGCCAGCCACTGCTTTTCCTTCTGGGCGTCCAGTGTGAATTCGTCGGTCAGGCCAACCGGCACGCCACTGGGAATCGCTGTGCGCCTCCGCTCGAAGGTGGCACGAATCGCCGTGGAGAGTATCGACCCTTCGAAATCAGAATGCTTGGCCAGTATCCAGAGATCGAAGTAATCCTTCACCCACCCCGAATGCCAACGCGAGCGTCGTCGGCGCTGGCAACAACAGAAGCGACGTGACGACGCCGACTATCGGGACAACGACGCTCGTGCCAGCAAGGGCTGGGCCACCGAGAACCCGGCGTACTGGAAACAGTACCGTGACGAGAATCCGGCCTGCGCTGGCATGCACGGGTCTTTGACCGTCACTCGAACGAGTTCCGCGACGTGGCGATCACGCGGATGGAGAATCCCGATGAACTGGAAGACAGCCGCGCCGGACCCCATGAGTGCCCCGTCAGGACATCCAGCGGAATCGCATCGTCTCCCTGACGCTTGTACCGCATCCGGAACAAGCGCGGGATGACATCGTAGCGCGGGACTTCGGGATGCAGGACAATCAGTTGACCCTCAATGTACGGGCGGCGATAGCCGGCTATGTACTGCAGCAGTGGAACGTCGATTGCAGCCCGGACCACAGTCTCGATCCGGCGCAGTCACCGCTTGTGGGCTGAAGGACCCATTGGTGCTCTACGGGGTGGAAAATGCGGTGCTTGCGCTGGGCTACCAGAATCCCCGCTTGGGCGGGCTTCGCGGCTCACATCAACGCCGGTTGCCGCGCAACTGTGCGGGTCGCACGTCAGGCGCAACCTGTGAGCTCGGCATCATCCAGACTATCGGGATCGGTCAAACAAATAAAAGGGAGAGCGCATGCTGGGTGCAATCATTGGTGACATCGTCGGTTCGGTCTATGAGTTCAACAACTACCGGGCCAAGGACTTCACCCCGTTCTTTCACCGCCGGACACTTACGAACATGATCAGCGGAAGGCGCGCACACATGGTCAATTCTGATCGGGCAGCAACAGGCATGGCCGGGTTGAGCAGTCTGCAGCCACGCTTGACCCACCTCTTCTCCGCCGCCTCCGCGCTTCCCGATGGGACACGAGCGTATATTGAATTGCATACTGAGTCGCTCACCTGTCACCGAAAAGATCGTTCAACCGCGCCTGCTTCCGGAAGCCAGTTCAATTCCCGAATCCGGAATCCAACCCGCGTCCGTCCAGTGGTTAACGAGGACAGTTCGGTAGCTTCTTCACCGTCGGCAGCAGGGTCAGTGAGCCGCCGAATCGTCAGGGCGCAGCGTTGTTCAATCAAGGCAATAATTCGCTCAACCACTGCATGACCGGCAAAGCTTTGTCCCGGGTCGGACTGGAACTTGCGAGCAGTGGATGGCAGTAACTTTGCCAACTCCACAATGCGCCTTTTGGCCTGCGCCCTGGCAAGACCCACGCCTTCTGCAAACTGCTCCCAGTGTCGCGCCTGGACTTCACTGAACTTGTACTTGCTGCCGATCTTCATCGCCATCTTGGGCGTCAATGTGGGGTACACCGCCGTCGAGAGCGTGTCGTAGAACGGGGCCAGAACGGGTGTCTTGCCGGAGTACAGCAGCGAGAAATTCTTGGCGTGCGCATCGTGATTGCCGATTAGCGCATTGAAGATCACGTAGTCGAACAAGCGCAGCACCTGGGGCGCACTGGGGCGCGTGACACGGCGAACCAGATCGAAGCATTGCGCCAGATCCGGTCCACCTTCGTTTTGGTATTTCATTTCGGGCACCACACCCAGTGCCTGACAAAAGTCCTCTTGATGAATGCGTAGGCGGTTCCCTTGCGCATCCGCAACCCGGTCGTAGCGCTCGACCAGCAAGAACGGGCGACTCAAGACAGCGTGAACTTGTGACTTCGCAGGCTTGATCTGCATGGCCCCAGCCAGTGCCATGCAGAAGCCTTCGTTGATCACACTGTCCTCAACAGCATGGATAGCGGGCTTCAAGATGTGGGAACTGGGTGTGCCATTGCGAGGCACTCCAATGCGGACACCATCAAAAACAACCGGTAGTTTGTCTTGGGCACCAGCCAGGGAAAGCCGTAAGCCGACTTTCCCGGCCAGCATTGGGCGACGCGGAAGTTCATCGAGGATGGCGATGACCCCCTCATCGTTCAGCCATTGAACGTCATCACCGCGGGTAGGCGCAGGCAAAAACTGACCAGGCTCCAGGAAGGTCACGGCCCCGGCACATTCGCCACCGATGTGGTCCAACAGAGCAAAGTCGTTCTGATTTGATACCTGGAATTGCTGCGCGATCAGGCGGCGCATCTGCCCCTCTGGCAGCAGACCGGCAAAGAAGGGGCGCGTTTTGCGATCGTCGAACGGCTCCACTTGCAAGGGCAGCGAGGCGGACAAGGCAACGGCGTTCGGCCGTGACAGCCAATCGGGCGCGTAGCAGAAATTCAGGCGACCTTCGACCAGCGCCAAAGTGCCAACGCGGTCGGCGAATAGCCAGACTCCCAGCTCATGCGTCATGATCATGGTCCTCGCCTTGGCCAACGGTAGCAACGGATGGCAATCCGCTCAACTGGATCTCTCCACCCAGGGCATCAATGACCCGCAGCACGTTTTCAAGTCGCAAGGTGCGCTTGCCTGCTTCAAGATCGACGATGAAGCGCACACCCACCCCTGCTGCCAGCGCCAACCGAGGCTGCGTCAGCCTGAGTTGCTTGCGGGCGGCACGAAGTGCATCGCCGAGTTGTTGAGGTGATCGAATGGATGTCATGGCCTACTCGGTTTCCCGTTCGGGAAATTATCGGCCGGAACCTTCCTCTGCGCAAGCCATATTTCCCGATCGGGAATGTTGTGGGCTCTTAGGCCATAGTCGTTCAGAAATTACCCGAACGGGGAATTTAACGCGTGTTGACACTCAACGTGACCTTCACCAAGGCGTCAGGCTCAGGTCGCAGAGCCCTCGATGGCGCCGACGGCGGGTAAAGCAGCGCTTCGACAGCGGCTTCAGACAGGCCGGATGGCAGCGGATAGGTCAATCCGGCCAGTTTCGCCCGACGGAGAATCTCCCCTACCGTGGTCGGCGAGGCGATGATTGCCCGGGCAATCTCGCGGTGGCTGCGACCGTCCGCAACGGACAGCCGTAATACTTCAAAAATCTTGCGCATGGATAACCTGCTATAGGCCATGTGGTCCTCAGCAAAATCGCCGAGGGTGCCACGGTTATCCCGCGTCCTACGCTCTGAAGGAAGCGCACAAGCGAGTCCGATGCCTTGAATCGACGGATCGAAATGTGAGGCGCCAACCTCCTCAACCACCAGACGCTGCAATTCCGCAGTGGGCAATACCGATCCCAAGGCTTGCGTCGGTTGATCGCCAAATTGCCGCCGGAATTGCTCAACCCCTTTGCGCAACTGTTTTTTTGATAGCATCCACCATGGCTAATGCTCTTATTATCGAATGTGACTTCAGACACCACAATCTTGGCAAGCGGGGCTCTCAGTCTTCTTCTTTTTGTCCCTCCCAACATTCCAACGGCCTAAGGTGGCGCCATAGGTGTCTCCGACCTTCAATCAGACCGCCGCCATGTTCGAAGTCTTGCCCTTCTGGCGCGAATACCTCCGGCCATGGAAACTCGCCACGTATGCGATTGGCCTGCTCCTCCTTATCGCCGGCTCCTTCTACTACCAAGCACCGGACTGGGATATTTCGATATCAATCATCATGTCGTTCTTCACTTATCTGACGGCAGGCTGGTCTCTGCGTGTCATCGTAGAAAGGCAGTGGCGACATTGGCCAGCGATGCTGATCGCCACCTGGTGGTCTGTGGATGGCTGCTACGCCCTGTACTGGTCGCTGGTCAATCCGGTGGCTTTGGAGATGATGCGCGAGGCCAACTGGCCGGCCTCGCTAAGCCTATATTGGGCTTGCGGCTTGATTTGGTACTGGAATGGGACGCTTCGCGAACTGATGCAGTGCCTTACCAAAGAGCACTTTCACTCGTGGAAAGACTGAAGAATGGCCTTCAACGACCTTGAGAAGAAGCGGATCGAGAACGCCCTGGACAAGTTCCTGGCCAAGCGGCGTCCCCCACCGCACATCCGCAAGGAACTCGACATCGGCTACACCCTGACCGGACAGAGTGTCGAACTCCTCGAAATCCGCCCTCAGTGGGATGATCCCTCGATCATCCATAGGCGCCCTTTCGCCAAGGCCACCTACGTCAAGGCCCAGGATTGCTGGAAGATTTTCTGGATGCGCGCCAGCTTGAAGTGGCAGGGGTACGAGCCGACGCCTACCGTGTCCTCGATCGATGACTTCCTGACCGTGGTCGACCGGGATCAGTATGGGTGCTTCTGGGGCTGACTTCCCCTGTCTTGCCAGAGGCTGTCGCGTCGGCAAACAGACTGGCTGAGATCGGCCAAATCCGAACAACCGTCAATGACGGCTAGAATGGGAGCGATGATATAAAGGAGGATCTGGGTGAATGGCTCATGCGAAATCCCATGAAGTCAGTTTGGCGATCAAGACCACCGACGAATTGCTCAAGAGCCTCGACGATCTGCGCGCTGCTTGGAAGCATGATCACTCCACCCTACCGAAGGGCCTTTCCTGTTCTGAAAGCAAGGAAGGTCAGTTCATTTTGGTAGCAGCGGAATCAGCCTTCGTCACGATCCCTGGCGCATGCGTCATCAAGGGCATTGGCGCCGTTGAACTGATGACCTTGGCAACGGTTTTCGAGGAAGGCTCTAACTCGAAAACCCTGATCCTGAAGGCCACACCCGAGGGTTGGAAGTTCTCCGTCAAATTTTTGCCGCCAATAGTTCGCGAGAGGAATGCAATTAAGCGTTAGGCTAGCCTCGGCGTTACCCGAGAAGTGGTTTATGGTGGCAAAAATTCTTCAAATACGGGTTCCGCTGGGATTCTTTCCCTTCTGACGTTCACCGCAATTTTATCCGCCATGTTGGCGACTAGAGGAGGCCTCATGGCCAAACCAAACTACCAGTTCGAAAAGCGTCAAAGAGATCTCGCAAAGAAAAGCAAGCAGGAGGAGAAGCGACGCCAGAAACAAGCTGAAAAGCCCGGCGGCAGTTCGGGGGAGAATGAGACAGCGAGTCCATCCTCGGCCCCTAGCCATGAACGCACATGAAAACCCCCCAGCGCCTTGCCGGACTACTCAAAGAGGGCCTTATTGACGAAGTCATCGGGCAGTTGATGAGTGGCAAGGAGGCGACCGTTTACGTGGTCCGCTGCGGCGATGCCATCCGTTGCGCCAAGGTTTACAAGGACGCCACTCAGCGCAGTTTCAAGAAGAGCGCTTCATATCAGGAGGGCCGCAAGGTCAAAAACAGCCGTCAGGCGCGCGCCATGGAGAAAGGCAGTCGCTATGGGCGCAAGATGCAGGAAGAAGTGTGGCAAAACGCCGAGGTCGATGCCTTGTATCGGCTAGCTTCCGCAGGCGTACGGGTTCCTCAGCCGCACATCTGTTTCGAAGGTGTCTTGCTGATGGACTTGGTGGTAGATGCCGAGGGAAACCCGGCGCCACGCTTGAATGACGTCGAACTTGACGAGGAACAGGCATTGGAGTTTCACGGCATGCTGGTCAATCAGGTGGTACGGATGCTGTGCGCCGGTATCGTCCACGGTGATTTGTCCGAGTACAACATCCTGGTCGGAGATAGCGGCCCGGTCATTATCGACTTGCCGCAGGCAATCGATGCGGCGGCCAACAGCACGGCAGCCGAGATGCTTGAGCGCGACGTGATTAACTTGCGGACGTATTTCAGCTCCTTCGCTCCCGCCTTGCGGGATAGCGAGTTCGGCAAGGAAATCTGGGGGCTCTACGAAGGTGGTTTGCTGACACCAGAGCAGGTTCTAACCGGCCATGTCGTTCTCGATGAACACCTTGCCGATGTCGATGCCGTCCTTATGGCAGTGGAACTGGCCATCAAGGAAAACGAAATTCGCCAGATGTGTTGACCAGATGTCGAGACGGCTTAGCGGCTATGATCACACTGCGGATATTCGCTCGACAAGGAAACGATCAACCGTATCCGGGTGCGGCGACCTCGCCGCTGCGCCGGATGCCCGCCCGTGCGCCGCCAATCCGGGAACTGCAGTGCGCCAACACGGGCGAAGAAGATCTCCAGGCTCAATCGGCGGCCACTACCAAGTCGATCAGCGCCTTGCCTGGCAGGCGCTGGGCGCGTGCAGGCACCGAGCGGGTGGGACTCAGATGAGTCTTCAGGGGCTCCTGTAACCAACTTGGCGATTGACGCCGCTTGACGGGGGCGCACTTGCTTACTATGGTGAGGTTGGATTTCCTGTCCTTCCAACACCCGACGCGGGTGCCCGCCCTTGCCGGCCGCAAGACGTGACGGGAACGAGAGGCAACGATGAAGACCTACTCCATGTCGGCTGCGGACGCGGCCTGGTTCCACAACGACGGCCCGGCGAACCTGGCGATCGTGATGGGCGTCTTCCTGACGAAGAAGCCGCTCGACTTCGACCGGGTGCGCAAGATCTACAACGAGCGGCTGGTGACCTTCGACCGCTTCCGCCAGCGTGTGGTCGAAACCGGTTTTCCGATCGCCACACCGCACTGGCAGGACATGCCGAACTTCAGCATCGACCAGCACCTGCACCACATCGCGCTGGCGGCACCGCATGACCAGGCGGCGCTGGTCAAGCTGGTCAACGACCTCGCCAGCATGCCCCTGGACCATGCGCTGCCGCTGTGGCAGGTGTATGTGGTTGACGACGTCGAGGGTGGCAGCGCGATGATCACGCGCTGCCACCACAGCATGGTCGACGGCACCGCGATGGTGACGGTGGCCCAGCGGCTGTTCGACCCTGCGCCGGGGGCGAAGCCGATACCAGCGCCGCGCGCCCGCGGCGCCAGCGTCGGCCGCGTGGCAGGCAATGGCTTGTTCGCGCCGGCGATCGACCTGATCAGCGAAACAGCGCGCGACGCCGTCGCGGTGGCGGGCGGGGCGGCGATGCTGCTGCGCGAACTGCTGCGGGCCGACGACCCCCCGTCACCGCTGAAGGGCGAATTTGCGCTGAGCAAGCACGTGGCCTGGTCGCAACCCGTCGCCATCCGCGACATCAAGGCGATCGGCCAGCGCCACGGCGCCAAGGTCAACGACGTGCTGGTGGCCGTCGTGACCGGGGCGTTGCGCACCTACCTGAAGGGGCGCGGCGTTGACGTGAACCACGCGACGGTGCGCGCGATGGTGCCGGTTGACCTGCGCCCGCCCGAGCGCATCGGACAACTCGGCAACGAGTTCGGCCTGGTGCTGCTCGACCTGGCCGTGACCGAAGGGCGCGCCGACCGTCGTCTGGCGCTGACCAAGGCCCGCATGGATGCACTCAAGCGCTCGCCGGAACCGCTGGCCACGAAGGCCCTCCTCAACCTGCTTGGACGGGGGCCCAAGCTGCTCGAGGACTTTTCCAATGACTTGTTCGGCCGCAAGGCCAGCATCGTGATGACCAATGTCGTCGGGCCGTCCGAGGCGCTCTACCTCGCCGGCGTGCCGATCGAGCGAATGCTGCCCTGGGCGCCGCACCCCGGAAAGCAACTCGGCATGGCGGTCAGCATCCTCAGCTACCGCGGCATGGCCTCGCTGACCGTAATCGGCGACGCGCACCTGGTGCCCGACCCCGAAGCGATCACGCGCGAGTTCAATCGCGAATTCGAGAAGATGCTCAAGAGCGCGACGACCGGCGCCGCCAGGAACACGGCAGCAGAACCGCGGGCGAGGAAATCGCCGGCTACCAGGCGGCCGGCCGCCTGACCCAGGGGCCCGGGCCCCAGCGAAAGAGCCGCCCTCGGGCGGCTTGCCGATGCGGCTGGAGTGCCGATCAGCTCGGGCGACAAGGAGGTGGCCGAGCAGCCGCGGCGGTTGGATATCGCCAACTCGGGATTCCTGGATTGGCGATCCATCATTGCCGGAGCACTTCAGCGGGAAGGCGTGTCATCCAGTCGTGCGCAACGACTGCCGTGTCGCCATCAGCGACCGCCAGGACACGCCTGGTCAGGGTCTCGGCGTGGGCCTCGAAGGCAAGGAAGGGAAGGAGAGCGAAGCGGATCAAAAGCGGTTCGGCTCTTTGCCTTCTTGTACTGCCCAGTAAACAACGATGATCCACCCCACTACCGGGATGAGGTAGAGCAACTGGAACCATCCGCTCTTGTCAATATCGTGAAGACGCCGAGCGCCGACAGCCAAGCCGGGCAACATCACCGCCAGCGAAAACAGCGCAGACAGCTTCTCGCTGATCATTCCGGTTGCTACCGTCGCCAATAGAATGAACAGGAACCACCACCAATATTCGGAACGGGATGCCCGCCCGGAAAAGTCCCCATACTTCGAGAAACAGGTTTTGATCGACTCGGCGAAGGTCATCTGGTTTTTCCCCCGTGGTTGAAATGACATGACTCTACCGGAAGCAATACGATTTGTGCGTATTCAAGCCGGCGAACACTCCAGCCAATCATCCGGACAGGGCGCCAGCATCGATTGAAGCAACAGCGGATTGCCTGTCTCTGGATCAAGCCAGGCATCCCAATCCTTCTCGCCAAGAACAACCGGCATCCTGTCATGGATGGGTGCCATGAACTCATTGGCGGTTGTTGTGATGACGGTATAGGACTCAACCAACTCGCCAGTCTCCGGACGCTTCCAGTGTTCCCACAGGCCAGCCAATGGCAGCGGGCGAGCGTCGGGACTGGAAAACCGTAGTTTCTGCTTTTTCCTCTCGCCGGGTATCACCCGCCACTCGAAAAACGCCGACACCGGCACGATGCATCGGCGCCGCTTGAATGCCGCACGGAAGCTGGGCTTCTCGGCGACCGTTTCGCCCCTGGCGTTGAAGGTGTGCTGGGCGATCTTTTCGTCCTTCGACCATGACGGAATCAGTCCCCAGCGGGCCGGGATAGCCAGGCGATGGCCTTCATGGATTCGGATGATCGGCGCCACGTTGGTCGGGCGAACGTCGGCGTTGCTGAATGCGGCCGGCTCTGCGGACAGCAGGAAGTAGAGCGCCAACATCTGTGGGGATTCGTTGAGGTCGTAGCGGCCACACATTGGTTGATTCTGCCCTAGGGTGCCTTGACAATCAATCCGATAGATGATTCTGGCATTGATCGGCGAATTGGCCGGCGACAATTAGCCTGACCGGTTGACGACAACCATCTTGGCCGGTTGGGCCTGAAGCCGGGAAGGTCCGGAAGCGAGGGATACAGTGTTCTCCTGACGAATCGTGTGAGGAGGCACCGAGTGCCCGGCAAAAAGATGACGGACCAACAAGTGCGCAAGTACACAGCAATGAGAAGGCAAGCCACGCAAGAGATTGCGGCGGCGAGAATGGGGATCAGCGTGCGCTCGGCACGACGGATCGTGAAGGCAGAAGCGCTGCCATCACAGCGCGGACCGCGAAACTGGCGAACCCGGGCAGATCCACTGGCCGGGGTGTGGACAACGGAACTCGTGCCGTTGCTCGAAGCCGAACCGGGTCTGCAAGGAAGAAGCCTGTTTGAAGAATTGCAGCGGCGTCACGGTGAACGCTTCGGTAACGGCGTCCTGCGCACCCTCCAGACACAACGGCCTTTGCAGGAGTCTGGACCTCTACAGGTCATGACGCCGGGAGGAATCCGTCGCAGCGAGTCGGCGAAACGACCCTAGAAGGCATTCGACGCAATACTGCTCGTTGACCCGCCGGCGCTGCCGCTCGCTTGCTGCAACAGGGGAATGCCGCTTCTGGCGTTGGCGCGGGCAGCCATCTGGCGCTCTTCGGCGGTGGCGTAGTCACGATCCCAGGCCAGCACCCTGGGCGTCATCAAGCGGTGCCACAGCGGCGGAATCAGGGCGACGATGAGGGTGGTCAGATAGCCGTTGATCATCATCGGCGCATCGGGAAACGGCTTGAGATCCTGGTAGGGGACCTCGCCCTGGGCGTGGTGATGCGAGTGACGTGTCAGGTTGAACATCGTCCAGGAACTGATCCGCTTGTTGGTGTTCCAGGAATGCCGGGGTTGCACCGGCGTCTTCGGGTTGCGCACCATGCCGTAGTGTTCCATGTAGTTGACGATCTCCAGCAGGGCCTTGCCGCACAGCGCGCACAGCGTGAAGTATGCCGCTGCCTGCCAGCCGCCGATTGCCCCGGCGGCGGCGACCAGAAGGACGCTCATCAGATGCCCGCGAATGACCCTGTTATGCCACGACACGGGCCACTGGTCCTTGCGCTTCAGGCGCTTCGTCTCGATGTTCCACGCGCTGACGTTGCCCTTGATGGTCGAGGCGACGATATGGTGATAGACATTGCGGCCGCGCGGGGCGGTCGCCGGGTCTTCTTCGGTCAACACATAGCGGTGATGACCATAAACGTGCTCGATCGAGAATGTCGTGTCGAAGCTGAAAGCGAGCAACCAGCGGCCGATGAACATCGAGACCGGGTCCCAGGTGCGGTGGGTCAGTTCATGGGCGGGAATGGTGCCGATCATGCCGATCATCAGCCCGGTGAGAAACAGCGTCGCCAGATGGTTGCCAAACGAGGTCGCATCGCGTGCGGCGACCACGTCGTAGCCGCTCAGCCGCGTGACCCACTCGCCGAACCCGAGCGGATCGCCCGGACTGACGCTCCATACGGCGGAAAAGACGATCAGGCCGAGCAAGGGCAAGGCCATCCACAACTGTGCCGTCAGGATGCCCGGATGCTTGAACTCGGGCGTGCTGGTGTCGTTCCCGCAGACGGCATCGCCAACGATGTAGATGAGCAGGACCAGGAGCAGTCCTCCACTCATGTAGTGCCCGCCGGCGAGTATCGCCGTGGCGGAAATCAGCCCGACGCCATGAAACAGGAAGTATTTCAGGTAATGCAGTGCGTTCATCGGAGTCTCCATTGTCGTTGTGTTCTCAATGCGTTCGCCGCCCGTTTCAGGCAGCCGCCGCGAGGCCATCGTGCTGGGTTGTGAAGCGGTCGGCGTGAATGTTTTCGCGGGCGACACCATGCCGCCGCAGCAGCGCGACCGCGCTGTCGATCATCGCCGGTGGGCCGCACAGGTAGGCGTGAGTGTCTGCCTCGATCAGGGCGGGAATTTTCTCGGTCACCAGTCCGCGCTCGCCTGTCCAGGGTGCGTCGGCAGCGGCGGCCGACAGCACCGGAATGAAGCGGAATGTTCCTTGCCAGTGGCGGGCGATGGCGCCGATCTCTTCCAGCGCGTAGAGATCGCTCTCCGTCCGGGCGCCAAAGAGGAGCGTCGCCGGGCGCGTCTCGCCGGCGGCGACCGCCTCGTGAAGGATGGCCAGAAGCGGCGCCAGTCCGCTGCCGCCGGCGACCAGCAGCAGCGGTGCAGCCGCCGGGCGCAGCCAGAAGTCGCCCAGCGGTCCCTCGACTTGTACCGGCTGGCCGACGACGCCCTGCTCGTTGATCAGCGTCGAGAAAATGCCGCCGGACACCTTGCGCACAAAGAAGCTGACCTGCGAGTCCGGCTGCACCGGTGTGGCGAAGGAGTAACTGCGGCTGATGCCGGGCAGCGCCGCGATGCTGATGCTGGCGAACTGGCCGGCCCTGTAGGGCAGGGCTTCATCGAGTTGCACGCGCAGGCGCGTGATGTCGCCGGTGAGCCTGTCCTGCCCGACCACACGGCCGGTCACGGAACGCTGCGGCTGCTGCCGGGACAGTTCGACTTCGATGCGCACATCCGTCTGCGGCACGCTCTGGCATGCCAGGATGTAGCCCTGATCGAGTTCGTCGTCGGACAGGAGGTAGCCGCTATCGGTTAACTCCTTGACCTTGCCCTCGACCAGCCGGCACTTGCAGGTCGCGCAACCGCCGACCCGGCAACTGTGGGGGAAATCGATACCCTGGCGCAGGGCCGCCTGCAGCAGCGTTTCCTTCGCATCGACCGTGATCGGCTGCGAGTTGATGTGCGCAGTGATGATGCCTGGCGCGGGCGGTGCCTTCTTGGCAAGGAACGAAAACATGTGTGCTCCGTGGAATCGAACGGTCAGACCGGAAGTTTGATAATGGTATGCGGCATGCGGCGGGGCAAGGAGGTTGGCGATTGACATATACGGGTCATTTGTTGACAATCTGCCGGACGCCCTTGTCACAATCTTCCGGAAAACATGCAAATCGAGGAATTCACGCTGCCGGCGTACTACCTCCGGCAGATCGCCAACCAGATCGAAAGCACGGGCGCCGATGTGGCGCACTGGCTCGAGCAGAGCCGTTTGAGCGAAGCGCAACTCGAAAATGCGGCGCTGAATGTTCCCTTCCCCGTGTTTCGCCAGCTGATTCTGGACGCGCTGGCCATTACGCAGGAACCCGCGCTTGGTCTGTTGCTCGGCGAACGCCTGCTGGTAAACACCCATGGCATCCTCGGCTACGCGGCCCTGAACAGCGGCACGCTGCGCCAGGCGGTGGAACTGTTCGAACGCTTCATGCCCCTGCGTACCTCGCTGGTTTCCTTGAATCACGAGATTCATGGCAATGAAGTCCGCGTCGTCTTCAGCGAACCGCGTCCGCTCGGCGACATCCGCAGCACCGTTCTGGAAGCGGTGGTGCTGACCGTCAAGAACGTGCTCGACTACATATCCCTCGGAAACTGCCAGATCAGCCAGGTCGCCTTCCCGTTTGACCCGCCGGAACATGCTGCGCTTGCCCGCGACCTGTTCAAGTGCGAGGTGCGTTTCGGCCAGCCGTGGACAGGCTTCTCGCTGCCGCTGGGCGTGATCGACCAGCCGCTGAAAATGGCCGATGCGGCAACGTTCCAGGAAGCCGCCCTGATCTGTCAGCGCGAACTGGAGAAGCTGACCAGCAGGGAGTCGCTGAGCACCCGGGTCAGGCGCATCATGCTGGAGAAGCAGAACGGATTCCCCTCGCTCAATGTCACCGCGCGCCTGTGCCATATGACGCCGCGCACCCTCCACCGGCGCCTGATCGACGAAGGAACGGCGTTCAAGGAGATCCTTGAAGATGTCCGCCACATGCTTGCGGTCGAGCACCTGAAATCCGGCCACCTGACCATACAGGAAATCGCCTACACGCTGGGTTACACCGATCTCGCCAACTTCCGCCGGGCGTTCAAGCGCTGGGAGGGCGTTCCGCCTTCCGCGTACCGGGCGCGAGAGAGCAGGGTTGTTTGAGCCGGCAACGCCTCCGGTCGCTGCGTGTGGCGGACTTGGAGCATAATCCGTGGTGATCCTGGCGCCGCCGGGCGGCAGGGTCGCTGCGACGATACGCGCGCGGTTTCGTGCCGCAGGACTCCTGCAATCGCGGTCAACCCGCTTTTTCTATCCAAAATGGCTCTGATCGAAACCAACATCAGTACCGGCAGTGACGCTTTCCGGGCTAATCGCGACGGCATGCTGACGCTCCTCGCGCGGGTCCGCGAACTCGAGGAGCGGACGCGGCGCGCTTCCGCCGCCTCGAAGGAGCGCTTCGCGAAGCGCTCGCAACTTCTGCCACGGGAAAGGCTCTCCCTGTTGCTGGATCACGGCACGCCGTTCCTCGAACTGTCAACGCTGTGTGGCTATCAGCTCGACAACCCCGACCCGGAGAAAAGCATCCCCGGTGGCGGCGTCGTCGCCGGCATCGGCTATGTCTCGGGCGTGCGTTGCATGATCAGCGCTTCGGATTCCGGCATCGACGCCGGCGCCCTGCAGCCCCGGGGGATCGACAAGCAGTTGCGCGTCCAGGAACTGGCGCTCGAGAACAAGCTGCCCTATATCCAGCTCGTCGAAAGCGCCGGCGCCAACCTGATGACTTACCGGGTCGAGGAATTTGTCCGGGGCGGCAGCCTGTTCCGCAACCTCGCGCGCATCTCGGCCGCCGGCTTGCCGGTGATCACCGTCACGCACGGATCGTCGACGGCGGGAGGCGCCTACCAGACCGGCCTGTCCGATTACATCATCATGGTGCGCGGCCGTTCGCGGGCGTTTCTCGCCGGTCCGCCGCTGCTCATGGCGGCGACCGGGGAAATCGCGACCGAGGAGGAACTCGGCGGCGCCGAAATGCACACGGCCATTTCCGGGCTCGGCGACTATCTGGCCGAGGATGACCGCGACGCGCTGCGCATCGTCCGCGATCTCCTGGGCAAGCTCGACTGGAACCACGGGGCAGCGGCGGAGAAGAAGCGCCCTGCCAGGCCGCCACGCTACGACGCCGAGGAATTGCTCGGGATCATGCCGATGGATCACCGGCGGCCGGTCGATATGAAGGAAGTGATCGCTCGCATCGTCGACGACTCGGACTTCGTCGAATTCGCTGCGCTCTATGGTTCGGCGACCGTTTGCGGACACGCGCGGATCGATGGCTTCGCGGTCGGCATCATCACCAACAACGGCCCGATCGACCCGGCCGGCGCCGCCAAGGCCACCCATTTCATCCAGACCTGCTGTCAGGCGCAGGTGCCGCTGCTCTACCTCAACAACACGACCGGCTTCATGGTCGGACGCAGCTACGAAGAGGCCGGAAGCATCAAGCACGGTTCGAAGATGATCCAGGCCGTGACGAACGCCACCGTGCCGCAGATCACGATCTACTGCGGGGCTTCGTTCGGCGCCGGCAACTACGGCATGTGCGGCCGCGGCTTCCAGCCGCGCTTCTGCTTCTCCTGGCCGAATGCGAAGACCGCGGTCATGGGCGGCGAACAGGCCGCCCGTACCATGGTCATCGTCACCGAGGCGGCGATGAAGCGCAAGGGCGAGGTCGATCAGGCAAGGCTGGATGCCCTGGAACGCCGCATCGTCGACAACTTCGAGCGCCAGATGGACGTGTTCACGACCAGCGCCCAGGTGCTCGATGACGGCGTGATCGATCCCCGCGAAACGCGCTCGATACTGGCCTACGTGCTGTCGATCTGTCATGAAGCCGAGGCACGGAAGCCGCAGACGATGCAGTTTTCGGTCGCCCGCCCCTAACCGCCAATCGCGACATCAGGAGTCACCATGCAGTTGACCGAGGAACACGAAGCAATCCGCCGCACGATCAAGCGTTTCATCGGCGAAGAGATCAATCCCCACGTAGACGAGTGGGAGGAGGCCGAGATCTTTCCCGCGCACGGGGTCTTCAGGAAGATGGGCGATCTCGGCCTGCTCGGGCTGACCAAGCCGGTCGAGTTCGGGGGAATGGGGCTCGATTTCAGCTACGCAGCCATCCTCGCCGAGGCGCTCGGTGAAGTGGACTGCGCCGGGATTCCCATGGCGATCGGCGTCCAGACCGACATGGCGACGCCGGCGCTTGCCGAGCACGGCTCGGACGGGCTGCGCCGGGAGTTTCTCGCGCCGGCGATCGCCGGCGAGATGGTCGCCTGCATCGGCGTTTCCGAAGTCGGCAGCGGTTCGGATGTGGCCTCGGTGAAGACCGCGGCCCGCTCCGACGGCGACGACTACATCATCAACGGCGGCAAGATGTGGACCACCAACGGCACCCAGGCCGATTTCTGCGTGGTGCTCGCAAATACCTCCGAAGGGGCGGTCCACCGCAACAAGTCGCTGATCGTCGTGCCGATGAAGACGCCCGGCGTCGAGGTGGCCAGGAAAATCCGCAAGATCGGCATGAATGCCTCGGACACCGCGCAGATTTTCTTCGACGACGTCCGCGTGCCGAAGCGCTTCCGCATCGGCGACGAGGGCAAGGGCTTTACCTACCAGATGGAGCAGTTCCAGTATGAACGGCTGTGGGGCGCCCTGAATATCGGTGGCGCCCTGCTCAAGATCATCGACCAGACGATCGACTATACGAGGACGCGCATGGCGTTCGGCCGCTCGATCCTCGACAACCAGTGGGTCCATTACAAGCTCGCGGAGTTCAAGACCGAGGTCGAGGCGCTGCGCTCGCTCAGCTACCGCGCGGTCAACATCATCGTCGCCGGCGGCGACGCGACCGAACTGGCCTCGATGGCCAAGCTGAAGGGCGGACGCCTGATGCGCGAAGTGACCGACGGTTGCCTGCAGTTCTGGGGCGGCATGGGCTACGTCTGGGAAAGCCCGGTGTCGCGCGCCTACCGCGATGGCCGTCTGCCGTCGATCGGCGGCGGCGCCGACGAGGTCATGATGCAGATCATCGCCAAGTACATGGGAACGCTGCCGAAAAGCGGCTGAACCCGGGCCGTTTGCCGAACGGAAATTGCCATGACGACCACGACAGCTTTTCGCAAGATTCTCATCGCCAATCGCGGCGAGATTGCCCTGCGCATCATCAGGACGGCAAGGGCCATGGGCTACCGGACCGTCGCTGTTTTCTCCAGCGCCGACGAGAACGCACGTCATGTTCGCGAAGCCGATCAGGCGGTCC
Organism: uncultured beta proteobacterium; assembly: GCA_963810175.1. Lineage (GTDB taxonomy): Bacteria > Pseudomonadota > Gammaproteobacteria > Burkholderiales > Rhodocyclaceae > Azonexus. The sequence goes on along the minus strand of CAWEMU010000017.1, from coordinate 147,688 downwards.
ATATCGGCGAGGCCCTGCCGGCGCAGTCATACCTGAACATCGCCGCGATCATCGAAGCCGCCGCGATCAGCGGCGCCGACGCCGTGCACCCCGGCTATGGCTTTCTCGCCGAGAACGACGGCTTTGCCCGGGCGTGTCGCGCCGCCGGCCTCGTCTTCATCGGGCCCTCGCCGGAGGCCATCGGGGCCATGGGCAACAAGGCCGGCGCCAAGAAACTGATGAGCGAAGCGGGCATCCCGTGCATTCCGGGCTATCAGGGCGCCGACCAGAGCGAGGCCACATTGCAGGCGGCGGCGGACGCGATCGGCTACCCGGTCATGATCAAGGCCACCGCCGGTGGCGGCGGACGCGGAATGCGCCTGGTCGCCGGCGCCGGGGAGTTTCTTCCGGCACTGCGGAGCGCAAGGTCGGAAGCGCAGAGCGCCTTCGGCAATGCGGAAGTCATCGTCGAGCGGGCCATCATCGAGCCGCGCCACATCGAGATCCAGATCCTCGCCGACCGCCATGGCCAGGCGATTCATCTCGGCGAACGCGACTGCTCGGTGCAGCGGCGGCACCAGAAAGTCGTCGAGGAAGCCCCTTCCCCGGCGGTCGGCCCGGCGTTGCGCGAGCGCATGGGAGCGGCGGCGGTGGCGGCGGTCAAGGCGATCCGCTACGAGGGCGCCGGCACCGTCGAGTTCCTGCTCGACGCCAGCGGCGAGTTTCATTTCATGGAAATGAACACGCGTCTCCAGGTCGAACACCCGGTGACGGAAGCGATCACCGGGCTCGACCTGGTCGAACTGCAGTTGCGTATCGCCAGCGGCGAACCGCTGCCACTGACTCAGGACGATGTCCGCCTGAACGGCCACGCGATCGAGGTGCGTCTCTGCGCCGAGGACGTCGCCCGGGGCTTCATGCCGCAAAGCGGGACGATGACGCTGTGGGACATGCCGGGCCGAATTCGCGTCGAGCATGCACTCGAATCCGGCGGTGAAATATCGCCCTATTACGATTCCATGATCGCCAGGCTGATCGGCCATGGCGCATCGCGTGACGAAGCGCGGCGAAAACTCCTGGCCGCCCTCGAAGACGCCGCGGCCCTTGGCGTCCGGACCAACCAGAAATTCCTCGCAAGCTGCCTCGACCATCCGGTTTTTGCCGCCGGCGAGGCGTCGACCGCGTTCATCGACCGACATGGCGAGGAACTCCTGCAAGGGGACAGCGAACTCGACAGCCGCGCCCATGCGCTCGGCGCCGCCCTGCTTTATGCAACGGCCGGCAACTTCGCACCGGGTCGCGGCACCTCGAGCATCGCCCACCGGCTGCCGATTGCCTTCCGCTTCGACAGCGACGCCCGGGAATGCCTCGCCAGCCTGCTCAACCTCGGCAACAACCGCTACTCGATCGAAATCGGCGAACGGGTCTTCGCGCTTCGCCTCATCGACCTCGACGTCAATCGGGTTCGTTTCGCTTGCGACGGCCTGCTCGAATCCGCGGTATTCGTCCGCGCGGACAGCGAGCTGCTGCTGCAGTATCGCGGCAATGCCTATCGCATCCAGGATCAGACGCACGTCACACAGTCGCTTCAGGGGGATATCGGCGGCGACGGCAGGATCCGCGCTTCGATGACCGGTCGCGTCGTTGCCGTCCATGTCGCGGTCGGTGACGAGGTCAAGGCGGGGGAGCCGGTCATGACGCTGGACGCGATGAAGATGGAACATGTCCACGCGGCACCGATCGCCGGGCGCGTGAAGGCATTGAACGCCGCGATGGGCGATCAGGTTGCCGCTTATCGCGTCGTCGCCGAAATCGAAAGCGGCGAATCCGCCCGCGAAGGCGCGTGAGCGCGGCGGCCGGCACCGATCGACCAGGGCACGGGCAGAATGAAAAACGCGGCGGCATTGCCGGAAAGGCGCGAACCGGTGCGGACCGGCCGCCAGTGGAGAAGGGCATGACAGCAACAAAGGGCAAGGTCGTCCGGATTGGCGGCGCTTCGGGGTTCTGGGGCGACAGTTCCGTCGCGGCCCCGCAACTGGTCGGCAGCGGCATGGTCGACTACCTGGTGTTCGACTATCTGGCCGAACTGACCATGGCGATCCTTGCCTCGGCGCGCAGCCGGAATCCGGAACTGGGTTATGCAACCGACTTCGTCGATGTCGCGATGAAGAGCGTCCTTGCCGACGTCGCGGCACGCGGAATCAAGGTCGTCAGCAACGCCGGCGGCATCAACCCGCAAGGCTGCGCCGACGCCCTGGCCAATCTGGCGCGCGAGATGGGGATCGCCCTGAGGATCGCCGTGGTCGAGGGCGACGATGTCAGCGAGAAAATCCCGGCACTGCGGGACTCGGGTCAGCGCGACATGTTTACCGGCGACCCGCTTCCCGAGCGCATCCTTGGCGCCAATGCCTACCTCGGCGCCTTCCCCATCGCGCAGGCGCTCGCAGCGGGCGCCGACGTGGTCATTACCGGCCGTTGCGTCGACAGCGCGGTGACGCTCGGCCCTCTGATCCACGAGTTCGGCTGGTCGCCGACCGACTACGATCTGCTGGCCGCCGGCAGCCTTGCCGGCCACGTCATCGAATGCGGCGCGCAGGCCACCGGCGGACTGCATACCGACTGGGAGCAGATCCCCGATTGGGCGAATATCGGCTACCCGGTCATCGAGTGTCACGCCGACGGGACATTCGTCGTCGCCAAGCCCGAAGGGACAGGCGGGCGTGTTCTCGCTGCGGCAGTTGCCGAGCAGGTGCTGTACGAGATCGGCGACCCCGGCGCCTATGTCCTGCCCGACGTCGTCTGCGATTTCCGGAACGTCCGCGTCGGGCAGGTCGGCGCGGACCGGGTCGCGGTTGCCGGTGCGCGCGGCTTGCCGCCGCCCGCTTCGTACAAGGTTTCCGCGACATACATGGATGGCTTTCGCTGCAACGGCATGCTGGTCATCATCGGTATCGACGCCGCGGCGAAAGCGCGGCGAACCGGCGCGGCGATCATCGAGCGCACGCGGACCCTTCTCGCCAAAGCCGGCTTGCCCGATTTCAGCGCCACGCATGTCGAGGTGATCGGCGCCGAGAGCATCTACGGCCCCCATTCACGGGCGGGAAATGCGCGCGAGGTGATGCTGCGCGTCGTCGTCAATCATCCGGGCAAGCAGGCCCTCGAAATCTTCGCCCGCGAAATCGCCCCCGCCGGAACATCGTGGTCGCCGGGAACGACCGGCCCGGCACTCGGGCGGCCGTCCGCTTCACCGCTGATCAAGCAGTTCGCGTTCACGCTGCCCAAGCGCGAGGTCGCCATTCGCTTGAGACTCGACGGTGAAGCAAGGGCGGTCGCTGTCGCGGTTGACGGCGGTTTCAGGCCAGAAACCACCCCTCCCGCGGCGGATGGGCTCGCCTTCACCCCGGATGCCGATGCGCTTTACATGCCGCTGGTCAGGCTTGCCTGCGCGCGCAGCGGCGACAAGGGAAACATTTCCAACATCGGCGTCATTGCGCGCGAACCGGAGTTCCTGCCGATCATCCTGCAGCAACTGACGCCCGCCAGCGTCAAGGCGTACTTTGCGCATCTCGTTTCCGGAGACGTCGTGCGCTACCTGGTGCCCGGTCTGCACGCGTGCAATTTCGTCCTGCACGACGCCCTCGATGGCGGCGGCATGGCATCGATGCGCCTCGACCCGCTGGGCAAGGGCATGGCGCAGATGCTGCTCGACATGCCGATCGCGGTGCCGCCGGAGCTTGCGCGCAGACTGGGCGGCGCCTTGGGTGCCGGGCACGCATAGACGCGATTGGCGCGAATGTCCCTGATCGGCCTATACTGAGGCCAACCGACAACCGCCGGCAGGCGTTTCCGGCCCGGGCGGCAACCGGCGCCGGCAGATCCGGCGGCGATGTGATCAATTACCACAAACCCCTTGTACCCGAATGATCGAACCCATCCTGCTGACGGCCGCACGCATCTGCACTTTCGACGGGCAGAAGCCCATGACGAACGCGAGCGGGTTTTTCTTCGAGCGCAATCAACGCCTGTTTCTGGTGACCAGCCGGCATGTCATGATCGACGAGCCGAGCAAGCATTTCCCTGACCGTATCGAGGTCGAACTGCACGTTGACCCGGCCAACATGGCGAGGTCCACCGGGTTCTCGATTCCGCTGTACCGGAACGGCAAGAGCCTCTGGCGCCAGGGCCTTGATACGGCAGGCGAAATCGACGTCGCCGCGATCGAGATCGAACGCCCGGCGCTCCCCGAAACGGCGGTGTTCCGCGCCTTCACGCCGCAGCATCTGTTCGGCCGGCTGGATCAGGTCGAGGTCGGCACCTCCCTGCTGGTGGTGGGTTTTCCGCTCGGTTTCCACGACACGCTGCACCATATGCCGGTCGTTCGCCATGCCGTCATCGCCTCGTCGTTCGGACTGCGCTTTCAGGGCGAGGGTTACTTCCTGACCGATGCGCGCACCCACCGCGGAACCAGCGGCGCGCCGGTCGTCATGCGCGTGCCGGAGGGGAATCGGGCACACGGCGACCTGCCGTGGATGTTACTCGGCGTCCATTCGGCGCGCCTCGATGTCGGAACGCGCGACCTGAAACTGGACGAGGCGCTGGGGCTGAACTGTGCCTGGTACGCCGACATCCTGCTGACCCTTACCGAGCGCTGACGCCGGTTGCCGGAAGGCGTGACAATTGGAGCCGCCGCGCGTCGATAGCCGGCGCCTCCTGTTCCGCTCCGTCGCCGGGCTTGGCATTGCCTGCGGTCAACGGTAAAAAGGGAGGCAAGAACGAATCGCGGCGATTTCGACCGCGACGAAGACCCGTGCTGCAGGATTGCCAGCGAGCCGTGCCGGAGGGGACATGAACGACATCCACAACCAAACGATTGCCCAGCGTATCGACTGGCTCTTCGATCTCGCCCGCCGCCATGGCGAAGCCTTTCGCGGACCGGAGGCCTGGCTGGCGCGCGAGCGCTATCTCGCCGAGCACCCGACCGCCATCGGCGTCCTCAAGTGCATGGACGGCCGCATCAACATTCCCTTCGCCACCCATACCCCGACCGGCATCCTGATGCCGTTTCGCAACCTGGGCGGCATCTTCGACCTCGGCTGGCCGCACCTTGGCGAGGTCCTCGCCCACCATGTCCAGCGCATGACCGGCACCGGGCGCCGCGTGCTGTTCCTCATTACCTACCACTGGTCGCGCGGCAATCCCAAGCGCGGATGCGCCGGCTTCAATTACGACACCGCCGCCGCCATCGCCCACACGCAGGAGATCCGCCGCCAGATGGAGCACATCTTCGGCAGCGGCCACGGCACCGTTTACCCGCTGGTCTGCGGCTTCGAGACCGACGAGGAGGCCCTGGCCATCCACGGCAGCGACGGCACGGTGCTCGACCTCGCCAGCCTGACCGCCGCCGACGTCGCCACGCTCGAACCCCGCCTGGCCGCCCTGCTCCCCGACATGCCGGCGCAGATGCGCGCCGACCTGCTGCCGCTGCTGCGCGGCAATCTCGATCACATCGCGCAAGTCCGCGAACAGGCCGCGCGGAACGAGCGCCGGCTCGACATCGAGCACCGCGAATGGGTGATCTGCGTCGGCCGCGGCTTCGATTTCCTGCACACCCCCAACCTCGCGCTGATCATCGGCCCCTACAGCCCCGATCTCGCCGATCCGCTGCGCAAGGCCGCCGGCATCATCAAGAGCAACATGGAAGCGGGGCGCATCCCGAACGACGGATTTCTGCTGCTCGCCTCGGTTCCCTACGACGAAATCGGCGTTGACCGGGCGCGCGCCGAAATGAAGTCGCGCTTCCTGTCACGCTTCGCCGCCGGCGTGGTCAGCGAGGAATTCCCCGAACTCGCCGGACGGATGACCACCCGCACCGCTGTTCTCGACTGGCGCTCAAGGAATCTGGAATTGATCGGCGCCTGAAATTGGTCTTCCGGGCGATAATTCCGTGCAAGACAGGGTTCGTCTGGCGAATTTCTCACTTCGACCACCAAATCCGACCGGCTGTTAACTTTCCATCACCCACATCAAGGAGAAATGAAAATGTCCGACAAAGTTGTCTATTCATCTGCAGCGCCCGATGTCCTGGGTCAGATTATCAACCCCCTTACTTACCTGACTTCTTCAAGCGGGATGTATGGCTTGGTGAACATCCGTTACGGCGTGTCGTCAGATGCTCCGACGGAACAGGCGATCATCGAGAACGTGGCCGGTTACGGCAAGCAGATCGGCAGGGTGCTCGAGGCGGTTGAATGCGTGGCACGCTACCTCGGAGCCAAGGATCCCGCTTTATTGACCGAAAAACGTATCAGCGATTTGCTCGAACTGAACACGGATATACAGGCGTACAGGTTGTCGCAGGCAAAACCCGATAGCGTCACCGTCTCGGAGTTCATCAAGAGCCTGAAGGTCTTGAAGCAGGACAACGAAGCCAGGTTCAATGAAGTCAGCGCGAAGCTGAAAGAGGAAATCGCGAAATTGTGACGTGACAGGGGGCGGCGGTCAGGCTATCGGCTTTCACGACGTCCGGGCGGCTGATCTTCTTCCGGACTTGCCTCTGCGGGAATACCCGGGATGAATGGGCGGCTTCGGGAGCTTTGCCCTCGTCGCAGACCTTCCCGCTTCAAGGTTCGTCCTGCGATGTGACAAGAAGGCTGGACAACGGAGCCTTCGCGCGCGCCCCTGCCTCAACGCCGTCGATTGGTTCACGCCGCCGGCGGGCCGGCGTGCGCGACTGAGCGTGCACCGCAGCGGCGGGTGACAATCCCCGGTGCGGGCGCTCAGCCCGTCCGCGTGCGCAACTCCTGCTGCTTCCTGATCAACTGCTGCAGTATCGCCATCAGCGCGGCGCCGCTCATGCCCACCATCAGGACGCCATTGACCGCCTCCAGCGGCCCGAGCAGCTTCCACGACTTGCTCATGACGATGTCGCCATAGCCCAGCGAGGCGAAATTCACCCCCGAGTGATAGACGGCCTCGTAGAACTCGGTGAACTCGCCCAGCGCCAGGAACAGAGCGCCCCAGAGCGTGATCTGCAGCAGGTTGCCGACCAGTCAGGATCAGCATCACGAACAGCAGCGGACGAATCTGGACGCGCGTTCCGGCGGCGGCGACGATCGTGTCCGACGCACGCAGGTAGTAGCGGACGGCCCAGAAGGTGAAGGTCACCTGCAGGGTCAGGCAGATCAGCATGGCCGGCAGGCCCACGAAAGGTTCAGCAGCATCGTCAATCTCCTCTTTTCAGCCGCGGTCGAAGAACAGCGCCTGGCGGCGCGCGGCGCGCCAGCGTTCGAGCGCCCAGACCGTCGCCCAGGCATAGAGCGCGACGCCGACGAACAGGCCGACGCGCACCGCGGACGCCTGCAGGACGCCCTTGCCGCTGGCGCTGTCCTCGATCGCCGGCCCGAGCAGGATGATCATGGTCACCAGCGCGTTGCTCCAGAACGACGGCGAGTAACGCGGTCGCCTCGACCCCGAAGAGCCGCGCGCCGGCCCACAGCGCGGCCGCCATCATCCACAGCATCAGCATCCACAGGTTGGGCCACAGCGACAGGCCGACACCAGACGACCAGCGCCATCGCCGCCGCCATCAGCGTCGACCCCACCAGTTCCCGCCGGCCGAGCGCGTGTCGGTCGAACCGGCCTGCTGGCCGAGCGCAGCGCGTCTTCATGATCGCCGCCAGATAGAACGACGGGTCGGTCAGCGCCAGCACGAACACCGGCATCACCACCAGCGTGCCGCGCAGCGCGATCCAGCTCGCCGTCTCGCGGCTGACGGCGGGCGGCGCCTTGGCGGCTTTGGCGGCCGCGCCGCGGCGGATCGGGAAAGAAGGCGTGCGAAACGCCGCCGACCAGGCCGCCGACGCGCGATCCCGACGGCGATGGTCACGCTGATCACGGTCACCAGCGCCTGCTCGGCGACGCCGGCGACCGGGATCAGCGTGAAAACCACGACGAGAAGCATGGTCAGCGGGTTGCCGGTGCGGATGCCGAAGAAGAACAGCGCGTACAGGATCACGCCGGTCAGCAGGACCGCCGGCCAGCGCGTAGTTTTCCAGCAGGGGGACCATCAGCACGCCCGTCACCAGCAGGCCGGCGAGCAGCAGGGCAATGACCGCCGCCCTTGAGCGGCGGAATCGGCGGACCCGGCTTGCACAGAACGATCATGGCCATCAGGCAGACGACGTAGGGCATCTGCAGCGCGAAGCCGTAGGCGACCAGCACGGCGAGGCCGAGGCCGACCGCCAGCCGCAGCACCGCCTTGTCCGCCGGGGCGATCATCGGCCGCTCAGTAGAGGTAGGAGAGCAGGCTCATCAGCCGGATGTAGGCCGCGCCGAGCAGGTTCATCAGGAAGTTGTCGCCGGTGAAGACCATCACCTCGGCCTGGCCGCCGATGCGGACCTTGCGCAGCCGGTCCGCTTCGGCGGCGTCGAACTCGATCGCCACCGGGAAGCGCTGCGCCTGGCGCAGCCAGTCGCGGCTGTTCTGGATCGTCGGCAGCGTTCCCGGCGGCGCCTGCCTGGCCGGAGCTGACGCCGCCGCCGACGCTGCGCACGCGGCCCTTGAGCACTTCGCCGGGCAGCACGTCGAGGACGATCGCCACCTCGTCGCCGGGATCGATGTTGCCGAGGTTGTTCTCGGTCATGTCGGCGTTGATCCACAGGTCGTGGATGGCGATCAGCGTCATCGCCGGCGCGCCCGCCTGGGCGAAATGGCCGACGTCGGTGCGCAGGTCGGTGACGACGCCACGGCCGGGGGCGACCACCTGCGTGCGCGCCAGGTCGAGCTCGGCCTTCTCGATCGCCGAGCGCGCGCTGCGCAGTTGCGCGTTGTCGTCGCCGCTCTCGCCGGCGGCTTCCTGCGCCTTGCGCAGGTCGGCCTCGGCGGCCTTTTCCTGGCTGCGCGCCTCGATCCGGGTGGCCTGCGCGACCTCCAGCCGGCGCACCGAGATGGCGCCGGGATCCTCGGCGTAGAGCGTTTCCTGCCGCGTCGCATCCTTGTCGGCCTTGACGTGGTTGGCCTGGGCCGCCTGCAGCGAGGCGCGTGCCGCCTCGACGGTCGCCGCCGAGGCATTGACCGAGCGCTGCACCGACTCGTAGTCCGAGCGGCTGCGCTGCAGCGCGATCCGGTACTGGCTCGGGTCGATGTCGAACAGCGGCTGCCCCGCGCTGCACCTCATCGTTGTTCCTGACGTGCACCGCCAGCACCTTGCCCGCCACCTCGGCCGCGACCGGCACGACGAAGGCCTGCACCCGCGCCTGCGTGGTGTGCGGCGTCAGCCGGTCGGCGGCGAAGTACCAGAGCAGGCTGGCGGCGATCAGCGCCAGCACGACGCGTCGCGCCGATCCGCGTCGCCTTGCCCGGCTGCGGCGCTTCGTCGCCGGTCGCGGTCGACGGGTTCTGGCTGGGCGATTCCTCGGTCATCGTTCTTCCTTCTCCGGTGTGATCTGTGGCGGGGCGGCATCGGGCGGCGGCAGCGGCACCGCCAGCAGGTCGCGCCAGTCGCTGCGCTCGGCCATCGTCTCGCGCGTCGCGTCGTCCACCAGCGGCCGGCCGCGCGCCTGCTGCCAGCCGCCGCCCATCGCCTTGTACAGCGTGATCAGGCTCTGCGCGACGTTGCCGAGGTTGTTCACCAGCCGCTCCTGCTGGCTGAACAGCGCGCGCTGCGAATCGAGCACGCGCTCGAAGCCGGCCATGCCTTCGCGGTACTGGATGGTGGCGATGTCGAGCGAGCGCTGCGCCGCCTTGACCGAGTCCTCGAGCAGCGGAACCTGTGTCGCGGTTGGCGACGAAGCCGACGGCGGCGTCATCGACCTCGCGCGCCGCCTGCAGCACCGTCCCCTGGTACTGCTCGTAGAGTTGCTGGAAGCGGGCGTCCTGCACCAGCACCTCGTTGCTCAGGCGGCCATGGTCGAAGACGTTCCACACCAGGCTCGGGCCGATCGCCCAGTCGAACTTGCGCGGCGCCCCGGACAGCGACGTGGCCGAGACGCCGAGCGAGCCGAGCAGCGCGATCGACGGGTAGAGGTCGGCCACGCTGACGCCGATCAGCGCCGACTGCGCCGCCAGTTGCATCTCGGCCGCGCGCACGTCGGGGCGGCGGCGCAGCATCTCGGCCGGCATGTCGACGACGACCGCGAGTTCGGCCTGCGGGATGCGTTCCTTGCCCGCCGCCATTTCGGGCAGCGGACCCGGCGGGCGGGCGAGCAGCACGGCGAGCGCGTTCTGCGTCTGGCGCAGGCTGCCCTCGAGCTGCGGGATCGTGGCGAGCGTGCTCAGGTACTGCGACTTCGCCTGCTGCACGTCGAGTTCCGAGTCGTTGCCGTGCTTGAACAGCCGTTCGGTGATCTCCAGGCTGCGCTTCTGCAGCGCGGCGTTTTCGTGGGCGATCGTCAGCCGCAGTTCGAGGGTGCGGATCGCCGCAGTAGAAGTTGCGCGACCTGCGCCGCCATCAGCACCTGCAGGTCGTCGTACTGGGCGATGCTGGCGAAGTAGCCGGCATCGGCGGCCTCGATGCTGCGCCGGAACTTGCCCCAGAAATCGATTTCCCAGCCGACGCCGAAACCGACGTTGTACGCCGTCAGCACGGTGTCCGGCCCGCTGCTCGCCTCGGTTCCCGTGCGCAGCACCTTGCCGGTCACCTGCTGCTGCTGCGGGTAGAGCAGGCTGCCGGCGATCGCCAGTTGCGCGCGCGCTTCCATGATGCGCATGCCGGCCGTGCGCACGTTCGGGTTGACGCGCTGCGCCTCGGCGACCAGCGCGTCGAGCACGGGGTCGTTGAAGTTGCGCCACCATTCCTCGGTCTGCGCGCGCGCGGCCGCTCGCGCTGTTCCGCCGCCAGCGTCGTCGAGCGAGCCGCCCGACCAGTCGGCCAGCGCACGGCACCTCGGGCCGCTTGAAGTCCGGCCCGACCGCGGCGCAGCCGCCGAGCAGCAGCGCGGCGGCGAGGGCGGGCAGGCGCGGGCCGGCCGCGCCGGCGAGGCGTCGCCGCATCGGCTCAGGCGGCGGTGGAGGGCGAATCGCCCGCGGCCTGTTGCCGCGCCCGCTCCGGGTTGTCATCCACCCAGCGCATGAAGATCTGGTAGCCCAGCGCGAGCACTGTCGCGCCGACGAACATGCCGAGGATGCCGGTCGTCGCCATGCCGCCGAGCGCGCCGATCAGGATCACCGGCATCGGCGCATCGACGCCGCGGCCGAGCATGATCGGCTTCAGCACGTTGTCGGCCATGCCGCCGACGAACAGCAGCACGCTGTAGGCGACGGCCGGGACGGTGGCGTAGTCGCCGCTCGCCCAGATCCAGCCGATCACCGGCAGCGTGACGAGCAGCGCCGGCAACTGCGCGATGCCGAGCACGAGGACGACCACCGCCAGCACGCCGGCGAACGGGACGCCGGCGATCATCAGCGAGACGCCGATGATCAGCGCCTGGATGCAGGCGATGCCGATGACGCCCGAGGCGACGGCGCGCACCGTCGCGGTGGACAGCTCGGTGAACTCCTCGCCGCGGGCCATGCCGGCGATGCGTTCGAAGATCTCCAGCATCGCCTGCGCGCCCGATTCGCCGAAGGCCATCATGATGCCGGCGACGATGAACGAGAACATGAACATCAGCAGGCCGCCGCCGAGGCCGGCGACGATGCCCAGCGCCTTGGTCGCCAGTTCGCCGATCTTGGGCTGCATGCTCTTGACCACTGCCGGCAGGTCGTCGTGCGCCTGCGACCAGAGCGCATGCACCCTCTTGCCGACGACCGGCACACGCGGCCACCTTGTCGGACGGCGCCGGCATCTGGAGCGTGTTGTCGCGCACGCCCTTGACCACGTCGTGGACCGAATCGCCGAACTCGCTGCCGAGCATGACCGTCGGCGTGACGATGACGGCGACGGCGAGCAGCACGATCAGCGTCGCACGCGAGCCCCTGCTTGCCGCCGATCCGGGCCGCCAGCATCTGGTGCAGCGGATAGATCGTGACCGCCAGGATCAGCGCCCACAGCATCATCGTCAGGAACGGCGAGAAGATGTGGTAGCACAGCAGCACGAGCGCCAGCACCAGGCCGGCGCGGATGAAGACGTCGAGCAGGCGGCGCGAGAGGCGGTCTTCCAGTTCGTGATCGGGTTCGCGGGGGGTGTTCATCGGAGATCTCCTTCTCGGCGGCAGTGAACGGGCCCGGCAGCGGTGCCGGCGGCGCGCCGCGACAGGGCGGCCGCGGCAATGTAGCACGCCGGAGCGCCGCGCTTCAAACCGTGGTGACGCGGTGGCGCGCGCGGGGCGGCTGCGGTCAACCGCGAAAACCGGCCGGATTTCGTGTCAGGCGGGGTCGGAGAAAACCGCGCCGGCGTCCAGGGAACCGGTATTTCCGAACCGGCGTCCCGGTCATCAGCCTGGCAGTCGAACCTTGGGCTTGCGTCGATGGTGAGCAATGGCGCGAATGACCACGCAGTCAGGGCGCAGCCGGCAGATGATCGAATCAGCAACATCAACCCGTACCCACGCGGCATCTCCGCATCGGTCACGATGCCGCGAAATCAGCGGTCACGTTCCGCGAAATGCGCAATGGTCCCCGGTCGCTTGAGCATCGGGCCGCATCAGGACAGGCGCAGCCAGCTCCGGTGGTATTTGCGCAGGCGCTCGACATCCTTGTCCAGCAGTTCCCCGAGGCGCAGCAGGTTCATGTTGTCCTCGAGGTCGGCAAGTTTCACCGCCCTGGCCAGCGGGTTGGTTGCGGCGCGCTCGATGAATGCGGCGTAGTTTTCATCGTCGGCGAGCTTGGTGACGCAACGCAGCGCGTCGATGACGCTTTCCGGAATGCCGGCCTTGCCCAGGCGCTCGAAAGTCCAGCCCTGGTGTTCGTGGTCCTCGATCACGTCGTGCAGCACGGCGGTCATGCGCGCTTCATCGCTGTCCATCCGCATCATCATGCGCAGCGGGTGCAGGATGTAGGGGGCGCCGCCCTTGTCCGGCCTGTGGGTGGCATGGGCATTGGCGGCGATCTTGACCGCGAGGGCCAGCGGATGCATTGTCGGGCCGGCCTTCAGTTCCTCGAACCGGGCGAACAGCGCGTCGAACTCGGCGAGTAGCGCCGGGGCCTCGAGCGCCGGGGTGCCGTTGCGCAGTCCGCTGGCGACGTCGTTCGCCCAGACGAAGTAGTGCAGTTGTCGTTCAAGGCTCCAGTTGACCGGGGGATGCACCAGCATGTCGCTCAAGTTGGCGACCAGATCGGAGAGTTTGAGTATCTTGGCGCGCGCCGACTTGTGCGGGGCCTGTTCGATCTGCAACTGCTTGCGCTCTTCCTTGGGGAGTGACTTGTCGTCGGTGACCTCGGCAACGAGGGCGGCTACATCGCCCCCGAACTGTTCCTCGATTTCGGCCCGGGTGACCCCGCAGTCCTCGATGCAGTCGTGCAGGTAGGCGGCGATGATCAGGTCGGGATCCTGCCCCCCGGTCGCCCTGGCGACGTTCGCGGCAACGGCGGCGAGATGATTGACGTAGGGGGCTTCGCTGGCCCCCTTGCGGCGCTGGTGTGCGTGCCTGACGGCGGCAAATTCAACAGCTTCGGCGATACGCAGCAGGTCGGACATGGCGGACTCTCGAATGGCGGGCTTGGCGGAGTCGCTACTATACCGATGCCTCCGCCATGGCGCTCGCGACATTCCCCGGTCGCATTCGACGTCTGCCGGGACGGGGGGTCGATGGGAGTCCGGGCGGGCTTACCGGCGATTATGGTTCCGGACGATAATGGACTCCCTGGCAGGATGCCATCCCGTTGCAGTTCACGCCATCCGTATGGAAAAAACACAATACCGCGGCCGATTTGCCCCCTCACCGACAGGTCCGCTGCATTTCGGTTCGCTGGTCGCCGCGGCCGGCAGCTATCTCGATGCCCGCGCTCATGGCGGCGAGTGGCTGGTGCGCATGGAGGATGTCGATGCGCCCAGGAATGTTCCGGGGGCGGCCGACGGCATCCTGAGAATGCTGGAAGCCTTCGGCTTCGAGTGGGATGGCCCGGTGCTTTGGCAGAGCCGGCGTTCGGATGCCTATGCCGCGGCGCTGGAAAGGCTCAGGGCCGCGGGCCTGGCTTATGGGTGTGCGTGTTCGCGCAAGGAAATCGCCGACTCGGCGACGCGCCCCGCCATCGATGGCGGGCTGGCCTATCCGGGCACCTGTCGCAACGGCCTGGCGCACGGGCGCCGCGTCCGTTCGTGGCGGCTTCGGGTGTGCAACGAGGAGATCGCGTTCAGCGACCGGGTGCAGGGCCGGCAAGTCCAGAACATCGAGCGCGACGTCGGCGACTTCGTCTTGCTCCGTGCCGACGGCTTGTACGCCTACCAGTTGGCTGTTGCGGTCGACGACGAATTTCAGGGCATTTCCGATGTTGTCCGCGGCGCCGACCTGATCGCCTCCACGCCGCGCCAGATCTGGCTCCAGCGCTGCCTCGGTTACGTGACGCCGCGTTACGCGCATCTGCCGGTGGCGACCAATGCCGCCGGCGAGAAGCTGTCCAAGCAGACCAGGGCGCCCGCCTTGCGGCCGGATCAGGCAGGGCGGGCATTGGCTGCCGCGCTGACCTTTCTCGGACAGGCGGTGCCGCCGGATCTGGCGCGGGCCGGGTTGCGCGATCTCTGGGACTGGGCGTTGCAGCACTGGTCGTTCGCTGCCATTCCGCGGCAGGCTGCTGCCGGCCGGGTCGCCGTTGCCGATGCCTGCTGATCGTTCCAGTCATGTCCGCCCGGCTTTTTCCGTCGTGATCGGCAACGGCGAGAGAGTGGAGCGCGAACTTCAACGATAATTGCGGATGGCTCACGATTCGACAAAACCGCCGGCAAGGGCCCGGAAGATTTCGGCACTGGCCGGCCTGTGGCCTTTTCTGCGGCCCTACCGGGCGCGCGTTGCCCTCGCCTTCGTCCTCTTGTGCCTCGCTTCAGCAACGATCCTGCTGGTGCCGCTGGCATTCCGCGACCTGATCGACTTCGGCTTCGGAGAACGGGAGCGGCAAGGCGGGCGTCTGCTCGGTGCCTTGAGCCTGAACGGGCACTTCATCGCCTTGTTCGGACTGGCGAGCATCTGGGCACTGGCGGTGGCGGCGCGTTATTACACCGTCTCGTGGGTCGGCGAGCGGGTCACGGCCGATCTGCGCAACGCTGTCTATGCACGGGTCCTGGCGCAGTCGCCGCAATTCTTCGAGACCCTGCAGACCGGGGAAGTGCTGTCCCGACTGACCGGCGACACGACGCTGATTCAGACCGTGGTCGGCAGTTCGATCTCGATGGGTTTGCGCAGCGTCTTCCAGTTCATCGGCGGCATGGTCATGCTGGCGGTCACCAGCTTCTACCTGTTCTCCCTGAACCTGGGACTGATGGCCTTGCTCATACTTCCGATCGTTGCCATCGGTCGCAAGGTCAAGAAGCTCTCGCGCGAATCGCAGGACCGGATCGCCGATGCATCGGCGCTGGCGGGCGAAATCCTCAACGCGATGCCGACGGTGCAGGCCTACACACAGGAGGAACAGGAGGCCGGCCGATTTGCCGCGCGCACGGAACTCAGTTTCGCCACCGGGGTCAGGCGCACCCGGGTACGCGCGGCGCTCACGGCACTGATCATTACCGCGGTGATGGGAACGATCATCTTCGTCCTCTGGATCGGTGCGCGTCAGGTCCATGCCGGCGCGCTGACCGGCGGCGAACTTGCCTCCTTCGTCCTTTACGCTGCCCTGGTGGCCGGCGCTGTCGGAACCATGGCGGAAGTCTGGGGCGACGTGATGCGCGCCGCCGGCGCGACCGAGCGCCTGCTCGACTTGCTCCATGCCCGGTCCGCCATCCGCGAGACGCCAGCGCCGCAGATGCCGGTGGTGGCGGAACAGGCGGCGATCAGTTTCGAGCATGTCGTGTTCGCCTATCCGGCACGCCCGCAGGTTCGGGCTCTCGACGACATCTGCCTCGAAATCGCGCCCGGCGAGAGCGTGGCCCTCGTCGGGCCCTCGGGAGCCGGCAAGACCAGTCTTTTTCAGCTCCTGCTGCGTTATTACGAAGTTTCTGGTGGCTGCATACGGATCAACGGGCAGGACATCCGTCAGCTGAGCTTGCGCGACCTGCGCAAGGACATCGCCATCGTCTCCCAGGATCCGGTGATCTTTTCCGCGAACGCACTGGAAAACATCCGCTATGGCCGGACCTCGGCGAGCGACGAGGAGGTGATGCAGGCTGCGCGGGCAGCGCTGGCCGACGAATTCATCGAGCGCCTGCCCGAAGGCTACCGGACATTTCTCGGGGAGCGTGGCACGCGGCTTTCGGGTGGCCAGCGCCAACGCATCGCGATTGCCCGCGCCATCCTCAAGGGCGCCCGTCTCCTGTTGCTCGACGAAGCCACCAGCGCCCTCGACGCCGAGTCCGAGCTCCTGGTGCAGCAGGGTCTCAGCGCCGCCATGATGGGGCGGACGACGCTGATCATCGCCCATCGGCTGGCGACGGTGCAGCAGGCCGACCGGATCGTCGTCATGGACCACGGGCGAATAGTCGAGACCGGCACCCCGGAGGACCTGCGCCAGCAAGGCGGGCTTTACGCACGACTGGCGGCCCTGCAGCTCGATTTCTGAGCCGTGTTCGGGCGGGACGACCGGATTGGCCGGTCAGGCCAGAGCTTCCGGAATTGCCTTTGCCAGGAAGTTGTAAACCGCGCGGATGCGTGCGCTCGAACGGATCTCGCGGTGCACGGTGAGCCAGATCGGCATCGTGACGGTCAGGCCGGGCAGGACGCGCCGGACTCCGGGCTCCCTGTCGCCCAGCCAGATTCCGGTAAAGCCGATGCCCAGTCCGGCGCGCAGCGCTTCCCAGAGCACGAGTTGGTCGTCGCTGCGGATTGCGAATCCGTCACGCGCGATCGACAGCCCCATTTCCTGAAACCGGCGGATGATCAGATCGTCCTGGTCGAAGCCGATGAGGTCGTGTTGCAGCAGGTCGGCAGGCATCAGCGGAACGCCGCGACGGCGCAGGTAATCTTCATGCGCATAGGCGCCGATCGTGGGATCGGCAATGTGCCGGGTGATCAGCGAACCCTGGTCCGGCCGCACCATCCGGATGGCGATGTCCGCTTCGCGCCGCAGCAGATTGCTGATCGCATTGGACGCCACGACCTCGATCGCGATTCCCGGCTCCTGCGCCCGCAGCCTGGCGAGGATGGGCGGCAGCAGGTGCCCGGCCACCGTCTGGACGGCGGTGATGCGGACCGCGCCCGCCAACTGCTTGCTCTGGCCGGTCAACACGCGGCCGATGGCATCGGCGCTGTCCGCCATGGCGCGGGCGTGATCGGCGATGGAGAGCGCGACCTGGGTCGGCACGAGGCCGCGTCCCGTGCGCTCGAACAGCACCATGCCGAGCTGGCGCTCGAGTTCCGCGACATGCCGCCCGAGGGTGGGCTGGCTGCTGCCAAGGTGTCGAGCGGCGGCGAGCAGACTTCCCCGTTCCAGAACCGCCAGAAAGGAACGCATCAACGTCCAGTCGAAGGGTGCACCCGCTTGCGAGCTATTCATTATCGAGATCGTGGTATGTCATTGCATGCAATTGTGGAGCATGGCGCGGTTCTGCACAATGGGGGCTCCTGCAACGTCAATAGGAGTAAATCATGTACCCGGATCCCCTCATCAGCGCCGCGCCACTTGTCCTGATCGTATTGGCCTGCGGCATCGCTTCACTTCTGATCCTCGCCATTTCCATCTTTCGCGAATCCTTCGCCCGGCTCTCGTGCCGTCCGGCGCCGGCGAGACTGGCGCCTCCCGCCGGGCAGGCGACCCCGGCCCAACGGGCGCACGATTCGCGCCGGCAGCGGGGAGCCGGCAGTCGCTGGTTCAAGCCGTGCGCTTCGTAAGCTTTCCGTGGATGCTGCCTGAAGATCGATGGTTTCCGCTCCGCCATGCCGCGCTTGCGCCATCGTCGGGGCTGCGAGCAAGAAGGGGCGTCGCTCAGGAGTTGGGGCCCGGGGTTTGTTCGTCCGCCTGCCAGTGCTTCGTCCCGTAGCCGGTCAGACCGACGACGGCCCGGACCAGTCCGTAGCTCAGCCAGCGCAAGGTACGGATGTACCAGGGGTGGGCGGTGAGTTCGTCGGCCAGCACTTCGCGTGCGCCGCTGGCGATGGCATGGCCCACGCTGGCATGCAGTTCCGCCGCGAATGCCGGGTTGCGCACGAAAAGGTTGGCCTCCTTGGCGAGGAGCAGGCTGAACGGGTCGATGTTGGAGGAGCCGACGGTTGCCCAGAGGCGGTCGATGACGGCGACCTTGGCGTGCATGAAACTCTTCTCGTACTCGTAGATGCGCATCCCCGCCTTGAGCAGCGCCGCGTATAGCGTCTGCGTCGCGTAGCGGAGGAGCGGGTGATCGGTCTTGCCCTGGAGCAGGACAGTAATCCGCACGCCGCGCTTGGCGGCCGCATGCAGTGCCAGGCCGAAGCGCAGGCCCGGCAGAAAGTAGGCATTGGCAATCAGGATTTCATTCTGCGCGGCGTTGATCGCCGTGATATAGGCATGCAGGATGGCGTTGCGGTGGCGGATGTTGTCGCGGATGAGAAAGGCGGCATCCTGTTCGCCGGCGATCTCGCAACCGGGGGTCGCCGGCAGGGTGTGGCGGAAGCGGCGCCTGAAGTTCGCCCAGGAGACGATTTCCCACATGCGCCGGACCGCGTGATGGACCTGGCGCAGCGTCGGGCCTTCGATGCGGACAGCGTAGTCATAGCGCGGGCGCATGTCTTCCGGCGCATTGTTGTCGTTGACGATGTTGATGCCGCCGACGAAGGCGACGCGGGCATCGATGACGACCAGCTTGCGGTGCAGGCGGCGCAGGCGGTGACGGCGCAGATGGAAGGGGCTGATTTCCGGCCGGTAGAACATCGCGCGGACGCCGGCGGCGGTCAGCCGCGGCAGGAAATCGGTGCGGAAATTCCGGGCGCCAAAGCCGTCGACCGTGACATTCACCTGGACGCCGCGCGCCGCGGCACGGGAAAGGGCACCCGCGACCTCGTGGCCGATTTCGTCGTCGGCGAAGATGTAGGTTTCAAGGAAGATTTCGGTGCGTGCCGCCTCGATGGCCGACAGCAGGGCGGGAAAATACTCGGTGCCCGAATTGAGCAGCGTGACCCGGTTTCCTGGCAGGAACTCAGCGGGCATGCCTTGCCAGATGGGCCGACAGCGCGGCGTGGTCGGAAATCGCCGACCACGGTTGCCCGAAATGAACCTCGGTCCGGCGGACCTTGAAGCCGCGAACGTAGATGCGGTCAAGGCGGAACATCGGCAGGGCGGCGGGATAACTGCGCACCGGCGCGCCATTCCGGTTGCTGAAGACTTCGGTCAGACCTAGTCGTTTCGCCAGTTGGTGGCCGGCCCGGTTACTCCAGTCGTTGAAATCGCCGGCGATGATGAGCGGCTCGTTGGGGGCGGAAACGGTGTCGAGATAATCGGCCAGCGCGGCGATCTGCAGGCGGCGCGAATAGCCGAACAGCGAGAGATGGACGCAGACGCAGTGCGCCGTGGGGCCACCCGGCAGATCGATCCGGCAGTGCAGCAGGCCGCGCTTCTCGAACTGGAGATGGGTCACATCCTGGTTGTGTGCATGCAGGATCGGAAAGCGCGAGAGAATCGCGTTGCCGTGATGGCCGTGGTCGTAGACCATGTTGCTGCCATAGGCCGAGTCGTGCCACACCTCCTCGGCCAGGAATTCGTGCTGCGGTTCGCTCGGCCAGTCGTCGTGATTCTCGGCATGGCCGAGATGCATCCCCTGGACCTCCTGCAGAAAAACGATGTCCGGATTCAGTTCACGCAGGCGTTCGCGCAGTTCGTGCACCATCATGCGCCGGTTGAACTGGGAGAAACCTTTATGGATGTTGAAGGTCGCGACGTGCAGGGAGGCGGACTTGCGCATCGCCGGTCAGGAAATCGCCAGCATGCGGTCGAGCGCCAGTTTGGCCAGCTTGGCTTCGTGTTCGGGAACCCGGATCTGATTGACGACCTTGCCGGCCACCAGGTTTTCCAGGGTCCACGCCAGATGCTGCGGGTCGATGCGCTGCATGGTCGAGCACATGCAGATGGTCGTCGCCATGAACTGGACGATCTTGTTCTGCGGCAGGACCTCCCTGGCCAGACGGTCGACCAGGTTGAGTTCGGTGCCGACCAGCCAGCGCGTGCCTTCCGGCGCCTCCTTGATGGTCCTGACGATATGCTCGGTCGAGCCGACGTAGTCGGAAGCGGCGCAGACCGCGAAGTTGCATTCGGGGTGCGAAATAACCAGGCCATCCGGGTACTTTGCGCGGAAGGCGTCGATATGCGACTTCTGGAACATCTGGTGGACCGAGCAGTGACCCTTCCACAGCAGGATGCGCGCCTTCCTGATCTGTTCCGGCGTCAGGCCGCCGAGTTCGAGGTCGGGGTCCCAGACGACCATTTCGTCCATCGGAATCCCCAGTTTGTGGCCGGTCCACCGCCCGAGATGCTGGTCGGGGAAGAAGAGAACCTTGGGCCGGCGCGCGAAAGCCCATCCGGCGATGGTGCCGGCGTTCGACGAGGTGCACACGATGCCGCCGTGTTCGCCGCAGAATGCCTTCAGATCGGCGGCGGAGTTGATGTAGGTGACCGGAGTGATTTCCTCCTCGGCATTCAGCACTTCGTTGAGTTCGCGCCAGCAGCGCTCGACCTTGGCGAGGTTGGCCATGTCGGCCATCGAGCAGCCGGCGGCGAGATCGGGGAGGATGGCGATCTGGTCGGGGGCGGTCATGATGTCGGCGACCTCGGCCATGAAATGTACGCCGCAGAAGATGACGTATTCGGAATCGGTCTGCGCGGCCAGCTTGGACAGCTTAAGCGAATCGCCGGTCAGGTCGGCGTGCTGGTAGATGTCGGCGCGCTGGTAATGGTGGCAGAGGATGACGGCTTTCCTGCCGAGTCGGGCGCGGGCGGCGCGTATGCGCTCCTGGCAGTCGCTGTCAGGGAGGCTGTTGAAGGGCTTGAAGGCGATCGCGGTCGATTGCATGCGGGTCTCTGAAATGGTTCTCGGGGAAAGGGTTTACCCCTGGTACCAGGGCAGTCCGGCATGGCGCCAGCCACCACAGGTGTTGCGCTGGCCGCTGGCATCCTTGTCGCCCTCGAATCCTTCGAGAATGTTGAAGCAGTTGCCATACCCGGATTCGGTCGCCAGACGTGCCGCGCCATCCGAGCGGGCGCCGCTGCGGCAGAGGAAGAGCACGAGCGCTTCGTGATCGACCTGGCGCTTCAGTTCGGTCGCGAAATTGGGGTTGCGCCCACCGCCCGGGTAGAAGTTCCACTCGATTTCGATAGCGCCGGGAACGCGGCCCACCCAGTCCCACTCGGCGCGGGTACGGACGTTGACCAGCCTGGCGCCGGGCGCCAGGCGCAACAGGTCGAAGGCTTCCTGCGGCGTCAGCGCGCCTTCGTACGGCAGACCCATGGCTTGGGCGCGCTGTTGAGCGAGGGTGAGGATCTCCGTTAACTTTCCCATAATCCGCGGCGGTTGGAATTCGAACTCAATAGTATAGGGCACAGAGAATGGGTCTCGATCAACTCCATCACGTGCGGCAACGCGCAGAGGAGGTCGATCACACTGCCGAGGCGTGGCGCGCCACCGGGGTCAGCGTGACGGTCAACCTGCCGATGACGATCGCTGAGGTCATGGCTGTCTGGCTGGCCAGTTCGCAGTCATGACCTGCATTCCTTCGCCAACCGATGGTTGCACCATATTGGTTCAATCGACGAAGCTGTTTGCACGGAAATGGTGCGCCAAATCTTTCGGTGATCGGTGTATCTCCTTGTGGCAAAATGATGTGCTTCGCAGACAGACGTTGGCACGGTTTCTGCTAAAGAAGTTCCGTTGGATTTTTTTGATTGTCGCCGGCCTCGCCGGCTTCTTTATTAGTTAGGAGATTGACGGTTATGGCAACCCCGCAAGACGTGATGAAGATGGTCAAGGAAAACGACGCCAAGTTCGTCGATTTTCGTTTCACCGATACCCGTGGCAAGGAACAGCACGTCACCGTGCCGGTTTCCGCCTTCAACGAGGACAAGTTCGAGAACGGCCATGCTTTCGACGGCTCGTCCATCGCTGGCTGGAAGGGCATTCAGGCTTCCGACATGCAACTGATGCCGGACCCCGGCACCGCCTATATCGATCCCTTCTTCGACGAAACCACCGTCGTTCTTACCTGTGACGTCGTCGATCCCGCCGACGGCCGCGGCTACGACCGCGATCCGCGCTCGATCGCCAAGCGCGCCGAAGCCTACCTGAAGTCGTCCGGCCTGGGCGACACCGCCTACTTTGGTCCGGAGCCCGAATTCTTCATCTTCGACTCCGTCGAATGGAGCGTTGACATGTCGGGTTGCAACCTGAAGATCTACTCTTCCGAAGCGGCCTGGACCTCCGGTGAGAAGACCGAAGGCGGCGGCGGTTCCGGCCACCGTCCGACCGTCAAGGGCGGCTACTTCCCGGTTCCCCCGGTTGACAGCCTGCACGACATCCGCTCCGCCATGTGTCTGGCGCTGGAAGCCCTCGGTTGCCCGGTCGAAGTTCACCACCATGAAGTCGCCACGGCCGGCCAGTGCGAAATCGGCACCCTTTTCAGCACCCTGGTCAAGCGCGCCGACCATACCCAGATCCTGAAGTACGTGGTGCACAATGTGGCCCATCAGTACGGCAAGACCGCCACCTTCATGCCGAAGCCCATCGTTGGCGACAACGGTTCAGGCATGCACGTTCACCAGTCGATCTGGAAGGACGGCAAGAACCTGTTCGCCGGTGACGGCTACGCCGGCCTGTCCGAGTTCGCCCTCTTCTACATCGGCGGCATCATCAAGCACGCCAAGGCACTGAACGCCATCACCAACCCGGGCACCAACTCCTACAAGCGTCTGGTTCCGCACTATGAAGCCCCGGTCAAGCTGGCCTACTCCGCCAAGAACCGTTCTGCTTCGATCCGCATCCCGCACGTCGCCTCGGCCAAGGGTCGCCGGATCGAGACCCGCTTCCCGGATCCGATCGCCAACCCTTACCTGTGCTTTTCGGCACTGATGATGGCTGGTCTGGATGGTATCCAGAACAAGATTCACCCGGGCGATCCGGCCGACAAGAACCTGTACGATCTGCCGCCGGAAGAGGATGCCAAGATCCCGACCGTTTGCGCCAGCCTCGAAGAAGCGCTGGAAAACCTCGACAAGGACCGCGAGTTCCTGACCCGTGGTGGTGTTTTCTCCAACGAATGGATCGATGCCTTCATCGCCCTGAAGATGGACGAAGTCAACAAGGTCCGCATGACGACGCACCCGGTCGAGTTCGACCTGTACTATTCCTGCTGATCCCGCGAAGGGGTGGCAACAGAGGGCGGGGTTTCCCCGCCCTTTTTTTGTCCACCGGTTGGACTGTGCGGGCGTTAAGTCCGGTAAACTGCAGCGGTTACGAGGAATGATGACAATGACACGCAGTACCCTTGCTACACTTCTTCTTGCGCTCGCCTTGCCGGCGTCGGCGCAGACGATTTACCGCTGCACGGATGCGAACGGCGGCATGCTGATCTCGAATACGCGCGTGGACAAGAGCTGCAAGGCGGTGGTGCTGCCGCCCGACTCGTCGCTGCCGGCACCCAGGAGCAAGCCCTCCGGCGCTGCCGCGAATCCTTCGCCGGCGGGGTTCCCGAGGGTTCCGGAGGACGCGCAGAAGGCCCGCGACACCGATCGCAAGCGCATCCTCGAACAGGAACTGGCGGGTGAACAGCGTAGTCTGGATCAGGCGCAACGCGAACTGGCCGACCAGGATTCGCTGCGTGGCCGGGACGGCTCGGCTTCGGCGCTCGATCGTGTGCAGCCCTATCGCGACCGCGTTGCGCAGCACGAGCGCAATATCGTCGCCATCCAGAAGGAACTCTCCGGCCTGCGCTGATCAGACAGCGTCAGGCTTGACCTTGTACCAGGCCGAATACAGCGCCGGGAGGAAGAGCAGGGTCAGCGCGGTGGCGACGATCAGCCCGCCCATGATCGCGACCGCCATCGGCCCGAAGAAGTCGTTGCGCGAGAGCGGCACCATGGCCAGCACTGCCGCCGCCGCGGTCAGCACGATCGGGCGGAAGCGGCGCACCGTCGATTCGACGATCGCTTCGCCGCGGGGCTTGCCTGCCGCCATGTCCTGCTCGATCTGGTCGACCAGGATGACCGAGTTGCGCATGATCATGCCGAACAGGGCAATCGTTCCCAGCAGGGCCATGAATCCGAACGGCTTGTTGAAGATCAGCAGGAAGAGCGCGATGCCGATGATTCCGAGCGGCGCCGTCAGAACCACCATGATGACCCGCGATACGCTCCGCAGCTGGATCATCAGCACCGTGATCACCAGCAGGATGAAGACCGGAATGCCTGCCATGACCGAGTTCGAGCCTTTCGCCGACTCCTCGACCGAGCCGCCGGTTGCGATGGCGTAACCGGCCGGCAGACTGGCGATGATCTGGTCGATCTGTGGTTGCAGATTGGCGACGATCGTCGCCGGCTGGGTCTTGCCGTAGAGGTTGGCGCGGACGGTGATGGTCGGCAGGCGGTCGCGGCGCCAGATCAGGCCGGGTTCGAACGAGTGCTTGAGGCGGGCGACCTGGCTGAGCGGAACGCTCTTGCCGCTACGCGTCGGCACCGCAAGGTCGGGCAGGGCAGAGAGGTGGCTGCGCTCCTGGCGGTCGCCCCGCAGGACGACGTCGATGGTCTTCTCGCCTTCGCGGTAGCTGCTCACGGTGAGTCCGTTGAGCGACATGTTGAGCAGTGCGGCGACATCCTGGCCGGAGACGCCGAGCAGGCGCGCCTTGTCCTGGTCGATTTCAATCTCGACGACCTTGGAAAGCTCGCTCCAGTCGAGATTGACATTCGAGAGTTCCGGGTTGCCGCGCAGAACGGTTGCGACATCGCCGGCGATCCGGCGCAGGGTGTGCAGATCCTCGCCGGAGACGCGGTACTGGAGCGCGTAGCCGACGGGTGGGCCGTTTTCGATGCGGGCGACGTTACCCCGCACCCCCCAGGCTTCATTTTCGAACAAATCGATCAGTCGACCGCGCAAGGCTTCGCGCGCCTCCTGGTCGCGGGTCATGATGACCAGCTGGCTGACATTGGTGGCGGGCAGTTGCTGATCAAGCGAAAGGAAGTAGCGCGGCGAGCCCGAGCCGACGTAACTGATGAAATGATCGTGCTGGTCGAAGCGGGCCTTGTCTTCGTCCAGCCAGGCCTCGAGCTTCCTCGTCGCAGCGTCGATGGCGACGAGCGAGGAGCCTTCGGGCAGGCGCAGTTCGACATTGAGTTCGAGACGGGTCGAGTTCGGGAAGAACTGCTTCTGCACCTTCGCCATGCCGGCGATGGACAGCACGAAAAGGAAAAGCGTGACAAGGATGATCAGCCAGCGGTGCCGGACACAGGTCCGCACCAGAATGCGGAACCGGTTGTAGAACGGCGTTCCATAGACGTCGTGGTCTTCGCCGTGTGTGTCGCTGCGGAGTCCTATTCGTTGCAGTCTGGCGGCCAGCCAGGGCCAGCGGCGCCGGATGAAACCGGGTTCTCCCGGCGCCCGGGGATCGGGCAGCAACTTGTACCCCAGCCAGGGAATCGCGACGACTGCGGCGACCCATGAAATGAGCAGGGCAATCGCATTGACCTGGAAAAAGGCGAAGGCGTATTCGCTGGTGGATGACTTGGCGATGGCAATCGGAATGAAACCGGCGACGGTCACCAGCGTGCCGGACAGCATCGGTCCGGCGGTGCTGGTGTAGGCAAAGGATGCGGCACGGGTGCGTTCCCAGCCCTGCTCCATCTTGACCCACATGGTCTCGATGGCGATGATCGCATCGTCCACCAGGAGCCCGAGCGCCAGCACGAGTGCGCCGAGCGAAACCTTGTGCAGCCCGACGTTGAACAGATCCATCGCCAGGAAGGTCGCGGCGAGGACCAGGGGAATCGAAATGGCGACGACCATCCCGGTGCGCATGCCGAGGCTGATGAAGGTGACGAGCAGAACGACGGCAACTGCCTCGGCCAGCGCCCGGACGAAGGTCTTGATCGAGGTCCGGACGGCGTTGGGGGCGCTGAGAACCTCGGCAATCTCGACACCCAGCGGCAGGCTGTCACGAATCTTTGCGATGTTTGCTTCCAGCGCATTGCCGAGATCGATGATGTCGGCGCCGCGCGCCATCGAAACGCCGATGGCCAGCGCCTTTTTTCCCCCGAAGCGGACTTCGGTTGTCGGTGGGTCACTCGTGCCACGCCTCACGCTGGCGATGTCGCCAAGGCGGAAGCTGCGACCGCCGCTGCGAATCAGGGTGTCGGACACGGCCTGAACCGTGTCGAAGGAGCCGCTCGGCCGGATCTGGATGCGCTCGTCCGCGAGCTCGAAAAAGCCGGCAGCGTTGACCGAATTCTGCTGGCTCAATGCCTGGATGATGGTGGACTGATCGATGCCCAGTGTCGCCAGCTTTGCGTTTGCAAGTTCGACGAAGATCTTTTCGTCCTGAATGCCGAAGATCTCCACCTTGCCGGCACCGGGGATATGCAGGAGCCTGTCGCGAATGCGCTCGGCGATGTCCTTGAGCTGGGGGTAATCGAGGCCTTCGGCGGTCAGCGCGTAAATGTTTCCAAAGACGTCGCCGTATTCGTCATTGAAGAACGGACCCTGAATACCGGCGGGAAGGGTGTGCCGGATGTCGCCGACCTTCTTGCGCACCTGGTAGAAGAGATCCGGGACGAGGCTGCCCGGCACGCCATACCTGGCGAAGAACATGACCGTCGACTCGCCGGGCCGGGAGAAGCTCTGGAGGCGGTCGATGTACGGCATCTCCTGCAGTTTCTTCTCGATCTTGTCGGTCAATTGCTGTTCGACCTGGAGCGCCGTGGCACCCGGCCACAGTGTGCGGATCACCATTACCCGGAAGGTGAATGGCGGGTCTTCGGCCTGACTCAGTCGGCCGTAGGAGACGACACCCATCAGCGCGATGGCGAGCAGGAAGAATCCAACCAGGGTCCGGTTATGCAGTGTCCAGTCGGACAGATTGAAACGCTGGGCCACAACTCAGCGCTGCTGCGCGGGGGGTACGGCGGGCTGGGTCTGCACCGCCTGGCCGTCGACCAGGCGGCGCTGCCCGGTCAGGATCACCATCTCTTCGGCCTTCAGTCCGCTGGCGATGACCGCGCCATCCTCACGGAAAGCCGCCACCTCGACCGGCCGCAGCATCGCCTTGCCATCGCTGGCGACCCACACCTGCGGCCCCTTGCCGTTGTCAACAATGGCCGTCAGCGGAACGACGATCGCCACGCCCGAGGGCGAACCCAGAACGACGCGGGCCGTCATCCCGAGCTGCGCCGCCGGCTGCGGGTCGACAATGCGGATCCGGGCTGCGTAGGTGCGGGTAGCCGGGTCGGCGGCTGCGGCCAGTTCGCGGATCTCGCCTTTCATGAACAGATCCGGCTGGGCCCATAGATTGACCGCGATCTGCCGTGCCGTCTTGAATTCGGCGAGACGACCTTCCGGAATCGCGATCGCCACCTCCTTCTCCTCGGGGCGCGCCAGGCGGAAAACCGGCTGGCCGGAGCTGACAACCTGGCCGGCATCGGCAAGCACGGCAGTGATCACGCCATCATGATCGGCCGCGAGCGTGCCGTAACCGGCCTGATTGCCGCTGATCTGGCTCTGGGCGCGCGCCTGCTCCAATCGCGCCTGGGCGCTGCGGAAGGCGTTTTCCTTGGCGTCGAAAGCGGCCTGGCTGACGAAGCGTCGTGCCAGAAGGTCGGCGTAGCGGGTGCGATCGTTGCTGGCGGTGGTGAATTCGCTTTCCGCGGCAGCCACCTGCGCCAGCGCGGCCTGCCGGGAAAGCTGCAGGTCGGCCGGATCGAGGCGGGCCAGCGCCTGACCGGCCTTCACGGCCACGCCGGCATCCACCAGGCGGGCGGTGATCTTTCCGCCGACCCGGAAGGACAGGTCAGCCTCGTGCCGCGCCCGAATTTCACCCGTGTACACGGCATACCCGGCATCCCTGGCGCTGGCGGGCTGAACCAGGACCTTGGTCACCGCTGGCGGGGGCGGTTCCGTACCGTTGCAGCCGCTCAGGGCCATGGCGAGGCAGAGGGTGGCAACGGGTGGCAGGAGTATGCGGGAAGGCATCGGAAGGGCGCTGGGCGAAATCATGCAATCATAATGAACATCGGGTCAGTAACGCAACGCCTTCCACGCCGCGCCGGTTGAATCGCTACAATGGCGGACATGAATGACACACTCGGATCTTTTTCCGGACTGGACCTCCTCGCCTCGACCGTGCTCCTGCTCGACGAGGAGTTGGCCGTGCGCTATGTCAATCCGGCCGGAGAGAATCTGCTTGCCGTCAGCCTGCGCACGGTGGCCGGCAAGCCGCTGGCGGCGGTGTGCGCCTGTCCGGCAACCCTGCAGGCTGCATTTGACAATGCTTTGGACAGCAATTGGGGTTATACCGGGCAGAACATCGAACTGAAGCGCAGCGACGGCGAACTGCTCCACGTCAACTGCACGGTGACGGCGCTGCGGCAGGGCATGGCGGAGGACGTACGATTGCTGGTCGAATTGCAGCCAATCGAGCACCAACTGGCGGCGACCCGCGAGGAGCATCTCATCGAGCAGCAAAAGGCGAGCCGTGAACTGATCCGCAATCTGGCGCACGAGATCAAGAACCCGCTGGGCGGTATCCGGGGCGCCGCGCAACTGCTCGAGCACGAACTGAATAACCCTTCGCTGAAGGAGTACACCCAGGTCATCATCAAGGAGGCCGACCGCCTGCAGAACCTGATGAAGCGCCTGCTGACGTCACATCGGACGATGCTGCCGACCACCGTCAATATCCACGAAATCCTCGAGCGCGTCCGCAGTCTGCTCACCTCCGAGTTCCAGGGGTCGCTGGCGATGCGCCGCGATTACGATACGAGCCTGCCGGAACTGGTGGGCGACCGTGAGCAACTCATCCAGGCGTTTCTCAACGTCGCGCGCAACGCGGCGCAGGCGATGCGCGGCGAGGGTGAAATCGTTTTGCGGACGCGGGTGTTGCGCCAGGTCACACTGGCCAAGAAGCGCTACCGACTCGCCCTCGAGATCAAGGTCATCGACAATGGACCGGGGATTCCTGAAGCGGTTCGCGAAAGCATGTTCTATCCGCTGGTTTCCGGCCGGGAAGGCGGCAGCGGACTGGGCCTGACGATCGCCCAGAATTTCATACAGCACCATCACGGCGCCATCGACTGCACGAGTCGGCCAGGCGAGACGGTGTTCACCATCCGCCTGCCGGTGGAGCAGGCCTGAGTCTTGCTTGTTGCATTCCACAGCTAACAATCAGATGGACAAGAAAATCATGAAACCGGTCTGGATAGTCGATGACGATCGCTCAATCCGCTGGGTCCTCGAAAAGACCCTGACGCGCGAGGGAATCTCGTTCAAGAGTTTCGCTTCGGCCAGCGAGGCCATTTCCCGGCTCGAGCAGGGCGCCGAGCCGCCGCAGGTACTCATGTCCGACATCCGCATGCCCGGCCAGTCGGGGCTCGAGTTGCTGCAGGAAGTCAAGAACCGCTTCCCGGCGGTGCCGGTGATCATCATGACCGCCTATTCGGACCTCGAGAGCGCGGTTGCCGCATTCCAGGGGGGCGCCTTCGAGTACCTGCCGAAGCCCTTCGATGTCGATCAGGCCGTCGAGCTGATTCAGCGGGCGATCGACGAATCAATGCACCAGGCTGGTGCATCCGAGGAAGAACCGCTGGTGCCGGAAATTCTCGGGCAGGCTCCGGCCATGCAGGAGGTCTTCCGGGCCATCGGCCGCCTCGCCATGTCGCACGCCACCGTGCTGATTACCGGCGATTCGGGCAGCGGCAAGGAACTGGTTGCGCGGGCGCTGCACCGCCACAGTCCGCGCGCCGACAAGTCCTTCGTCGCGATCAACACCGCGGCGATCCCCAAGGATCTGCTGGAGTCCGAACTCTTCGGCCACGAGCGCGGGTCATTCACGGGAGCGCAGACGCAGCGGCGGGGGCGCTTCGAACAGGCCGAGGGCGGCACGCTGTTCCTCGACGAAATCGGCGACATGCCGTCCGAATTGCAGACCCGGTTGCTGCGGGTCCTTTCCGACGGACATTACTACCGGGTTGGCGGCCAGTCGCCGATCAAGGCCAACGTCCGCGTGATTGCCGCGACGCACCAGAACCTGGAAGCACGGGTCAAGGAAGGTCTGTTTCGCGAGGATCTCTTCCATCGCCTCAACGTCATCCGCATCCGCCTCCCGGCGTTGCGCGAGCGGCGCGAGGATATCCCGCTCCTGACCCGTCATTTCATGCAGAAGAGCGCGCGCGAACTTGGCGTCGAGGCCAAGCGCCTGTCGGATGCCGCGATGGTCTACCTGAGCGGACTCGATTTCCAGGGCAACGTCCGGCAACTGGAAAACCTGTGCCACTGGCTGACCGTCATGGCCCCCGGTCAACTGGTCGAGATCGGCGACCTGCCGGCCGAACTGCGCGAAGCGGAATCGATTGCGCTGGCGACCGACTGGGAAAGCGGGCTGGCGGGCGAAGTCGATCGCCTGCTCGCCGCCGGCGTCAACAATGTCCATGGCCGCCTCGCCCATTCCTTCGAACGCATCCTGATTTCCCGCGCGCTGGCCCGGACCGGCGGGCGCCGGATCGAGGCGGCGCTGGCACTCGGCATCGGGCGCAACACGATCACGCGCAAGATTGCCGAACTGGGCATCGAAGGGGGCAAGGAGACGGCGGCGGGGTAGAATCCGCCCCATGCCACTGATCGATCCTGCCCTGCTGGAAGCCATGCCCGGCCTGCCCGCCGGGCACTTCGCCATCATTGCGCTGGATGCGTGCGACTCGACCAGCAGCGAAGTGATGCGCCGCGCCGACCAGGGAGCGCCGGCCGGGACCGTTGTGGTTGCGGATCGCCAGACAGCCGGACGCGGTCGCCGCGGGCGAACCTGGCTGTCGGCGCCGGCGGCCAGCCTGACATTTTCGCTGCTCTGGCGCTTCAGCGGGCCACCGGCGAGGCTCTCTGGCCTTTCGCTGGCCGTCGGCGTGGCGCTGGCCAGGGGCCTCGAAAGCCTCGGTGCCCGGGGCGTCCGCCTCAAGTGGCCGAACGATGTCCTGCTCGCAGCGGCCGGGGATTTCGCCAAGCTGGCCGGGATACTCGTCGAACTCGCGACTGACCGTCTGGGCACCCAGGCGGTCATCGGCATCGGCGTCAACCTGCAGGCGCCCCGCGACGATCTGCCGCAACCGGCGACCGGGCTCGATCAGGCACTGATGCCGTTGCCCGACCGGCATCTCGTGCTGGCCGCGATTCTTCGGGAACTTGGTTTGGTTCTCGAGGCTTTCGCGGTCAACGGCTTTTCCGGGGCAAAAATCGACTGGCAACAGCGCCATGCCTGGCAGGGACTTGCGGTTCGCCTTGTCGCCGACGATGGGACGGCTCTCGACGGCATCTGCGAGGGTGTCGACGACGACGGCGCGCTGCTGCTCGCGACGGTCGCCGGCGTCCAGCGCATCTTTTCCGGCGACGTCAGCCTGCGCCGCGCATGATCCTCTGCATCGACAGCGGCAACAGTCGCATCAAGTGGGGGGTGCACGGCAGCGGGCACTGGCTGGAAACCGGCGTGCTCGATCACGCCGACGTCGAGCAACTGGAGGTGCAGACGCAGCGGCTGCCGCCGGCAACGCAAGTCATGCTGGCCAACGTCGCCGGCGACGCGGCGCTGGCCAGCATCCGTCAGGCGCTCGCGGCATGCGGGTCCGCATTGTACGAAGTGAAATCCGCGCCCGAGGCCGGCGGCGTAGTCAATCTCTATGAGGTCCCGGAGCGGCTCGGTGTCGACCGCTGGTGTGCGCTGCTCGGCGCGCGCAGCCTGACGCCGGCCCCCTGTGTTGTGGTGATGGCCGGCACGGCGACGACGATCGACTCGCTGGACGGCGATGGCCGCTTCCTCGGTGGCTTCATCTTGCCCGGACTCGACCTGATGCGCCGCTCGCTGGCGCAGGATACGGCGGCGCTGCCACTGGCCGCCGGGAAGTATTGCGCCTGGCCGCGATGCACCGACGACGCGATCACTTCCGGCTGCCTCGAGGCCCAGGTCGGCGCCATCGAACGCGGCGTCGCCAGGCTGGGCAACGGCGCAACGTGCCTGCTTTCCGGCGGAGCGGCCGTCGTCATCGGCGGGCATCTCGGCATTCCGCATCGGCGCGTCAACAATCTCGTGCTCGAGGGTCTGCTGCGGCTCGCCGGGGATCTTCCCGACCATGCCAGCAGCAAAATCAGCAGTTGAAGATTGCCCCCTTAGCAGCGACAATTGACGTCAACTCGACTCCTTTCGGGAGGCCCCATGTTCGACCCCGTCATCAGCAACTTGCCCGCCTTCGCCAGCTTTTTCGTGACAGCCATCATTCTGATGCTGGCGTTTCTCGCCATCTACGTGATGATTACTCCCTACAACGAGCTGGCGCTGATCCGTGCCGGCAACGAGGCCGCCGCGGTCAGCCTCGGCGGCGCGGTCATCGGTTTCGCCTTGCCGATTGCGGTTTCTGTCGCCGTCAGCCACAACCTGTACGCGATGATCGGCTGGGGCGTCGTCGCCTCTGTCGTGCAATTGCTCGCCTTCATCGCCGCGCGACTGGCGTTGCCCCGGCTCAACGAAAGCATCCCCCAGGGCAAGCTGGCCTCGGGAATTTTCCTCGCCTCACTGGCGATCGGCGTCGGCATCCTCAACGCCGGCTGCATCGTCTGACCATTCAAGGAGAACTTACATGGCACTGATGGACTTCATCAAGAAGCAGTTTATCGACATCCTCCAGTGGACGGAGGAAGCGGACGGCACGCTGGCCTGGCGTTTCCCGATGCAGGAAATGGAAATCCAGAACGGCGCCAGCCTGACCGTGCGCGATTCGCAACTGGCGCTGTTCGTCAACGAAGGCACGGTCGCCGATGTCTTCGCGCCCGGCATGTACAAGTTGACGACGCAGACGCTGCCGGTCCTGACCTACCTGAAGAACTGGGACAAACTGTTCGAGTCGCCCTTCAAGAGTGATGTCTACTTCTTCTCGACGCGCACCCAGCTCGACCAGAAGTGGGGCACGCCCAACCCGATCACCATCCGCGACAAGGAATTCGGCATCGTCCGCATGCGCGCCTTCGGCATCTATTCGTATCACCTGAGCGATGCCAAGGTGTTCTACCAGAAGATATCCGGGACCCGCGACAGCTACACCCGCGAGGAACTCGAAGGCCAGTTGCGCAACACCATGGTCGCCGGGCTGACCGACCTGTTCGGTGAATCGGGCGTCCCGTTCATCGACATGGCAGCCAACCAGGACGAGTTCGGCAAGGCGATGCTGGCCAAGGCGGCGCCGATGTTCGCCGATTTCGGCCTGACCCTCGATTCGCTGGTCGTCCAGAACGTCTCGCTGCCCGAGGAACTGCAGAAGGTTCTCGACCAGAAGATCGGCATGAACATGATCGGCGACATGGGCCGCTTCACGCAGTACCAGGTCGCCAACGCCATTCCCGAAGCGGCGAAGAACGAGGGCGGGATGGCCGGCATGGGCGTTGGTCTCGGTGCCGGCGTCGGTTTCGGCCAGGTCATGGGGCAGGCGATGGCCTCGGCCATGCAGCCGGCCGCAGGTGCCGCACCGTCACCGGCTGCGGCCGCGGCGCCAGTGTCGGCTGACGAAGTCGTGGCCACGCTGGAAAAACTGCACGGGCTGGTCGAAAAGGGCATCCTGAGCCAGGCCGAATTCGACGCCAAGAAAGCGGAACTGCTCAAGAAACTGGGTTGACCGCGCCCTGCAAGAAGTACTCCTGGGGTACAACCACGTGGCGCTGACCGCCTCCTGCCCTTCCTGCGGCGCGCCGGTAGTCTTCAAATCGGCGTCGTCGATCTTCGCCGTCTGTGAATACTGCCAGAGCACGCTGGTTCGCCATGACACGGCGCTCGAAGACATCGGCAAGATGGCGGCGCTGGTGGAGGATCGCTCGCCGCTGCAACTGGGGGCCGAAGGCAGCTACAAGGGTGTGCATTTCGCGCTGATCGGGCGCATCCAGATCAAGTACAGCCAGGGCTACTGGAACGAGTGGCACCTGCTGTTCGACGACATGCGCACCGGCTGGCTGTCCGAGGCAGGTGGCGAGTATGTGCTCACATTTGCCCAGCAGGTCCAGGAACTGCTGCCGAAATTCGCGGAACTGAAGATCGGCCAGCGCTTCGTGCTGGCCAGCCAGCCGTGGACCGTCAGCAATATCGAGAACGCCGAATGCGTGGCCGGACAGGGCGAACTGCCGTTCAAGGTCGGCGCCGGCTACCCGGTGGCTGCGGTCGACCTCAGAAACGGGGCAAATTTCGCAACCCTCGATTATTCGGAGACGCCGCCGCTGCTCTTCGTCGGCGAACCGGTGGACTTCGCCTCGCTGAAGATGAGCAACCTGCGCGAGGGTATGCCGATCCCGACGCGCACCGTCGAGGCGCAGGTTTTCCGCTGCCCGGCTTGCGGCGCGCCGATGCAGGCGCGTTCCAGGGAAATTCTGGCAGTCGGCTGCGTGAGCTGCGGGGCGGTGGTCGATACCGCCGACCAGAACTTCAAGCTGTTGTCGAAAGCGCTCGGCACGCGCGACGAGAAATACACGCCGCGCCTGGCGCTGGGCAGCAAGGGTACCCTGGAGGGCAGGCCCGTCGAGGTCATCGGCTTCCTCGTCAAGGAGTCGAGAGTCGACGGCATCGCCTACGACTGGCGCGAATACCTGCTGGCCGGCGAAAACGGCACCTACCGCTGGCTGACCGAATACAACGGCCACTGGAATATTGCCGACGTGCTGTCCAATCCGCCGGCCGGCAGCGGCGCGATGGAAATGGCCGACGTCAATTTTTCCGGACAGCGTTTCCGGCACTATTCCACCGCGCAATCCGCAGAGGTGATCCAGGTCGCCGGCGAATTCACCTGGCGCGTGCGGCGCGGCGAGACCAGCCGGGTGGTCGACTACGTCGCGCCACCGCTGCTGCTGTCGCGCGAATCGACCGACAACGACCTGAACTGGTCGCTCGCCACCTATGTCACGCCGGAGGTGATCGGCGAGGCGTTCAAGTTGCCTGGACGGATGATCGCGCCGGTCGGCATCTTCGCCAACCAGCCGAATCCCTGGGCCGAAACGCACCGGCGGGTTTGCAGCCTGTTCTGGAAGATGGCTGTAGCGGCGATCGTGCTTCAGATCTTCTTTGCGTTCATCGGGGGCGGCAAGACACTGCTGCGCCAGGATGTCACCTTTTCGCCGCAAATGGCCGAAGATTCGGTCGTTACCAACGAATTTCAGGTGCGCGACCGACCGCGCAAGCTGACGGTGCGCAATTCGACGTCGCTCGACAACAACTGGATCGGCCTCGACCTGATGCTGGTCAACAAGGCCACCGGCCAGGCGTGGCCGGCGGCGCGGGAACTGGCCTACTACCACGGCAACGACGGTGGCGAGAACTGGTCGGAAGGCGACCGATCCGACGAAGTCGTCTTTCTCGACATCCCGCCCGGCACCTACTACCTGACGATCGACCCCGACATCGCCCCGGAGAAGCCGGTGCCGGTGCGAGATGTCATCGAAGTTTCCAGCGGCGGGGCGGGCTGGTCGAATTTCGTGATTGTGATGCTGTTTCTCGTTTTCTTCCCGGTCTTCACTCGCCTGCGCTTCGCCGCCTTCGAGGCCAGGCGCTGGGCCGAGAGCGATCATGCACCGGCGGCGAGCAGCGACTCTTCCGACGAGGACGACTGATGTTCAAGAACTTCAACGTCGCAACCGGCATTCTCGCGCTGCTGCTGTTCGGCTACGCCCAGCACCAGGGCTGGAACCTGTTCGACAACGTAGCCAACCCCGGCAAGGGCGGCTCCGGCAGCAGTCGCGTCTATCACAAGTAGGCCGGCGTCAGTCGCCGCCGCCACAGCCACCCCCGCAACCGCTGCCGTCGCCACCCCCGTCGCCGTCCGCGCTGCCGGAGTCGCCCGAGCAACCGCCGCCGCAGCCGATGTGGCTGGCGCAGAAGCCGGCGCCCCCGTCTTGCCGGCGGCCAGGCAATCGAGGTGGTAGATGAAGCCGCCGGCGATCGAGCAGCGCCGCATCCAGCGCGAACAGCCGGGGCAGTCGTTCCGGCTTCTTGCGGGTCGATGCCCTCGCGGGTGCAGGCCAGCCGCCAGGCGCGCTTGATGCCCTTCGCTGGCCATGGTTGGCGAAGTCATCGCTCGGCCGGCGTGTGGTGCAGGAAGCGGCCGAAGGCGCCGCGGCAGAAGCGGCCTAATAGCCGGGTGAACAGGATGAACTCGTGCCAGGCATCGTTGACCGCCTGCGACGGCATCGCCACCATGCGCCGCCCGGCCATCCGGCATAGCTGGAAATAGTCACGCAGCCCGGCGAACACCTCGGCTGCGCTGCTCGGGCGTCAGTTCCGGCCGGCGCGCGGCGAGGCGCTGATCGAGAAATTGCGCATAGGGAAACTCCTCGATGAACGCGGCGCGCCGCCGCCGTGACCACTGCCGCCAGATCAGCGCCAGCATGCACCAGCACGCCAGCGCGGCGACGAGCTTGATCATCCGCTGATGTCGAAGCAGAGATACTTGATCTCCAGATAGTCCTCGATGCCATACTTCGAGCCTTCGCGGCCGATGCCGGACTGCTTGATGCCGCCGAAGGGCGCCACCTCGTTCGAGATCAGGCCGGTATTGACGCCGACCATGCCGTATTCCAGCGCCTCGCCGACGCGCCAGCAGCGGGCGATGTCGCGCGAATAGAAATAGGCGGCAAGGCCGAACTCGGTGTCGTTGGCCATCGCCACCGCCTCGTCTTCGCTCGCGAAGCGGAACAGCGGCGCCACCGGCCCGAAGGTCTCCTCGCGCGCGACGCGCATCGCGGGCGTCACGTCGGCGAGGACCGTCGGCTGGAAGAAGTTGCCGCCGCGCGCATGGCGCTCGCCGCCGCACAGCACGCGGGCGCCCTTGGCGAGCGCGTCGGCGACATGCGCCTCGACCTTGGCCAGTCCGGCCGCGTCGATCAGCGGCCCCTGGACGACGCCGTCCTCATTGCCCGGCGCCGACCTTCAGTTCGCCGACCCGCGCCGCCAGCTTCCGGTCGCGAATTCCTCATAAATGCCCGCCTGCACGAGGATGCGGTTGGCGCACACGCAGGTCTGGCCGGTGTTGCGGTATTTGGCGATCAGCGCGCCGTCGACCGCGGCATCGACATCGGCATCGTCGAAGACGATGAAGGGCGCGTTGCCGCCCAGTTCCAGCGACAGCTTCTTGATCGTCGGCGCGCACTGCGCCATCAGCAGCCGGCCGACCTCGGTCGAGCCGGTGAACGAGAGCTTGCGCACGACGGGGCTGGCGGTCAGTGCGCCGCCGATCGCCACCGGATCGCCCGTCACGACATTGAAGACGCCGGCCGGGAAACCGGCTTCCTCGGCCAGCGCGGCCAGAGCCAGCGCGGTCAGCGGCGTCTGCTCCGCCGGCTTGACGACTACCGTGCAGCCGGCCGCCAGTGCCGGCGCGACCTTGCGCGTGATCATCGCCAGCGGGAAGTTCCACGGCGTGATCGCCGCGCAGACGCCGATTGCCTGCTTGATGACGACGAGGCGCTTGTCGGCCAGGGTCGCCGGAATCGTCTCGCCATAGGTGCGCTTGCCCTCCTCGGCGAACCACTCGACGAACGATGCGCCATAGGCCACCTCGCCCCTGGCTTCGGCCAGCGGCTTGCCGCCCTCGGCGGTGATCATTTGCGCCAGATCCTCGGCATTGTGGTTGATCAGCGCGAACCAGCGTTGCAGCACCTGCGAACGCTGCTTGGCCGTCTGCGCGCGCCATGCGGGCAGCGCTGCGGCGGCGGCGGCGATCGCGAGCTGCGCTTCCTCGGCACCGCAGTTCGGCACCTCGGCCAGCAGCGAACCGTCAGCCGGGTCGCGCACTGCAATGCTGGCGCCGCCATCGGCAGCAACCCATTTTCCGCCCAAAAAGGCGGTCAACCGCAACAAGGACTGGTTATGAAGGTGCATGGTCTTGAAAAATCCTGTAAAAACGGTAAGTTATCAATTGTTTGCAGAAAGCGCCTCAAGAAATGCAGTTGCCCGCCCTGTTCGCCGTCACGCTGATCGTGTCGCTGCTCACCGCCTGCGGCAGCCAGGCGCCGCGTCCGGCCACATTTGGCGGAACTATAACGCAACCCCTGCCGGTCAGCGAGAAGGGCAACGAGGTCGCTCTCTACGCTCTGGGGCTGATCGATACGGGTTATCGCTTCGGCGGCAGGAACCCCGAAGCCGGGCTCGATTGCAGCGGGATGGTCAGCTTCATCTACGGCCAGGCCGCCGGCCTCAAGGTCAAGGGCAGCGCTGCCGACATCGCCCGCAGCAGCCGGCCGATCGAGCCGGAGTCACTGCGGCCCGGCGACCTGGTTTTCTTCAACACCCGCAACCAGCCGTTCTCCCATGTCGGCATCTATCTGGGCGATTCGCGCTTCGTTCACGCACCGGCGACCAGCGGGCGCGTACGTATCGACCGCCTGAGCGATCGCTACTACGCCCAGCGTTTCGAGGCTGCGCGAACCTTTTTCGACTGACACCATCGCGGCGTCGATAGATTGGACGCGGACCGGCGCAGACTGTAAAATCGCCGCTCCCGCGCGCCCGTAGCTCAGTTGGATAGAGTACTGCCCTCCGAAGGCAGGGGTCGAACGTTCGAATCGTTTCGGGCGCGCCAATCTGATATGAATCTGGGCACTTCATCCGGAGTGCCCTTTTCTCTTGCGCGCCTGCATTGGCCGGAGCGCCGTGGCGGGCCGTGCCCGCCACATGTTTGTTCAGTGGTTCCGGACTTGCTGGGACGCCTCCTGTCTCATTGCGAACTTCTGGCGGCAGCGAGGGTGGTTGTGGCACGCCCAGAAATCCGGAATCCCTGACTTGCCTGCGACATGCTTCATCTTGATTCCGCAGCTCGGACACGTTGGGGTCTTGTAATCGCCTTCGGTGGCGAATTCCAGCAGGCTATTCTGAGCGGCCGCGGGCAGCCGTCTGATCATGATGAGCAACATCTCGCCGTCGATCAGCGTGATCCGGTTGCTGCCCGCCAGCAGCCTCGCATCGTCGGCAAAATGGCCGCCGGTCATGAAAAATGCCCTGCCAATTTTTTCGTGGGTCATCACACCCAGCAGTTCGCGTACCGGCCTTACGCCGACAAGGTGCTCGCCCGATGCCCGACACTGGACGATTGCCGTGGGTTTCCCCGTATCGTCCTGATAGAGCAGGATGTCCATGCCACCATCGGGCCCGAGCGCCGTGGTTTCGCTCCGGATGCCGCTCGTTTCGTAAAATCTCTGGCAGATATCCTCGAAGCGCTTCCACTCGACATCGCGGATGACATCGATCGACCACGCGGTCGGTTTGGCCTCCATTTCCGCGGCATACTCGCTCCAGGCGTCATGGATGTCCTGTGCGTGTTCCGGCTCATCTCTTTCAACCGCAGGACTCGGTTCGACCGGCGGGCTTGCGGCAACTGCGGTCTCCGGCAGTGCGGGATCCGGTTCGACCGACGGGCTTGCGGCGACTGCGGTCTCCGGCAGTGCGGGATCCGGTTCGACCGACGGGCTTGCGGCGACTTTGGTCTCCGGCAGTGCGGGATCCGGTTCGACCGGCGGGCTTGCGGCGACTGCGGTCTCCGGCAGTGCGGGATCCGGTTCGACCGGCGGGCTTGCGGCAACTGCGGTCTCCGGCAGTGCGGGATCCGGTTCGACCGGCGGGCTTTCGGCGACTGCGGTCTCGGGCAGTGCAGGATCCGGTTCGACCGGCGGCGCCTTCGGCAACGGCGGTTTCCGGCGGGACTTGAGGGACAGCAGTCGGCGGCTCTGGAGGGCGCCGTTTGTAAGCCGATCCACCACCCGTATCGCCCCCGACCGATTTCAGTGCTGGCCGGTTTGACCCGGAAGATGCGGACATGGCGAAAAACAATGCGCAAAACAGGAAGAAAATGCCGAATACCACCCAAGCAACCGACGCGACACCCTGAAATATCGAATTCAGGATGATGTTGCCAGGCGCAAGGTCCGGCAAGATCCACACCAGCAAAATGAATACCACCACGCCAGCCATGAAGATCAGCAGCCAAGGGGCGTCGATCAGTTCATCCAGAAGTGTCGCATTCTGTTTTCGTTTGCCGTGCGCCATAAGCATCCCAAGTAGTTTTTTGCCATTGTAGAATATCAGCGCGACGAGGACACTGCTTTGCGAAGGGGGTTGCCGCACTTCGGGTGGTCGGGGGGCCGCCGCAAGCTTGGTTGCGACTTCAGCGCAAACGTGTTCCGGGACTACTCGCTCCCCGATAGCTTGAACAAATGTTTATGCTCCGATGCTTCAGGCTTTGGCAGCTTCGTCCATGAAATCCATCCTTACCTTGTTCCTGCTGCTTGTAGGCGGCAGCGCATTTGCAGCTTCCCCCATTGTCCTGAACGTCATCGGCGACACGGGCGATTGCGATCTGCCCGGAACGGCGCAGGTGTCGGCGGCCATGCGGCGGCAGGGCGATTTCAAGGATGCCCGGTTGATCGAGGTCGGCGATCTGGCCTACCCGGTGGCGACTCGCGAGCGCCTGCTGGAGTGCCATGAGCCGTACTATTCGATGTTCCCGAGGCGGCTGGCGGTGCCGGGCAATCATGACTGGGCGGACAGCGACGCGGCCGGGTTTTTCTCGATCTTCCCCAGGCCGGTGCCGCGCGCGGAAGGTCTGGGCGGCCCATGGCGGCTGTTGCTGCTGGACAGCAACCTGAAGGGTGTGGCGTGGCGCCGGCAGATGCTGTGGCTCGACGGCATGCTGGGCAGTAGCCGGGGCGAGTGCCTGATCGCGGCCTGGCACCACCCGCGCTGGTCTTCCGGCAAGCATGGGGACCGGCGCTTCGTCGATCCGCTGTGGCGGAGGGTCAGCGGCTACGTGGCCTTTACGCTGCACGGGCACGACCATCATTTCGAGGCCTTGCCCGAATTCGATGTCGATGGCGCCGCAAGCGATCGGGGAACGGCGTCGTTCGTGGTCGGCACCGGCGGTGGCCGCTTGTATCAGGCGGGGGAAAGCAAGCGGTCGGAGCGCACGGTTTACGAGAAATACGGCTTTCTCAGGATCAGCCTGGACGGCACGCGCTACCACTGGCGCTTCGTCGGCGTGGACGACAAGGTGCTCAGTCACGGCAGCGGCAATTGCCGGCCGACCGGGAGCCGGCCCTACCGTCCTGTCACCGCACCCGCGGACGTGCCCGGCTGGCGCGACCCGGAGCGCTCCGGCGATGGTGACAGCGGCAACTGATCCTGATGCAGGGCAAGCGTCCCAATCCATTGCCCGGCCGCGTCGCTGCGGGCGCGTCATCCGGAATGCCCGGCAGGCCAATCTCCGGATGGGCCCTTCTGCTGCTCAGGCCGCCAGCCTGCGGAATCCCGCCAGGAAGGCCTCCTTGGCCGCCTGCGGACCCATCGGTTCGATGATGTCGGGCAAGGCATCGATTCCTTCGAGGTAAGACCAGGGTTCGGTCGAATAGGGCATGAGATCGCGCTTCTCGGTGGCCAGGGCGATCATGTCGGCGCATTTGATCGCCGGGTCGAGACGGGTCAGGTCGATCGCGAAGCGCTGACCGATGATTTCCATGACCCGCGCCTCGATGACGCTGAATTCGGGAAACAGGAATTTCAACGGCTTCACCATGTCGCCGAGGTAGGCCTCGGCCGCGTCGTGGAGGAGGGCCTGAAGCTGAAGGGATTCCGGCACCAGTGACACGACCATCAGGCTGTGCTGGGCGACCGAATAGAAGGCGCTGGTCTGGCCGTTGAAGCGGCACTGGTAGGCGAGACCGTGGGCAATATCCTCGATCGCGACATCATCGATGTGCGGGCGGGTCAGATAGAAGCGGTTTCCGAGAAAGGTCGATACGTAGGCGGAGTTCATGGCGTGGCGGTTGCGAAACATGGGTCGGAAAGAGTCGGAAACGCCGATCCGTCGTCCGGTTCAGGGAGCCAGGTGAGGACGGTTCCATCATATCCGACCTTGGTTCGCCCGCGCCGCAGCGCAGGCGGATTCTGCATTGCCTGATGCCTGCGCAGACCGTTCCAACCGGAACGAAGGGCATCGCCGGTCTGGCCAGCCAGCGACCCGTGACGGGCAGACTGTCGGGAAAACTGACAGCGGCCGCGTCGCTCGCGATGACGCGCCTGCCTGATCCCTGCATCGAGTCAGGCAGGCACGCATGGGGGATCTGAAGCGTTGCATGGCGGTTGTCGATGATCCAGGGGCAACGGGGTCTCGCGTCGTCATCCTGATCGAAAGGCGAAATCCGTGAGCATTTTCGCCCGAAATTGGCGGTCGACCGCAACCGACCCCGGTCTTCGCCCGGGTTTCCGGTGCCAGCCAACGCCCGGCGGTCATCGCGCCGCAGCCCTGTAGCCATTCAATCACCGTGACGACCCATGCTGATCGTCACCCGATTGACCCGAACTGTTGTTTTTACAACACCGTGGTCAAAAACAAGATGAAAGCAGATGAATAGCGCCGTTATTCGGAGTATGCTGAATTATCGTTTAAATAAAAGAGGTTAGGAATGAAAGTTAATCTACATTCCCATATGCCGTCGCGGACCACAGTCATCGCTGCGGCTCTGGCGATTGCCTTCAGCGGATTCGCCCAAGGGGCGGAGATCTCGGCTGCCGAGGCCAAGGCGCTGAAGGCCAAGGTCAATGAGCAGGCCAAGCGGATGGAAGCGCTCAAGAAGCAACTGGCGGATACCGATGCCAAGTTGCAGAGCATCCAGCAGGCGCTCGGTGTCGATGTGCCGGCCAAGACGGCCGCAGCCGCCACACCAGTGAAGGGCAAGGAACCCCCGCCCGCGCAGGTGGCCCAGGCACCAACGGTGGCGCCGGTTCCGCAGGCTGCCGCCGCCGCGCAACAACCGGCGACGGTCGGCGAGAGCCGCCCGGAGCGGGTACAGCAGGTGGCGCAGATCTTCGAACAGCCGGGCGTGCTGACGCCTGCCGG
Source organism: uncultured beta proteobacterium (assembly GCA_963810175.1). Taxonomy (GTDB): domain Bacteria; phylum Pseudomonadota; class Gammaproteobacteria; order Burkholderiales; family Rhodocyclaceae; genus Azonexus. The sequence continues at coordinate 104,639 of CAWEMU010000017.1, read as the reverse complement.
CCAGTTCTCCTTCGAGACCGGAGTGCAGTACTCGTACTCGTCGAGCAATCGCGTATCGCTGGTCGGCTACACCATCATTCCGGCGATAACGATCGGCCTCATCGATGTGCGCGAGGTCAGGCGCAATTCGACTGTCGTCAACCTCACGGGTCGCTGGGGCGTGACCAACCGCATGGAACTCGAGGCCAAGGTGCCCTGGGTCTATCGCTCGGACGATCAACTGACGCGCCCGCTGAATATCGGCGCCGGCCGCGACGACCTCTTCAACAGTACCGGTCAAGGCATCGGCGATGTCGAGGCGACGGCGCGCTACCAGTTCAACGATACCAGCGTCGACAAGCCGGTCTACATCGGCAGCCTGCGCTTCAAGAGCCGCACCGGCAATGATCCGTTCGAGGTATTGACGGACACCACCCAGGCACCGGAACTGATCACCAACCGGATCGAGACGGAGTTGCCGACGGGTTCGGGCTTCTACACCATTCAACCGGGCCTGACGGTCCTTTACCCGACCGACCCCGCAGTCTTCTTCGGCGGCTTGAACTATCAGTTCAATCTCTCGCGCTCCGGGGTGACGGCGAATACTACCCAGGGGCAAATAGATGTGGGTGACGTCGATCCGGGCGATGTCTTCGGATTCAACTTCGGCATGGGTCTGGCGCTCAACGAGAAATCGTCGTTCAGCCTGGGTTACGATGGCGCTTCGGTGGGCAAGACGAAGATCAACGGGGCGGACGCGATCAATGCCTCACGCATCCAGTTGGGAACGCTCCTGCTCGGCTACTCGCAGCGCCTGACACCTTCAACTTCGCTGGGCCTGACGGTCGGCGTCGGCGTCACGCGGGATACCCCGGACGTGACGCTCGGATTGCGCCTGCCGATATCATTCTGACGCCAGGCATTTCCCTGCTGGCGACAGCATCAAAAACGGGCCGCGAAAGGCCCGTTTTCTTTTGCCGTTCCGCCGCAGCGCGGCGGCTTGGCGGGCAGTTGGTCAGCGCCGCAACGAACTGACGATGCCGTACTGGATGGCGTTGGCGACCGACATCGCGCGCACCGTCTGCAGGCTGTTGACGCTGGCATTGATGGTCGTGACGGTCTGGATCTTCTGGTCGTTCAGGGAGTTCTGGATGACCGTCGCCGTCGGGTTCTGGGCAACCTGCGGGGCGACGTAGTTGCTGCCGGCGGGGCCGTTCTGGACGACCAGCGCGCCTGAAGGCGCTGCCGCCGGCAACGCCCCCGCGACGCTCGTGCCACCTGCGCTCGATTGGAGATCCTTGAGGTTGAGCACGTTGGTGGCGACCAGGTTGCCGTTGATGTAAACCGCCCGCTCGATACCGATGGTGAACTTGAGGCTGCTGCCTTCGAGTTCGAAGCCGCCGCGAACTTCGTCGAGCGAGGCCGTGTCCACGGCAGCCAGTTGCTGGCCCAGGACATTGGCTGCGTCGAGCGTCCTCGGCGTTTGACCTGGCAATTTCTTCGCGAGGGGCTTTTCGGAGCCCGCCAATTCAGCCACGACAGCGTCAGCCAGGACGACGGCGGCAGACGACGCATCGGCCATTTCGACCTCTGCCGGCAGCGCTTCATCGGCCACCGCCACGGACTCCTGCGGAAGGCTGCTGCATTCGGCCGGCGCATGGTCGTCGAGCGGCCACGGGGCGAGCGACAGGAGTTCCGGCGCGACCTGGAGCGCGCGCCGCTTTGCCACGGCGCACGCCCGACTGTCCGGCCCGCCGGCGAGCATCACGCTGCCACCGCCGGCACCATCGTCGCCACCGGCACCGGCAGTCTGGATGACATTCCCGAAAATCAGCGTTTCCAGGCTGCTCGCCAGAAACTGGACGGACACGGCCATGCCGGTGGCGATCAGCAGACTGGAAAGCTGGAAGCGGGAAACGATCATGGCTATCTCCCTCAGAAGTCCGCAGGCCCGCGCTTGGCGAGGTTGTAGTCGGCAAGGCCGCGATGGTGGCCGGCGGCGATCGGGCTGGCGGGAGCGGCCTGCCAGTCGCGGTCGGTGTTGAACTGGGCCATTTCCAGCTTGTTCTTGATCACGAACAGAATGTTGTTGGCCCAGATCTCGGCGAACTTGTTCCGTGAAATGGCGCGAGTGCCTGAAGACGGGTCGCCAATCAGAACCCGGCCATCGCGCAAGCCCTTGACCACGACGAAATGGTAATAGCCCTGTTCCTTGACCAGAACGATGGCCGGCACCTTGGCAGCAGAAAGCTTGTCAAGCTCGGCGACGTAGCCGTCGGCATCGAAGCCGTGGCTGGCGAGATAATTCTTGATGTCAAGCAAGGAGAAACCCTCCTTCTTGATCTTGGCCTGATCACCGCGGGTAAACATTTCGCGGAAGACGTCCTGCTCGCTGACCGGGAAGTTGTAATGGTGGGTGAGCAAGGTGGCCAGCGCGGCCGAGCCGCAACTGAAATCGTATTGTTGATGCAGGGTCTTCTGGAAGCGCTGCTCCTTCATGCTGACGACTGGCACCGAAAAGGCGCCGCCCGACTGAACCGGTATCTCGACCCTTCCCGCGGGGCTGGCCGACGCACCCAAGGCGCCGGTGAGCAACGGAAGGAGGCAGAGAGTCCGGACAGCAGAGGAGAGCATCATTGCACGCGCAGATTGATGACGGTCGCGTTCTGGATCAACACGTTGTTGCCGGAATTCTGCACCACCGTCGAGAAACCCGCCGCACCGGCGAATGAACCGTCGTTGACGAAGTTGCTGCCCGTTGACAGGTTGGAAGCGTGGTTGCCACCGACGACCCCGGTCGTCTTGGCTTCGTTGAGCGTGATGTCGAGTTCGGCGCCGCCGCGGGAAACGGCAAGATCCTGGCTGTCAACCGCAACACTGCCGAAGAACTTCACCCGCGCGCATCGTCGCCGCCTGGCCAGCCTCTTCGGCACCGGCCTGAAGCGGAAGCAAGGCAGCGCCCAAGCACCGTCGTTACCATCAACCAACGGGAATGCGTAATTGCTTTCACGTTCTTCCCCTTTCCTGAAAAGCGAAAAGTCCCGGGGCCGGATGGCCCCAGGACCGACTGCACTAACAACCTTACTGCCGTGCCGACGTTCAGGTTGGCCTGGACGGTGACCGCTTGCTGAACCATGGCGTTCATCCCGCTGTTCTGGGCTGCCACCATGATGCCGGCGGCGGATTGGCCGACGCTGCTCATGTTGTTGGACATGTTGAAGGTGCCCGCGTCGAGGGCGATGGAGCCGCCTGCGCCGCCGGCACCGCCGGCACCGCCATTGCGCCACCGGCGCCACCGTGCCACCTCCGCCGGCGCACCGACGGCACCGACCGCACCTTGCCGCCAGCTGCAGCCACCGGCAGCCGCCAGCGCCGCATTGCCGGGTTGCGCTACCGTTGGTGGCTTGAGTGGAAGCGCCGCCATTGGTCGCGGACCCATTGTCTCCACCAGTCGCCGGCAGTGTTGGTCGCCGTGCCAGTGCTGCCACCGCTCGCCGTAGCGGTGCCGGAGTAGGAGCTACCCGTGCCGCTACCGGCGCCGCCGGTGCCGGTCACGGCACCGCCCGTGCCAGCCGCCAGCCGTAGCGGTTGCCGCAGCGCCGGTGGCGCCACCGCCGTTGGCGCTTGCAACTGCCGCTACCCGCCGCCGCCGGTATTGGTTGCCGTCTGAGTGTGCCGCCGCCCAGAGGGCCAAGGCCGACGCCGATGGCCATCGGGGCTTGTCCTGGTCCGAGCCGGCGATACCGCCGAGGCCCGCGCCGAGCGCACCGGCAGAACCGCCCTTGGTGGCATCGATTGCGCCGGCGGAGCCGCCAACGCCGGCGCTGCCGCCGAGAGTGCTGCCGCCGAGGCCGGCACCCAATGCAGCCGCTGTCGCCGCTCTTGGCCTTGTTGGCGTTGAGACTGGCGCTCAGTCGCACCGCAGAGCTGCGCCGCCATGCGCCGGCGCTGCCATTGGTGGCGCTGCCATTGGCCGAGGCGCCACCGTTGCGTGGCGCTGCCATTGCCGCCAGCGCCGCCATTGCCACCGTGCAGCCAGTGCTGCCAGCAGCTGCCGCCATTGCCGCCATTGCCGCCGTTGCCGCCGTTGCCGCCAGTGCCGCCGTAGCCGCCGTAGCCCTTGCCACCCGTGCCGCCGTTGGCGCCGTAGCTGGAACCGTTGTTGACGGCAACGTTGCCGATGTCGGACACCCAGTTACCGGTAACGGTACCGCTCAGCTCGGTCTTGGCGATTGCCTTGCTGGTGTTGAAAGCATTGGTGAAGTTGGACGTTGCATTCGCGCCGTTATTGGCAGCGGCGCTGCCATGCCCAGCCCTAATCGCTCTGGCGTTTCTTGGCGCCGTTATCGTGGCTGTTGTCGTTGTGCGACGATTGTTGATGTCGACACGTTGTCGTGAAGCGACGGTCGGACTTTCGCCGCTGTCAGGGCCGCCAGGGCCGTCTCCGTCCGCCCATGCCGGAGTCACACTGTAGGCCAACGCAACGGCCACTGCCAAAAGAGTCTTGTTCATGGTAATTCCTCCAATCAAGAAAATATTAGAAGTGGTCGTCGCCTCATGCCACGCCCTTCGGGTATCTTCTTAGCAATGCGTGTGCCAGGTATTGAATTGCTCTGCAAGTCATTGATTAAAAAAGGATCGAGAAATCACCGGAAAACTGCGTCGGTCCACTTCGACCAAATGTGTAACGAATGTGAAACACCTGTTCGCCAAAACCCCCGAAATCCGCCGTGTGACGAACCGTTTCCCGTCGCATATGTCATGACGGCAAAAGGATTCCGGCTCGCGGGCGTCGCTTGTAACGACAGCGATACAAGGAGCCAACGAGGCGCCTCCGGAGGGCAAAACCGTTGATTTGCGCGGCTTTCCGGGCAATTGTTGTCGCTATGAAACGACAACGGAATAGGAAGGAATGGCACCTCCCGACGGCTGCGGCGGGGCTCGGCGAGCGTCAGCTTTTCTTCGGCAGGGACGAGGAACACCCGCCGCAGCGGGAAGCGCCGGTACGCTTCCCTGAAGAGCTCGACGCTGCGCCTTTCCAGGCAGCAGGGAACGGGTGGTCAGGTCGATGCGGGAGAAGCGCGGCGGTCGCGAGCTACGCCGCGGGGAGACTGCGGGGACGCGAGCGCGGCTTGCCGCGCGCAGCGAGACCATTCGACCGCGATTTCCCGCGGACCGCGCCGAACCCGGCGCGGAGTTCCGGTATCGCCCGACGAATGGCATCGATGATTTTGCCCTGCGTGCCGGCCGCCCTCCGGAAGCCGGGAGACCGGGGAAAGCCTACAACGCGATGTGCAGCTTGTTCATGACCCGGTAAAGGGTGACGCGGGAAATGCCGAGCTGACGGGCGGTCCTGCTCACGTTGTTGCTGTTGGCGCGCAGGCTGGTTTCGACAATATCGCGTTCGAACGACGCGCGCGCCGCTTCGAGGGTCACGGCGGGCGGTTCCAGGTCAGCGGCCTCGAAGCCCATGTCGCCCGAACCGAGCAACTTGCCCTCGCTCATGATCACCCCCCGGCGAACCCGGTTGATGAGTTCGCGCACATTGCCCGGCCAGTGGTAACTGTTGATGGTCCGCAGGGCTTCGGCGGTGAAACCGACGACGCGGCATTTCGGGGTGGTCAACGCAAAGTTCCGGAGCACCGTTTCCGCAAGCAAGACCGACGTCGCCGCCACGTTCGCGCAGCGGCGGCAATTGCAGGTGGATGACATTCAGGCGGTAGAAAAGGTCTTCGCGAAAACGCTTGGCGAGGATGGCTTCGTGCAAATCGACATGCGTTGCCGCCACCAGCCTGAAATCGACGGGGATCGCCTGGGTCAACCCGAGGCGAGTAATGGTGCGCTCCTGCAGGACACGCAAGAGATTTCCCTGGAGGTCGGGCGGCAGGTCGCCAATTTCATCGAAAAACAGCAGACCGCCATTCGCGGCTTCGATCTTGCCGATCTTGCGCTCCGTCGCGCCGGTAAACGCGCCTTTTTCGTAGCCGAACAACTCGGCCTGAATCAGATGGGTCGGTATGGCGGCACAGTTGACGACGACGAAGGGCTTTTTCGACCGAGACGATTGGCCGTGAATGGCCTTTGCCACCAGTTCCTTGCCGGTACCCGACTCGCCGCCGATCAGCACCGGCAGATCGGCGTCGACCACCTTCTCCAGTTGGCGGAAGAAGTTCATCATGACCGGGCTGGTGCCGATGATTCCAAAGCGTCCGGATGTGTCGTCGGGGTCGGCGAGAGCCAGGCGCAATCCTGCTCTGCCGCAGGCATGGCCGATGCTCATGGCCAGCCGCTGCGGGTCGATCGGAAGGGTGTGGAAGTCGTGAAAGGCATTCAGGATGAATGCCTGCAACGCCTTGCACCCGATCGTTTCAGGAGTGACGATGGCAATCCACTCGGTCGCCGGGGTGGCTGAAATCAACTGCTCGATCTCTTCCCGATACGCCGGTGCCAGCGAGTCGAAAACAACCAGCCCGACACCGCAATGATTCGTGTGGAGGATCTCCTTGGCTGCGGCCACGGATCCCGCGCAGTGCAGAACCTGGGAGTCAGCCGCGATCCGGGCTCGCTGGTCACCCAGACGGTTTCGCGGATCAACCGCCAATACATGCCGTGTTTTCATTTTCGCGTCCGATTATTCACGCAGTGTCCTTTTTCCCCTGGCAAGCCCGCTTTCCGGAAGACGGGCATTTCAAGCCGTAAAGGGAACAGCCGGACCTTGCCGGATGGGGATACGCTTTTGTCATTATTGCAGAGAGCAGCACGGGCTCAAGGCCGCAACGTGAGCGGCACCAGGAGGAGGGGCAGCACTTTGATTCGAAAAATTTGCGGCATCCGCCTGAAGGGATGTCCAGCAAAGACCTTGGACAGGCGCGCTGGTGGTTCGGTCACCTGCGCCATTCGTCGATTTCAACAGCCGTCGCGCAACAAAGAGGGCGCCGGTTGTCGGAATCCGGCAAAGCTCCCGTCGGAAAAGTACCTTCTTGCCCAACCCACGATTGTGAGCAGGGGCCGACGACAGTGCCATGATCGCTTTCGCCAGTGATCTGGAATCGCAACGCATCTCGTTCTTGCCTATGTCTCGTTACCGGGAACACGCGCTGTCACTTGAGGGGTCCAGCAAGCCGCCGATGCACCGCCGCCATCATTGGTCGATGGCGAAAGAACCGGCGTCACCGATTGCAGAACCCGAAACAGCAGCCCTCAATACAGCATCAAGGTATCGCGATGGCGCCCCGACTGACCGTGAGATAATTCACACTCCTCGGGAAATCGTCAGCCGCTCATGTGCGGTGGCGAAGGAATGCGGCGGCGTAACCGGGACGGGCAGGAATCAGGCAATCGCCGTTTCGCGCAGGTTGCCGGATGGACCTGACTGGTCCGGGTCAATGGGGCCTTCACAAGTGCTCCCGATTGAATCCGGACGTTCGGGAGCATTTCCGCCCAAAGAGGAAGGTCGACCGCAACCGGCCAGGCATGCGGGGGACTGCAGGACAAATAAAGGCGTCAGGCCCGGATGGACCAGGCCCGACGGCTTTCCTGGCGAAATTTCAAGCTTCGGGGAACCGGTAATCCCTGAACAGTTCGCGCAACTTCATCTTCTGCAGCTTGCCGGTGGCCGTGTGCGGCAGATCCTCGACGAAGACGACATCCTCGGGCAGCCACCACCTGGCGACCTTGCCGTCGAGGAACTGCAGCATTTCCTCGCGGGTGACTTCCTGGCCGGGCTTCCTGACGACGATCAGGAGCGGGCGCTCCTGCCACTTGGCATGGGCCACGCCGATCACCGCGGCCTCCGCCACGGCGGGGTGCCCGACCGCCGCATTTTCGAGGTCGATCGACGAGATCCATTCGCCGCCCGACTTGATCACGTCCTTCGAGCGGTCGGTGATCTGCATGTAGCCATCGGGGTCGATGGTGGCGACATCGCCGGTGTCGAAGAAGCCCTCGGCATCGAGGATCCCGCCGCCTTCGCCCTTCAGGTAACCCCGGGTGACCCATGGTCCGCGCACCATCAGATGGCCGAAGGCCTTGCCGTCGTGCGGCAGCCGGTTGCCCTCGTCATCGGTGATCTTCATGTCCACGCCGTAGATCGCCCGTCCCTGCTTGGTCTGCAGGTTCAGGCGCTGGTCGAGCGAGTAATCCTTGTGCTTGGGCAGCAGGTTGCAGACCGTGCCCAGGGGCGACATCTCGGTCATTCCCCAGGCATGCAGGACGAAGGCGCCGAACTGGGTCTCGAACTTCTCGCACATCGCGCGCGGCGCCGCCGAGCCGCCGATGACGACGCGCTCGACACAGAGGTCATCGCGCGGCACGAGGCGGTTGGCATCCACGTGCTGAAAGAGCATCAGCCAGACGGTCGGAACGCCGAGAGCGAGCGTCACCTTCTCGTCGCGCATCAGTTCATAGACGCTCTTGCCGTCGAGCGCCGGCCCGGGCATCACCAGCTTGGCGCCGCACATGGCGCCGGCATAGGGCATGCCCCAGGCATTGACGTGGAACATCGGGACGATCAGCAGCGCCGAGTCCTTCGCGCCCAGTCCGATTACATCAACCGAGCAGGCGGAGAACGAGTGCAGCACCGATGACCGGTGAGAGTAGAGAACACCCTTCGGATTGCCGGTCGTTCCCGAGGTGTAGCACAGCGATGACGCGGTGTTTTCGTCGAACACCGGCCATTCGTATTCGCTGCTCTGGCTGCCGACAAGTTCCTCGTAGCAAAGCAGTCCCGGGATATTGCAGTCGGGCATGTGGCTCCGGTCGGTCATCAGCACGAAGCCCTTCACCGTCTTCATCAGCGGCGCCAGTTTCTCGATCAGCGGAACGAAGGTCAGATCGAAGAAGAGAAACTGATCCTCGGCATGGTTGGCGATGTATTCGATCTGCTCGGGGAAAAGGCGCGGGTTGATCGTATGCAGCACCGCGCCGGAGCCGGAAACGCCGTAATAAAGCTCCATGTGCCGGTAGCCGTTCCAGGCCAGCGTCGCCACCCGGTCGCCGGGATTGACGCCGAGTTCCGCCAGGGCATTGGCGACCTGTTTGGACCTGCGGGATATGTCGCCGTAGGTGCAGCGGTGAATCGGACCCTCGCAGGTGCGCGATACGATCTCCGCATCCCTGTGAAACTTGGACGCATGCTCGATCAGCGTCGAAATCAGCAGCGGGCCGTCCTGCATCAATCCCATGGTCATGGTGTCTCTTCCTCCAGTTGGTTGGGGTTTGGCGAAACTGAATCTTTCAGGCAGGACGCGCGCCCCCTGCTGCGCTCCTGCAAACGATGCCGCACATCATATACAAAGCCCGGTCACATGGGCCCCTCGGAACGGGGGGTATATTCGGGGCGCGATGGCGGACGGGTTCCTTCGAGTCAGGTTGGCACGCACTCACTCCTTCGGCGGCGCTCCGGGAATCTTCCTTCTGCCTGCCGCATGCCGGCTACCGGAGGTGCGGCGACTCGTTCCGCAGCGCGGCAATCGCTACGGTGAACTTGCTGCGCAGCCAGATATTGGCCTGGTCGTGATCCATGCTGCGGTGCCAGTAGCAGTGCCATTCGAGGGGCGGCAGATCGAAGGGGAGCTCAAACCGGCGGGCATCGTAGCCCTGCAGCAGGCGCAATGGCGCCGTCAGCGCAAGATCGGTACGCAGCGCTATCAGGGGGGCCACCAGGTAGTGCTGCACGCGCATCTGGATTGCCCGCCTGCGCCCGAGTTTCCTCAGGGCGGTGTTGACGTGGCCCAGGCCATGGCGTCTGCTCGAGACGTGGATGTGATCAAGCGCCAGATAGTCGTCCAGGGTCAGGCTGGCTCCGGCAAAAGGATGGTCGGGGCGCAACATGCAGGCATAGCGATCGCTCAGCAGCGGGGCCTGGCGAACCTGCGGGTCATCGATGAGCGGCGCGTCGATCGCCAGATGGACATTGCCGTTGGCAAGTTCCAGGGGAATGTCGCTGCGGCTGGTGTAGTAGCTCTCGATTCGCATGCCGGGCGCTTCCTGCCGCAACGCCTCGCCGACGACGGGCAGGAGCAGGGACTCGGCGAGGTCCGGCATGCTGACCCGGAAGATCTTCCTGGAAGTTGCGGGAACGAAAGTCTCGCCCTGGCTGAGGGCGGCGTTCAGCAGTTGCAGCGCCTCGCCCACGTGAGCGGCGATGTTGTCCGCCAATGGCGTCGGCACCATGCCCTTTGGCGTGCTGATGAAAAGCGGATCGTTGAGGGCCCTGCGCATCCGCGCCAGCGCATTGCTGACGGCAGGTTGCGTGATGCACAGGATCTCGGCGGCGCGGGTCAGGTTCCGCTTGCCGTAGATGGCATCGAAGACCTGGAACAGGTTGAGGTCCATCTGCGGCAGGCGCATTCCGGCGGCTCCTGTAGGCTGCGTACTTGGAAGGACTCATTCTACGACTGTGCCGGCGGAATAATCACCAACGTGAATCACAGCCTATTCACACAATAAATTTTACGAATATCGCATGGGCGGCTATTCTTGAACTGTCATTTTGAGGAGTGGACGTTGGCAGAACTCTTTATGGTCCGTCACGGGCAGGCATCCTTCGGGACGGGGAACTATGATCAGCTCTCGGCTCTGGGCGAGCGTCAGGGGGTCTGGCTCGGTGAGTATTTCGCCGAACGGGGAATCGCGTTCGATCGCGTGGTGACCGGTTCGATGCAGCGACATCGGCAGACCGCCGATGCCATTTTTCGCGGCCTGGGAAGCGCTGAAAGTTACGATGAGGATCCCGGGCTGAACGAGTACGACTTTCGTGCGCTCTACGGCGCGCTCGGTGAGGAAAAGAGGGAGCTGAAGGCCCTGGCCAGCGGCAGCATGCACGATTTCTACAAGGGGCTGAAACAGGTCCTGCGGCTGTGGTCGGAGGACGCGATCGACGGCCCGCTTCCCGAATCGTGGGGACAGTTCCAGCAGCGTGTGTCGGCCGCCCGCGAGGACATCCAGGGCCGGGGCGGAAGGCGGGTCCTGGTCGTGAGCTCGGGCGGGCCGATGGCCGCCTTTGCCCAGCAGGTCATGCAGGCACCCGCGAGCACCGCCATCGAACTGAACATGCAGATCAGGAATACGGGTATCTGCCAGTATTTCTTCAACGCCGAATCCTGCCATCTGGCAAGCTTCAACGGCATCCCGCATCTCGATCTCCCGCAGCGCCGGGACTGCGTCACTTACGGATAAACATCCTCCTTCAGGCATTCATCATGAGCAACGATATTCACCAGTTCGATACCGACAAGCTGGCCCGGTATCTCGAGGACAGGATTCCCGGTTTCAGGGGGCCGCTGGTCGCGACAAAATTTGCCGGCGGCCAGTCCAACCCGACCTTCATGCTCGAAGCGCAAAGCGGACGCTACGTGCTGCGTCGCCAGCCACCGGGAGAACTTCTGAAGTCGGCCCACGCGGTCGACCGCGAGTTTCGCGTCCTCGTGGCGCTGGCCGATACCGGTGTGCCGGTGCCCCGTGCCTACCATCTTTGCGAAGACCGGGATGTCATCGGCAGCATGTTCTATGTCATGGGCTTCGCGGCGGGGCGGATCTTCTGGGATCCTTCCCTGCCGGAACTCGACAGGGGCGCGCGGGCGCCGATCTATTCGGCGATCGTCGCAACGCTGGCCGCCCTGCACGACGTCGATGTCAATGCCGTCGGGCTCGCCGACTACGGGCGGGCCGGGAACTATTTCGAACGGCAGATCGGCGTGTGGACCAAGCAGTACCGGGCCTCGGAAACCGAGCGCCTGGAGGCGATGGAAACCCTGATCGAATGGCTGCCGGCCAATTGCCCGCAGGATGACGGACCGCCGTCGCTGGTGCACGGCGACTTCCGGATCGACAACCTGATCTTCGATCCGGTCGACCCGAAAATCATCGCGATTCTCGACTGGGAGCTTTCCACACTGGGCAACCCGCTGGCGGATCTCGCGTATTTCTGCATGTGCCTGCGCCTGCCGTCGGTCGGACACATCCCCGGCCTGCTGGGCAAGGATCGCGCTGAACTTGGCGTGCCGGACGAGGAAGCCATCGTGCGTCGCTACTGCGAGTTGCGCGGCATCCCGGCGATTGCGCACTGGAATTTCTACCTGGCATTCAGCTTCTTCCGTCTGGCGGCGATCGCCCAGGGCGTCAAGAAACGTGCGCTTGGCGGCAACGCATCGAGCGCCAGGGCCGGGCAGGTGGGCGCGATGACTGTGCATCTGGCGGCGGCCGCGGCGGCGTTGATCGATACAAACAGGTAAAGGGGAGTTGACGATGAGCACGAAAATGTTCGATCTGAACGGGAAGATTGCTTTGGTGACCGGCGCCAGCCGCGGCATCGGCGAGGCGATTGCCAGCCTGCTGGCGGAGCAGGGAGCGCATGTGATTGTTTCCAGTCGCAAGCAGGACGATTGCCAGGTGGTCGTCGACAGGCTGCGGGCGGTAGGCCTGAGCGCCGAAGCGCTGGCTTGCCATGTCGGGAATATGGAAGACATCGCGAATGCTTTCGCACACATCCGTGAAACGCATGGCCGTCTCGACATCCTCGTCAACAACGCGGCGACCAATCCCTATTTCGGACATGTTCTGGATACCGATCTGAATGCCTACAACAAGACGGTCGACGTCAATGTCCGGGGCTATTTCTTCATGTCGATCGAGGCCGGCAAGATGATGCGTGCCCATCGAAGCGGCGCGATCGTCAACATTGCCTCGGTGAATGCACTTCATCCCGGTGACATGCAGGGCATCTACTCGATCACCAAGGCCGCGGTCGTGAACATGACCAAATCCTTCGCCAAGGAGTGCGGGCCTCTGGGCATCCGGGTCAATGCCGTGTTGCCAGGGCTGACGAAAACCAGGTTTGCCGGCGCCCTCTTCGAACACAAGGCCCTCTACGACGAATGGATGGCCAGGGTTCCACTGCGCCGGCATGCCGAGCCACACGAGATGGCGGGGACGGTGCTCTACCTGGTTTCCGAGGCGGCCAGTTACACCAATGGCGAATGCATCGTCGTCGACGGCGGACTGACGCTCTAGGGGGTCTGCATGAATCTGACAAGCTACGCAGGGCAGGTGGTGATGATCACCGGCGCGGCCAGCGGCTTCGGCGAGTTGCTGGCGCGCGAACTGGCGGCGATGGGCGCCCGGCTGGTTCTCGGGGATCGCAATCATGAAGGCTTGCAGCGCGTCGCAGCCGAACTCCGCGCTGCCGGCGCCGAGGTGGTCGACCTGCATTGCGACGTCACCCGCGAAGCCGAGGTCAAGGCGATGGTCGGGGCGGCCGTGGCCAACTTCGGCCGCCTCGATGTCGGGGTAAACAACGCCGGCATGTTGACGCCGATGAAGTCCTTCGTCGATACCCGGGAAGCCGATCTCGACCTCAACTTCGCGGTCAATGCCAAGGGCGTCTTCTTCGGCATGAAGCACCAGATCGCGCAGATGCTGACGCAGGGGAGCGGGGTCATCCTCAACGTCGCCTCGATGGCCGGCCTCGGCGGCGCGCCGAAGCTGGCGGCCTATTCGGCGGCCAAGCATGCCGTGATCGGGCTGACCCGGACGGGGGCGGCCGAATATGCGCGCAACAACATTCGCATCAATGCTGTCTGTCCGTTCTACAGCAGCACACCGATGGTGACGGAAGGCATGCCCGGGCAGGTGGAATTCCTTTCCCAGATGTCGCCGATGAAGCGACTGGGTACGCCGGGCGAGACAGTCGCGGTGATGCTGATGCTGTGCGCCAGGGAGAACTCCTACATGACAGGCCAGGCCGTCGCCGTTGACGGTGGTGTTTCGGCTTTGTAAAGACGCTTGAACGAAAGGAAACCCGATGGATTTCTCCTATTCCCCCAAGGTCGATGACCTGCGCCGCCGTGTCCGCGGATTCATGGACGACCACATCGTGCCGCGCGTGCGCCAATGGCACGACGAGGTCCATCATGGGCAGTTCCCGGTGTCCTTCATGGACGATCTCAAGGCGCTGGCGAGATCCGAAGGCCTGTGGAACATGTTCCTGCCCCACCTCAAGGACGATGAGCCGGGTATCCGGCTGACCAATCTCGAATACGCGCCGCTGGCAGAAATAATGGGTCGCGTCGCCTGGGCGTCGGAGGTTTTCAACTGCAATGCGCCGGACACCGGCAACATGGAGCTCCTGCACATGTTCGCGACGCCCGAGCAGAATGCGGCATGGCTGCAGCCCCTGCTGCGTGGCGAGATCCGTTCCGCCTTCGCGATGACCGAGCCAGACGTCGCCTCGTCGGACGCCACCAACATCACGACGCTGATCTCCCGGGATGGTGAAGACTACGTGATCAATGGACGCAAGTGGTTCATCACCAATGCCGCGCATCCCGATTGCCGGATATTGATCGTGATGGGCAAGACCGATCTGACTGCGGATGCCTACCGGCAACAGAGCATGGTCCTGGTGCCGCGCGATACGCCGGGGCTGGAAATCGTGCGCAACGTGAATATCATGAACCACCATTCACCGGAGGGCCATTGCGAGATCGTCTTCCGCAACGTGCGGGTGCCGGCCAGCAATCTGCTCGGCGAAGAGGGCAGCGGCTTTGCCCTGGCCCAAGCGCGCCTCGGCCCCGGCCGGATCCACCATTGCATGCGCTCCATCGGCGCCGCCGAACTCGCGCTGGAACTGATGATCGACCGTGCTTTGGAGCGCAAGGCCTTCGGCAAGCAGTTGTACATGCACGGCACGATCGGCGAGTGGATCGCCAGATCAAGAATCGAGATCGACCAGGCGCGCCTGCTGGTCCTCAAGGCCGCGTGGATGATCGACAACGTCGGGGTCAAGGAGGCGCGCAAGGAGATCTCGATGATCAAGGCGCTGGTTCCGGGTGTGCACACCGCGGTGTGCGATCGCGCCATGCAGACATTCGGGGCGATGGGTATCAGCCCGGACACGCCGCTGGCCGACCACTGGACCTGGGGCCGGGCGCTGCGCTTTGCCGATGGCCCGGACGAAGTCCACCTGCAAGCCATTGCCCGCATGGAAATCAGGAAGGGCAAGGAGAATCTCGGCTCGACCTTGCCCTATCTGACGCCGCCCGCGCGACTATAGGCAGAAGAGCACGGTGCAGCAGTCGCGCTGCGGGCGCAAACGATATTGACTCAGGCCATCCGGGCAGCGAGGAATTTGCGGATTTCTTCAAACGCGTCGCGCGCCTCGGTCAGTTCCGGGTAAAACATGTGCCAGACATGCACGACATGATTCCAGGTCTGGAGTTTTACCGGCGAGCCGGCCAGCAGCGCCTTGTTGAAGTAGCGGATACTGTCGTCGCGCAGCATCTCCACCTCGCTGGCATGGATCAGCAAGGGCGGAAGGTTCGCCAGGTCGCCGAATACCGGCGAGATGACGGGGTCGCATGGTCGCTTGCGGATTTGCAGGCATGTCGCCCACAGCAATACGGAGCGGGGAACCCTGGAAAGCGTCCTGAACATCGGGCCGAGCATGGCATCGGTCGCCAGGTTGCCCTTGAGGCTCGGGCTGCCGAAAGTGGCGTCGGTCTGGGGCGCCAGCGCGACCGCAGCATCCGGCGCACGCAGACCCTGGTCGCGAACCCAGGCGATCAGGGACAAGGTCAGGTTGCCGCCGGCGGAATCGCCAGCGACGAACAGGACCTTTGCCGGCGACTGACCGTCCGGCCCGGACTCCAGGATCCAGCGATAGGCCGTCCGGCAATCCTCGATGCCAGCCATGCGCGGGTTCTCGGGCATCAGCCGGTAGTCGATCGCCAGCACTGCGCCGCCGGTCATCTCGGAGAACTTGCTGGTGATGACCCGGTGGCTCAACGGGCTGCCCATGGTAAAGGCGCCACCATGAATGTAGAGCGTTCTCCTGTCGGGGTCGGCCCCGGTCGCCAGTATCCACTCGGCCCGGACGCTGCCGGCAGTGGTCGGGATGAACCGCGCGTCGAGTTGCCGGTCGGCGAACATCGTGTCCATGTAGTTGCGGAGCAGGGGGATATGCCGGGCGCGCGGGGTGTTCTCCAGGATCGCGGTGGCCCCGCTGAATGACTCGATGACCGCGAGATGCTCGTCATTGAGGTTGTCGCCGGTGGAAAAGCTTTGCCAAAGCTCCCCGGGAACGCTGCTTCGCGGCCGGTCGAAGGCCCGCAGGTCGGCGCCGCGCAAGTAGAGGGCACCGACAAACCAGATGGCAGTGGCCACCGCAAGTCCGGCAAGGATGGATTCAGTCAAGACAAGCTCCAGGGTGATGATCGAGAACCAACGATAACGGATTGGGGAACCAAGGGCGGATCGCGGAGATCGGTCGCGAGCAGAGACGGCAAGGAGAATATCAGGTTGGCAATCAGGATGTCAGGGGATCTCGAAGTGCCCGGCCGATCGACGTGTGGCTTGTGAAAACAGGGGTTCATTTCGGGTTAACCGCAACTGACGGGCGGGATCAGTATCAGGCGTCCTGCATGTCCAGCGGGATGCTTTCCGCGGTGCCGAAGAGATCGAACTGTGGGGCCGATGCCGCGAGTTCCCAGCTGCAGCAATAGTTGCCCGAGCGAGGTCGAGCAGGTGATCTGGGGTCAGCCGGAGGTGCAGGACAGCGCGGTGATCGGCGTGTCCGACGAAGAGTGGGGCGAAGCGGTCAAGGCGCCGAAGTCAATCGATTTCGTCGCCGCGCTGCCGCGCAGCGCCGGCGGCAAGGTTCTGAATAAGGACCTGCACCAGCAGTACTGGCATGACGCCACGCGCAAGATATGATGTGCCACGGAGGGCCGTTTGTGCTTGGGCAGACCCGGCTCTCGCAGGACCGCGAACATGGCCAGCGCCGGCACGTTCGCCGCGGATTGATCTCGATCGAGGGGGCAGTACATGAATTGCTTTGAAGACAAAGTGGCCGTGATCACCGGCGCCGGCTCGGGAATTGGTCGCGCGTTGGCACAACAACTGGCGGCCAAGGGCGCTCGCCTGGCCTTGTCGGATGTCAATGCCAAGGGCCTGGCAGAAACCAGGAAATCGTTGCCGAAGGGGGCCACGGCAAGGACCTACGCTCTCGATGTGTCCAGCCGCGATGCGGTCTTCGCGCATGCCGAGACAGTGAAGCAGGATTTCGGGACCGCGCACTTCGTGATCAACAACGCCGGGGCAACCATCGTCGGCACCATTGCGCACTTGTCGATCGAAGAGATCGAGTGGCAGCTCGGCATCAACCTGTGGGGCGTGATCTACGGCACCAAGGCGTTCCTGCCGATGATGCTCGACCAACGTGAGGGCTGCATCGTCAATATTTCGAGCGTTTTCGGCCTCGTCGGCTTCCCCACGCAGGGCGCCTACAACATCTCGAAGTTCGGTGTGCGCGGCCTCACCGAGTGCCTGTGGAGCGAACTGGAAGGCACCGGTGTGCGGGCGGTCTGTGTTCACCCGGGCGGCATCAAGACCAACATAGAAAAAGCGGGACGCAGATGCGCGGCAGCGGGGAACGAGGAGTCGCACTTCGCGGAAATGGGGGAAAAGATGCTGCTCACCCCCCCTGACGAATGTGCAGCCGACATCCTCGCTGGTGTCGAGCGTGGCGACCTGCGCATCATTACCGGAAGCAAGTCCTCGACGCTGCACTGGTTGAGCCGTCTGCTGCCCGACAGCTACCCGACGATACTCAGGCTATTGACCCGTTGATCGGCCCCTTCCCGCATCGACGATGAGTTACTGGAGACAAACCCGTGAGCGACATCTACATCGCCGGCATCGCACGTATCCCGGCCTTCAGCATTGAAAGCGCCTGTGCCCAGGGATGTTCCGGATTCAATGTCGCCGTTCAGAGTCTCGACGCAGAAACGACGGATGCGGCTCTGGCCATTCACCTATCGACCAAACAAGCGTCCGAGGTCGGCGCACAAGGAGCAGAATCAGCCCGGACCGGCATTGGTCGCGGTCGACCCGTGGAAATGGGCCAATTCCGGCAAGGATGCCGCCCCATTCCGGACGGGGCTGGTCGGTCGCCCGGCCAAGAATGCGCCGGATTCGACAACGAATACGTCCACCAAACTGTGGAGGAGTCATGAGCAAGGAAAACTCCACGGAAACCGTTCTCGTTACCGGTGCCTCGATGGGGATCGGCGAGGCGCTGGCGCGGCGCTTCGCCTGCGCCGGCCATGATCTCGTGCTGGTCGCGCGCAGCGCGGACAAGCTCAAGGTGCTGGCCGACGAGCTGATCGAAAGCCACGGCGTCAAGGATTGTCGCGGTTGCTGGCGCCCTGGTCAGTTTCTTCGCTGCGTGAAGAGTCGCTGCCGGCTTTCCGAAATCCCTTCATCTCTACCCCCTCATCGCGGGGGGCTCGCTTGTCTCGTCGGGAGTTGCAGCAGGTGCCTCCAGGCGCAGGCAGTCGTCGGAGCGAAGGCGGCTTCCCGGGCAGGAACCGGGGCGCGGCGCGGCCGGGCCTTAGTGGATGTCGCCGCAGAAGATGTCGATGTTCCGGTCCTGCGGGCTGGTGCGAACCACGATCGAATAGTTGCCGCTGCGCAGCGCTTCCAGGGATACCGCCGCTGTCCTTATCAGCCTCCAGCCACCAATCTCCGCGAACGAGGTTACCGTGCTGTTCAACTCGAAGGCAGGCTGGGGTCCCTGACTGGCACAAGATCCGGGGTAGATGAACGCAAAGAGCTGCGGCATCCGTGAGACCCCGAGCGGGAGGGGGCCGCTGAGGAAGATTCTGACATCGGTTACCTCGCCCCGCGCCACCAGGGTGGCCTGAGCGACCGCCCCGATATTCTGCTGGCCCGGCCGCAACGGCACGTTGAGAGTCCGGCTGGCGCCAGAGTCGTCATTCGGGGTTGCGCAGGCCGAGAGGATCCCTGCCAGGGTGACGTACAGCAGTCCGGTCTTCATCTTCATGATCTTCTCCAGGGAATGTGGCTTGACGATCATTTTATACCCAAGCCTACTGCTGGCCGCCGGTGACTGCTGCTGGCGTGGCTGGCGCGTCCTGCAGGCCTTGCGGCGCCGGTCAACATCGATTATCTCCTCGAAATGGGCGGTGTCGAGGCGATGAAGAAATGATCCGCAGGTGAACGGTCGCGGCGGCGATGCTGGAAACCGGGCGAACCCGTCTAGGACAGCGACCGCTGCTTGCGGGGAATCCGGTTGTTGATCTCGCGCAACAACTGGATCAGGCTGAACGCATTGTGTGCCAGCAACGGCTTGCCGGTACTGAGCAGGGCGACCGCAATGTCGCGATCGGGATCGGCCCAGGCGAATATGTTGATCAACCCGAGGTGCCCGAAGGCGTTGCCCGTGTGCGGGCCGAAAAGACCGAACGGCTCGCCACCGAGCATCATTCCCGCCGAGTAACGCAGGGGCACCTTCAGCGTGTTGTCCAGTTGATGCGGTGAAGTTTCCCACGTCGCCCGGTGGGCAGCGAGCTTGCTGATGATCTGCTGTTCCCCGTAGCGGCCGTCATCGAGCAGCATCTGGAAGAAACGACTGGTCTCCTCGGCAGTGGCAATCATGTTGCCCGCCGGAACCGGTTCGGAGAAGAAAGCGTAGTTGTTGACGAAATCGCGGTCCTGCTTCGACATCCAGACCGAGGAACTGGCGGAAATAGGTGCGGAATGGCTGCGGCACCCTGGCGCCGGCAAACCGGTCGCGCGCCATCAGGTCGAATTCCTTGCGCGTGGCGCCATAGTCGAAATGGCGGAACTGCATCGGCTTCTTGAAATTGTCATGCCAGTAGCGGCGGATCGAACGCCCGGTCACGCGCTCGAGGATGGCCTGCAGGATGGTTCCACCGGTGATCGCATGGTAGGCCTGCTTGCGACCATGAACATCCGTCGGCTCGGCTTCGCAGATCAGCTTGAGCAGGGTCCCGTGCCGAACCAGTTCCTCGAGCGAGATTTCGCTCTGGATACCGGGAACGCCACCGCGATGCGACAGGATCTGCAGGATGTTCAACCTGTCCTTGCCGTGCCTGGCGAATTCGGGAACGTAATGGGCGACCGGGTCGAGCAGGTTGATGTGGCCGTCGTCGGCCAGCTTGTGGATCAGGATGGCGGTTATCGCCTTGCTCGCCGAGTACAGGCAGGCCGGCGTTCCGGTGCTGACCGGTTCCGGGACTTCCGGGCCCCCGGGTTCGCCGAAGCCGCGGGCAAGACCGATTGCCCGGTTCAACATGATCTTGCCGTGACGGCGGATGCAGAGCATCAGTGCCGGGTAGTAGCCGGTGCAGTAGAGGTCCTCGGCGCGGGACCAGATCGCGCTGACATCGTCCAGCGTCAATCCGGCCGACTCCGGAGCGAGTTCGCCAACCCGGTCGATATCGGTCACGGCCTCGAGGTCGGCGGGAACCGGCAAAGTGCGCAGGATGCGCTGGCTGATGCGCGAATTGGCCGCCCGGCGGTTAACGCTGCGGGTGATGCCTGCAATGGAGGGGGGCATGGGAACGGTCAGGAGAGGGGAAACGTACCCATCCTAGACCCATCATGGAGTCATGTCTTGACAGGCGGTTCTAAAAAGCGAACCCGCATGTCCGGAATGGCGGCTTGACGCAGCATGAAAGGATGAAAGCCCCGGACCGGGGGAGTCCGAGGCTTCCAAGACGGCCACCTGGAGGAGGGGGAGGGCGGCCGTCAGGCTGAATCATCAGCGCATGTTCCCAAGATAGGAGCGCGAACCCGAAAATTCAAGTGACGGAATGCAACGATATGTTCCTGTCGTGTACGGAATGCCGTCACGCGTCATCCGGTCGCCCCGGATATCCCGCCGGCGCGCGCTCGAACCACGGCTGCGCCCGTTCCAGTTGCCCGGCCAGTCGAAACAGCGCCGCGTCGCTGCCGAACTTGCCTACGAACTGGACGCCAACCGGCATTCCCCCACCATTCCAATGCAGGGGCACCGACATCGCCGGTTGTCCGGTGGCGTTGAACAGCGCTGTAAAGGGAACGTAGTCGAAGATCTTTTCAGCCACCGAGTCAAGCACACCCAGCGCCTGCAACAGCCAGCCGGCGTTCAGTCGATTGACGATACGCAGGAGGCGCCTCTCGCCGGCTGATGGCTGGAGTGAGCCGATCACGGCGGGCGGCGTTGCAAGAGTTGGCGTCAGCAGCACATCGTACCGCTCGAAAAAGGGGGCCATCGTCCTTGCCGCCAGTTGCAGCGTGCGGACGGCATTCACATAGGTTGCGGCCTTGATCGTACGACCGAGAAGGGCAAGCCCCCAGGTTGCCGTCTCGAACTGGCTCGCATGAATCGCGCGACCCGTGGACCGCGCGAAATTCTCGATTTCCGCCCGCAATTCGCAGGCAATGACGGTCATGAAGGCCAGGGCATAGGCCTCGCGGTCAACCGGCGGTACGGCCTCTTCGACATGGTGTCCGAGCGACGCGAGCAGGCTGGCGCTTGATTCCAGGGCGGCCAGACAATCGGGATGGACACCATGTCCGCCGAGCAGGGGGCTGCCGGTAAACGCGATCCGCAGCGGACCGGGCTCGGTCCCTGCCTCGTCAAGGAAGGGGCGCGCCGGCCGGGGTGCGGCATAGGGGGCGCCGGGGTCGGCGCCCGCGGTGGCGTCGAGCATGGCGGCACTGTCGCGAACCGAGCGGGTGATTACATGTTCAATCGCATAACCGCGCCAGAGTTCGCCGAATCCGGGTCCGGTCGGTGTCATGCCGCGGCTCGGCTTGAAGCCGAACAGGCCGCAGCACGAAGCGGGAATCCGGATCGAGCCGCCCCCGTCGCCGCCGCTGGCCATCGGCACCATGCGCGCCGCCACCGCCGCCGCCGAGCCGCCGCTGGAGCCTCCCGGCGAGTGCTGGAGCGACCACGGGTTGCGTGTCGGGCCGAAAGTTTCCGGCTCGGTATACGGCGTCAGACCGAATTCCGGCGTGTTCGTGCGGCCAACGATGACCAGGCCCGCGGCACGGAAGCGGCACACCAGTTCGCTGTCGCGCGGCATGGGCATGGCGGCCAGCAGGCGGTTGCCGCACCCGGTCGGTTCGCCGGCAATGCTGGCGATCAGATCCTTCAGCAAGAAAGGAACACCGGCAAACGGCGCATCGGTGTTGACCTCCGCGGCTTCACTTCGCGCCTGGTCGTAGCGCTTGCGAATGACGGCGTTCACGGTGGGGTTGTGTTGCTCGATCTGCGCGATCGCCACATCGAGGACTTCCGCAGAACTCACCTCGCCGCGTCGGATCAGGGCCGCCAGGCCGAGACCGTCATGCCCGGCGTATTCAAGCGGGGTAATCATCGCCGTCAGCGAGCGGGGAGCAGATCGGCGTTGTTCATCGATCAGATCAGCTTGACCAGTTGCTTGCCGAAGTTCCTGCCCTTGAGCATTCCCAGGAAGGCCTCCGGCGCGCTGGCCAGCCCCTGTGCCACCGATTCGCGCGGGCGCAGCTTGCCGCTGGCGACCAGTCCGGCGAGTTCGCTCAGCGCCTGCGGCCAGATGTCCATGTGCTCGCTGACGATGAAACCCTGCAGCTTGAGGCGGCTGACCAGAATCATCGCCGGGTGGGCCAGCGGCAGGGGTTGTCCGTCGTAGCCGGCGATCATGCCGCACAAGGCGATGCGCCCGTGGGCATTCATGCGCGTCAGCACGGCGTCCAGAACCATGCCGCCGACATTCTCGAAGTGGCAGTCGATGCCATCGGGGCAGGCCTCCTTGAGGGCGCGCGACAGCGACCGCCGCATCTTGATGCGGTTTGTAGTCGATGCAGGCATCGAAGCCGAGTTCGTCAACCGCGTAAGCACATTTTTCCGGACCGCCGGCGATGCCGACGACACGCAGTCCCCGCGCCCTGGCCAAGGCCGCGAATGCGCTGCCGACGGCGCCGGTCGCGGCGCTCACGACGACGGTCTCGCCTTCCCCGGGTTTGCAGATCTTCACAAGACCATACCAGGCGGTGACGCCGGGCATGCCGACCGCCCCGAGGTAGTAGCTCAGGGGAATGTGTGTCGTGTTGACCTTGCGCATGGTGGCGGCCTGGGCGGCATCGACGACGGTGAATTCCTGCCAGCCGCCCATGCCGACGACCTGGTCGCCAGGCTTGTAGCGCTGGTTGCGCGACTCGACCACTTCGCCGACGGTTCCGCCCTGCATGACCTGGCCCAGGGGTTGCGGGTCGGCGTAGCTCCTTGCCTCGTTCATGCGCCCGCGCATGTAGGGGTCGAGACTCAGGTAGTGGTTGCGCACGAGTACCTGCCCATCCTGCAGCGGGGGAATTTCGCTGCTGACGAGGCGGAAGTTGCTGACGCCGGCTTCGCCGGTCGGACGATTGTCGAGAAGGATCTGGCGGTTCTGGGTCATGGTGTTCGCAAGGGTCGACGCATGAATCGGTCAGGCTGCGCCCTGCATTCTGGCGCGCATGGCGGCGATGAAGCCGGGCATCGCGGCATCGCGCCGGGCGGCCAGTTGTTTGACGTTCGGATTCTCGCCCAGTCGCTGCAGCAGCGCCCGGGCCGAGGAAAATCGCCGAGGAGGTCGAGCCCGAAAACCAACTGGCCGACGGTCGCGCCGAGTTCGACGCTGTAGAGGAAAAGGATGTCGGCCAGCGTGAAACTGTCGCCGGCAACGAAAGGTGAGAACCTGCCATGCCGCTTGAGCGCGGCGAACCCGGCCACCAGTTCATCACGCGCCCTGGCCTTGAGAGGATCCGCCAGGGTCACGCCGAAAAATGCCTCGCCAAAGCAGGAACGGGCCGGCAGCTCGATATACAGCTCGATTTCCTTCATCAGCGCGCGCACCTGTGCCCGCTGGTAGGGGTCGGTCGGGAGCAGGGCCTTGCCGGTGCCTGACTCTTCGAGATATTCGAGGATGACGCTGGCTTCGCTGATGAAACCCTGCTCTGTTTCCAGGCAGGGCACCTTGCCGCGCGGGCTCCTGGCCAGGAATTCCGGGCTCTGGTCGGGAATGGTCAGCACGAAGTCGAAGGGCAGGCCCTTCTCCAGCAGCGCCAGGTTGACCATATTCACGTAATTGCTGACGGGAAATCCGTAAAGCTTCAGCATGCTCGTCTCCTGTTGGTTCAGGGGTGCAGTCTAACCCTTGCAGCAGTCCAACGGAAAGCGCGAATCCGGATCCCGGCACCTTGCCTGCGTTGGCTGGTGGCAACCTGCCCGGCATGAGGTTTCCGGTGTGGCGTATGCCGCCAGCCGCGACCCGTACCGATGCCGAGTTGATGGCCGCGACCGGTTATTCTCCGAAAAGTATCGCCCGGCGAAAACTTGCACGCCGCAAGCGGTGGCGAGGCTTCCTCACAATTCCCTTACGGCGGCCCCGTTACAATTGGCGGACAAAATTCCGGAGGATGCGATGTGTCGACCGCAAGGCAGCCTGCAACGCGTGCCGGCCGGGCGAAACGCGGGCAATGGGGGAGGATTTGAGTTTGTGCGAGTTGTGTCGTGATCGACCTGTTTGATCTGCCGGATGGGTCCGGAACTGTCGC
This sequence comes from uncultured beta proteobacterium, assembly GCA_963810175.1. Classification (GTDB taxonomy): domain Bacteria; phylum Pseudomonadota; class Gammaproteobacteria; order Burkholderiales; family Rhodocyclaceae; genus Azonexus. The sequence continues at coordinate 80,273 of CAWEMU010000017.1, read as the reverse complement.
TTGGCCGCGGCCCAGGCAGTGGGGAAGGTTCGCCCGATGACGCGGATCTCCTCCATTTCCGGCGGCACGTACCGGTCGCTTTCCGAGCATCCGCGGGCAGTTGCCTTTCTCATCATAGGGTTCTCTGTCCTGCGCTTGGCGTTGGCGGCGATCGTGCCGTTGTTGCCGCAGGAGGCGTATTACTGGACATGGAGCCGGCTCCCTGACTGGTCGTATTTCGACCACCCGCCTCTGGCCAGCTACAGCATCGCACTGACGACGGCGGTGTTCGGGCAGACGGCATTCGGCATCAAGTCGGCAGCGGTGCTCTGGTCGATAGGCTGGAATGTCCTCTGGGCGAGGCTGATCCTCGACATGTTCGGCGACCGCAGGCTGGCGTTCTGGTCGCTGACAGCCCTCAACCTGACCATCGTCTACGAGGTTCTGGGTTTTGGCCCGACGCCCGACGGGCCCCTGCTGTTTGCGTGGGTCGGGACGATCTGGGCGGTATGGCGCCTGAGTGCCACGGCGGACGGACGATGGTGGTTCGTCGCCGGGGCATTCATGGGGCTGTCCTGGCTCGGCAAGTATTCCGGCGCGCTCCTTGGGCCGATCGTGTTGCTCTATTTGCTCACCTCGCCGCGACAGCGCTTCTGGCTGGCGAAGCCGCAGCCCTACCTGGCCTTCCTTCTGGCGATCGTCGTCTTCTCCCCGGTGCTGATCTGGAACATTCAGCACGACTGGGCTTCGCTGGCATTCCAGAGCAGTCGCCGGCTGAACGAGATGGCCGGCTTCAAGCCCCGGTACTTCCTGATGCTGGTTGTCCAGCAATTCGTGATTGTTACGCCCTTCCTGTTCGTCGTGTCAATCGTCTCCCTGGTGCGCGGGTTTCGGGGATGGCTCGCCGGGGGCATCGACGATTCGGTGCGCCTGTTGCTGATCAGCGCCGCTGTTCCGCTGCTGCTGTTCACCGGGATCAGTTTCCGCTCGATCGTCAAGATCAACTGGCTGGCGCCTGCCTTCTGGCCGCTGATCGTTCTCGGTATCCGTCACCTGCTTGCGCGAGGTGGAGGGGAGCGGCGCATGGTTTGGGGTCTGGCATCGTCCGCGGTGGTGCTGGTGATCGGCGCCGCCATTTCGACATTTCCGAACCTGCCGATTCCGGGCGATCTCAACAGTTGGAGCGGGTTCAAGGAAGCGGGGGCGCGGGTTGACCGGCTGGAGGCGGCGATCAGGGCCGGGGGAAAGGAAAGCTTCGTGTTCTCCCCGCACTACAAGACGAGTTCGCTGATCTGGTTCCACCGCCCCGGGCAGCAGCGCACCTACGCCCAGGACATCTACGGCGAGAAGGCGCTCGAATACGATTATTTTCCGGCGGATCGCGACCTGAAGGGAGCGACCGGCATTCTCGTCATCACCGACCAGGCTCAGTCGAAACTCGATCTTGAACGCCTCACGCCCTATTTCGACGCGGTCGAACCGGTTGATGTCATCGAGATCGTCTCTTCCGGCAGGGTTGTTCGTCGCATCGAGATCTATCAGGCGACGAACTACAAGGGCCGGCCTCGGCGCGGCAAGGCGGATGCAGTACACTAACGCGATCTAGCGGGTAGCGCGATTCAGGAGAAGGATTTTCATGCCCCAGTTGTCCATCGTCGTGCCGACCTTCAACGAGGCCGGGAACGTCGCCGAACTCAGGAACCGGGTTGCCGCCGCGCTGCCCGGGGTTGACTGGGAGATGATCTATGTCGATGACGATTCTCCGGATGGCACGGCGGCAACGGTGCGGGAACTGGCGCAGCGCGACAGCCGGGTCCGCTGCATCCAGCGCATCGGCAGGCGCGGATTGTCATCGGCGTGCATCGAGGGAATGCTTGCTTCGTCGGCACCCGTCGTCGCGGTCATCGATGCCGACCTGCAGCACGACGAGAAGCTGTTGCCGGCCATGTTCGACGCGTTGCGCGGTGACGACCTGGACGTTGTGGTCGGTAGCAGGTACACGAAAGGTGGCAGCATGGATGGCTGGGCCCGAACCCGTGTGGCCACCAGCCGGTTTGCCACGCGACTCAGCCGCCTGGTGCTGAAGGCGGACCTGCAGGACACGATGAGCGGATTCTTCATGATCCGGCGCACGGCCGTCGAGCGCTGTGTCAGGGCCGGCATGTCCGGCGTCGGCTTCAAGATACTGCTGGATCTCTTCGCCACCTCGCCCGAGCCGCTCCGCTGTCGCGAATTGCCCTATGAGTTCCGCAATCGCTTTTCCGGAGAGAGCAAGCTCGACACGATGGTGGCATGGGAGTTTTTCATCATGCTGCTCGACCACTATCTGGGACGTGTCGTCCCCATCCGCTTCATCGCCTTTTCGCTGGTCGGCCTGCTCGGCCTCGGGGTTCACCTTGCCGTGCTGGCAATCCTGTTCCGGGGAATCGGAGCATCGTTCTTCGTGGCGCAAACCGCGGCGACGCTTGTTGCCATGACGTTCAACTTCGCGGTCAACAATGTGCTTACCTACCGCGACATGCAGTTGCGCGGCTGGAAGCTTCTGAGCGGCTGGCTGTCCTTTTCGCTGGCCTGCAGCGTCGGGGCGCTGGCCAATGTCGGGATTGCGACCTACCTCTTCGATCAGCGCGCCTACTGGCTGCTCTCGGCAATTGCCGGCGTGCTCGTCGGCGCGGTGTGGAACTATGCGGTTACCGCGGTCTACACCTGGAAGAAGCCCAAATCGGGATAGGCCGCCTGCCGGCCTTCCGATGAGCGGGTCATGCGCCCTTGAAGCGGTGCCGGCCATTCGGGTTAGACTTTGACGATGCTCAACACGGACTTTTCCCAGCGCGTCGTGCTCGATACCCTGGCCCTGCCCTGGCAGGCTTCGCCGTCTCCCAAGGTCTGGCGTCGCCAGCTTGAGCGCGATGGTGGCGAGTGTGCGCGGGCGACGTCCATCGTCCGCTACGATCCCGGCGCCCGGTTTCCAGAGCACGGGCATGAGTTCGGTGAGGAGATCATCGTGCTCGATGGCGTCTTTTCCGACCAGCATGGCGACCATGGCCCCGGCACCTACGTCAAGAACCCGCCGGGTTCGCGGCACGCCCCCTTCTCGGTTGATGGCTGCACCCTGTTCGTCAAGCTGCGCCATCTTGATCCGGCCGACCGCGGGCGCGTGATTGTCAATTTCAGGCAGGATAAATGGTATCCCGGCATGGTTGCCGGACTTACCGTCCTGCCGCTGTCCGAGTTCGCCACCCAACACACGGCCATGGTGCGCTGGGCCCCGGAGACCTACTTCAATCCGCACCGCCATTACGGCGGCGAGGAAATCTTCGTGGTCGAGGGCACCTTTGCCGACGAATTCGGCGAATACCCGGCCGGTAGCTGGTTGCGCAGTCCGCACCTGAGCATGCACAAACCGTTCAGCCGCGAAGGCTGCCTCATCTTCGTCAAGACGGGCCACCTGTCCGTTGCAGGCATTTCCGCCGCACTGTAGCGGACGAACTCGTCGGCACCTTCAGGTGGTGAATTGCCGACCGAAATGCGGCACAATCTGTGACGGGTCTTGAGGCGTCGTTGACCAAAAACGGAATGAAAGGAAACAGAGCATGTATCGCCTGATCTACAAAAGCCGTGCAGTCCAGGATCTGAATTGGGAGGTGGTCGAGCGCATCCTGCATCACAGCCAGGCGAACAACGCCTTGGCCGGGATCACCGGATTCCTGCTGGCCAGCAGGACGCACTTTCTTCAGGTGATCGAAGGGACGTTCGAGGACATCAACGCCACCTTCCTGCGAATCGCCCGCGATACACGCCATGAGCAGATTCAACTGCTGTCCTACGAGATAATCGATGCGCGCCTCTTCGAAGCGTGGGCGATGAAGGGCATCGGGGTTTTCGACAACAACTCGGCCATGGCGCGCCAGCTGATAGCCAAATATGGCGAACAGGATGGCGGCGTGCGTTTCCCGCTCGAAGCCTGGCTGGCGCTGTCGATGATCTACGATATCCGGGCCATCCAGGAATTGCCGGAATGGAAGCGCTGAGCTAGGCCGGGAGCGTGTTCTGCCGGTGCCCGCCGGCGTCTCTCCGGACTTGCATTTTCCGGCTTATGTGCCGATAATAACCAAGCGCTTGCTTGCTTAATTAATGACCACAAATTCCGGAGAACACCGCATGGCTCTAGCCGCTACCCAGTCCCCGTATCCAAATCTGCTGGCGCCGCTCGACCTCGGCTTCACGACCCTCAGGAACCGCACCCTGATGGGCTCGATGCATACCGGGCTCGAAGAAGAGAAAAACGGCTTCGAGCGGATGGCGGCTTTCTACGGGGAACGGGCGCGCGGCGGCGTCGGCCTGATCGTCACCGGTGGGTTTGCCCCAAATCTCGCCGGCCGGGTTTACCACTTCGGCTCGCAGCTCAGTTTCTCCTGGCAGGTCGGCAAGCACCGCCTGATCACCGATGCCGTCCATGCCGAGGGTGGCAAGATTGCCCTGCAGATCCTGCATACCGGGCGCTACGGCTATCACCCGCTCAATGTCGCCCCGTCGAAGCTCCGGGCGCCGATCAATCGCTTCACACCGCGCGCGCTGACGCGCTGGGGGATCCGCAAGACGATCGGCGACTATGCCCGTTGTGCCCAACTGGCGCAGAAGGCCGGCTACGATGGTGTCGAGATCATGGGTTCCGAAGGCTACCTGATCAACCAGTTCATCGCCCCGCAGACCAACAAGCGGACCGACGAATGGGGCGGCAGTTTCGAGAACCGGATCCGCTTCGCCGTCGACACGGTGCGCGCGACGCGCGCCAAAGTCGGGCCGAACTTCATTATCATCTTCCGCCTGTCGATGCTCGATCTCGTCGAGGGTGGCAGCACCTGGGACGAAGTGGTCGAACTGGCCAGGGCCATCGAAGCGGCGGGGGCGACGATCATCAATACCGGTATCGGCTGGCACGAGGCGCGGATCCCGACCATCGCGACCATGGTGCCGCGCGCCGCCTTTGCCTGGGTGACCAAACGGCTGAAGGGCGCGGTCAGGATTCCGCTGGTCACCACCAACCGCATCAACACGCCCGAGGTCGCCGAGGAGGTGCTCGCTTCGGGTTGCGCCGACATGGTGTCGATGGCCCGTCCCTTCCTCGCCGATGCCGATTTTGTCGTCAAGGCGGCGGCCAACAAGGCGGACGAGATCAATACCTGCATCGCCTGCAACCAGGCCTGTCTCGATCACATTTTCGCCGGGCGGCTGACCTCCTGCCTGGTGAATCCGCGCGCCTGCCACGAGACCGAACTGGTGATCGGGAAGGCGCAGGCGCCGAAGAAGCTGGCCGTCGTCGGCGCCGGCCCCGCCGGCATGGCCTGCGCCACAACCGCCGCCGAGCGCGGCCATCACGTGACCCTGTTCGATGCCGCCGACCGTATCGGCGGCCAGTTCAACATCGCCAAACGGATACCCGGCAAGGAAGATTTCAACGAAACGCTGCGCTACTTCGGACGGCGCATCCAGACCAGCGGCGTGACCCTGAAACTCAATCAACGCGCCGATGCGGCGGCACTCAAGGCCGGCGGTTTCGATCACGTCGTGCTGGCGACCGGCATCGTGCCGCGCAAGCCGCCGATTCCCGGCATCGACAGCGACAAGGTGGCGAGCTATCTCGACATCATCGAGGGCCGGAAGGCGGCCGGCAAGACGGTCGCGATCATCGGCGCAGGGGGAATCGGCTTCGACGTCGGCGAGTTCCTGACCCATGCCCACGACGACAGGAGCGAGGCCGAGCGCTTCAACGACGAATGGGGGATCGACCCCGGTTACGCCAACCGCGGCGGCCTCAAGGCGCCGGTGGACGAGACCGCCCCGCGCCGGGTGTTCCTGTTGCAGCGCAAGTCGTCCAAGGTCGGCGACGGACTGGCCAAGACGACCGGCTGGATTCGCCGCACGCTGCTCAAGAAGCGCGGGGTCCAGATGATCGGCGGCGTGACCTACGAGCGCATCGACGACGCCGGACTGCATGTCACCGTTGATGGCGAGCCGAAAACCCTGGCGGTCGATACCATCGTCATCTGCGCCGGGCAGGAACCGCGCCGGGACCTGCAGGCGCCGCTGGAAGCGGCGGGCATCCCGTTCTCGCTGATCGGCGGCGCCGATGTGGCGGCGGAACTCGATGCCAAGCGCGCCATCGACCAGGGCACCCGTCTCGCCGCCAGCCTCTAGCCGTGCCGCGCCGCAAGACAGAAGCCGGACTCGAGCCGAACCGCCGCGCCGAATTGCTGCGGGCGGCGGCGCGCCTTTTCGTCGACAAGGGCTTCGACGCCAACGACCACCCGTGACATCGCCGAGGCGGTGGGCATGCGCTCGGGCAGCCCGTTCTATCATTTCCGGAGCAAGCAGGAACTGCTCAAGGAGGCCATGATCGACGGGCTGGAAGCCGGGCGGGCGCGCCTGCTGGCGGCCATTGACGGAGTCGTCGATCCGGAAAGGCGTTTGTACGTCCTCGTGCGCACCCATCTCGGGACGCTGCTCGAAGCCGACTGCAATTCGCCGATGCTGCTCAACGAGACACGCTCGCTCGATGTCGCTGCGCGCGCCGAGATTGCCGCCGCGTTCGACCGTTATCAGGCGCCGTGGCAGGCGACGCTGGACGAACTCGCGGCGTGTGGCAGGATTGCTTCAGCCGCCGCGCCACTGCGCCTGCTGCTGTTCGGCATGCTCAACTGGTCCGGCCACTGGTATCGTCCCGACGGCCCGCAGACGGTTGACCAACTGGCGGACAGCGCCGTCGCACTGCTGCTCGGCCACCCCGGGAAGAATGCGGGGAACCGTTGACAAGGCACGCGTCCAAGACAACCCCCGTTCACTTGCGAACTTTTCTAGCTTGCGCCCGCCTCGTACGATGACAGCGTCACGCCGGCATGCGCCAGCATCTCGCGCAATTGCTTGATGTCGGTCCGGCTGCAGGTGCTGCTGTTGTGCGGATGATGGAGAAAGGCCTCGACCCGGTTCAGGGTGATCTTGAAGCGCGCGCCATGGGCGGGCTCGACTTCGGCGCCAAGGTGATGCAGTAGCGATTCGATTTCGCGCCAGTGAATGTTGGCGCTCGGCGGATCCTGGAAGATGCTGCGCATCAGACTTGCATGCTTGTGGCTCATGTCGGTGCTCCGAGCATTGGAAACACCGGCATTTTATGCCTGTTGTCCCCCAAGGGGACTTCCTGCGGCGGCGCGGTCGACCGTCAGGAAAGGACGATTTTCAGCAGCGCCAGACAGACCAGGGTGTAGCCGGCCGCAACGAGGTCATCGGCCATCACGCCGAAGCCGTTCTTGACGTGGTCGTCGAAGTAGCGGGCCGGCTGTGGCTTGGTGATGTCGAACAGGCGGAACAGTCCGAAGGCGGCGGCCTGCCAGAGGAAAGTCTCCGGCGTCATGAGCAGGACCAGCCAGAAGGGCACGATCTCGTCCCAGACGATGCTGCCGTGGTCGGGGTCGCCCAGCGCCCGGCCGGCCTTGTCGATGATCCAGATGCCGAGGAGATAGGCGGCGGTGAACAGCCCGAGCAGTTCGAAATCGCTGAAGTGTGGCTGGAAGACGTTGAAGCTCAGCCAGGCGAACAGGGTGCCGAAGGTGCCGGGCGCCCACGGCGCCAGTCCGCTGCCGCAGCCGCAGGCGAGGAAGTGCGCCGGGTGGGCGAAGAGAAATTTGAGGCTGGGCGCACCTTTCGAAGATTCAGCCAAAGTGGTCGTAGCCTCGCTGCGGGAATTCCAGCGGATTGTGGTCGGGGTCGAAGACCGTCACCTCGCCGGCGCGACCTTCGACCATGCCGCCGATGCACCACAGCGGGAGGTCGAGGCGGGCGGCAATCGCGCTGACGGCGTTGGTCTGGCCCAGTGGCGTGGTGAAACAAAGCTCGTAGTCGTCGCCGCCAGCGAGCTGGCATTCGAGCGCAATGCGCCGCAGACCGGCATCGTAGGTCTCGCCCTTGGGCAGATGCGGGAGCTGAACGAGGTGCACGGCGGCGGCCAGCCCGGAGCGCTCGCCGATGTGCCCGAGGTCGGCGAGCAGGCCGTCGGAGACGTCGATGGCCGCCGATGCTACGCCGACCAGTGCCTGGCCGAGGGCAACGCGCGGTCGCGGCTTTTCCAGCGCGCCGACGCACAGGCGATTCCACGGTTCCGGCAGCGCGATCCGGCCCTGCAACTGGGCGAGGCCGAGGCTGGCGAGGCCGGGCCGGCCGGAGACCCAGACCAGGTCGCCGGCCTGCGCGCCGGCGCGGCGCAGGGCCTGGCCCGGTTCGCATTCGCCGAGCGCGGTGACGCAGACGTTGAGCGGCCCGCGCGTGGTGTCGCCGCCGACGATATCGACGCCGTACTCGGCGGCGCAGGCGAAGAAGCCTTCGCTGAAAGCTGCGATCCACGCCTCGTCGACCGCCGGCATGCTGCCGGCGAGCAGTGCCCAGCGCGGCGTGGCGCCCATCGCGGCGAGGTCGGAGAGGTTGACGGCCAGCGCTTTCCAGCCGAGGCTGCGCGGGTCGGTGTCGGGCAGGAAATGCGTGCCGGCCACCAGCATGTCGGTGGTGATCGCCAGTTCCTTGCCCGGCGTCGGCTGCAGCAGCGCGCAGTCATCGCCGGGGCCGAGGATGGCCGACGGCGTGGCGCGGGTGAAATACTTGTCGATGAGGGCAAATTCCCCGGGCATCAACGGCCCTTTTTCTTGGCTTCCACTTCTGCCGGGCGCACTGCGGCCGCCACCTTGTCGAGGACGCCATTGACGTACTTGTGGCCGTCAGTGCCGCCGAAGGACTTGGTCAGCTCGATCGCCTCGTTGATGATCACCCGGTAGGGGGTTTCCGGATTGTTGGCCAGTTCGCACGTGCCCATCAGCAGGACGCAGGCTTCGATCGGCGACAACTCCCTGAACGGGCGGTCGATGTGGGTCGCGAGCAGCGCCGTCAGCCGTTCCTGCTGGCCGATTACGCCGCGCAGCGTGGCGACGAAGAAGTCGCGGTCCGCTCTGGCGAAATCTTCCATCTCGGGAATCTGGGCTTCGATCGCGGCTTCGTCGGCGCCGCCGACCCGCCACTGGTAAAGGCCCTGCAGCACGAACTCGCGGGCCCGGCGGCGGGCCGATCTGGGCGGCGCCTTGGATTCCTGGGGCTGCTCGGTATCGCTGGCGAAGGTGGTCATTGGGCGAGCGCCTTCTGCAGGTTGGCCATTTCGACGGCGGCCTGGGCGCAGTCGCTGCCCTTCTGCTGCATGCGGACCTCGGCCTGTTCATCGCTTTCGCAGGTCAGGATGCCGTTGGCGATCGGGATGCCGGTATCGAGCTGCACGTCCATCACGGCGCGGCAGGAATCGTTCGAAACCACCTCGAAATGGTAGGTCTCGCCGCGGATCACCGCGCCGAGGGCGACCAGTGCGTCGTACTTGCCGCTCTGCGCCAGCGTTTGCAGCACGAGCGGGATTTCCAGCGCGCCCGGCACGTTGGCGATGGCCATGTCGCCGGCGGCGACGCCGAGGCGCTTCAACTCGGCGATGCAGGCCGAGAGCAGGCCTTCGCACACCGGCAGGTTGAAGCGGCTCATGACGATGCCGATACGCAGGCCGGCGCCGGCGAGGGAGTTGTCGTATTCGTGGATATCGTCGAAACGGGACATGGCTCAGAGCTCCGCGGGAGAAGTGATGAAACCGGTGACTTCGAGGCTGAAGCCGGTCATGGAGGGCATCCGGCGCGGACTCGAGAGCAGGCGCATCTTGCCGACGCCGAGATCGCGCAGGATCTGGGCGCCGATACCGTAGGTTCGCGGATCCCACTTGCTCCGGGTGCGCGGCGTGTCGCTGGTCAGGCGGGCAAGCAGCGCTTCGCCGTCCTCCGGGCGGTGCATCAGGACGATGACGCCATGGCCGTTCCTGGCAAGCGCCGCCTGCGCCTCGTCGATCGAGAACGATTGCGGCTTGCTGCCGGGGTCGATGAAGTCAAGTACCGAGAGCGGCTCATGAACGCGCACCAGCGTTTCCTTGCCGGCCGCAATCTCACCCTTGACCAGCGCCAGGTGCGTCGCGCCGCCGGCGCGGTCGACATAGGCGTGCAGCGTGAATTCGCCGTGGGCAGTCTGGATCGTCTTGCTGGTGACGCGCTCGACCAGCGTTTCGGAGGCGGCACGGTAATGGATGAGGTCGGTGATGGTGCCGATCTTGAGGCTGTGTTCGCGGGCGAAATCGATCAGTTCCGGCAGACGGGCCATCGTGCCGTCGTCGTTCATGATCTCGCAGATGACCGATGCCGGTTCCAGGCCCGCCATGCCGGCCAGATCGCAACCGGCTTCAGTATGTCCGGCGCGGACGAGCACGCCGCCGGGGCGGGCGGTGATCGGGAAGACATGGCCGGGCTGGACGATGTCGTCGGCCGTCGAACTCCTGGCCACGGCGACCTGTATCGTGCGTGCACGGTCGGCGGCGGAAATGCCGGTGGTGACCCCTTCGGCGGCCTCGATCGAGACGGTGAACGCCGTGCCGTACTGCGTCCGGTTGTTGCGCGCCATCTGCACCAGGCCCAGCTTGCGGCAGCGCTCTTCGGTCAAGGTCAGGCAGATCAGTCCGCGCCCGTACCTGGCCATGAAGTTGATGGCCTCCGGCGTGATGTGCTCGGCGGCCATGACGAGGTCACCTTCGTTCTCGCGCTCTTCCTCATCGACAAGGACGACCATGCGGCCCGCCTTCAGTTCGGCGACGATTTCAGCGGTGGGGGCGATGGCGGGATGGGGGGGCATGGGAATCCGGAAACTGCGCAAACGGGGGTGACATTTTCGCAGAAACCGGCGGGCGGCACATGACTTTAGCGCAGTGGCGGGCCGGTCGGCGATCGCCCCCGGTCACGGCAGGTAGGCTTCGACCTGGATGCGCAGGCGCACTTCGTCGCCGATGAACGGGAGCCCGGTCTGCATGCCGAACTCCGAGCGGCGGAGCATGCCCTGCGCATCGGCGCCGCAGCCGCGCTTGCGCACGGCCAAGTTGAGTCCGCACTTGAAACGCGCGATTTCCAGGCGCATCGGCCGCGCCTCGCCGAGCATGACCAGCACGCCCTCGACGGCAATCGGCCGTTCCTCGTTGAACACCAGGCGCTGGCTGCGGAAGATGATGTCGGGGAAGCTCTCGACGTTGAACCATTCGCTGCCGCGCAGCACGTCGTCACGCAGCTTGAAGCCGGTATCGAGCGAGGCGGCGTCGATGCGGATCTCGATCTGGCCGGTCCGCGCTTCCTGGTCGTAGCGGATCTGCCCCGACGTGCGCTCGAACTGGCCGCGCTGGGTCGAGAAACCCATGTGGTCGATCTCGAAGGTGGCGTAGGTATGACTGGGATCGACAACGTAGTCGGCGGCGGCCGCAGGCAGCGCGAGGCCGGCGAGCAGGGCGAGCAGGAAAGGTCTCATGGTTGCGGTCAACACTCGGAAAAGGGCAGGAACATTCATGACGGGACCGTACTCCGACCTCGAGAATCCGCTGGCGTTCCGCGATTCTTGCCGACTTCCACCGGAACAGCCGAACCCGTTTCGCATGATCAGCAGATCTGGACATGGCGGCCTGACGGCGCTGCCGCGACATTGTGCCGGACGGGCGGGTGGATGACCGACATTGAATCGGCTATCCGGGCATATGCAAAGTGGATGATGCGCCCCGGAAAGGCGAAGCTTGATCCGGCCGTTCAGCGTTCGCCCGGCGGAGGGCGGTAGTCGTAACCGATCCGGTAGAAGTAATCGGCAATGCGCCGGCCGTCGCCACCGGGCCCGGCGTTTGCCAGCCGGAGCGTATGAATCGTCGAATCCAGTTCGCCGAAGTGCGGCGCAAGCAGATCGGTCGCCAGCACCTCCCGGTTGCGCGCGACCATCACCAGCGTACGACCCCGGAACTGGCCAGGCGGATCCCAGTAGTCGAACATCAGGGAATTCCCGGTGAAGGCCTCGATCGATGTCGCTTTCAGCGGCGCCTGCCCCGGCAAGGCGAATGGTCGGGCACCGTAGAAGGCGATCTGGCTCGCGGTGTTGTACTTGTCCATCCCGACGATCACCGGCGCGGCGCCGGTCTCCTGCGCAATCCGGTCATGGACCCTGTGAAGTTCCCGGGTGGCCACCTGCCAGCCGATCGCCTTGGCAAACGACGGCGAATAGGGAATCCCGGGAATCCCCAGGACCAGGTGGTAACTGACCAGCGCATAGATGACCAGCAACGCGCCGATGACCTTTCCCGCCGTCAGGCGCATCGCAGATCCGAGTCCATGCCAGCGCAGCGTGCCGGCCCGGACGATTGTCCAGCCCAGCAGCGGCAGGGTGGCGAGCCAGATCGGGCCGGTCCAGTTGAGGCGAGGGACGTGCTTGAGCGCGCTCCAGGCGAACACCGCGAGCGGGATAAAGACGAAACAGGCCACGAACAGCCGGTTGCGTGCTTCGGCGTGCGCGGGTTCGGGAAAGTGCGCGGCATCCCGCGTCCACTGCCGGGCGAACAGCAGCGGCAGAACCATGAGTGGCAGCGGGGTGGCGACGAGCATGATGTTCATCAGCATGTAGTGCAGGCTGAATTGCCGTTCGTCGCCGAAGCGCTCGCCCCCCTGGAAGCGGAAAGACGCCCAGTCATTCGTGAAGTTCCAGTAGATCACGGGCGCGAACAGCGCGGCGGCAATCAGCACCGCGACGTAGGGCTGCGGGCGCAGGAACCAGGCGCGCGAGTGTCGGTCGGCGAGGCAGAAGGCCAGAGCGGCCGGGCCCAGTATGGCGATCGTGTACTTGGAAAGCAGGCCCAGCCCCAGCGCAATGCCGACGCCGTACCAGGCCCGGCGTTCGTTCCCGACCAGCGCGCGGTGCAGGAAATAAAGGCAGGCGGCCCATGCCGCGGCCAGCGGCGCATCCGGCGAAATCATGAATCCCGCGATGAAGAAGCCGTAAGGGGTCAGGATCGCGAACGCGGCCGCCACCAGCGCGGCGGGCCGGTCAACGAGGCGCAGCGCCAGCCGGTAGACGAAGACCGTCATCACCGCAATGCAGGCGAGCGAAGCGAGGCGGATGCTGGCCTCGCCATGCCCGAAAAGGCGTTCGACGAGCGCGATCAGCCAGGCCACCAGCGGCGGGTGGTCAAGGTAGCCGAAGTCGAGGCGGATCGAGTAGTTCCAGTAATAGGCTTCTTCGGGGGTCAGCGGGAACACCTTGAGATAGAGCAGGTGCATCAACAGGATGCTGAGCACGATCCCTGCCGCCCCTGCGCTCCAGCGCCGTGCCGCGGAAACCGCCGGTTGCCGTGCGGACTCCGGGGCGAACCCGTTGCCGACCGCGCCGGCACTCCACGAGGCGCCGACGCCGGCAACGGCGGCCATCCATGGCGGCAGCCCGTAAGCCAGTGCTGTCGCAACCGCGCCACCGCGCAGCCCCAGCGCAAGCGCGGCAACGACCAGATGCCAGCCAGCCGGCCCGGCCCCTGGAAGGCGCCAGCCCCCAGCCGGGCGGGAGCCTGCCGGCCACAGAACCCGTGCCGCCAGGAAAGCAGCAGCACCCATGCCGAAGCCGACGAGGTTCGATGCTCCTGGCAACCATCCCCATGCCAGGAGCGCCAGGGTGGCCGCCAGGTCAACCGCGATTCCGATGGCGGCGGCAAAGCGGGCTTTCGCACCCGTGGGCGCCGCCCCCTCGGCTACGGACATGCCCCGGCGCAGCCTGGCCAGAATCTCGCGCAGCGTGGGCAATGCTGGCGGCAGGCAAGCATCCGGGCCGGGCCGCGCGGAAACGTCGACGATGCGCATTTCGGGTCCGCCGAGCAGCAGCGAGTGAAGAGGTGCCGCAGATGCCCGGTCCGGCGGCGCAAGTCGAAGCAGCTGATCGCGTCGCAACGCGTACCATCGCGACCACGGATCGCGCGTTTGCGCGACTGGCCAGAGGATCAGTCGTGCAACCAGCGCCTTGAACCGGCTCGCGATCGTTGCCGTTCCTGCGTCGGATTGTCTCTGGTCGCATACGGCGATGGCGAGGTCGTGACTGCCGTCCGCGAGGGACCCGACCAGTGCCATCAGCGATTCCGGCGCAAGACCGGACGCCGGGTCGCAGAAGGCGACGATTCTTCCGCGAGCCCTGGCGACGGCTCGAACGATGTCCTCCTCGACCGCTGCTGCCGGCGGCGTCGCGGCGACGATCAACTCTGCGGAATGCCCCGATCCGCGCGCAAGCCCAAGCAGGTGCTCGCCGAAGGCCTGGCGCTGGGCAAAGGAGCCTTGCCCGGTGACGATCACCGACAGATCCGGTTCGGCGGTGTCAAGGGTCACGAAGGATTCCGATAGATGTCGATGTCAGCAGGATGTTGCCCGTCACAGCCCGGCGCGGCGACAAGTCGGGCGACTCCGGGTATTCGGGAACCGTCGCGGATGACGCGGCAACTCTCGATGCCGAAGCTTGCCGCCCGGAGCGTCAGCAAATTTGGTCGGGCAGGCCGGTGCCCTGGTCGAGGAAGCGTCCGAGTCAAGGAAAAAGGTAGGCAACGCAATACCCCCAGCGAAGTATCCCGTTCCTGAAAGACGCTGTCAATTTGGTATTGCGGAGCCAACAAACACGCTGACCGGCATTGACCGCAGTTGATCGCAGAAAATATACTGCGCGGCTCGCCCTTCGATGGGCTATCCTTTTGGCGAGGTGCCATGTCTTCCCTCTCGAGTCGCGCCTTGGGCGCACGGGCGCTTCCTTCTCTGTCCGCCATCGTGAACCACGTTTCGCCCGCGTCGGCGTGCCGCGTGCCGGCGCTTCTGCTCACCGCGGCGTGCTGCCTTGGTGCTGCACCGGCGATGGCGGAATCGACCGGCGCCGCTCACGGGATCCGAGGGAACGCCGGCGGTGACGACTTCGGTGTGGGATGCCCCCGAGCCCTGGCGCACCGATCGCTTCTACTTCCAGACCAGTCTGGCGACAGTGCATTGGAATCCGCAGGACGACCACAACAACAATCAGAAGCTGGTCTACGGTGAGTGGCGACTGGAGGAGCGCTGGCTCGAAGGGCAGGTGCTGGTCGGCGCATCGGCCTTCTCCAACTCCTTCGACCAGCCGTCGCAGTTCGTCTTCGGGGGGCTGTTGTGGCGACCATTCGACTCGGTACCGGCGGCCTACGCCAAGTTCGCCGCCGGCGTGCTCCACGGTTATAAAGGCGACTACCGGGACAATATTCCCTTCAACAGCTCCGGTTTTGCCCCGGCAATCATTGGCTCCGCCGGCTACTGCTATAACCGCATATGTAGCGAGCTGGTTCTCATCGGTACAGCGGGCCTGATGTGGACACTGGGAGTGACGCTGCCCTGACGGTGCCGGCGCCTTCGGTCAGGAGCCGGGCGAGAGCCCGCTCCGCGGGCATGACTGTTCCGTCGTCGTCGGGAAGCGCTGATTCATTCGTCACCCCGGGGGGCGCCGGAGCGCGGGTTGTCGATTCTGGATGACCGTCTCCGGTGACCGGAGATTTCCGTCGGACGGCAAGCGCCAGATCAAGTCACCGGCCCGTCGTTTCAGGGTAGCATCCATGCCCATGCGGCATGCGCTTCTGTTCTCCGTTTTCGTCATCGCTTCCTGCGGGCTGGCCTACGAACTGATCGCCGGCGCGCTGTCGTCGTATCTGCTCGGCGATTCGGTGACGCAGTTCTCGACGGTGATCGGCGCCTACCTGTTCGCGATGGGGGTCGGTTCGTGGCTGTCGAAGTACATCACGCGCGATCTGATCGGACGCTTCATCCAGATCGAACTGATGGTCGGTCTGCTCGGCGGCTTTTCGGCGGTCGGGCTGTTTCTGGCGTTCGTCTGGCTGCCGGCGCCGTTCCGCTTGCTGCTCTATCTGGCGGTATTTGGTGTCGGCGTCCTCGTCGGGCTGGAAATTCCGCTGGTGATGCGCATCCTGAAGCGCGAACTGGCGTTCAAGGATCTGGTTTCGCAAGTGCTCACTTTCGATTATCTCGGCGCGCTGGCGGTCTCGATCCTGTTTCCGCTGCTCCTCGCCCCGCAACTCGGCATGGTGCGGACCGGGCTGCTCTTCGGGCTGCTCAACGTCGCGGTGGCGCTGTGGGCATTGCATCTGTTCCGCGATCAGTTGCCGGCGCGGCGCTGGCTGGCGGTGCAGACCTGGGCTGCTTTCGGCGCGCTGGCCGCCGGTTTCGCCGGGGCCGGGCAACTGACGACGCTGGCCGAGGCCCATCTCTACGCCGACGAGATCGTCCATGCCGAGACGACGCCCTATCAGCGCATCGTCGTCACCCGCTGGCGCGACGACCTGCGCCTGTTCCTGAACAACAACCTGCAGTTCTCGTCGCATGACGAATACCGCTATCACGAGGCGCTGGTTCATCCCGGACTGGCTGCGCTGCCCGCCGCGAAGCGCGCCTTGGTGCTCGGCGGCGGCGACGGACTGGCGCTGCGCGAAATCCTCAAGTATCCCGAACGTCGAAGCGGTGACGCTGGTCGATCTCGATCCGGCGATGACCGAGTTGTTCGCCACGGCGCCGCCGCTGGTGGCGCTCAACGGCGGGGCGCTGAAGTCGCCGCGGGTCACGGTGGTCAATGCCGACGCCCTGCAGTGGCTGGAGGAAAGCCGGGAGCTATTTCGACTTCATCGTCATCGACTTCCCCGATCCCGCCAATTTCGCCCTCGGCAAGCTCTACACCTCGGCCTTCTACCGTCTGCTGGAAAAGCGCCTGGCGGCGCGCGGCCTGATCGTCGTCCAGTTGACGTCGCCGCTCTACGCCCGGCAGTCGTTCTGGTGCGTCGTGACGACGCTCGAGGATGTCGGCTTCAGGACGGCGCCGTATCACGCACTGGTGCCGTCGTTCGGCGAATGGGGCTTCATCATCGCCGGCCGCCAGGAATTCGTGCCGGTTGCGGTTGACCCGAAGAAAACCCGGTTTTTGACGCCGGAGATCGTGCCCGACCTGTTCCGTTTCCCGGCCGACATGGCGCGCGTGCCGGCCGAGGTCAACCGGCTCAACAACCAGGTCCTGGTCCGCTATTTCGAGCAGGAGTGGCGCAAGGTCGTGCGCTAGCGAAAGTGGCTTGCGGCCCGCGCCTCTGGAGTTGGCCGCCGATTTCTGGCAGGCTACGCATACGGCCCCGGCGGGTGTTGCCCCGGTCGAAACATGCAGGGCTGCCGGATTTCCGGCAACAACAAGAGTGAATGTCCGGGGAGGATGGTCGGGTGATCGATGCGCGGAGTTACTGTGTCAGGGAGACCTTGCGCAATGGCATGGAGGTCTGCATCCGGGCGTTGCATCCCGACGATGGCGAACGGATGGCCGAGGCGTTCAGGAACCTTGACCCGGAATCGATCTATACCCGCTTCTTCAGTTTCAAGAGTGATCTCAGCGACGCGGACTACCGCCTGATCCGGGAGATGGACTTCGACAACCGCGTCGCCCTGATCGTCACCCGTATGGTGGATGGGCGGGAGGTCGTCATCGCATCGTCGAGCTATTCCCGCTGTGGCGATGATATGGCGGAAGTCGCCTTCATCGTCGAGGAGGATTTTCACGGCCTGGGCATCGCCCGGCGATTGCTCATGCATCTCGGCCGGATTGCCCGGGAACGGGGAATTTCGCGCTTCATTGCGGAAGTCCTCGTCGCCAATGCGGCCATGCTCAAGGTGTTTTCCGCCATTGGCTGGCCCATGAAGAGAACGGTCGCGGACGGCACGGTCCACGTGACGCTGTCCCTCAAGGATGCGCCGCCGGGCTGATCGCCGGCGCGGCTTGCTGTTCCGAGGTGGTCCGGCGGACGAACATGCGTATAGTAAGCGGCTGCTTCAATTCAACACGACATCGGCATCATGGAAACCATCCGCATTCGCGGTGCGCGCACCCATAACCTGAAAAACATCAACCTCGATCTGCCGCGCAACCGGCTCATCGTGATCACCGGCCTGTCCGGGTCGGGCAAGTCCTCGCTGGCGTTCGACACCCTCTATGCCGAGGGTCAGCGGCGTTATGTCGAATCGCTGTCGGCCTACGCGCGGCAGTTCCTGCAGTTGATGGAGAAGCCCGATGTTAACCTGATCGAGGGCCTGTCGCCGGCAATTTCGATCGAGCAGAAGGCGACTTCGCACAATCCGCGGTCCACCGTCGGCACCGTCACCGAAATCCACGACTACCTGCGACTGTTGTTTGCCCGCGCCGGGACGCCGTATTGTCCGGATCACGACCAGCCGCTGGAAGCGCAAACGGTATCGCAGATGGTCGACCACGTGCTGGCGCTGCCCGACGAAACGCGGCTGATGATCCTCGCGCCGGTGGTGGCCAACCGCAAGGGCGAGCAGATGGACCTCTTCGCCGAGCTGCGCGCCCAGGGCTTCGCGCGGGTGCGGGTCGACGGCGCGGTGCATGAACTCGACGCGGTGCCCAAGCTGACAAAGTCGCAGAAGCACAATGTCGATGTCGTGGTCAACCGTCTCAAGGTGCGCGAGGACATGCGCCAGCGCCTGGCCGAATCCTTCGAGACGGCCTTGCGCCATGCCGACGGCCGGGCGGTCGCGCTGGAGATGGACAGCGGCGCGGAACACATGTTCTCGGCCAAATTTGCCTGCCCGGTCTGCTCCTACGCCTTGCAGGAACTGGAGCCGCGCCTCTTTTCCTTCAACAACCCGATGGGCGCCTGCCCGAAATGCGATGGCCTCGGGGTAATACAGTTTTTCGACCCCCGGCGCGTCGTCGGCAACCCGGCGCTGTCGCTGGGGGCCGGGGCGATCCGCGGCTGGGACAGGAAGAACCAGTTCTACTTCCAGATCATCGAATCGCTGGGGGCGCATTACGGCTTCTCGGTCGATACACCGTTCGCCGACCTGCCCGAAGAATTCCGCCAGGTGATCCTTTATGGCTCCGGGCGCACCGAGATCAATTTCCGCTACCTCAACGAAAGGGGCACGCGCTTCGACCGCAGCCACACCTTCGAGGGCATCATCCCCAATCTGGAGCGCCGCTACCGGGGCAGCGACTCGCAGGCGGTGCGCGAGGAGCTTTCCAAGTACATCAGCAACACCGGGTGTCCGCAGTGCGCCGGTACCCGCCTGCGCATCGAGGCGCGGCACGTCCGCGTCGGCGCCAGGACGTTGCATGAAATCAGCCGCCTGCCGCTCGGCGAGGCGCGCAACTACTTCAACTGCCTGACGCTGGCCGGTGCCAAGGCGCAGGTCGCCGACAAGATACTCAAGGAAATCACCGCCCGGCTGTCTTTCCTGATCAACGTCGGTCTCGATTACCTGAGCCTCGAACGCTCGGCGGAAACGCTGTCGGGCGGTGAATCGCAGCGCATCCGGCTGGCTTCGCAGATCGGCTCCGGGCTGACCGGCGTCATGTACGTACTCGATGAGCCGTCGATCGGCCTCCACCAGCGCGACAACGACCGCCTGCTGCAGACGCTGAAGAACCTGCGCGACATGGGCAACTCGGTGCTCGTCGTCGAGCATGACGAAGACGCCATCCGCTCGGCCGACTATGTCGTGGATATCGGCCCCGGTGCCGGCATCCACGGCGGCTTCATCGTCGCCGAAGGCACGCCGGCCGAAGTTGCCGCCAACCCGGCCTCGATGACCGGCGACTATCTTTCCGGGCGCAAGGCAATTCCGGCCCCCAAAACGCGTCGACCGCGCCAGGCCGACAAACAGATCATGGTGATCGGCGCCTGCGGCAACAACCTGAAGGATGTCACGCTCGAACTGCCGGTCGGCCTGTTCACCTGCATCACCGGTGTTTCCGGCTCGGGCAAATCGACGCTGATCAACGACACGCTCTACGCCGCCGCCGCCCGACACCTCTACGGCTCGACCGGCGAACCGGCGGCGCACAAGGAAATCATCGGCCTCGACGTGTTCGACAAGGTGATCAACGTCGACCAGGCGCCGATCGGCCGCACGCCGCGCTCCAACCCGGCGACCTACACCGGCCTGCTGACGCCGATCCGCGATCTCTTTTCGCAGGTGCCCGAGTCGCGGGCGCGCGGTTACGGGCCCGGCCGCTTCAGCTTCAACGTCAAGGGCGGACGCTGCGAGGCCTGCCAGGGCGACGGCATGATCAAGGTCGAGATGCATTTCCTGCCCGACATCTACGTGCCGTGCGACGTCTGCCACGGCAAGCGCTACAACCGCGAGACGCTGGAAATCCAGTACAAGGGCAGGAACATCCACGACATTCTCGGCATGACCGTCGAGCAGGCGCGCGAATTCT
Source organism: uncultured beta proteobacterium (assembly GCA_963810175.1). GTDB lineage: Bacteria > Pseudomonadota > Gammaproteobacteria > Burkholderiales > Rhodocyclaceae > Azonexus. The sequence continues at coordinate 60,107 of CAWEMU010000017.1, read as the reverse complement.
TCGACGCCGTGCCGGTCATCGCCCGCAAGCTGCAGACGCTGGTCGATGTCGGCCTCAGCTACATCACCCTCGGCCAGAGCGCGACCACGCTTTCCGGCGGCGAGGCGCAGCGCGTCAAGCTGGCGCTGGAACTGTCCAAGCGCGACACCGGCCGCACGCTGTACATCCTCGACGAGCCGACCACCGGCCTGCATTTCCAGGACATCGAAATGCTGCTCGCCGTGCTCCATCGCCTGGCCGACCACGGCAACACCATCGTCGTCATCGAGCACAACCTCGACGTGATCAAGACCGCCGACTGGGTCGTCGACCTCGGCCCCGAAGGCGGCGACGGCGGTGGCCGCATCCTTGTCGCCGGGACGCCTGAGGCGGTGGTCAAATGCAAGTCGAGCCATACCGGCCGCTTTTTGAAACCGTTGCTGGAAAGGCGTTGAGGCCGACACCATGGAACAGAACGCAATCGCCCTGTTGATCGACGCCGACAACTGTCCGGCCAGCAAGATCACCGACATTCTCGACGAGCTGTCGAAGTACGGCGTAATCAACGTTCGGCGCGCCTACGGCGACTGGAAAAGCCAGGGTCTCAACGGCTGGGCTGAGATCCTGCACGACTATGCAATCCAGCCGATGCAGCAATTCGCCTACACGAAGCGCAAGAATGCCACCGACAGCGCAATCATCATCGATGCGATGGACCTGCTCTACACACAGAAACTTTCGGCATTTGGTATTGCCTCCAGTGACTCGGACTTCACCCCGTTAGCGATGCGCCTCAGGGCCAATGGGCTAAAGGTTTTCGGCTTCGGCGAGGAAAAAACACCGCCAGCTTTCGTCAATGCCTGTACGAAGTTTCTATTTCTTGAAAACCTCGGCTTACCAGTGCCGGCACCCAGCAGCGCCACGCAGGCAGCTCCGCCTTCTCTCGCAAGAAAAAGCACCAATGAACTTCGCAGCGATACTCGCCTAGTCACCCATTTGCGCAATGCTGTTGCAGCGGTTTCCGATGAGGAAGGCTGGGCTAACCTTGCCGGCGTCGGCTCACATGTTAACAAGAACTGGTCGGCGTTCGATCCGCGTAATTTTGGCTATGCAAAACTAGGCGACCTGGTGATTGCCAGTGAGCTGTTCGAGTTGCGCCGCGACAGTCACAACCACATGCAGTTGCGGTCAGCCCGAAAAAATGCCAAAAAATTGATTGCCCCGAGAAAGCGACCTCATGAGTGCCGACGAATTCAAGGGCAAGAAGGGGCTGGTCCGTCTATGGAATGCGACGGGCTATTCGCGCGACGGCATTGCCGCTGCCTGGAAGCATGAGGCGGCCTTCCGCGAGGAGGTGCTGCTGGCGGCGATCACCCTGCCGCTGGCTTTCTATCTTGGCAGGACGGGGATCGAACGTGCCTTGATGGCAGGGAGCATTCTCCTGATCCTGATTGTCGAAATCCTCAATTCGGCGCTCGAAGCCATTGTCAACAAGGCGTCGCCGGAAAGGCACGAACTGGCCAAGCGGGCCAAGGACATGGGCAGCGCGGCGGTGCTCCTAAGCCTGATAAACGCCGCGGTTGTCTGGGCTTGCGTGCTCTGGCCGGGGAGCCGCTGATAGCCGCCCGACGCCCAACGCGGCAGCCAGGCCGAGGCTGATCGTCCAGGCCGGCCACGCCGACCAGAGGGTCTGGGAAATGAAGTGGCCGCCCTGGGCCTGGCGGGGCGGCCCATGAACGCACCGGGCATAAGGGCGCCGAGGATGGCGCGGCGTGCCAGGCGTCGCGAGCGGGTGTGCAGAGCGAGCCCGCAGGCCAGCCACATGAACCCGGTGGCCGCGTGCGAAGCCGGGAAACACGCGCCGCGCGCGACTTCTCGCGACATGTTTGCCAGCAGGCTCATGCAGCGCGCGAACCCGCCAAATTCCGAAACGTCCCGGGGGCAATGCGCCGATTGGTGGCCAACTTCATCGCGGCCACGGCGCCCGGTACCAGAACCAGGCCGGGCAGGACTCGCGGATATTCCCGATTACCTCGGCGATGAAAACAAAAGAGTCCACCGCGATGAAGTTAAAGCGGACGCTGAATTCGTCCCGGAAGACGGGTTCCGAAAAAGCCACGGAGAGCAGCGTGAACACCTGGATGACGAACGGCGGGCGGCGAGGCCCGGGACGCGCAACGCGCTTCCGTTCAAACCCCTGAAAAACATCATCATCGCCGACCGGATCAAATTTGCCGGCCAGTCCGGCCGACCACGGGTGAGCGTCTTGTGGGCGACTCCGGAGGAAGCGGCAGGGTCAGGACGGCAGCAGGCTGTCGCCCAGATCGATGGTCACCTGTCCGCCGCCCGTCGCCGCATTCCCGGCGCTGACCCGCCAGCCGCTGGCGCGGCAGACGTGTTGCACCAGCGCGAGGCCAAGCCCGTGCCGGCCTTGCGGCCCACTGAAGAAGCGGTCGAACACGTGTGGCAGCTCGGCCTCGGCAAAGCCCCGGCCGCAGTCGGAGACGATCAGCCGGCTGCCCTCCAGCGCACAGACGATTTCACCCCGGTCGCTGTGGCGCAGCGCGTTGTCGAGCAGGTTGCGCAACACCAGATCGAACAGGGTCGGGTCAGCGCTGACCGTGGTCCCTTCCGGCACCATCACACGCAGGCTGACGGGCTTGCTGACGGATTGCGAAAGCGGCTCCCAGACCTCCCGCACGGCGGGCTGCAGACGGATTTCCTCGAGCAGCGCCGGTCCTGCCTCGCGGCTCAGCAGCAGGAGGCTGCTGCCGAGGGCATTGATGCGGTCGACCCCCTGAATCATGCGATTTGCACGGCGCCGGACCGCTTGCGGGGCGTCGGGGAGGGCCGCCAGCAATTCGGCATCGGTGCGGATTGCAGTCAGGGGCGTGCGCAGTTCATGGGAGAGGTTCGCGGCAAATGCCCGTTCCCGGTCCAGTGCCTCCTGCTGGCGCTGGTGGTAGCGGTCCAGTGCCTCGGCGATCGCCCGGAGTTCACGCTCCATGTCGGGCCCGGCCAGCGGTGCGCCGTCCGGCGTGTCGACGCGAGCCGCCAGCCGCTCGAGGCTGCCGGACAGGCGTCCAGCCAGCGCATAGCCGGAGAGCAGCACCACCAGGGCGAGCAACGTGCTGGCAGTTATCGTGAGAAGCATCAGGCTGAGCATTCGACCCTCGTGCTCTTCGGCGTCGTACACGAGGATGTAGCGCGCGCTGCCATCATGGCGGACCGCGACGTGAGCTTCGCGACCGCCGAGGCGGATCTCGTGGTTGCCGACTGGCAGCGAAAGGACTTCCGCAGGCAATCCGTCAGATGGCGCCATTCCGGGGCCGAATCGGTAGAGCTGCATCGCTGGGGTGTTGGGAAATGCCGATTCCGGCGCTGTCTTCCAGACAGCCATGCTGTGGGCGATCTGCTGGGTGAGCATCTGGTCGATGAACTCTTCCTCGGTCTGGTCGAAGACCGCCAGCATCGTCAGTGACTGCGCCAGGATCACCAGGAGCGACAGCGCGCCCAGCGCCAGTGCGATGCGCAGGCGCATGCTCGGTCCGTGTCTAGCGGCTGACGAGCTTGTAGCCGAGGCCGTGGACATTGACGATGTGGACCGGAGCGGCATCGGTCAGGGCCCGGCGTATCGTATGCAAGAGGCCGCGCAGGTTGTCGCTCGCTTCCTGTTCCCGCCCCCAGACGGCCATTTCCAGTTCGCGCCGCGAAAAGACACGTTGCGGTTGCCGCAACAGCACCTCGACCAGGCGCAATGCCTTGGGTGGCAGCGCGAGTGGCCGGTCGGCCAGCGTGACCACCTGTTCCGCCGGGTCGTAGGTCAGCGCGCCGAACGCCAGCCGCTGCGCTGCCGGCCGGCCGCCCGAGCGGCGCAGCAGGGCCTGCAGCCGCGCTTCCACTTCCTTCAGGGCAAAGGGTTTGGCGAGATAGTCGTCGGCGCCGGCGCCGAAGCCAGCGAGTTTGTCGTCCAGCGTATCGCGCGCGGTCAACATCAGAATCGCCAGCGAATTTCCCGCGGCCCGCAAGCGACTGGCCAGCAATGCCCCATCGCCGTCAGGCAGGCTGCGGTCGAGAACCATGGCGTCGAATTGGTCGTGTGTGAGCAGGGCCTCCGCAGCAGCCAGCGAGGGCGCGAAGTCGCACCGATGTCCGCAGGTTTCGAGGAAGTCATAGAGGTTTTCAGCAATCACCCGGTCGTCCTCGACGATCAGGATCTGCATCAGCCAGTCTCCGCCGCGACGACGACCCGGTTGCGCCCCATTCGCTTGGCCTCGTAGAGTGCCAAGTCCGCCCGCTGCAACGCAAGGTCGATCGGACAACGGCTGGCATCCGCCAGTCCGACGCTGAGCGTGACGCGGACGAGCAAGCCGTCGGGCAGCTGGATCTCGTGCGCGGCGCAGCGTTCGCGAAAGCGCTCGACCAGGATGTGTGCCTGCCCGACAGTACTCTCGGGAAACAGGAACGCGAACTCCTCCCCGCCGTAGCGGCAGACGAGATCGGACTGGCGCAGACTCTCGGTGAGCAGTTCGGCGAAGGTGCGCAATACGGCATCGCCGGCGCCGTGACCGTAGGTGTCGTTGAGACTCTTGAAGAAATCGAGGTCGCCGAGGGCGACGGCAGTGGGCCGGCCGTAGCGCTGGGCGCGCCGCAGTTCGGTCGCGGCCGATTCCATGAAGTGCCGCCGGTTCATCAGCCCGGTCAGGTCGTCGCGATTGGCCAGCAACTGCAGCTCGCGGCGCGCCGCCTCATTGCTGAGCATCGCGTCGTGCAGGCGCCTGGTCGCTTCCTCGACGGCATGGATCTCGGCCAGGCTGCCATCGGGAAACTCCGGTGCTGGCCGGTCGACGCTGAGTGATGACAGTGCGCGGTCGATCTTCTCCAACGGGCGCAGCAGGTGCCGCCTGAGCAGGATCATCAACAGAAGGAGAAAGCCGCCAAGCAGGGCGGTGGCCCCCATCAGCTTGTATCTGGTGAGGCGCATGGTGGCGGCAACGTCTTCCAGATCGGCGGTCGCCAGATTGGCGCCCTCGACCAGAATGTCATCGACCAGCATGCTCAGGCGTCTGGAAAGCTGTTGCCATTCCGCCTGCTGCACCCTGAGCAAGGCCGGATCCTGCGCGGCCAGGCGGCCGGTTTCGGCGAGGAAGGCCTCGGTGTCGCGGGCCGCCGCCGCCGCCTGCGAATGTTCGAGAATGCTCGGATGGCTGGCTACCAGCATGACGAGGTAAAGCGACTGCTGGCGGCCTTCGGGCGTGCCCGAGGAAAAGATCTGTTCGCCTTCCTGGCGCAATTGATCGAGGTTGCGCGCCAGCCGCTGGAAGCGGATGATCTTGGGCACGGTCTGCTGTTGCAGGCGTTCCGATGCCTCGCGAACACGTTCCTGGTCAACGGCCAGAACGACGATGACGAAGGTAAACAGCAGTGCGAAACTGGCGGCGAGCAGGGCGAAAAGCCGGTTTGCCGGGTAGCGTTCAGGCCGGATCGGCATCGTGTTTCAGTCCAGGTTCACCGGGAAGTGCCGGCGCATGATGCGATGACCCGTCCCGTCGGCGCGAATTTCCGCGATTGCCTGGTTGACCGAGCGGCGTAACGCGTCCTTCTGTCTTGGCAGGATGATGTGGGCAGTGTCGCCGAGGCCGTGATCGGCGACAGCCGGGCCGATAAAGCCGAAGCGCCGTGACTTGTCGTGGCTGATCAAGGCATAGCCGGTGCGGATCGGCAGCAGCGCGAAGTCGGCGCTGCCATTGCGCAGTGTGTCGAATGCGCCGGCCGTCGTCGCGGTGGCAACGACGGTCAGCTCGCGCTCGGCGGCGATGGTGTTGAGGAACGCCTGTTGCTGCGAGCCTTCCATCGCTGCCACGCGCGCGCCGCGCAGGTTGTCTAGATTGACCGCCTGACCGAGCTTGCCGGCAAACGCCCGGGCGGTAGCCGGCGATCCGACCAGGCGTGAGGCGGAACGGAAGATCGGTTCGCTGAACGCGACACGTTTCTCGCGCTTGGGCGCGCGCAGGAAGTTGCCGAAGCCGAGATCGAAGCTCCCGTCTTCGACACCCGGCAGGATTTCGCCGAAGGTAACGTAGGAGACGGAACAGCGGGAACGGATACGGCGACAGATCTCCCGGGCCAGTTCGTCGGTGAAGGCCACCAGGTCAGCCCCGGGCGTGCTGCTCGGCACGAGATCGCCCTGTAGCGATACCTGCGCCGCATCCTGAACCAGAACCGCCACTCGCAGATCGGCCGCCTGCAGCGCTCCTGTCCACAGGGCGGCAACCAGAAAGAGGGATCGAAATGCCGGCATCAATGCACCCGGAAAGGCAGAAACTGCGTGTTGATCCGCTCGTAGACACCATTGAGCTTGATGCGTTCGAGCGCGTCGTCAACGGCGATCTTGAGCTCGGGGCGTCGCGGGTTGATGCCGAATGAAGCATTGCCGACCAGTTCGGGAACCGTCATGACCGTCGCGGCGAGGCCCAGTCGCTGAAACTCCTTGCTGCTCTGCAAATGCAGGCTGGTATTCATCGGCACGATGGCAGCCTGGGCGATACCGGCAAGCAGCGGTGCGCCGAGTTCGCCGCTGGTCGGCACGCCGACGGTATCCCAGTTCTGCTTGCGGGCATAAGCCTCCTGCGCCGAGCCCTTGACGACGGCAACGCGCAGCCCGCGCTGGCCCGGTTCGACGCCGGGCCTGGCGAACCACAGCGTGATCGACCGGAAATGGGGCTGGGCAAGAATGATCCGGCGGCGCCGCTCGGGCGTATCGAGCAGGCTGACCGCGGCAATGTCGATTTCGCCGCCGGCCAGCGCGTCAACCACGCGATCCAGCACGGTCACCTGAAATTCGCACTGGACCTTCATTTCCGCGCACACCGCCCGCGCCACCTCGACGCTGAACCCGGTCAGTCGGCCACCGGCGTCGCGAAAGGACATTGGCGGCGAGTTTTCCAGCACCGCGACCTGCAGCGCGGCCGCGGCTGACGGGGCCGCCGTCGCTGCAGCGACGCAGGTAGCCACAAACAGGCCGGCGAGAATGTTCCACAGTCGAGGCGACATCGATTCATGTTCTTGGAATTTTTTCGGGAGTATAGCCGAAGCTTGGCCGATCAAGTCGATCCGGGGCGGCCGCTAGTTCCGGGGAAGTTCGACGAGGACGCCCTGCAGCGGGAAGAAGATCGCCATCCTGAGCGGCAGGGGATCATTGGAAAAGAGCGCGGCATAGCGCTCGAGTTGCGGCCGGTATTCCCCGGCGCGCATCTGCATCGCGGTCGAGCTATCGTCCGCATCGGCGTGAAGCGTCTTGTAGTCGACGATCCAGCGGCAACCGTCGGCGACGAAAATGCGGTCGATGACATGGTTGACCGTAACCGTCGTGCCATCCTCGATGCCGCGAGCCGACCATGCCTGTTCGGCGCCGGCCATGTCATGCTGCGCAAGGATCCAGCGTCCGGCCGGCGAAGCGATGGTCCGGCAGAGGGCGGTGACGACCAGTTCTGCCCCTTCCCGGGCCTCCTCTGATCGATGCCCCGCCTCCATCAGCCAGCGACGATAAGCGGGCGCCAGCGCCCTGACGCGTTGCGCTGACCAGCCGGCGAGTCCATCCCCCTCCCAGGGGACTTCCCGACCTGGCCCGGGGCCATGCGCGGCGCGGGCGATCAGTTCGAGGCAGCGATGAACCAGCGAGCCGACCGAAGCCTCAAGCGCGATGCCGCCTTCCGCCACGTCCCGGTCGATCATGGCGGCGGCCGGGCGAGTGTGCTGGGGCGAGCGGAGCAACGTATCGGGCAGGCCGGCTTCGCGCAGGCGAACCAGAGGCGGGACGAATGTCGCCGGGTCGATGCCGGTGTGGGGCGCCGCGACCGGCTCAAGACGGGACAGTGCCGCGGCGAAAACCGGCTGCGCGATGCCGGGCCAGAGCAGCTTGAGCAGGGTGCCGGCGGCCGGCGGCTTCAGGCCGTCGTCCTTCCGATCATCGGCCACGGCGACGCCGACCAGATGCAGATTGCGGATGGCGCGGGTGGCGGCGACGTAGAGCAGGCGCTCATCTTCATGCTCGGCGCGCTCGGTTTCCAGTTTCTTCAAATAATCGTAGGCGGTTGCCTCGCCATTTCCTGCGCCTTTCTGCTTCATCGGCGCGACCAGCAGGTGCTCGTGGCCATCGGCGCCGGCGACTTCGTCCCATAGCAGCAGGCTGCTGTCGTTGCCGCCGGTCGCGCGGTGCAGGCCGGGGACGATCACGGTATCGAATTCGAGACCCTTGGCCTTGTGGATGGTCATCAACTGGACCGCGTCGCCGAGCGGGATCGGCCGGCGCGTAGAGTTCTGCCGCGTGGGTGGCCAGCGTCTCGCCACTGAGGTTGCGCGCCGCGACGAGCCGGTTGACCAGCATGAAGAAGGCTTCGACATCGCTCAACGCTTCCGGCGCCTCAAGGCAGCGCGGCCCGCCCAGCATCAGCCAGACGCCTTCCAGCCAGCGCCGGGGGTGCTGGCGGTCGCGTCCGGCAAACGCCAGTTGCAGGACGCCACGGACATGCAGCAGGCGTTGCCGGCCGTCGTCGGTGAGCCGGGCAAGGCGGGCGTCGTCCTGCATCAGTTGCCAGATCGTCTGCTTCCGGTCGTCGGCCGCCAGCGCGTGCAGGTCGGCCAGCTTCAGGCCGCACCAAGGGGCGCGCAGCAGGGCCAGCCAATGGACGCGGTCGGCGCGGTGGTGCAGGGCGCGGAACAGCGTCAGCAGATCCTGCACATGCTGGCGCCCGTCCAGGCCTTCGATGTCCACCGCCTGAAAGCGCAAATCGGGCGCGCTGCGGCGGATTTCGGCGACGAGCGCGTCGAGATGGCTGCGGGCGCGCACCAGCACGGCGATGCGTTCGTCCGGCGCCGCGCGCCGGGTCTGGCGGATGATGTCGAGTACGCAGCAAGCCTCTTCCGCTACCGCATCGTTGTCTTCGCGGGCGATGACCGGATGCATGACGACGCCGCTGTCGGTGCGCGACGGCCGGGTGGCGGCCGATTCGGCATAGCGCACGGCACCGGCCTCGGGGCAGTCCTCGGCCGGGAAGATGTCGGGAAACGCCGCGTTGACCCAGTCGACAATGCCCGGATACGAGCGGTTGTTGCGGAACAGCCGTAGATGGCCGAGCCGGATGTCGCCGATGCCGCGCTCGCGGACGCGCAGGAAGAGACCGACATCGGCCTTGCGGAAGCGGTAGATCGACTGCATCGGGTCGCCGACCACGAACAGCGTCCGGCCGTCGTCCGGCATCCAGCCGCGCGTCAGCTTTTCCAGCAGGCCGACCTGGCTCGGGCTGGTGTCCTGAAATTCGTCGACCAGCAAATGGCGGATGCGGTAGTCGAGCGCCTGGGCGAGGTCGGTCGGTGCCTCGTCGTCGCCCAGCGCCAGCCCGGCGCGGGCGGCAATTTCGATGAAATCGACCTCGCCGGCTTCCTGAAAGGCCAGCCACAGTTGCCCGGCGGCCAGCCGCAGCAGGCGCGAGAAACACTCGACGGTGGCCCATTCGGCCTCGCTCAACTCGGGCTGCGGCAGCTTGACCAGCACGGCCAGCGCGTCTTCCAGCCCGGCGATGCCGCGCAGGTCGCCGAGCAATTCGAGCATGGCCTTCTTCTGGTCGGCGAATGCCTTGTCGGCCGGGAAGCCGATGCGCTTGTCGACTGTCTTGCGCAGTGTGCCGCTGCCGGTCAGCAACAGCCCGCCACCGCCTGCCATGGCCGCAGGTCGGCGATTGTTGCGCCCCAAAGGAAGTCCCCTTGGGGGACGGTCAACGGCGAATTCCAGTCGAAAATGGCGTCGAGCAGCCCCGGCGCGTTGGCGGCGGCGAAACGGGCCAGCGGCATCAGCAACGATTGAATGCGGGCATCGAGCAGGCTGCCGACGACGGCCAGGTCGCGCTCGATCAGCGCCGCGAAGCCGGCTTCGACCTCGGCCTTCATCGCCCCGCTCTCGATGCGCGAGGCGTGGTGCAGCCATTGGTCGCGCCGCCCGAGCATGGCGATCAGCAGGGTTTCCAGACGGCCGGCATTGTTGTCCATGAAGGCCAGCGCTGCGGCGACGATGTCGGCGTCCGGCGTTTCGGCCTCGACCATTTCCAGCGTGCGGCGCGCCGCCGTCGCGTAATGCGCCGCCGCATCCTCGGCGACGCCCGGCTGGCTGCCGAAGCGGCTGAGGTAGGGCATCTGCCGGGCCAGGCTGGCGCACAGCGCATCGATGGTCGTGATGCGCAGGCGCCCGGGGTGGCCGAGCAGGTGCCAGTCCCGGGCGGCATCATGGGCCAGCACCCGGCTCGCCAGATCGAAGGTCAGCAGCTTGTGCGGCTGGTCGGGCACTTCGCCGCGCGCCGCCCGCTCCAGGCTGCCGAGGATGCGGTCGCGCATCTCGGTCGCCGCCTTGTTGGTAAAGGTCAGCGCCAGCACTTCCTCGGGATGCTCGACCACCGCCAGCAGACGCAGGTAGCGCTGCGTCAGCAGTTCCGTCTTGCCGGCGCCGGCCGGCGCCTCGACGATGAAGGAAGCGACATCCAGCGCCCGCTGGCGGGCCAGACGGTCTTCTTCCAGCCGGTCGGTGGCCGTGCTCATGCCAGTGCCTTCGCCAGCAGGCGGCGCCGTTCGGGCAGGCGCAGCAGCGGCAGCACTTCGCAGTACTGCAACGCGCTTTCGTCGGCGAAGACGACGCCGGCGCGTCCCTGCTTCACTTCTTTCGCCACGGCGTGCAGGCGTTCCCGCCAGTGGGTGACGACGGCGATCCAGTCGGGGAACTCGGCCGGGTCGAAGATTTTCTGCCTGTCGTCGCCGATGCCCTGGACGCCGGGCAGGATGTCCTTTTCGTCGGCGACCCCGGCGAAGGCCGGCTTGTCGAGCAGCACCTTGGCGAAGACGACGGCGGCCACCTCGTCGTTGACCAGCGCGGCATAGATGGGCAGTTGCGGCTCGGTGATGCGCTGCTCGGCCCAGTTGCGGATGTCGATCGCGGCGCCCGTCTTGTAGTCGATGATGATCTGCCGGCCGTCATCCAGGCGATCGATGCGGTTGACGATCATTTTGACCTTGATTTCCTCGATCTCGACTTCTGCCGGCTGTTCGCAGGCAATGACTTCGAACGGCAGCGCGCGTCTGCCCTCGACGCCCAGCCAGACGTCGAGCAGCCTGGCCAGGCGGGCCGCTTCGAGTTGGCGGAAGCGAGCGGGCAGCGTGATGCGGCGATCCTGCTCGAAGCTTTGCAGGGCGGTGCCGACGGCCTCGGCGATGGCTCGCCGGCGGCCGGCCTCGTCGAGCGCGGCGAGCGCCGTCGAAGTCCGGATGGCCGTCCACAAGGCTTCCAGTGCCTCATGCACCAGCGTGCCGCGAGCGGCCGGGTCAAGTCCCTCGACCGGCTCGTCCATCGCCTTGCCAGCGAGCCGGTACTGGTAATAGGCCCAGGCCGGACAGACCGCCTGCGCGCGGAGCAACCAGCTGCCCCCGGACACCATTTCGCCTTCGGCGACAGGCGGCGCCTGGGCATCTTCGAGCAGTTCGCAGGCAGTGCCGGCCTCGTTGCCAAGCTGTCGCGCCAGCGTGACCACCTCGCCCGGCGCATCTCCGGCCAGCGGTATGCCGGCAATCAGCGGACTCGGTCGCAGGATGCGATTGCCGTCGGCCCGGGCATACGAAAATGTCACGTCCGGCGCGGCCAGCGACAAGCGGGCATGCACCCGTTGCGCGAAATCGAGCTCGACCTCGGCGCTGGCGTGCGCCGCGCCGGCCGCGCGCAACAGTTCGGCCGGCAGCAGCGGGTTGGGGCGCGGCGGCGGCGGCCAGAGGTCGTCGTTCATGCCCATCACCCACAAGGCGTCGAATTCGAGCCCGGCGCTCTCGAGGACCCCAAGCACCTGAATGGGCGGCTGGCCGCGCGTTTCCGGCTGGAAGATGCGCTGCTGACACAACTGCGACAGGCGGCGTACGGCCTCGTTCAGCGACAGCTTGCCGAGCAGGCCATCAAGCCGCCCGAAGCCGTCGAGAACCTCGCCAAACGCCCGCCGCGCCTGAAACTCGTGACTGGACAACTGGCGATCGCCGGGCCAGCCGGCCGCCTTCAGGGCCCTGCGGAAAACGCCGGACCACTCGCCCGGATGCAGCGCTCTCGACATGCCCGCCATCACGTCGACAAACGCGTCCACCGCCGCCACCGTCTGCGGGCACAGTGGTGGCTCGTCTTCGGCCAGGCGTCCGGCCAGCCGGATCACGGCCGGCAAGGTGGTGAAATAGGGCAGATCGCGGCGCAGCGCGGCGTCAAGCCGGGCGCGCCCCTCGCCCTCGCCCTCCGCCGCCGACCAGCCGCCGGCCAGCAACAGCGCCGACAGCCGGCTTTGCTCGACCTTGGCCCGACCGCTGCCCAAGGCCAGCAGATCGAGGGCAACCCGGATCAGCGGCAGGTCGGCGAGCCTGCGGCCGAGCGAAAAGTTGAAGCAGCGCGGCGACTCGGCGGCATCGGGCCGGATCAGCGCCGGATGCAGCGCGTCGTCGAGCGCGAACTCCAGCCGGTCGCGCACGCTGGCCAGGTCGGCGGCGACGATGCCGAGCCGGCACGCCGGGTCGGCCGCGAGATGCGCCTGTGCCCAGGCGGCGATGGCTGCGCACTCGGCGGCGACATCGGCGCAGGGCAGCACGCGCCGGGTGAAGCAGTCCGCGGGTGCTTCCGTTGTGTCGCCGGTGCCACCAGGGTGGCTATGCCCTGCGGGCAGGTGGCGGTCGGCGCCGAGAATCGCCTGGTTTTCAACTGCGACTCCGCGTCCGGTCAACGCCGCCATCAGCTTCTGTTCGAGGGGCGCAAGGCGGTCGAAGCCCGCGAAAATCACGGCGGACGGCAAGGCAAAGTGACCGGCGGCGATCAGCTCGACCAGTTGCAGGTGCAGGCTGGTCGTATCGCGCCGGTTGGCGGCCCGGCACCGCCTGTCGAATTCCACCTGCCAGGCGGCAAAGTGCCTGGCTTCGTCGGCAAGCTGGTTGCCGGTCGGGCGGATGTTCCACAGGCGCGACAGCGCGTGGGCCTCGGCAGCCGAGCCCGCCATGCCCTGGATGTCGAAGAGCGGGGCGGCCTCGGTCAGCGATCCGGCAATGACCTTTTCCCAGAGCACGAGCTCGGCGAAGGGGTCAAGGGCAGCCGGCAGATCGCCAATACCGCTGAGCAGCGCCTCGTCGGCCAAGGTTGCCAGCCATTGCCCGATGGTCAACGCCCGCCGTGTCTGCCAGACCGTCTGACCATCCGGCGCCTCGCCGCGCAGGGTCTGGGCGAGGCGGGTGGTGGCGCAGAGGGTCAGGCAGTCGCTCAAGCCAGCGCGGTCAGTTCGCGGGTGGCTTGGCCGGCTGTGCGGGTTGCGCCGGCTTGGCCGGTGCCGCAGGAGTCGTTGCCGCAGCCGGTTCGGCAGTCTCGGCGGGTCTCGCCGGCTTGGCCGGAACCGCCGGTGCTGCCGGCTTGGCGGGGGCAGGCTTGACCGGATCGGCGGAGCCTGTGGGTGGCGCCGCCGGGGCGGCCGGCTTTGCACCAGAGGGCCGGGCCGGCTGGGCGGGGGCCGCTGGCGCGGCGGGAGTTGCAGCGCCGCCGGCTGCGGCAGGCACCGGTCTTGCTGGAGTTGCCGGCGCGCCGGACGGTGCGTGCTCGGCCGGTCGTGCCGCCGGAATTGCGGCTGGCGTCGTCGACTGCGCGGGGGTTGTGGCGCGGGGCTGCGCCTTGCCTGGTGAAGTGTGTTGCGCGGCAGCCGGGACCGGTTGCGACGCGCCACTGACCATGACACTACCCCGGATGTCCTTGAGCGTCGCCGGGCCGATTCCCGGAACGTTCTCCAGGTCGTCAACCGACTTGAACGGACCGTTCTTCTTGCGGTAGTCGATGATCGCTTTTGCCTTGGTCGGGCCGATGCCCTTGAGACTGTCGAGTTCGTCCGTGGTGGCGGTATTGATGTTGATCTGGGCGAACGCGAGCCCGGCAAACAGCAGCCAGCCGGCAATTGCGAGTACGAGCTTTCTGGTCATGGTGATTGTCCTTTCGGGGGTCACTGCGCGGCCGGCGCGGGTGAGAGTGCGGAGGCGGGGGCCGGTTCAGGCGCCGGCGGGGGCGTCGGGGTGATGGAAAGGACTGTCAATTCCTCGTAGGTTGCGAAAATCTGGTCACCCACACGGACGTCCTTGAGCAGTTCCCTGTCCTTGACGACGAGATCGACGCTGCGCTGCGGGCCCCGCAAGGTGATCGTGCCGGCGCCGGCGTCCACTGCGGTGACATCGGCGATGACCGTGACCGTGCGGCTCATGCTGCCGCTCGGCTTCTCGCCGGGCTTGGCCGCTGTCGACTGTTCCGATTCGATGCGCTCGCGCAGCCGGCCGCCGCCCTTTTTCAGTTCGAGACCAAGCGCCGCGACGTAACTCAGCGTCACCAGGTCGCCGACCTTGATCTTGTTGAAGTTCTTGATCTGCGGCCCGGCGGTGACGGTCATCACCCTTCCGGTAGCCCCCTGGATGGTGACCGCCCGCGTGTTCTTGTCGAGGGCGGTCACTGTCCCTTGCAGTTCGATGGCGTCGGCGACGGCAACGGCGCCCTTTTCCTTTTCGACGATGGTGGCGGTCTTCGGAGGCTGCTGGGCCGAAGCAAGGACCGGGACAGCGGCAATCAGCGCTGCGAGCAGGATGGAACGGGTCTTCATGGGGTGTCTCTCCTTGGGGGAAAACCAGATTATGCCAGCGAACGGCCAGGCTGGCACCGCTCAGGGAATGCCGATCGAAAGGAACAGGTTGGAGGCGCCGTTGGTCGAATAGCCAAAGCCGAGATAGGCCGGGCCGAAAGGCGTTTCGCCACCGAGATAGAGCGCGGCCGAATTGAGGATGCTGGTGCCGCTGAGATTGGTCTCGGTGTAGTAGGTGCCGACATGCGCGCCTTCAAGGGCGAACCCCAGCCGCATGTCGCCGCGCAGGCCCATCGGAAAGGTTCCGATGATCTGTTCGGCGCGGATGCCGGCATAGACGATGTCGTCGCCGAGAATCTGCCCTCTGGCGAACGCGCTCATGTTGAGAAAGCCGCCGAGCTTGCCGGCGTTGAAGAACGGCAGCTGTCCCTTGGGCGATCCGACGTAGTTGACCCGTCCGGTGAACACCGTCTGGCCCAGCGAGAAGGCGCCTTGAATGTCAGCTTCGGCGCGCGAGAATCCCGCCTCGCTGGAGTCGAAATAGTCGAACCGCGTCGCCCAGCCGCGGGTCGGGAAGTAGAGGCGGTTCATCTGGTCAAGGGAGAGCGACGCAGCCCAGCCGGAATACGAGGTGTCGAAGTTGGGCAGTGACGGGCTGCCGATATCGCGCTCGAAGGAGCGCTTTTGCTCGATCCAGCCCAGCCGCGCCTGGCCCATGATCCCGATGTTCGTGCCGGCCCAGAGGCCGAGCGCGGTATTTGCATTGGCGTATTGAGCGACGCGCTCGTTGTTCTGGTAAATGTTCAGCAGACCGCGTTCATATTTCAGGCCGGCCTCGACGAAGAAACGCTGGGTCGGGTCCAGCGGCTGGTAGAAGGTCAATCCGGCACCAAGACCGCTGCCAATGCCAACGGACGCCAGCATTTCGGCGCCGAGCTCGTTGATCAGGGTTTTCTGGTATGCGGCGCGCAAGGCAAAGCTGGAGCCCTGGTTGGTGTCGGTTTCAAGATTCAGTGCAAAACGCAGGTAGTCGGGTCCCCAGCTCTTCTCCACGGGAAGAATGCGCAGGATGTTGCGGTCGCGCAGGTTGAGCAACTGGTAATCCACGCTCTGATAGAAGCCATCGCCGTAGATGCGCAGGACATCGCGGTCAATGTTGGAGGTGCCGAGTTGCTCGCCGGGTTTGATCGTCAACTGACGCTCGACCATGGCCGGGTTAACCCGTTTCAGGCCGGCAATCTCGATTTCGTCGATGACCGGTTTGGGTTTGTAGACGCGATCGATCGGTTCGCGCCACTCGGCATATTGCGTGGCATCGGTGCCGAGCCTGGCCAGTTGCGCGCGTACCTCTTCGGCCGCGGCGCGCCCGCGATCGGCTGCTTCGGCATTGCGGCTGAAGTTGGCAGCGGTAATCGTTCCGAGGTCGGGTTTGATATAGATGTCGGTCGGCTTGAGCGTAGCCAGCGAGCGGGTGACATTCTGCTCGGTGAGGATGTTGACCATCTGTGCCGAAATGGTGAGCAGCGACCCCACGCTGTCGGCGGGCAGCAGGGGCGACCCGACGTTGACGGCGATGACGATGTCGGCATTGCAGCGTTCTCTGGCTTCGGCAATCGGCACGTTATCGACCAGGCCGCCATCGACCAGCTTTCTTCCGTCGCGCATGGCGGGTGCGAGCAATCCTGGAACCGACATGCTGGCGCGCATGGCCGTGGTCAGGCTGCCTTCGCGCATGACCACACGCTCGCCATTGCCAATGTCTGTGGCGATCATCGACACTGGCAGCGGCAGTTTCTCGATCAGGCGTTCGCTCCGGTTGGCGCCGACCAGCTTGTTGAAGAAGAGCTTGATCTTGACGCCGTCAACGACGCCCGGCGGGAAGCGGACGCCATCACTCGAGACGCCGAGTTCCGAACCTGGAATGAAGCGACGAAGCGTTTCCTTGTATCGGTAATTGGCGTCGGAAAAATCGGGGATGTCGCTGAACATGGTGTCCCAGTCGGCTTCGGCCATTTCCTTGCGCATCATTGCCGGCGTCAGGCCAGTGGCATAGGCGCCGGCAATCAATGCGCCCATGCTGGTGCCGGCGATGCAGTCGACCGGTATCCTCAGTTCCTCAAGGATCTCCAGCACCCCGATGTGCGCTGCACCGCGGGCGCCCCCGCCACCGAGGACCAGACCGATCTTCGGGCGGCTGGTGTCGGCGGCAGCTTGCGCGCTCAATGCCAGTGCCAGCGAGGTCGTGGCGAGAAAGCGTATGAACGGGGGCATTGGAATCCTCATGATCGGATGAGCAAAAAAAAACCCCGCGCAGGCGGGGTTTTCTGAAGCGCGGCGGCTTACTTGGTGCCGATGATTTCGATGTCGGCGCGGCGGTCCGGCTGCAGACATGCGACCAGCTCCTTGTTGCCGCCATTTTCCGGACCCATCCTCTTGCACTTGTCGCCGGTGACCGGCTGGGTCAGGCCCTTGCCTTCGGTGTAGACACGGTTGGCTTCGATGCCCTTGGAGACCAGGTAGGTCTTCACGGCAGCGGCGCGGCGGTCGGACAGCTTCATGTTGTAGGCGGCGGAGCCGATGCGGTCGGTGTGGCCGACGACCAGGATCACTTCGAGCTTGATGGCACCGGCCTTGGCGACCAGCTCGTCGAGCTTGGCCTTGCCTTCCGGACGCAGGACGGCCTTGTCGAAGTCGAACAGGGCGTCGGCGGCAACGGTGATCTTCTCACCGGTGGGCTTCGGCGCGGCGACCGGGGCAGGAGCCGGCGGTTCGCAGACTTCCTTCGGCAGCAGGTCCTTGTCGCACTGGCAACCGGCCGGATCCTTGGCGGCAGCCGCCGGGGTCCAGTAGCCGGTACGCCAGCAGAGGCCGAAGCCGCTCAGGGCGACGACGTCGCGCTGGTCGATGACATAAACGCGCTCTTGTGCTTGAGCGACGGTGGCGCCGAAGCCGATACCGGCCAGCAGAGCCACAAGAAGAGATTTCTTGGCGTAGTTGATCATGAGGATTCCCTGTCAAAAAAATTAGACGGCGTATTGTAGTTCAAAAGTTGGCGATTTTTCTCACTGATTGTCCTCGACTTTCCGCCATGTTGCATCCGGGTTGAAAGCCTTCACCCGCGCAGCCTGGGTTGCCGTATCGGGGCCGAGGTTCTTTTCGTAGACCTGGCCATCCTGGTTGATCATGAAAGTCATGACGCCACTCCGGCCATAGCTGGTCGGCCAGGCAACCAGCCCGAAGCCGCCGGTCATGCGGCCATCCGCGATGTAATTGCGCGCTCCGCCCGGCGCATCCGGACCCTGGGCGGTCAGGATGCGGTAGCTGTAGCCGTGGTAGCTGCCCGGCTTGCGGCCCTTTTCGGCTGCGGCATCGGCCAGCAGGCGCCCCAGCGGGCTTGGTTCCTCGTTCGCCTTGGATGGCCAGTAGAGTCCGTCCATCTTGCCTGCGCTGCTCGCGATCTTCTGCGCATACTCCGGAACGCCGTCCCCGTTGCGGTCCCTGGCAATATATTCCCGCTGGGCGTCGGCGTAGGCCTTGGCGACCTGAATCGCCGACAGCTCGTTGCGGCCGATCTCGCGGACGGCGATCTCGTCCATGCCGGCCTTCATGTCGAAGCGCCATCCGGAGGCCGTCTTCTCGAGCGGTATCGGCAGGGTCCAGCCCTTCTGCCCAGCGGCAATCCGTGCCCGGCCGTCGCCGTCCAGCTCGATCTTGTGCGACTTGGCCCAGGCCTCGATGAACTCGTAGCGCCGTTCGGCCCCGATGGGGGGGATGAGTTGGCGGAAATTGGCGCCGAACATCGCCCGTAGCGCGGCCTCGTCGCTGTCGATGACGGCAGTGCCGAAGGCTTCCATCGCCGCTTCCGGCGTTGCGAATGATTGTTGACCGGCAGCGAGGACAGCCGGTGCCGGCAGGGCCAGCGCGCTGCCGAGAAGAATGGTTGCCAGCAGGCGATTCAGTTTGATCATGTTCATGTCCTGTTCTCCTTAGCGCCGTCCGCCACCGCCGCGGCCGCCACCGCCGCCTCCGCGACCGCCGCCTCCGCCGCCACCACTGTACGAACGGCCGCCGCCACCTCCGCCGCCTCCACCGAATGAATGGCCGCCGCCTCCACCACCGCCCGCGAAGCTTGAGCCGCCGCCACTACGGCCAGCCCCGGCGGCGCTGCTATGGCCACGGGCGGCATCGCGGTTGCCCGAATTGACACCGTCGAATGCGCTGCCGCCGCGATTGCCGCCGGCCCCGCCAACTCCTCCGCGGTCGCCGGCGCCACCACCACCGAAGCCGTCGCGCCCGCCGGCGCCACCACGGTCGCCACCGACGCCATCGCGTCCGCCGGCGCCACCACGGTCGCCACCGACGCCATCGCGCCCGCCGGCGCCACCACGGTCGCCACCGACGCCATCGCGTCCGCCGGCGCCACCACGGTCGCCACCGATGCCGTCGCGTCCGCCGGCACCACCACGGTCGCCACCGATGCCGTCGCGTCCGCCGCGGTCGCCACCTTCGCGTCCGCGGAATTCATTGCGCGCATTTTCGGCCCGCTTGTTGCCGTAGCGCTCGCGCGAGGCCTGGTCGCGGTAGCCGGCGTTGCCGCGGTGCTGCGCATTGTGCTGCCAGTTGCCGCCGGAACCGACGCTATTGCGATTGAAGTTGCTGTTGATGCTGGTGGCGCGGTTGACGTTGACATTCACGTCGCCGCGGCCCCAGTTGCAACTGCCGAATATCGCACCGGCGGCGGCAAAGCCTACGCCCCAGGCAAGGCCGGTGAGCAGCGCGGTTCCCGGATACCAAGCGGCAACGCCCGGATAATAGTAGGGCGGGTAAGCGGGATACGGCCAGGCGCCGTAAACCACCGTCGGGTTATAGGCCGGGACGTAGATCGTCTGCGGCTGGGCCGGCTCGATGATGATGGACTGGGCCTCGCTGCGCACCACCTGCTGCTGGTTGCTCTCGAGGTTGCCGCTGTTCTTCGCCATTTGGCGCAGGCGCTGAACGGCGGCCAGCACGTCCTTCTGCTGCCCGAGGAAGGCGTCGCCCAGTTTCTGCGTCCATTCGAGTTCCTTGTTCATCATCTCCAGGACATTGGGAAAGGCGACCAGGGACATGACGCTGACGTCCCAGCTTTCCTTGCCGGCCTTCTTGACTGCCTCGTCGCCGCTGAGCCCGGATTGGCCTTGCTCCAGCGGGCCGCCTGAACCACCTCGAGGGGGTAGGTCGCGGCCATCAGGATCTGCGACAGCAGGGCGTCCGGGTAGAGCGCGATGGGCGCCAGCAGCGCATCAAGTTCCTGCGCCGTGAATGGCGGCGGTGCCGCGGCATCGCCCGCCGGCGGCGCACTGCCCTGTGCGCGGACCGCCGAGACCAGCAGGATGCTGGCCGCCAGCCACCAAAGCACAAAGGATCGGATCGTTTTCATCAAGTTCTCCTCAGACATCAGGCCCAAAGCTGACCGGCGCAGGATAACACGGCCAAGTCGCCAGTTGCAGGTTCCATCCGCTGCCGTGGCGACCGGTGCGCGCGACCATGGCATGCGACTTCGCTGGCGATAGTGCCCGGATCGAAGTCGGGTTCGGATTGCCGATAGCGGGGTCGCGGCCTATCATGGAACCGTTGGCGCCGCGCCGGGCATTCATTCAAGGAGATCGAGATGGGCAAGAAGAAGGCAGGGAAGAAGCAGGCAACTCCCGTTGGCGAGAAGCTCGGAGCCAGGGCATACGAAAAGGAACTCGCGAAGCTGCACGTCGAACTGGTGAAGCTGCAGGAATGGGTCGTCGCCAAGGGCCTCAAGGTCTGCGTCGTCTTCGAAGGGCGCGACGGCGCCGGCAAGGGCGGCACCATCAAGGCGATCACCGAGCGCGTCAGCCCCCGCGTCTTCCGGGTCGTCGCCCTGCCGACGCCGACCGAGCGCGAAAAGACCCAGATGTACGCGCAGCGCTACATGCCGCATTTCCCGGCCGCCGGCGAAATCGTCATCTTCGACCGCAGCTGGTACAACCGCGCCGGCGTCGAGCGCGTCATGGGTTTCTGCAGCGACGATCAGGCCAGCCGCTTCCTCAATGTCGTGCCCGCTTTCGAGAAGCTGATGATCGAATCCGGGATCATCCTGCTCAAGTACTGGCTCGAAGTCAGTCCCGAAGAGCAGACGCGGCGCCTCGAACAGCGCATCGACGACGGCCGCAAGATCTGGAAGCTGTCGCCGATGGACCTCAAGTCGTACAGCCGCTGGTACGACTACTCGCGGGCGCGCGACGAGATGTTCGAGAAGACCGACACGCCGTGGGCGCCCTGGTTCGTCGGCAAGTCGAACGACAAGAAGCGGGTCCGCCTGAACATCATCACGCACCTGCTGAGCAAGATTCCCTACGAGGAGATCAAGCGCGGCAAGATCGAACTGCCCAAGCGCCAGGCGCCCGGCAAGTACAAGGAACCCGACTATCCGTACAAGGTCGTGCCGGAGAAGTTCTGAGCGCCTGAAATGGTCACGGGGAAGGGCGGAGTGTTCCGCCCTTCGGTTGTCCGGCGTGATCGCCGAAAATTGCCTGGCCGGTGCCGTTTGAACGAACCCGGCGCGAACTGAAACTCCAGGAGATTCCACATGCCTCTCTCAAGTCACCCCATGGCCTCGTCGCTGCGCGCTTCCGATACGGGAAAGGTAGTCACCGCCCGCGATGCGGTGCGCCTGATACGGGATGGCGATACCGTGGCGACCGGCGGTTTCGTCGGGATCGGCTTCGCCGAGAATATCGCCGTGGCGCTTGAGGATCTTTTCCTCGAACGGGAAGCGGCCGATGTGCATGGCCAGGGCAGCCCGCGCAATCTGACCCTGATTTACGCAGCCGGGCAGGGGGACGGCAAGGACCGCGGCCTCAACCACCTCGGCCATGACGGCCTGGTTGGCCGGGTGCTCGGCGGGCACTGGGGTCTCGTGCCGAAACTGCAGCAACTGGCGGTCTCCAACCGGATCGAGGCCTACAATCTGCCGCAAGGGGTCATCACCCATCTCTTCCGCGACATCGCCGCCGGCAAGCCGGGAACCATCACGCGGGTCGGCCTCGGCACCTTCGTCGATCCGCGCTTCGGCGGCGGCAAGCTGAACGAGAAGACGACGCAGGATGTCGTGCGCCTGATGGAGATCGACGGCGAGGAGTACCTTTTCTACAAGGCCCTGCCGATCAACGTCGGCATCATCCGCGGGACGACGGCCGACCAGGACGGCAATGTGACGATGGAGAAGGAGGCGCTGACCCTAGAGGCGCAGGCGATCGCGATGGCGGCCCGCAACTCGGGCGGCACGGTCATCGTCCAGGTCGAGCGCATTGCCGAGCGCGGTACGCTGAATCCGCGCCAGGTGAAGATTCCCGGCATTCTGGTCGATTGCGTGGTGGTCGCCGAAAAGCCCCAATACCACATGCAGACCTTCATCGAACCCTACAGCGCCGCCTTCGCCGGCGAAATCAAGGTGCCGATGTCGGCGATCGCCGCGATGCCGATGAGCGAACGCAAGATCATCGCGCGCCGCGCGGCGCTCGAGCTGCGGGCGAACGCCGTGGTCAACCTCGGCATCGGGATGCCGGAGGGAGTCGCCAATGTCGCCGCCGAGGAGCAGATCATCGACCTGATGACGCTGACCGCCGAACCCGGCGTCATCGGTGGCGTCCCGGCCGGCGGCCTGAACTTCGGCGCGGCGACCAATGCCCAGGCGATCATCGACCAGCCCAGCCAGTTCGACTTTTACGATGGTGGCGGTCTGGACATCGCCTTCCTCGGCCTGGCGCAGGCCGACAAGCAGGGTAACCTGAACGTATCCAAGTTCGGGCCGCGCCTGGCTGGCGCCGGCGGCTTCATCAACATTTCGCAGAATGCCAAGAAAGTCGTCTTTGTCGGCACCTTCACCGCCGGCCACCTGGATGTCGCGGTCGACGCCGGAAAACTGCGGATCTTCGAGGACGGCAAGTCAAGGAAATTCGTCGAGGAGGTCGAGCACCGCACCTTCAGCGGGCCGCAGGCCGCCAAATGGCGCAAGCCGGTGCTCTACGTGACCGAGCGCTGTGTCTTCAGGCTTTGTCCGGAAGGTCTCGAACTGATCGAAATCGCCCCCGGCGTCGATCTGCAGAAAGACATTCTCGACCAGATGGATTTGTCCCGATCATGCATTCGCCGCCGGCGCTGATGGACAGCCGCATCTTCTTCGACGAACCGATGAAGATCCGTCCGCAGATGCTCGAGATTCCGATGTCCGAGCGCCTGACCTACGATGCCGGGAAGAACCTGTTCTTCGTCAATTTCGAGGGGCTGAACGTCAGGAGCGCCGACGATATCGCTCGCATCGAGCAGGCGGTGGACGACGCGCTCGCGGCGGTCGGGCACAAGGTGAACGCCATCGTCAACTACGACCGGTTCGCCATCGTGCCGGAACTGGTTGACGAATACATCGTCATGGTCAAGGGCGTCGTCGAGCGTCACTACCACGAAGTGACGCGCTACACGTCCAACACCTTCCTGCGCGTCAAGCTTGGCGAGGCGCTCGCGAAGAGCAAGCTGCCGCCGCAGATCTACGAGTCGGCGAGCGAGGCCGAGGCTTCGCTGCCAGCGGCTGACGCAGGCTAGATCGCCGCCAGCCGCTGGTTGGAGAGCGAAAGCCGGTTCGCGAGAACGTCGAGAAAACCCTGGTAAAAGTGCATCCGGCAGGATTCGGAAGCCTTTTCCAGGGCTTCGCCACGAATGGTGACGATGTTCGCCGCGGTTTCGGCGACGACATCGGCGCTGCGGATGTGGCTATGGCGGCGGATGATCGCCATCTCGCCGAAGCATTCGCCGCCGGTCAGCGTCGTGAGCCGGGTGCCGTTCTTGCTGACCGCGAGCTCGCCGTCGGCGACGAAACAGAAGAAATTGCCGGGATCGCCGTCGCGCATGATCGCGGTTCCGGGAGTGACGTGTCGCCAGTCGGCGAAACGCAGTGCTTCCCAGATTTCGACATCGGTGAAATCGGAGAAGAAGGGCATCGAACGCAGGGTCGCGAACTTCTCGGTATCGGGGAAATCGCTGCGCGACGTCTTGAGCTGGCGGTTGCGAACAGCCTGGGCGAGGTCATGCGCGAACGCTGGCCAGGTCTGATACCGGGCATCGATGTCCTTGGCCATGGCGCGCCCGACAATTTCGTCGAGTACCGGCGGCAGGCCGGGGCGTTGCGTTGAAGGCTTTGCCGGTTCGCCATGCACGATCTGGTAAACCATGCTGTAGTTGCTGGCGGCCGCGTAGGGCAGCTCGCCGGTCAGCAACTGGTGCAGCACGACGCCCAGCGAATAGATGTCGGTGCGGTGGTCGAGAAGCTGTTCCTGGACCTGTTGCGGTGACATGTAGGCGGGCGACCCGATGCCGGTGACCTGGGTGCGTTCGAAGCCGGCGTGCTTGATGATGGCGGCACCGAAGTCGGAGATCTTGATGTCCGAGCCGCCGGCGAGCAGGATGTTGGCCGGCTTGAGGTCGCGGTGGGTGATGCCGAGACGGTAGGCAAAATCGAGCGCCCGCGTGCATTTGAAAACCAGCTCGACGACACGGTCGACCGGCAGCAGGCTGCCGGGCTGAGCATGCGCTTCGAGTGTGCCGCCGGCAACATACTCCATGACGATGTAGCAGAGATCCTCGGCGACAACGGCATCGTAGATCTGGACGACATGCGGGTGATTGAGCTTGCCGATCAGCGACGCTTCGTTGAGAAACAGGCTGGTGTACAACTTGCCTTTTTCCGGGTCGCGAAGGATTCCGGGGCTGGCCACCTTGATTGCCACGTCGCGCTGGGCGAACGGGTCACGCCCGAGGTAAACGGTACTCGTCGCGCCTTCAGCGAGCTTTCTGACCAGTTCGTACTTGCCGAGCTTCTTCTTCATCGTTCAGAGGCGGCCACGCGCCCTGGCGATGGCCGCCCTGACCTGGTCCGGGGCGGTGCCGCCGACATGGTTGCGGCTGGCCAGCGAGCCGGCCACGGTCAACACCGAAAATACGTCGTTTTCCACCTGCGGGCAGAAGGCCTTGAGTTCGTCGAGCGTCAGTTGCGGCAGATCGACGCCCCTGGCCTCGGCGGCCTTGACGGCGTGGCCGACGGCTTCGTGCGCGTCGCGGAAAGGCAGGCCCTTCTTGACCAGGTAGTCGGCGAGGTCGGTGGCGGTGGCGAAGCCCTGGGTCAGCGCCGCCTTCATGTTGTCGGCGCGGACGGTGATGCCGCCGGCCATGTCGGCGAAGATGCGCAGGGTGTCGGTGACGGTGTTGACGGCGTCGAACAGCGGTTCCTTGTCTTCCTGGTTGTCCTTGTTGTAGGCCAGCGGCTGCGACTTCATCAGGGTCAGCAGCGACATCAGATGGCCATAGACGCGGCCAGTCTTGCCACGGGCGAGTTCCGGCACGTCCGGGTTCTTCTTCTGCGGCATGATCGACGAGCCGGTGCAAAAGCGGTCGGCGATCTGGATGAAGCCGATGCGCGGGCTCATCCACATCACCAGTTCTTCCGACAGGCGGCTGACGTGCATCATCAGCAGCGCGCAGGCGGCGGTGAATTCGATGGCGAAGTCGCGATCCGACACGGCATCGAGCGAGTTCTCGCAGACGCCTTCGAAACCGAGTTCCTCGGCGACGAATTCGCGGTCGATCGGGTAGGTCGTGCCGGCCAGCGCGGCGGCGCCGAGCGGCAGGCGGTTGACGCGCTTGCGACAGTCGGCGAAACGCTCGGCATCGCGGCCGAACATCTCGAAGTAGGCCAGCATGTGGTGGCCGAAAGTCACCGGCTGCGCGACCTGCAGGTGGGTGAAGCCGGGCATCGGCGTCGCGGCCTCCTTCTCGGCGAGGTCAACCAGCGCACCGCGGAATTGCTTGAGCAGCACGTGGATGTCGTCGATGGCATCACGCAGGTAGAGGCGGATGTCGGTCGCCACCTGGTCGTTGCGTGAACGGCCGGTGTGCAGGCGTTTCCCGGCATCGCCGACGAGGGCCGTCAGACGCTTTTCGATGTTGAGATGGACGTCTTCGAGGTCGAGCGACCATGCGAACCCGCCCGACTCGATCTCGCGCTGCACGGCTTCCATGCCGCGTTCGATGTTGACCAGGTCGCCCTCGCTGATGATTCCCTGGCGCGCCAGCATCCTCGCATGCGCCAGCGAGCCGCGAATGTCCTGTTGCCACATGCGCTGGTCGAAGTCGACCGAGGCGGTGTAGCGCTTGACGAGATCGGAAACCGGTTCCGAGAATCGTCCGGCCCAGGTGTATTGTGCGGCGCTGGAAGTCATAGAATAGGGCGGTCAAGGCGATCAGGCATCAGGAATGGCAAGTATACGGCACTTTCCGGCAACGCATCCGCTACCCGACTGGCGTAATTTCGGGGTGATGCTGCGCGTCCTGCTCGGGGTCAATGCGCTGGCGCTGGCCGCGGCGCTGATCCAGGCGCCCGAGCCGGCGGGCTGGGCAGCGCGCTATGTCGAAATGGCGGCGCTGGTCGAACCCCTGCTCCTTCTCGCGCTCGGGTTGCTGGCGGCGCTGCGCGATCCGCTGCGCCACCTGCCGCTGCGCCTCGGGCAACTGGTCGTGGTTATCCTGGCGGGGGGGCTGGCCTATGCCCAGAATCTCTTCTGGCAGTCGCTCGGTTTCGGCGACAGCGGCAATGCGTTGCGGCCGGTCCTGCTGGCAATGGCGGCGACCGTTGTCCTGCTCGGCTACTTCGAATTGCGCGCCCGCGCCTTTTCGCCGGCCCAGGCCGAAGCGCGGCTGGCGGCCCTGAACGCCCGCATCCGCCCGCATTTTCTGTTCAACTCGCTCAATGCCGTGCTGTCGTTGATCCGCGCCCGGCCGCAGCAGGCCGAGGCGGCGCTGGAGTCGCTGTCCGACCTGTTCCGCGCCGCGATGCGCGACCCCGGCGAGATGATCAGCCTGGCCGACGAGATCGCGCTCGGCAAGCAGTACTTCGAACTGGAAAGGCTGCGTCTCGGCGAGCGTCTCGCGGTCGACTGGCAAATCGGGGCAGTTTCCATGAACCTGCCGATTCCGCCACTGATGCTGCAGCCGCTGCTCGAGAATGCCGTGTATCACGGCATCGAGCCGTCACCCGAGGGTGGTACGGTGAGCGTTTCGATTACCCAGCACGGCGACGAACTGCGGATCGCCATCGCCAACCCGAACGCCGGTCAGTCGCAGCACGCCGCCGGCAACCATATCGCTGTCGCCAACATCCGCGAGCGCCTCGCCCTCTATTACGATCTCGAGGCGCGGCTGGAAATCGAGGCCGGCGAGCAATTCTACGAGGTCCGCATCATCCTGCCATGCCGCACGCCGAACCCCTGAAAATCCTCGTCGTCGATGACGAGCCGCTGGCCCGCGACCGTCTGCGCGAACTGCTCGCCGACATCGCCATCCAGTTGCCGTCCGCTGTCGTCGGCGAGGCGGGCAACGGCGTCGCGGCGCTCGAATTCCTGCGCGACCACGCGGTCGATGTCGTGCTGGCCGATATCCGCATGCCGGGCATGGATGGCATCGAACTGGCCGGCCATCTCGGCGCATTTCGGGCGCCGCCGGCGGTGATCTTCACCACTGCCTACGATAACTACGCGGTGCAGGCTTTCGACCTCAACGCGGTTGACTACCTGCTCAAGCCGGTCCGCGCCCAGCGCCTGCTTGTTGCCTTGCAGAAGGTGCAAGCCGCGCAACCGGCCGATCCGGAACTGCTTGCCAGCGTCGGGCGCGCCGTGCGCGGTGGCGGGCGCACCCACCTGTCGTGCCTCGAACGCGGGCGCCTGCTGCTCGTGCCGGTCGGTGAAGTCCTCTACTTCAAGGCCGACCTCAAGTATGTCACCGCGCGTACGGTTGACCGCGAATACCTGCTCGACGAGGCGCTGACCCATCTCGAAAGCGAATTCGCCGAGCGCTTCATCCGTCTGCACCGCGCCGTGCTGGTCGCCAGGACGGCGCTGGCCGGCTTCGAAAAGGCGGCGGGCGACGATGCCGAGGCTTATGGCTGGGCCTTGTTGCGCGGTGTCCCGGACAAGCTGCCGGTCAGCCGCCGCCAGTGGGCGCCGGCCAAGTCGGCCCTGACCGGCTGACGGGTCGTCCTACAGCCAGAAGCGGGTTTCGCCGCCGGACAATTGCTGGTGGTGCACGACGACGCGCTCGCTGTCGATCAGGATCACCGAGTAGCCGGCCGGTTCGCGGCACCCCGGCACCTCGTCGCCGCGCAGCGTCGCCAGGTCGAGCGCGACCTGATGGTTCGGCGAACTGGTGCACGAGAACGGAATGCCGTGCCAGCTGCCGCCGATCGGCCGGTGCAGGTGGCCGAAAAGGAGATGGCGGATGCGCGCGCGGTGCGGCGCGATGACCGACCAGAAGGCCTCGGGGTCGCGCAGCGAATACTGGTCCATCGACGGGATGCCGACGGCGAACGGCGGGTGATGCATGACCAGCCAGATTGGCTCGTCGCCGGCTTCCCGCAGTTGCGCGCCCAGCCATTCGCGGCGGCGGGCGCAGTAATTGCCCCAGGGCACTCCCGGCTCCAGGGTGTCGAGCAGCAGGAAACGTCCGTGGCTGGTGGCGATCGCTGACTCGAGGAAGCCGCCGGCGCTCGTGGCCAGCACCGGGAAGCACCGCGCCAGCGCTGCCCGGTCGTCATGGTTGCCGACCAGCGGATGGACGGGCATCGGCAAGCGGGCGAGGGCCTGCGCGAGCGACCGATAGACGACCTCGCCACCGGCGTTGGCAAGGTCGCCGGTGAGCAGGCAGAATTCCGCGTCGGCGTGCGCTTCGAGAATGCTGTCGATCGCCAGTTGCAGCCGGTCCAGCGGCGAAGTTCCGTAAAGCAGTTGCCCCGGCTGGATCAGATGCAGGTCGCTGAGCTGGATGACCTTCATCGCAATCCTCCCGATCAGGCGTCGCCCAGGGCGCGGGCAACGATCTCGCCAACGTCGCGCGACAGGCCGGCATGGTCGCGGATGCTTTCCAGCGCCGCGCGGGCATGGGCCTGGCGGCCGGCGTCGAATCGCCGCCAGCGGTCGAAACAGCGGGCGAGGCGCGCCGCGACCTGCGGGTTGCGCGCGTCGATGACATTGATCTGCGCGGCGAGGAAGGCGTAGCCCGCGGCCGTGTTGAAGCGGACGAGGTTGGCGCCGAAAGTGCGCAGCAGCGCATAGATCTTGTTCGGGTTGCCGATGTCGAAAGCCGGATGCGCGGTCAGGCGTCTGACGGTTTCCAGCGTGCCGGGCAGGCGGCTGCCCGATTGCACGGCGAGCCACTTGTCGACGACCAGCGCCTCGTGCTGCCAGCGCTGATGGAAGTCGGCCAGCGCCTGTTCGCGCTCCGGGCAATCGGTCTGGGCCAGTGCCGCGAGGGCGCCGAACTGGTCGGTCATGTTGTCGGCCGAACGGTACTGCCGCATGGCGAGCTGACGGCAGGCGGGGGTGTTCAGTTCGAGCAGGTAGCCCAGGCAGACGTTGCGCAGCGCGCGGCGGCCGGCGTCGGCGGCGTTCGGCTGGTACGCGCCATGCGGGGCGAGGGCGGCATAGGTCGCGCCCAGCTCGGCCTCGAGCTGTTCGGCGAGATGCCGGCGAAGCGCATTGCGGGCGGTGTGCAGGGCATCCGGGTCGACCACCTCCAGCGCCTCGGCCAGTGTCGATTCGCCGGGCAGCGTCAGCGCTTCGGCGACGAAGGCGGCGCCGCGTTCGGCGTGGGTCTGCAGCAGCCGCCGGGCGGCATCGACGAAGCCGGCAGGCCAGGCTGGCGTCCGGCCGGCAGCGATGGCGGCCGTGGCGTCGAGGATCAGCGCCGAGGCGAGGCGCTGGCCGGCTTCCCAGGCGTTGAACGGGTCGGTCTCGTGGGCCAGCAGCAGGGTGAGTTCGTCCGGCGTGTAGGCGAAGTCGAGAATCACCGGCGCCGAGAAGTCGCGCAGCAGCGAGGGCACGGGTTCGCCGGCGATGTCGTTGAAGACGAAGGACTGCGAGGTCGCCGTCAATTGCAGGGTGCGCTCGCTGCCGGCGATCAGCTGGCCGTCTGTGGCGAACAGCGCGACGCGGATCGGAATCAGGTACGGGGCGTCGTCCGCGGCGCGCGGGTTGGATTGCGTGCAGGTCAGCGTGCAGGTCCCGGTTTCGGCATCGAAATGACCGTTGACCGCGACATGCGGCGTCCCCGGCTGGTTGTACCAGCGCATGAACTGCGTGAAGTCGAAGCCGGAGGCAGCGCTCATCGCGGCGACGAAATCCTCGCAGGTCACCGCCTGGCCGTCATGGCGGCGGAAATATTCGTCCATGCCGGCGCGGAAGGCGTCGCGGCCGATCAGCGTCTGGATCATGCGGATGACCTCGGCGCCCTTTTCGTACACGGTCGAGGTATAGAAATTGTTGATCTCGACGAAGCTGGCCGGACGCACCGGGTGCGCCATCGGCCCGGCGTCCTCGGGGAACTGGGCGGCGCGCAGGCCGCGCACCTCGCGGATGCGGGCAATCGAGCGGTTGTGCAGGTCGGCGCCGAACTCCTGATCGCGGAAGACGGTCAGGCCTTCCTTCAGCGAGAGCTGGAACCAGTCGCGGCAGGTGACGCGGTTGCCGGTCCAGTTGTGGAAATACTCGTGGGCGACGACGCGGTCGATGTTCTCGAAATCCACATCGGTGGCGACATCGGCGCGAGCGAGCACATACTTCGTGTTGAAGATGTTCAGCCCCTTGTTTTCCATCGCGCCCATGTTGAAGTCGCCGACGGCGACGATCATGTAGTGGTCGAGATCGCATTCGAGGCCGAAGCGTTCCTCGTCCCACGTCATCGATTTCTTCAGCGCTTCCATCGCGTGCGGACACTGGTCGAGCTTTCCGGGCTCGACGTAGATGGCGAGCTGCACGTCGCGGCCCGAGGCGGTCTTGAAGGTGTCGCGCAGCACGTCGAGCCTGCCGGCGACGACGGCGAACAGGTAGGCCGGCTTGCGGAACGGGTCGGCCCATTTCGCCCAGTGGCGGCCGTCGGCCTCGTCGCCGGCGGCGACCGGGTTGCCGTTGGCGAGCAGCACCGGGAAAGCCGCCTTGTCGGCGTGCAGCGTCACCGTGTAGGTGGCCATCACGTCCGGGCGGTCGAGGAACCAGGTGATGCGGCGGAATCCCTGCGCCTCGCACTGCGTGAAGTAACCGTCGCGGGAGCGGTAGAGTCCGGACAGGCCGGTGTTCGCGTCGGGGTCGATGCGGACGACCGTGTGCAGCGTGAAGGCATCGGGAAGGTCGGCGATGGTCAGCGTGTTCGGCGTCACGGAAAACGGCACGTTTTCGCCGTTGACCGCAACACGCAGCGTTTCCAGTTCGTCGCCATCGAGCACCAGCGGCTGCGCGGCAACGCCCGGATTGCGGCGCAGCGCCAGCGTGGCGGTGACGGTCGTGCCGCCGGCTTCAATGACGAAATCGAGGTCGACGGTATCGACCAGGAACGCGGGCGGGGTGTAGTCCTTGAGATAGATCGTCTGGGGGGTATCGGTTTTCATTGTTTGAGCAGCATCGGGGTTGGATCGGCCGATGATACGTCAAAGCGGCGAGGACGGCTTTTGTGGGGTGGGGGGTGTGTGCGACTTGAGGCAGCCGGGGCGCGGCGAGTGGGGCTTCGACCCTGCGCGATCCTTGGGTCTCTGGAAAAGCGGACCTTCAACGCTCGTAATCGGCCGCAGGAACCGGCAGGCGAAGCCCGCTGGTGTCGGTCGGCTGCATGGCATGGCCCTGCGTCGCCGGGACAGCCGATCCGCATGATAACCACGCAGATGCAGACGTCGGCACGCCTACTTTCCTTCGTTGCCGGCGAGAAATTTTCCTACCAGCATGGCAATGAGAATGGTCATGTACAACTGGCCGGCAAGGCCGATGAGAATGGTCACGGATCGGGTCAGGTGGGAAACGGCCGTCACGTCGCCGAAACCCACGGTAGTCAGGGTAATGAACGCGAAATAAAGATAGTCGCTGAACTCGGGCGAACCCTCGCCGGGGAGAGCGATGCCGGCGCTTCCCGCGCCGTTCAGGGAGACATGGACGGCATCAGCGATGCTCAGCAGTACCGCGCCAAGCACGCCGAGCAGCAGGTAGCCGTTGACTGAACTGAGAATGATGGTCGGCGTCACGATCCTGCTGCGGGCAATGTGGCGGATCATCAGAACGACGATGAGTGCCAGCGTGACGGAGGACGTCCCGAAATCGATCACGGACAGCAGGTCATTTTCGATGAAATGATGGATCCAGGTGGTTCCGGCCGTAAGTATCGCGAGTGACAACAGGAGGATCCGGGCCCTGGCGGGAAACTCAAGCGAGAATATCCCTGCAAAGAAGATTGCGGAGAGCAGCAGATCGCGAACCAGCGACTTGTCCGTCCGGAAAAGCGGGAAGAACAGGATCAGGATCAGCAAGCAGACGAGAAGGATGACGTTGTTGCGGGCGAGGTGTTCCGATTTCATCATCAAACCGCTTTCGGTAGCTATAGGGGATTCAAGAAAAAGCGGGGAAATCCGCACCGAGATTGTATACGCAGCGCCACAGCGTTGCGCGGACGTGGCTACCCCCCAAAAAATTGTCGCGGGCATCTTCAGTACTCCCATTCCTCATGCCCCAGCGGCGCCTTCTTCAACATCTCCCGATACTGCCGCCACTGCGGCACGTGCGTCTCGACCAGTGCCGCGAACCGCTCGTTGTGATGCCGCTCCAGCAGATGCACCAGTTCATGCACGACGATGTATTCCAGACACTGCACCGGCTTCTTGGCCAGTTCCAGATTGAACCAGACGCGGCGGGAGGCGGGGTTGCAGCTTCCCCACTTGGTCTTCATCTTCTTGATGCCCCAGTCGGCGACCTGCACGCCGAGGATCGGCTGCCACTTCTCCAGCAGGGGCGGAATCAACGCCTTGAGTTGCTCGCGATGCCAGCGCAGCAGCACGGCTTCCCGCTGGTCGGCAGTGGTGCCGGGCCGCACGAACAGGTCGAGGCTGGCGATACCGCGCACGGCAACGCGGGCTGGGGCATCCTGCTCATGCACGCGCAGGCGGTAACGCTGCCCGAGAAAGTAGTGGCTCTCGCCGTTCACCATTTCGCGCTGTGACTGGCGTGGCTGCTCGGCGAACTTGGCCTTCTGCCGCCTGATCCAGCCCAGCTTGTCGATCACCGCCAGCCGCACGGCTTCGTCGCTGACGACCAGCGGAGCCGCCACCCGTACCCGGCCATGGGGTGGATAGACGCCCAGATGCAGGTTCTTGATGTCCTTGCGAACCACCTCCACCTTGATGCCGCTGACGGTGAGGTGGTGAATCTCAGTAGTCATTCTGGTGCTTCGCCAGTTCCAGAATCTGGTCGGTCAGAACCTCCACCGGGTAGTCGCCCTGTGCCGTGTCCTGATTGGCTGCATTGACCGCGACCGGCTGGGCTGCGGCTTTGACCAAGACGTCCCGGATGGCGATCCGCACCCTCTTGGTCTTCATGGTGTTGTCTCGCCAGCCATCCTGCCGGCTGCCCGTGATCGCCGCATCCACCGCCAGCGCCCGCCCCTCGTCCTTGCCCAGATTGTTGTAGAGCGCCCGCTGTGCCGCCGTCTTGACGCTCGCCGGATAGCCGCCCGGCCCGCCGCCCGGCATCGTCGCCTCCTTGGTCAGCTTGGCGATCTTCTCCAGATATTCCTTGTAGCTCACCACGCCCTTGCGCCGCAGTTCGATCAGCGCATCCAGCAGCTTCGACATCTTGTCGTAGTAGGCCGGATCGACCGGCGACTCGTTGATGATCAGCTTGCGGACGTTGTTCTCGATGGTTTCGGCCACCGCCTCCTCGGTCTTCATCACCCCCTTGAGCTTCTCCGCCGCCGCATCCGGCCCGCGCTCGACGATCAACTGGATCAGGCTCATGTCGTCGAAGGCGGAAATCTTCTCGCTCTCCTCGGCACGGATGTAGGTGTCGATCAGGTGGCGCATGGCCGGCTCATACGCCTTGAGGTCGATGTAGTCGCCGCTGGCGAGCCGCACCTCGTCGCGCACCTTGCTGTAGTGATCCACCTCGGCCTTGATCTTCTCGATCTCGTCGGGCTTGTAGCCTGCCTCGGCCAGTTCGCTGGCGATGCTGGCATAGGCACGGATCAGGGCCGCCACGAACTTGTAGAGCTTCAGCCGCTTCGGCTCGTTGTCCTTGAGCTGCTCGGCGTTGCCTGACTCCTTGGCGCAGAAATAGTGCAGGTAGGCCGCCGAATCCCTTGGTGCTGCCACCGGCTCGCACAGCGCCTTGACCGCCTCGCGGGCCTCTTCCAAGTCCTCCCGCGCCTTGTCCAGCCGGTTCTCCAGCAGGCCCGCCACGTCGTCCTTGTCGTAGCCGTCCAGTGCGCCGCTGGTGTAGTCCCCCACCGCGCCTTCCAGACTCTTGAACAAATCCTTGTAGTCGATGATGTAGCCGTAGTCCTTGTCGTCGCCATCCAGCCGATTGACGCGGCAGATGGCCTGAAACAGGCCGTGGTCGCGCATCTGCTTGTCGATGTAGAGGTAGGTGGCCGAGGGCGCATCGAAGCCGGTGAGCAGCTTGTCCACCACGATCAGCAGCTTCATCTGCCCCGGCTCGTCGATGAATTTCTTCTTCACCTCCTGCTCGAACTTCTCGACCTTGCCGATGGCCTTCTCTGCCGGCTCATTGAACCAGTCGGCCAGCATCTGGGCATAGATCCCGTACTTGAGCAGGTTGTCCGTTTCGCCCGCGCCGGTCGTCTCGCCCTTGGTGTCGGCAATACTGGGCGCGTAGCTGGTGACGATGGCGCACTTGCCCTTGAGTTCAGTCTTGGCAAACAACTCATAGAACTTGCACGCCTCGTAGATGCTGCCCGCCACCAGCATGGCGTTGCCGTGGCCGTCCATCAGGCGCGGCTTGGTACTCATGTCCATCAGGATGTCGGCGACGATCTTCTCCAGCCTGTCCTGACTGGACAGCACCCGCTGCATCGTTCCCCATTTCTGCTTGAGCTGCGCCTTGGCAAGGTCGTTCAGCCCTTGGTCTTGGCCTCGAACCACTGGTCGATCTTGGCCTTGTTGGTCAGCTTCTGGTCGATGTCCCGCGCCTCGTAGCGCAAGTCCAGCACCACGCCCTCGCGCACGGCTTGGTCGAACTTGTAGGTGTGGATGTAGCGCCCGAAGACCTCGATGCTCTTCTGCTTGTCCGCCTTCAACAGGGGCGTGCCGGTGAAGCCGATAAAGATCGCATTCGGCAGCAGCGCCTTCATCGCCTTGTGCAGGTCGCCGCTCTGGGTGCGGTGGCACTCATCGACGAACACATGGATGTCGCCCTTGGCCTTGAAGTCGGGCGGCAGTTTCTGGATGCGCGGCGATGAATGCCTTGGTGCCTTCGTCGCCCTCGCCTCGTCGCCCTTCCCGCCGAACTTATGCACCAGCGAACACAGCAGCGATTCCTCGGTGCCGTTCAGCTTCTCGATCAGGTCGTTGCCGCTGGTCGGTGCGGTAGATCTGCTCATTGACGCCCTTGAAGACCTTCTCGATCTGCTCGTCCAGTTCGGTGCGGTCGGTGATGATCAGCACCCGCGCACCTTCGCGGTTCTCGCGTATCCACTTGGCCAGCCAGACCATGGTCAGCGACTTGCCGCTGCCTTGGGTGTGCCAGATGATGCCGCCCTCGCGGCGGCGGATGAAGTCCTGCGCGGCCTTCACGCCGAAATACTGGTTCTGGCGGCACAGCTTCTTGGTGCCGGCATCGAACACGATGAAGTCGTGGATCAGCTCCAGCAGTCGCGCCTTCCGGCAGACCTGCAACAGGTGGCGATCCAGCAGGTTCGGCTCGCCCGCATAGGGGCCGCTGTCCTCCACCCAGCGCAGGTAATACTTCTCCGGCGTCTCGATGGTGGCGTAGCGCAGCCCCTCGGTGTCGTTGCCCGCCATCACCCACTGCATGGTCGAGAAGAAGGGCTGGATGAATTCCTTCTTCTGGTTGTCCAGATTCTGGCGGATGCCCTCGGCCACCGACACGGTGGAGCGTTTCAGTTCCAGCACGCCGAGCGCGATGCCGTTGATGTAGATCACCACGTCCGGGCGCTTGGTGCTGGCCTTGGCGATTGCCAGATCCGCCCCTTGACCGTCACTTCCTCGGCAATGGCGAAGTGGTTGTTCTCCGGGTGCTGCCAGTCGATCAGCCAGACCGTGACCCGGTTCTCGCCCGCGCCGGGCTGCACCTTCACGCCGTAGCGCAGCAGGTCGTAGACCTCCTTGTTGCGGTCGTAGAGGCTCTTGCTGGTGTCCGTCGCCACCTTGTTCAGTTCATGCAGCGCCCGGTTGATCAGCGTGTCGCTGACGCCCTGCTTGGTCAGCCAGCTCGCGCAGCAGGGTCAGCTCGATGTTGTGGTTGTCGAGGTCAGTCTTGTCGCCGAGGTAGTCGTAGCACAGCCGTTCCCGGAACAGCGCGACGACGCGGGCTTGGGTTTTCTTTTCGATCTGGCCGACGGTGGTCATGTGTCGCTTTTTTGCGCGATTTGCTCACGAACGGCTTCAATAGCCAAGTAACGAACACCGCGGCCGCTGCCAATCTTCTGAAGGAATCCGTATTCGTTTAACCGGCTTATTGCAGCGCGAACCGAAGGTTCTGGCGTTTGAAGCTGCCTCGCTATTTCGCTCACAGTAAGTTGCCCTCCCTCGGCGAGTTTACTGATGACTCGATTTTGCACTTCTGAAAGCTTGGATAGCTTCCTCAGCGATGGGGCTTGATAGCCTCCCTTGATATGCGAAGCGACCTGCTCGATTTCAGGGAACATCGTCGCCCGGCTTATCCCGAGTGTTTCCAATTGGGTGGCAATCTCCTTCTTTCCATCCCTGCTTATCTTGATACGACCTAGGACGGCAGTTTCTTGCAGGACTGCGGGCTTCGATTTCTTCCCGCTGATGCCGAACAAAAGGAAAGCTCCATCTTGACGGATGATGCGAGGGTTATCGAGCATTGGCTTTACACAAAGCACTTTGCCAAGGTCTCCGGGCTTGATCGCAGGTTCAAAGTAGGGCTTGTCACGTTTCACGTCGTGAAGCAGCAACCGGATTTCATCCTGATGATTAAACTCTTCTGTATTCGCCGCAGCAGGGCAGGCGAAACTTGCAGGTCGCCGGCTCAGGTTTGCCAAAACACAAACGGTATCGCTATCAAAGTACTTCACCTCCTCGACATCGAACCCGAGGACAATAACCTCTCCATCTTCGTCGTCCTCTTCGTGCATGGCGCAAGCAAAGTAAAGGGCAACAAGCGGATTACTGGTGAGATCTAGCAACCTCGTAGGCAAAGAATAGTGCTGCATCTTCACCAAGCACTGGAAAGCCGACAAGTCGCCGGCGAAGTCATCAGGACATCGCAAGATCAGTTCGCGAAGCATGGTCGCCTCGCTCTTGATCCAACCATTATTTCGATAAAGAGACGGTTCAAGCAGATAGGAAGATTTCGAATGACCTCGATAGTAGAAGACCCGTTTCCCTCCGCCAGTAATTCTTTCAAGAGCATGAAGGAACGTACTGATCTTTCCGACCTTGTTTTCGTCGCTACGCATCAAATCCCCCAGTTCTAATAAGCTGCTTCCATCCGCACTACCGTTCTAAGCCCAACTGCTACGCCTTGATCAGCTTGAAGCTGATTTGGTAGCGAAAGAAATCAATGTTCGGCGACACCGCTAACGCCCGGCGTATGCGTTGATCGTCCTCCAGCGCGATGATCACGCCACGCACCTTCTGATTCGGTTCTGCCAACTCCTGAGCGGCAAAACCCATGTAGCGCAACGTCTGCCCGACGACGGCATCGCTGGCTCGGCCCTTCTTCAGCTCGACCACCAGCAGTTCCGACTTGTCCTTCTTGATCGCTAGGATGTCCATCGGGCCGGTGTCGGTCGGGTACTGCTGTCCTACCTTCTCTCCTTCTTCCTCGTAGATGTCGTAGTCCTTGCCTAGCTCGGTTTGCACCCAGTTCTGCACAAGGAAGTCCTCAAGGTGCCGTTCCAGCGCGAAGGCGGAGGCATCCTCAACCGTTTCATCGTTCGAGAAAATCTTGGGCTGTCGGGTCTGGGCCAATCAGCGCCTCGATTTCTTCCGCATAGCTTGAAACATTTGCAACTGTGCCAATGGAACCGAGTTGACCTCTTCAATGCGTCGCTCATGTCCGAGCGACTGATTGCAACATCCCGCCACGTTACCGGTCGACGGTGCGGAAGGATGGCATCCGCCGTGTAGTAGTAGTCGCCGGTTACCTCGCCGACCAAGTATTTGCCGGTGCCATCGGGGCAAAGAACGATGTCCCCCTTGGCAATTCCCTTTGAAACAGTCCACAGGGAGCCGCAGGCCAATCCGGCACCGATCTTGGTTTTTTCGGGATGGGTCAACAGATAGATCGGGATGAATTTCTTGTTGAATTCACGCCAGTCGTCCTGTAGGTCTGGCTTCAGGTCTTGCAGTATTCCGTAATGGGCGCCAATGAAGTTGCCAGCAAGGCAAGTGGCAGCATGGACGCTTTGTCTGCCCAGCATCACGCGATAATAGTTTTTCATATTTTTGATTCCGTGATTTCAAGGTTAGGCGGCAAACCATCCTTCGGCACCCAAATCCACCCTTCAGAGGCTGGCACTGACGCCCCCGGAGAAATGAGCTTATCGGGATGCGTATCAAACAGGTAGCCCAGCAAGGCGCAGGTCAGCGCATCGTCGAGGTCGTCGTGGGCGAGCTTGCCAAAGGGCTCCTGCAATGCCTTTACCGTCGCCGAAGCCTTGCAGGCGGACGGATAGGCTTCGATGGCGGTGAGCCGCTTGCCATCCGACCAGACGCCACAGCGCAGCGTTTGCGGCGCGAATTTGGCGAGGACGTGCATTCCCTTGGTGGCCTGACTGCCGATCATGTCCTTGATGGCCGACAGGGGCGTCAGGCCATGCTCGAACAGAAACCGTTCGGTTTGCCGAAACAGATACGGGTTCGTGTTTGAACGACCCACCTCGCCCGCATGATTGTCGCTGCGTCACCAGACGGACGAACTCATCGGAGAAGCCCAGCGGGGTGTCGATCGCCAAGGTGATCTTGGACTGGCATGGCGCCACGGCTTTGCACAGGGCGAACAGGCGCTTGATCCAGTCGGCGCTGTCGGTGGCTTCGTTGATGGCGGTGCGCAAATTGCCCCGCCACGGCTTGCCGACGATGTTCAGCCCGGCATCGAGAATCACCAGCGCATCACGGCTCTTGCCGTTCTTGTCGCAGTTCCAGCCGCCGACATCCCAGCCGATGTAGTACGAAGATGCCTGCGCTCGTGAGGTCATAGCATGTAGAGCGTGCGATACCAATGCGCCCACTCGTTGAGCGCATCGTCCTGAAGTGCCTCAGCAGCCCGAAGCATGTCTTCCGACGTGAAGACAGAGAACTTCGGATTGTCGTCCACCAAATCCTTGAACGCGTTCAGAGAGGCGTCCAGATGGTTATTGCCGGGGTGCCTGACCACTGAAAACGAAGCATGTTTATACGGCTGTTGGTCGTCCTGCTCCATCGCCAAGGCAAGCAGTTGATTGCGCCAGAGTTGGTTCATCCCGCCTTGGAACGGGCAATGCGGGTGTTTTCCGTGGTTGACGAAAAACTCGGCGTTTCTTTCCGTGATGTTCCAGTAATTGCGCTTGCGAACAGCGTGGTGATAGCAAGCGTTCTTGTCCTTCAGTATTTCCGCGACGCTCCGTGTGCAATCACAGGAGGGGTGATTTTTCCGATCCTTGCTCTTGAAGCCACCGCATGGAGTGAACTCGCTCTCAGTCAGCTTATGCTCGATCAGCCAAAGGCACAGTTCGCCCGAGAAATTGCGGTAGGCAATCGCAATATCCGAATCTGTTCCGCCAAGGGCGGATTTGTCGCCCAGCAGCCCCTTGTCGGATTCGTCGCCCCCGAAGTTTCCACCCCAAAACTCAAGGCAATAGCCATGGTCAAGCTGGTCGGTAGCCAACGAGGCGAAGTCCGGCTTGAGTGATGCGAGGACTTTATTAGCCAGCGGATGGTGCAACACCGGCAGGAAGAGATTCACGTTCGCGGCCTGCGAGCTCGCCATGTGGTTGAAGTGGGTGTGAAGCCTGAAGCGGTTCTTCCTCCGGTGGCGGCGAAGCGCTTCAACCACGGGTGGGTAGATGACGCGAAGCTCCTCGATCATCTCTTCCGGAAGGATGGCGTCGTAGGGGATTTGTCGCCCTTTGTATTTGTAGTTGCCGGGTTCGGCTGTGATGTGCGCTCGTTTCCAATCAATCAGGTGGACATACATCTGAAGCTGGAACTCATTCAGCCCACCGGGCAGGCGGTAGTCTCGCCCGTTGATGTTCTCGACTTTCATACCAGCCGAATCCTTCCGGTCAGCAGTTCCTGCATCATGCCCTGCTTGAGGGCGCGGGTCTTGTCGCGGCGGGCTTCGAGGGCGGCGAGTTCGGCGTCCATGTCGGAGAGGACGGTGGCGATGGCGGTTTGTTCGTGCTAGCGAATGGTACCGAGCAAACTCGATGCTTTCGAACCAGATCGCCTATGCGCTGGTATACGCATGTTCCCGCATGGCTCACGAGTGCTGCGATTGCCTTCTGACGCAGTTGAACGTAGTACGATGAAACGAGCGTATGCCGACGCCTTGAACGAATGCGCATGACATGGCCGTAGATGCTATCGTGACCCGGCATGCTCGACACGCATGACAACCGTACTTGTCCGATCTTGCCGTCAGATATGTCACCGGAGCATGCGTGCCTCACTGAGGACGTCTATCGCTTCTGCTGATACGATCGAGCATCAGCTACGGAATTCGTCGCTCTGATGTTCATGTCGTTCGAAGAATCGTCGACCTCGCCGATACGTCAGATATCTGAGATCACTGCCGAATGGGCCGTCGCATGTGTTGCACCGGTCACTGGTTCATGCAAGTCCGCAACATCCCCCAACCGCTTCACCTCCCACGCCCCGCTAAACCCCGGCAGGCGGGTCTGGCCGGTGAGGAGTTGCTGCATGGCGGCCTGTTTGAGGTCGCGCTTCTTGGCGATGAACTGGTCGAGCTTGGCGAGCAGGGCATCCACATCCGACAGCGCGGCGGCGATGGCGCGTTGTTCGGGGAGGGGTGGCGATGGAACTGAGAAGCTTCGCGATATGCCAACGATTTGATGTGCTTCATGGTCGACGCCGTCTGATCTCGCTCTGAATTAGCTGCTTTGCCACGTCAGAATTGAAATACTGTAGATAGAATACCGGATCGAGATCGCGCTGATCAACGGCGCAGATGCACCAAACGCTGGCACTCGCGCTACGCAGTGAACGGTCTGGAACATACCGATTGTCGCCGTAGTGTCCCGTTTCGGACCGATGAGAATGTCACCGGCTCTGAGCACGATTTCTGGTTTCTGTGCATCGAACCATTGGACGTTCATCAGTCAAAGTTAAAGCTGTATGCTCGTCCGACGTTGTATGCCTTGCACGTAACGGCACACCAGTCAGCTGACATAGTCGTTGGCAACGAGTTGCCAACGGCCATCTCGATCGATCAGAGCAGTACGCGATCTCGCCGAGCGGTTTCGACATCCCAATCCTCCGGAATCACCCCCACCTCAGTCTGCTTGTACCCCGCCGGAATCGCGCTCATCGCAGAACACTCCCGCAGAAAGTCGGCGCTGGCGAGACGGCGTTGATGTGCCTCACTGCCATACGAACCCCATCTTCTTCAGGTGTTCATCGACACGGGCGGCGAGCGTCTCGACTTCTTCCGCCAACCGGGGCAGCGGCGTGGCGTAGCGTTCGGCCAGTTGCCGGATGCGTCCGGTCAGCGCCTGACTGACGCGATCCAGTTCGCCCTGCACTTGTGCCGACAGCGCGGCGAGCCATTTGTCGTCCACCACCAGCGTCTTGATCTCGGCCTCGGTGAGCTTGGCGTATTGGGCGGCGACCTTGGGTGTCGAGCGCCTTCTGCGCGTCCTTCACGGCCTTGCTGGCGGCGGCTTCCTGTTCGATCAGGTCGGCGTAGGCATTGAGCAGCTTGCGCTCGTCGGCAGCGTCCTTGTCGTGCTTGATCTCGGTCAGCCGCGCCTTGACGCTGACCTTGGTGAGCTTGCCCTTGTCGTTCTTCGCTTCGGCCAGCAGTCCGTCCTCGCCGCCATGTTCCTCGTCCATCTCTTCCATCTGGCGGCTGATGGCGTCGCGCTCGGCTTCGCGTTGCTCGATGGCGGCCTGTTCGGCGGCGAAATAGCGGGCGACGATCAGCGCGGGCGGGATCAAATCCACGTTGTTTTTGCCGTTGACCGTGGCAGTCCAGCCGTCGCTGGCGATCATCCACGCATCGTCCTGCATCGTCTCGGCCCAGTAGTCCATCAGGTGCTGATAGACGCCGTAGGGGTCGATCAGTGAGGCGATGGCCTCGCCGCTGCGGAAGGTTTCCAGCAGGTTTTCCGCCAGCGTCTCGATCAGTGCCTTGGGGCGGTCGCCTTGTTTGATGCCGGTGAGCAGCGGGGTGTTGGCGGCCTTCCATGTGCCGAACAGCGTCGTCACCGTCTGGTTGAAGGCGGTGAATTCGGGGTGGGCGAAGATGGCGGCCTTGATCTGGCTGGTTTCGACCTTGGGCTGGCTGTAGCCGGGGCGGTCCGCATCGGCAAAGAGTTCGCGGCGCACGCTGGGGAAGACCTGCCAGTAGGCGGCAAGGCCGTCGATGTCGGCGTTGGGGATGCCGCCCTTGAGGTGGGCCGCGATGTCCTGCACGTCTTCCGGCTCGGTGCTGTCGATGTAGCGCGGCAGGTTGAGGTTGAAGTCGTTGGCCTCGATCTCGGCCAGCGGCACCATGCGCGAATACTTGGGCGTTTCCAACTGACGGGTGAAGGTATCGACGATCTTGTGGATGTCCTGCGCCCGCAGCCGGTTCTTGTTGCCGTCCTTGATGAAGCCCTTGCTGGCATCGACCATGAAGATGCCCTTGCGCCCGGCAGCGCCTTCCTTGTCCAGCACCAGAATGCAGGCGGGGATGCCGGTGCCGTAGAACAGGTTGGCCGGCAGGCCGATGATGCCCTTGATGAAGCCGCGCCGGACGAGGCTCTTGCGGATCACCGCCTCGGCACCGCCCCGGAACAGCACGCC
The DNA here is from genome assembly GCA_963810175.1 of uncultured beta proteobacterium. Lineage (GTDB taxonomy): Bacteria > Pseudomonadota > Gammaproteobacteria > Burkholderiales > Rhodocyclaceae > Azonexus. The sequence goes on along the minus strand of CAWEMU010000017.1, from coordinate 17,378 downwards.
GTGCGGGTGAATCACCGCGCCCTTGCCGGTACTCTTGAGCGAGGCGAGGATGTGCAGCAGGAAGGCGTAGTCGCCGTTCTTGGCCGGGGGAAGGCCGTAGTCGAACCGCCCATAGAGGTCGTTGGCCGGGTCGAGTCCGCTCATCCATGCCTTGACCGAGAAGGGGAAATTGGCGACCACGAAGTCGAAGGTCTTGAGGCTGCCGTCGGCCTCTTGAAATGCGGGTGCGAGAGGGTGTTGTCCTGCCAGATTTCCGCCGTCGGGCAGTCGTGCAGCACCATGTTCATGCGCGCCAGCGCCGAGGTGGCGTTGTCCATCTCCTGCCCGTAGAGCGCCAAGTCCAGCCCGGTGCGGCTCTTGGCCTCGTCGTGGGCCTTGAGCAGCAGCGAGCCGGAACCGCAGGTGGGGTCGTAGATGCTCTGCCCGGCATGGCTGGCCTTGCCCAGATCGATGACCATGGACATGACGCGGGAGACTTCCGCCGGGGTGTAGAACTGGCCCTTGCTCTTGCCCGATTCGGTGGCGAAGTGGCGCATCAGGTATTCGTAGGCGTCACCCAGCAGGTCGTCGCCCTCGGCCCGGTTGCCGCCGAAATTCAGCCCCTCGAAGATGGAAACGAGCTTGGTCAGGCGCTGCACCATCGCATCGGCCTTGCCGAGCTTTTCCTCGTCGTTGAAGTCGGCGACGTTGATCGCGCCCTTGAGGCTGTCGTTGGCGTCGGCCAGCCTGCCGATGATCTTGTTGATCCGGTCGCCGATCTCCTTGCTGCCCTTGGCCGCCACCATGTCGGCAAAGCCACCGCCCGCTGGCACGTCGATCAGGGCATTGGGATCACCGGCGTACTTGTCGGAGACGTATTTGACGAACAGCAGGATGAGGACGTAATCCTTGTACTGGCTGGCATCCATGCCGCCGCGCAGTTCGTCGCAGGACTTCCAGAGGGAGGAATAGAGTTCGGATTTCTTGAGGGCCATGAGGGGGTCGGGTTCGCGTCTGGATGCCGATTGGCATAAGCGAACGACTTTACATCACGGACGGGGGCGAACAAAGGGGCGACCAATCCCCTGGCGCTGGCAAACGGGGGCATTACTGCTCATGAAAGTAATTGCCACCGACGGGAAACGGACAACGCGAATGGTTTGCCATGCTGCGTGACGCTGTCATCGCTCGGCAAGGAGCTACTGCCTCCAATTTTGGCTTCCAGTTAGCTGTCGTTGGCGACTGCCCGCTTGTGGCCGTTTGTACCCACATGCCTTCAGCTACCTCCGCCGCCAAACCTCCACCGTCCCCTTCCGGAAAACACCGGCGAACCCTGCCGATGATGCGGTAGACCAGGTGGCGTGGAGTTCCCGGGCTCGACCTGAACGCCATGAAATTGCCGATTGACTGCGCCTGTCAGCCCCCCGATACTGCCCAGCGAAGGATCGGGATTCCTGTCTGTGCGGCTGTCGGCGCTTTCGTGTGGACAGGAAGGAAATGTGATTCGCGGGCCGCCGGGCAGTTCCGGCGCTGTGCCTGGATTCGGAGAGAGGTGGCGATGGAAGCAGCGATGCACAAGATCTGGACCTATTTCTGGCTGCCGGAAACCAAGTACGTTATCGGCGTCGTCGCGTTGCTCGCGCTGCTGTCGTTGCGGCTGCTGCCCAAGGATCGTCAGCGGATCGGCAGGACGACGGTGGTGTTTGTCCTCTGCCTGGTCGGCCAGTTCTTCGGCGCTGTGCTCGAAGCGCTCGATTATTCGCGCTTCGCGGTCATGGTCCACGAGCTGTTTGTCATCGGTTCGGGAATGGCGTTGTGCCGCCTGGTGGCGATCTTCGTCTTCCGCATCATCCTGCCGCGCTTCGGCATCGTCGTCGTGCGCATCGCCGAGGACATCATCGTCCTCGTCATTTACGCGGCGTTCATTCTCGCGCGGCTGCACATCGTCGGCCTCGACCCGTCGAGCCTGCTGACCACCTCGGCGGTGATCACGGCGGTGCTGGCTTTCGCGATGCAGGATACCCTGGGCAATATCTTGTCGGGCGTCGCGCTGCAGCTCGACAACTCGCTGCGTACCGGCGACTGGGTCAAGATTGACGATGTCACCGGCCGGGTGGCGCAGATTCGCTGGCGGCAGACGACGATCCGGACGCGCAACGGCGAAGTGGTGGTCGTTCCCAACAGCCAGTTGATGCGCGGCAGGTTCACCGTCTTCGGTCGGGCGGACATACCCAACTGGCCGTGGCGGCGCTGGATCTGGTTCAACATCACCTATGATTCGCCGCCGACGCTGGTGATCCAGAAGGTGGAAAAGGCGATCCGCACCGCCGACATCCCCAACGTCGCGCGGGAGCCCGCCCCGACCTGCGTGCTGATGGAGTTCGGGCCAGGGCTACGGGCGCTACGCGTTGCGCTACTGGATGCTCGATCCGCAGCCTGACGACCCGACCGATTCCGCGGTGCGCGTGCATGTCCTGGCGGCGTTGCAACGCGCGCGGATGGAATTGGCGGTACCGGAACAGTCATTGCATATCACCAAGGAAAACGATGCTTATCGCAAGTCGCTGCAACGCCGGGAAACCGAACGGCGCATCGCCGACCTGCACAAGCTGGAGCTGTTTTCCAGCCTCCAGGAAGAGGAACTGCGGACCATCAGCGAGCAGCATGGTCTACGCGCCGTTCGCCTGCGGCGACGTCATCTTCCATCAGGGCGACGCGCCGCACTGGCTCTATCTGCTGGCAGATGGCGAAGCCGAAGTGTGGATGGAGTTCCCCGACCATTCACGGCAGCTATTCCGCACGATTCAGGCCGGGGGCACGTTCGGCGAGAAGGGGGTGCTGACCGGCGAGGCTCGCCGCGCCACGATCATCGCGAAGACCGATGTGGTCTGCTATCGCCTGGACCAGGCGACGGTCGAGGAGATCATCCGTTCCCGGCCGGAAATCGCCGAGGCGATCGCCGAAATTCTCGCCCGCCGCGAGGCCGAGATGGACAGTTTCAGGAACCAGTTCATCGGGGCTTCCGGCGAAACCCAGGGACCGCAGCCGAAAGCCGGCATCCTCGCGACGATCAGGGACTTTCTTGGGCTGTAGGCGCGTGATCCGCAGCTTTGACGAGTGGCGGGCCGGTTCCGGGTCGTTCCGGGAGACCTCGCCATGAGATTTCTCAAGTGGCTGGCGATCGGCGCCGGCATTGTCGTGGCTCTGGTGCTGGGCGCTGGCCAGCTCGGCCTGTTCCAGGGCGCTCCTCCGGGTGACCTGGGCGTGCGCGACGGCAGGCTCAAGGGGCCGGCGGACACCCCCAACAGCGTCAGCAGTCAGGCTCGCCTGTGGCCCGACCATCCCCAGCGCGACTACGCCGACATCGCACCGCTTTCGTTGCGCGGCGATGGCGCGGAAACCATCGTCAGGCTGCAGGCCCTGGTGCATCAGCGAGCCGGGCGCCAGCATTGTCGAAAGCCGTCCCGATTACCTCCGCGCGCAGTTCACGACGCGCCTGATGAAGTTCGTTGACGACGTCGAGTTCTGGTTCGACCCGGCTGCTGGCGTGATCCAGGTGCGCTCGGCATCACGCGTCGGGCGCAAGGATTTCGGCGTCAATCGCCAGCGAGTCGAAAGGCTGCGCGCCAGACTCGCCAAAGCGCCATAGACGGCGAGTTGCGCGCGGCGGTCGGGGGCAGGTGTTCGCGGATAGGCATTCAAACGGCGCGGGCTGACAGGCACTGGCTCACGGTGGCGCATCGCTGCGCTAGAATCAGCACCATTCTCGTAAGAAGGGCATGTCCCGATGACCCATTTTTCACTGTTGGCACTTGCTGTTTTCTCCCTTGTCCTGGCGGCTTGCGAGAGCCCGCCCAAAGTCCCGCCTTCTTCGCAAAATCGCCCAGCTCGAATTGAAGCTTGCGAACGGCACCTACAATTGCGAGCACAAGGTACGCATCCAGGTCGAGCGTGAAATCCGCGACCGTGTCAACCACCGCATCACGATCGGCTGGAATGGCAGCAGATACCGGCTCGAGCGCGACCCCTCGTACTCGGGACTTCCCCGCTTCGAGGATGGCGCCAGCGGCCTGGTGTGGATCGACATGCCGTGGAAGAGCTTGCTGCTGGACGGCAAGACCAACAAACCCCTGGTCAATGAATGCCGCCCCGCTTGAGGAAAGGCGAGATCGGTTTCGGGCCGACCTGAGTCTGCCTGCGCACGCGAAGCCGCCGGCCATGACAGTCATACCGCCTGCCTCTGGACAGCCAGTCAAATGGGCGTTAGGCTTTCAACGGATTCACCTAAGGGAGTGTACAAATGTCCGAACCAAGCGAGAGAAAGATACCGTTCGTTGTTGGATGGCGCGACGGATTCATGATCAATATTCCCCAGGTTGACCGGGAGCACAAGCATCTTTTCGAACTGGTCAAGCGACTCGAACTGGGTACGGTTCAGGCAACCGTTGACGAACTTCTGGACTATGTGGTGACGCACTTCACCAATGAACAGAAGCTGATGGAAGACAGCAACTACCCGGGATTCCCCGCGCATCTGAGACTGCATGAGGAGTTCGCCGCGTCCGTGGCGGATTTTCTCGGGGGCGGCGATGAATGGACGGAAGACCGGGTGCAGGAGATGCGCAGGTTCTTGAACAAGTGGCTGATCGGCCACATCATGACCCATGACCTTCGCTTCGGCAATTGGTACCGCGAGCACCATGGAACCAACGCGCCCGAGGTCGTTGCGAGACCCGAGAAGAAGGTCGGGTGGTTCGACCGCCTGCTGGGAAGGGGCTGATGTATTTGCTCCCTGCATCGATGCAGGGAGGGCGCAGGTAGCGCCTGGTCAGGGACGTTTCGAGGCCGCTTCGGCGATGCGCTGCCGGCCGCCGTCAGACATGAGTCGGCGGCTGAGCGGCTGACCCTGCGGCGTCGATGCCTGCCCTGCGGCAATTGCGGCGTGGCCTTCGGGCGCCGTGGCAGAATCCCCGAAACCGATCAGGGAATGACATGCAGATCACACTGACCCGCCCCGACGACTGGCACCTGCACCTGCGCGACGGCGAAGCGCTGGCTTCGGTGCTCGCTCACACCGCCCGCCAGTTCGGCCGTGCCATCGTCATGCCCAACCTGAAGCCGCCGGTGGTTAGCGTCGACCAGGCCGCCGCCTACCGCGACCGCATCGTCGCCGCGTTGCCGGCCGGCGCCAGTTTCGAGCCGCTGATGACGCTTTATCTGACCGACAACACGCCGCCGGCGGAGGTCGCCAAGGCCGCCGCCTCGGGCTTCGTCAAGGCGGTGAAGCTCTATCCGGCGGGGGCGACGACCAATTCCGATGCCGGGCTGACCGATGTCGCCAAAGCCCACGATGCGCTGGCCGAAATGGAGCGCGTCGGCCTGCCACTGCTGGTGCATGGCGAGGTGACCGATCCGCAGATCGACCTCTTCGACCGCGAGAAGGTCTTCATCGACACCGTGCTGCTGCCGCTGACGCAACGCTTCCCCAGGCTCAGGGTGGTCATGGAACACATCACGACCCGGGACGCCGCGGAATTCGTCACCAATTCGCCGTTGACCGTGGCCGCCACCATCACCGCCCATCATCTGCTCTACAACCGCAACGCCATCTTCCAGGGCGGCATCCGTCCGCACTGGTACTGTCTGCCGGTCCTCAAGCGCGAGACGCATCGCGAGGCGCTGGTCGCCGCCGCGATTTCCGGCAACCCGAAGTTCTTCCTCGGCACCGATTCGGCGCCGCACGCGAAGATGACCAAGGAAGCCGCCTGTGGCTGTGCCGGTTGCTACACCGCCTACGCCGCGCTGGAACTGTATGCCGAAGCCTTCGAGCAGGCCGGGGCGCTCGACAGGCTGGAAGCGTTCGCCAGCTTCCATGGCGCCGACTGGTACGGCCTGCCGCGCAACAGCGGCACGGTGACGCTGGTCAAGGAAAAGTGGATGGTGCCGGCCGATTACCCGTATATCAGTGGCGACACGATCGTGCCGCTGCGTGCCGGCGAGACCCTGTCCTGGAAAATGCGCTGAGGCCGGGCGCCGGCAACCCGTCGAGCATTGCCCGGGCTCTTGGATCGCCACTTTACGATCCGTTGCGCCGCTGGCTCGGGGAGTTGCCGCCGGCGCCGGATACGGCGGCAGTCGCCGCGCTGGCGGCGCGATTCCCGATCCTTGCGCCGGATGGCAGGCGCATCCGTTTCGTTCCGCCGCAGGCCGATGGTCTCGTCTATGAATGCCGCATCCGGGATACCGGCGAGGTCGAGACGCGGCCGGGAAACTGGCATGATTTCTTCAACGCGCTGGTCTGGCTGAGCTTTCCGCAAGCCAAGCTGGCCATCAGCGCGCGCCATGTGCAGGCGATGGCGCCGGCCGGCGCGGTGCGTGGCAGCGAGCGCGACGCGCTGACCCATTTCGACGAGTGCGGGATCGTCGTGCTGTCGAGCCAGCCCCGACTGCTCGACCTGCTGCGCGAGTTCCGCTGGCGGGCGCTCTTTGCCGAACACCGGGCAGACGTGCTGCGTGCCATGCGCTTCGTCGTCTTCGGCCATGCGACCTACGAAAGCCTGCTCAACCCCTTTCGCGGCTTGACGGCCAAGGCGATCCTGCATGAGGTTGATGACGTCTGGCTGAGCATGCCCGTCGCCGACAGGCTGCTGCGGTCGACGCCCTGCTCGCGGCGGATTTCGCCAATGGCCGCTGCGCCCGGCCGCGCGACCTGCAGCCCTTGCCGGTGCTGGGCATTCCCGGCGTCACCCCGGACAGCGAGCTTGCTTCCTACTACGACGATCGCTGGCAGTTCCGGCCGGGGCGGCGGCGCGCCTGACGCGCGAAAAAAAGGCTGCCGTTTCGGGCAGCCCTCTTGTCGACGTAGCAGCGACCTACTTCGCGGCCTTGGCCTTGGGCGCCACAACGGCGATCCCGGTTGCCACGACATAGGTGCCCTTGACCTGGTCGCCTTCCTTGATCTCGGCCATGATCTTCGGGTCCTTGACTTTCAGAACGTACCTCCTGCCACTGGCGCCCAGGATCGTGACCGTGCCGGCCTTGGCATCGACAGACATCACGTCAGCCACGAAGTCGATCTCGCGTCCCCTGATCGCACCCGGTTTCTGGCCTGGCTTCGCCGTCTCGTTGATATCCTTCTCGACGGTTTCGCGCAGGCCGCCGCCCTTCTTCAGTTCCATGGCAAGCGCTTCCATGTGCTCGGCGACGACGCGGTCGCCGACCTTGATCTGCTTGAAGTTCTTGGCTTCCTTGCCGACGACGACGTCAAATACGTTGCCATCTTCGCCCTTGAGGGTCAGCGTCCGCGTCTTCTTGTCGATCCCGATGACTTCCGCTTCGGCCTTGACGACGTCGCCCGCGATCATTCCCGGCGTGCCGGCGTTGGAGGTGATGGGCTTGGTATCGGCGGCATAGGCGGAACCGAAGGCAAGGGTCAGGGCAAGCAGGGTGGCGTTTATTGTGGTCTTCATTAATGATCTCCAGGGGTTGGATGGTGCCGTTATGGCGGGAAAAACGAAAGTGGGAAGGTAACCGCGCGACGCGTAGGGCTAGCGGATGACAGGCGGAACGGAGAGTGGGGGCGGCGATCCCGGCGCCGGCATCTGCTCGAGGATGCAGCGAATGCTTGGCGAACCGGGCGGGGCATTATAGAAGCTCTCCAGTGCATCGACGAAATTCTGTTCCGAGACCCGTCCATTGAAGAAGCGCGAGGTCAGGTCAAGGAAGTAGGGATCCTGCTGGCGAAGTAGCGTATTGATGAACGCGGGTCCAAGCAGGAGATTCCCGCAATTGACCTGCACACGGTCAAGGAAGGCGTCGTAAGGGCGTTCGGGGCGGATGGCGTCGGGGGCGCACCCGGCGAGGGCAAGCGACAACGCGACGGCCATCGTCAGCCGGGCCGTTGCGCCATTTCAGGATACCGGCGGTACGCCGGGCGGGGCTGTCGATAGCGGGCATCATGCGTCCTTGTTGCGGTTGACCGGTTGCAAGCGCCAATTTCGCGCCCGCAACCGTTTTAACGTATGGCTCAGCGCAGAACGACGCGTGCGTCTTCGCCGCTGCCCTCGATGTAGACCCTCTGGCCCTGACGCAGGTTGGGGTTGGTCGGCTGGGTCACCGAGACGAGGACGCCGTTGGTGGTCCGGACAATGATCTGCTGGCCCATGACCGGCTGCTCGTATTTCTTCTGCACCTTATTGCCGACGACCGCGCCGCCGACGGTGCCCAGCACCATGGCGACATCGCGCCCGGTGCCGGCGCCGATCAGGCTGCCGATGCCGAGACCGGCAAGACCGCCAACCACGGCGCCGACACCGACGTGCTGGTCGCTCTGAAGCTGAACCGGCGTGATCTGCTCGATGGTTCCGGTGCGAATCTCGACTTCGCCCGGCCCGCCGCCCGGCGCCGCGCAGGCACCAAGGGTCAGGGCAAGTGCCATGGCGGAAATATAGGAGGAAATTTTCTGGATCATGAGGTGCTCCTTGGGAGGGGTTGATGAATATTTGCGGTTGCGGTCCGGACGCGTCCGGAAATGCGGGTGGCCAATGGTATCAACTTTGGGCCCCCGCAAGGTCCCGGACTCGTGCGCCTAGCGGATATTTCCCAGCGTGTCGGCCGAGAAACAGCCATCTCCGCCCTCGGGGCAGATGATCTGGTACGTCTTGCGCTGGCCACAACCACTGATGCCGATGGTGAACGACCCGCGCTGGATGCCCTGGAAGCGTACCGTCTCGATGGCCGGCTGCATCAGTTCCCGGGACAGCAGCGCGGCCTGGGCATCCGGACAGTTGAGTTCGAAGCGCCCGCGCTGCAGCGCGGTATTGACGGCCGTCGGCTCCATGCTGTCAAGGATTTGCGCCGGCGGCGTGGCGCACCCGGCAACGGCCAGGGCGGCAAGCAGGGTTGCGGTGGACAGGACGGAAGTCTTCATGGGCAGATCTCCTTTGCAGGTCGGGAATGCCAGGTGCGCTGATGCCCCGGCTTCACTGATGGTGATGGTTCTTGTGATGATTCTCGAGGGCAAGCTCGGCGGCGGCTTCCTCCTCGATCTCGGCGAGGTCGGCGAGCAGGCCTTCGTCGGAGAGATCCAGCGAAACCGAATGCGACCAGTCGTGATGGACGACCTGTTCGAGTCGCTTCACCACCGCCTCGTCATGGACGACGATCGCCAGTTCGCGGCGGCTGTCGAAACTGCCTGGCGCCAGGTTGATCGATCCGACCAGCGCGCGCGCCCCGTCCGCCAGCATCATCTTGGCGTGCAGTTTCAACCCCTTGAGCTTGTGCACCTTGGCGCCGAGGTCCTGGAGGATGCGCAGGCCCTCGATCCCCTCGACCAGCTTGCCCTTCTTCAGGGTGTGCGCCGGACGCCCGAGAATGTGGATCTTGACCCCGCGCGCCGCCGCGCGCACCAGGCGCTCGATGATCACCTCGTCCTGGTAGCGCTCGTTCTGCAGGAACAGTGACTCGGTCGCCTGATCGATGAAATGGGCAACCCGGTTGCGCCCGTTGATGTTGCACCAGATCAGGTGGGAGTCCGGGCCCGGATCGAATTCCTTGCGCTCCCAGTCGGCATCGAAGCAGGCGCTGACTTCGTCCACCTCGTGGCGGTGCGAGGTGACCACCGCGTAGTCGCGCGTCACGGTGAGGTTCTTGGTCTCCCAGTTGAGCGACTGGATGAAGGCGGTCTCGTCGTCGACGACCATCGATTTTTCGTGGGTCAGGTCGATTGCCGGATTGGTGTCGGCCACGTTGACGCCGGCCTCTTCGAGCGCCTTGCGCGTCGCCTCGTTCTCGGGCTCGCCGCCGCGGCGGGCGGGGTTGAGCATGACGCGAACTTTGACGCCGCGCTGGTGGGCGGCGATCACCGCGGCGAGCAGTGACGGGTCGGAAAACAGGAACATCTTGATGCGAATCGACTTGCGGGCGCCGTCGATGGCATCGACAAGCGGCTTGCCCGTGTCATCGGGCATCACGATCAGCGAGCGTGAAGACATGAAACCTCCGTTGATTGTTGTTCGTTCAGGCCGATTGCGGGGTTTCGGCAGCCTTGGCTTCCTTCGCTTCCTTGGGCGGCTTGGCGGGCGCGCGCGCTTCGAACTCGCCCTGCAGGCGCTTGAGCTTGAGCACACCGTAGAAGACCACAAACGTCAACAGTGCGACCAGAAAGCCGTCGATCGCCTTTTCGGCGGCAAAGTTGGCGCTGCGGTTGGCGATGTAGCCGGCGATGATCGTCGCGAAAATGACGATATTGAGAACCCAGTTGGTCGTTCTCGACACGATGTAGCCCAGCGTCCCGAATCCGGACAACTGATAAAGCATGAACGGCAGGATGGCGACCGCCGGAATGAGTTCGGAGGGGCCGAGACTGAGGTTGACGGCGCCAACGCCTTGGTGTGCAGCAGGGTGCTGTTCGCCAGCTGGTGAAACAGTGGCGGCAATGCGCAGAGGAAGGGAACGACCGACAGGAACTCCAGAATCAGTCCGCCGGACCACAAGCTGACCTCGGAGGCCGGATCGGCCCCGGCGCCCGATGATTGCGAGGCGATGAACAAGCCCGCCGACGACGGCGGTGGCGCATGACAGCAGCAGCAGTTCGATCGTGACGCCGAAAGCCGCCGGTTCGCCGGCCTTGATCAGGAGCAGGGCGACGAAGCCTGGCGTGAAGAACATGACCCGGACGAGTCGCGTCCACAAGCCGCGGATCGCGCTCGGGCGGCAGAAGCGGAAGTGGATGTCCGCTTCATCAATGGTTGGCCTGGCTTTTTGACATTGTTTCTACTCCTCGCGAAATGTTTTTGTCGTAACTCTCATGCGTCGCGCTCGGTCGCCTCACGCATTCTTATGGAAAACTGGCGCCCGGAACCGCAAACCCATCTGCCAGGCTTTTCCGAGCACTGCTGAAGTCAGTCATCGGTATTGTGGAGTTTTCCGATGATGTCGGCAAGGACCGCGGTTGACCAGCCGAACATCAGCATGCCTGTCATCGACTCGAAATTTCCGAACCCGATCCAGCCCCTGGGCAGTTCGATCCCGCTGGCGCCCATGGTCGTGTAGGAATTGAACGAGTAGTTCATGGCATGCGAAAGATCCTTGACCAGGTCATTCGCATAATAGAACGCGGCCCAGACGGCCACGCCGCCGAAGTGCGTAATGAGCAGGATGGCAACCACGCAGATGATGACCGCCGTGCGCGCAGGCTGGTGCGGGCCGCGCATGACGGGTCGCCCGAAGCGGCGGAAGAAGCGGTGCACCAGTTCGATGCCGGCCCCGTGGAAAATGACGGTCAGGCCCATCGGCAGCAGGGCGGCAACGATCTGCTTGCCGTACTTGAAATCCAGAGCCACGATGGCCTGTTCAGTGATGTTCATGGCCTCCACGGATGTCCCCCCTCACCGATGAATTCTCGCATTCTCGCGCAAATTCAACCGCCCTGCCAGAATGAGCGGTGCTTCGGGAGACGCTCGGAACTCCGTTTCCATCAGAACGACTTGATTCGCGCTCGTTGATTGAGGGAAGGCCGCCACAATCAGGACGCTGTTCAATTGTCTTCCGGAATTCTTCATGGTGCTTGATAATTCACGACGTCAGCGTTTTTTTGGGTCCCCCCATGTCCAGGAAATTCCTTGAAAATTCACCGGCAGCGAGTGTCTTCGGCGATGTTCAGGAGGGCTGCACGCGTGTGCAGCCGATCATGCATATCGCCCGGACGATCAGCGAACTGGGGGCCGATCCGGAACGGGTTTTTGCCGAGGCCGGGATCCCCGCCGATCTCTTCGCGAATGCGGAGAATACGATCTCGCTGCAAGCGATCGGAGAACTGCTCGAAATCTGCGTGGCAGCGACCGGCTGCGAGCACTTCGGCCTGCTGCTGGGCGCCGGCGCGGGCGCCAATCCGCTCGGATTCCTTGGCGAGATCCTGGAGCAGTGCGCCGACGTCGGGACGGCGATCGCCCATTTCCAGCAGTATTTTCACTTGCACGATCGGGGGGCAATGGCGACCCGGACGGTCGAAGGCAGGGACGCGTCGATCGGTTACGCCTTGTTTGATGCGGCGGGTCCCGGCGCCGACCAGATCTTCGATGGCGCCCTCGCCATCGGCATGGGGCTGATGCGCCGGTTGTGCGGCCCGAATTGGAAGCCGACGGCGGTTCTGCTGCCGCGCCGCCAGCCGCGCGATGTGCGCCCGTACGAGGAGGTCTTTGCCTGTATGCCGGAATTTGCCGCCGAGCGGGCCGCGCTGATCTTTCCCGCCGGTAATCTCCGGCGGCGGATTGCCGGCGCCGATCGCGAAAAGTATTCCTTGCTCGCGGAACGGCTGAAGACGGTCACCAGGCAGAACGATCTGGATTTCGCCGACCAGGTACGCCGGGTCGTCCGCGGTCTGGTGGCGGTTCGCCGCTGCTCGCTCGATGAGGTCGCCGCCCTGTTCTCGATGAACCGCCGGCGCATCAATCGCAAGCTTGAGCGTCAGGGAACGACTTTCCATCAGATATCGCAGGAGGCGCTGTGCGCCCAGGCCGAGCGACTGATGCGCGAAACCGACATGGCGCTGGGCGAGATTTCCGCCGCGCTCGACTATGCCGAGGCCGGCGTATTCACGCGCGCCTTTCGCGGCTGGCGTGGCATGACGCCCAGCGAGTGGCGCCGGATGCATGCGCCAAATCGGGGTTCCAGGGGCAGTTGACCGCAACGCCCGGGTGACGATCGGGCCAACGGCGACGGGCGACCTGAAGTTTTCCGCGATGCGGTCGCCGGTCCGCTTCAGGCGGCCTGCTCGATGCGCTGCGCCTGCCTGGTGATGCCCATGCGGTTGATGCCGCTGACCAGCGCCTTGATCGACGCGGTGACGATGTTGCCGTCGATGCCGACGCCGTAGAAATCGCCATTGCCGCTGCCGGCAATCTCCATGAAGGCGCAGGCCTGGGCATTGCCATCATCGCTGCTCGGCACCATCGAGCGCTCTTCGTAGCTGCGGACCTGGACCCTGATTCCGGCACTGTGGAAGGCGTGGACCGCGGCGTTGATCGGGCCGTTGCCTTCGCCGGTCAGGATGTGCGGCGTGCCCTCGATATCGACACTGAGGCGGATGCCCTGGACGCTGCCGTGCTCGTAGAGGTGGTGCTCGCGGTAACGGATCGGGGCAGCGGGCTCGAGGTAGGTCTGCGCGAACAGATCCCAGATGTCGTCAGCGCTCACTTCGCCGCCGAGCTGCTCGGCATGGCGCTGGACGACGCCGGAGAATTCGACCTGGAGGCGGCGCGGCATGACGATGCCGTTCTCGGTTTCCATGAGGTAGGCGATGCCGCCCTTGCCCGACTGGCTGTTGACGCGGATCACCGAGTCGTAGCTGCGCCCGACATCGGCCGGATCGATGGGCAGGTAGGGCACGTTCCACGGCTGTTCCGCCTCCTGGGCGGAGAACCCCTTCTTGATGGCATCCTGGTGGGAGCCGGAGAAGGCCGTGAACACGAGATCGCCGACGTACGGGTGGCGCGGGTGGATCGGGCAACTGGGTGCAGTGCTCGAAACTGCGGGCGACGGCGTTGATGTCCGAGAAGTCGAGGCCGGGATGGACGCCCTGCGTGTACATGTTGAGGGCGAGGGTGACGAGATCGACGTTGCCGGTGCGCTCGCCGTTGCCGAAGAGGCAGCCCTCGACGCGGTCGGCGCCGGCCATGAGGCCGAGTTCGGCGGCGGCGACGGCGGTGCCGCGGTCGTTGTGCGGGTGGAGGCTGATGATGACGCTGTCGCGGCGGGCGAGATTCCGGTGCATCCACTCGATCTGGTCGGCGTAGATGTTGGGCGTGGCGATCTCGACCGTGGTCGGCAGGTTGAGGATGACCTTGCGCTGCGGCGTCGCGCCCCAGGCGGCGGTCACCGCATCGCAGACCTCGAGGGCGAAATCGAGTTCGGTCGCGGTGAACAGTTCCGGGCTGTATTCGAGGGCGATCTCGGTTTCCGGCATCGCGGCGGCAAGCTCCTTGATGAGCCTGACGGCGTCGACCGCCATGCTCACGACCTCGGCCTTGCTCATGCCGAAGACGTTGTCGCGGAAGGTCTTCGAGGTCGCGTTGTAGACGTGGACGATGGCCTTCCGCGCGCCCCTGATCGATTCCATCGTGCGCCGGATGAGATGTTCGCGCGCCTGGGTGAGCACCTCGATGCTGACGTCGTCGGGGATGTGGCCGCCTTCGATGAGGCCGCGCACGAAGTCGAATTCGGTCTGCGAGGCCGACGGGAAGGCGACCTCGATTTCCTTGAAGCCGATGGCGCAGAGCGTCCTGAACATGCGCATCTTCTTCTCGCCGTTCATCGGCTCGAACAGCGCCTGATTGCCGTCGCGCAGATCGGTGCTCATCCAGATCGGCGGCTGGGTGATGACGCGGTTCGGCCAGTTGCGGTCGACGAGTCTGACCGGGGCAAAAGAGCTGTATTTGCTGTCGGGGTTGTGCAACATGGCGACGCTCCTGAAAACCGTTTGGATGAACGAAATTCTAGGGAAAAGGCGCCGGCAGGTGCTTGCGTTTTGTGTGCTGCTTTATGGTAGAGTTGGCAGACACTGGCGTATTATTGACAATTATTCGAGCAATTAAATGGAACTCGATCGCTACGACCGACATATTCTGGAAATCCTGCAGCAGGATGGACGCATCAGCAACCAGGACCTCGCCGACCGCATCGGCCTGTCACCGTCGCCCTGCCTGCGTCGCGTGCGGGCGCTCGAGGAGTCGGGGCTGATCACCGGCTACCGCGCGCTGCTCGACGCCCGGAAGCTCGGGTTGTCGCTGATGGCGCTGATTCACATCTCGATGGACCAGCACACGCCGGAGCGCTTCGCCAATTTCGAGGCGCAGGTCGCCGAGAATGCCGAGGTGCTGGAATGCCTGCTGATCACCGGGCAGGACGCCGATTACCAGTTGAAGGTCGTGGTGCGTGACATGGACGCCTACCAGGATCTTCTGCTCAACCGCATCACGCGCATTCCCGGCGTGACCGGCGTGCATTCGAGCTTCGTGCTGCGGCGGGTGGTTGACAAGACAGCGCTGCCGGTTTCCGCCGGCCGGTTTCAGTAGCGGCGGCGCTGCGGCGGTGGTGTGTTGCCGCGGGCTTCGATGTGGCGGAAGGTGATGCGGCCCTTGCTCAGGTCGTAGGGCGAGAGTTCGAGCGTGACCTTGTCGCCGACCAGGATGCGGATGTGGTTCTTCTTCATCTTGCCGGAGGTGTAGGCGACGAGTTCGTGACCGTTTTCCAGTGTGACCCGGAAGCGCGTGTCGGGGAGGACGTCGTGGACGACGCCTTGCATTTCAAGCAGTTCTTCTTTTGCCAAGTAATCTTTCTCCAATCAGTACAACAAGTAACGTCTCAGGGAGAACCGCGCCGCGTCGGCGGCGAGCGCTTCGGCTCGATGGCGAGGCAAACCCCGGGGCATGGTCGGGCGACCAGTCAGACGGCGCTATGCGCAGGGGAAATGTTCAGTTCAGGGTGCTGGCGGTTCGCGGGGCGAAGGCGCAGGCGGGAGAAGGGCATTTACGCGGGGCAGAACGGCAGCGTTGCGCAAGTCTGGTGCAACACGCGGGCGAATCTTACGCGGCTTGGCCCGTCTAGGCAAGTTGGATGACTATCGGCGATGCGCTGGCATCGCCCTGGCGTGCGATAATTCCGCGCGGAAAGTCGGCCAGGCAATCGCTGGATGCGCGAGCATCGGGAGGAAAGTCCGGGCTCCGCAGGGCAGGATGCCAGCTAACGGCTGGGTGCAGCAAGTCGCAAGACCCAAGGCAACGGAAAGTGCAACAGAAAGCAAACCGCCGATGGCCCCGCAAGGGGATCAGGCAAGGGTGAAACGGCGAGGCAAGAGCTCACCGCGTCCACGGCAACGGCGGACGGCACGGTAAACCCCATCCGGAGCAAGACCAAATAGGGAAGCATGGGCGTGGCCCGCGCTGCTTCCGGGTAGGTTGCTTGAGCCTGTCGGTGACGGCAGGCCTAGAGGAATGATTGCCGAACCCCGCAAGGGGGGAACAGAACCCGGCTTATCGGCCGGCTTTCCAATTTTTTCTGGTTGGCGATTGGGGTGACTTGTATCTGCAAGGGTCGGGATTGTGCCCGTTGCGGACCTTCACGCCGTAAACTCCCGACGGGCGGGTTGCCATAGTGCAACTGCCGTTCATGGAGGCTTTTCACGCAGAAACAGAGACAAGGAAAGTCGCACAGGAGGCATGAACACCAGCCTCCCGATCAAACAACAGCCACATGTTTGCGTCGCCAAACGGCGGGAGAAGAACCGGACCAGCGCCGGAAGGCTCGTGCAAAGGCAGTGACGTCTGCGTAGCCCAGCCGGTTGGCAACGTCTTCCAGCGATACGGCTGAGCCGTGAAGGAGCACCCGTGCCGCATCAAAGCGAACCGCGTCGAGAAGCGCCCTGAAAGTGGTTCCACTTTCCTGCAAACGCCGGGCGAAAGTTCTCCTGGTCATCCCGAAGGCGCGCGCAACCTCGTCCTGGCTAATACAACCTGTGGCCAGCAGTGTTCGCATCACCCGCTGAATTCGATCTTTTGCAACGCCCCCTTCCCCAATGCGCTCTTTCTCCCGAAGTTGCGACGTGAGGAATTCACGGAGCGGGGCGTTCGCGCCGGTAATCGGATGCCCAAGGAATGCGGCATCAAATACCACGGCGTTGCGATCGGCGTCGAAGCGAACCGGGGCGGCAAAGTGCCCGACAAATGCCGACGTATCCGGTGGCTCACGATATGCAATATTCACTTCCCGCAGCGCGAAGCCAGCGCCGCAAATTTCACGCAAGAGGTTGGCTGCAATGGCGAGCGCGCCAAAAACGATTTGCTCGGCTCCCAGCAGGTCGGGTTCCAGCACCTCATAACCCAGAACGGCGAGGCTGCCCTCTTGCTGGAAATAGGGAGCAGCACCCTCGTCGTGCAGGTGCAGATAGGAATGGAGGCAGGCCAATCCCGCCCCGACTGTTGCGGAGTTGGCCACCAGGTAGCCGACGGTGCCGAGCATCACGAGCTCAGTCTGCATGCAGACCCGCAAACCGAGGTCTGAAAGCCCGGTACGCTCGGCGGCAAGATGTGCCAGTTCCCCCAATTTGGCGAAGGGGATCACGTTGTCGGGATGTTCAAAGGCCGCTGCCTGAAGGCCGACTTCGGCGATCAGTGCATCAGCGTTGATGCCATGCTCGCGAAGTATGGAAGGTAGCGCGATGGCGCCGCCCACACGGATGACCTGACTGCTGATCGGCGGACGGCCGCGCTGGCTTGATGTCGAATTTCCCATGGTGGACCCCAATAAGGATTTTCACGGTATTTTGGCATGAAATGTCAGAAAATTGAAAAATCTGCCGCGCAGTCGCTCGTTTTTGTTATCTATACTAAGTGCGCTTTGCGTTC
>CAWEMU010000016.1:0-24718 GCA_963810175.1 uncultured beta proteobacterium | reverse complement strand
GCGGGAATGGCAGATCAAGATCGGCAAGATTCCGGTCAGTGCCTGATTCGACGCCAGCTTGAACAAAAATCTGACCCGGCCTTGGCCGGGTTTTTTCTCCTGGGCTGGAATTTGTATTGGCGTCCGTACTTTTAGCAACGCTGCAACTTCGCGCGGTTCGAACGGCGCGCTAACGGCCCTTGGGATGCCAACGCTCGGATCAATCGCTAATCAGCGCACTATCCGGCACGTCGAAAAACCCCGGAAGGGCCATGATCGCCCCGGCGACGCCCGTCAATACAACCGGACAGCCGTGTCGAAATGCCAAGTCCGGCGGATCTCGATCACGTCGAAATCGCGGGCCAGCGCCGGCTGGAAAGGCAGATTGGGGGTCTGGCCATGAATGATGCGTCGTATCGCGTCATCAATGGCGGCCACACCGCTGGAGCGGACAAATGTCACGGACTCGATCGAGCCGTCGCTTCGAATGGCCACGGTCACAACGGGATCGTTATGGGGCCGCTTCGCCGCCTCGCGCACCATGTCGAACGTCATGTTGAACTGGATTCGCCGGCTCCAGGCTTCTGCGTAGCGAATGAGTTCGGCGTTGGGGTCGGTGCGCCCAAAGAGCCTGGCCCGACGCAAGGTGCTCGCCGACGGTGACAGCCTCGTTGCCGCCTGAGTCGCTTCACGGCGTGCAGCTTCCTCGTCCAGTTGTCGGCCCATCGCCCGACGCGCAGCGTCCCGTCTTGCGTCCTGCTCCCGCGCAGCCTCAAGCTGTGCCCCTTCGCGCCTCGCAGACTCCTGTTGAGTTGCTGCTTGTCGCGCGCTCTCCCGGCGCTCGGCCTCCATTCGTGCAGACTCGGCGCGTGCTGCCTCCTGCCGCGCCGCTTCCTGCCGTGCCGCTTCCTGCCGTGCCGCTTCCTGCCGTGCCGCTTCCTGCCGCGCCGCTTCCTGCCGTGCCGCTTCCTGCCGTGCCGCTTCCTGCCGTGCCGCTTCCTGCCGTGCCGCTTCCTGCCGTGCCGCTTCCTGCCGTGCCGTTTCCTGCCGTGCCGCTTCCTGCCGTGCCGCTTCCTGCCGTGCCGTTTCCTGCCGTGCCGTTTCCTGCCGTGCCGCTTCCTGCCGTGCCGTTTCCTGCCGTGCCGTTTCCTGCCGTGCCGTTCCTGCCGTGCCGTTTCCTGCCGTGCCGTTTCCTGCCGTGCCGTTTCCTGCCGTGCCGTTTCCTGCCGGGCCGCCTCCTGCCGGGCCGCCTCCTGCCGGGTCGCTTCCTGCCGTGCCGCTTCCTGCCGGGCCGCTTCCTGCCGTGCCGCTTCCTGCCGTGCCGCTTCCTGCCGTGCCGCTTCCTGCCGTGCCGCTTCCTGCCGCGCCGCTTCCTGCCGTGCCGCTTCCTGCGTGCCGCTTCCTGCCGCGCCGCTTCCTGCCGCGCCGTTTCCTGCCGGGCCGCTTCCTGCCGCGCTGCTTCCTGCCGGCTGCTTCCTGCCGGACTGCTTCCTGCCGGACTGCTTCCTGCCGCGCTTGCTCCTGTTGCGCGGACTCCACTCGCGCCGCTTCCTCGGCTACTTTTTCCCGCGCCGCCTGCTCGACTCGGGGTTGCTCTGCCCCGCCGGCGTCTTCTGGCGCTACCGAGACGGCAGGCGCAGGCTTCAACGGCGCGGGCGGCACGACGAACTCGGCCTCACTGGACTCCTCCAGGGCGATCACGTTGGGAAATGACTTCGGCCCGGTCGCCCCATCAGCAATGGCATTCACCGGGGCCATGCCAGTCGCTGCCTTTGGTGTTGGACTAGCCTTCGCCTTGGGGGGGCTCCGGGATGCGCTCGCCGACGCTGCGCCAGTCGCTGCCTTTGGCTTTGGACCAGCCTTCGCCTTGGGCGTGCTTCGGGGTGCGCTTGCCGTGGCTGGCCGCGCCGGAGGCCGCGCGGGAGACCTGAACGTAACGACCAATGGCCCGCCGGCTGCCGTTTGCCCGGTCAATACCGGCGGTAACGGCAGCGCGCTTGACGGGATGGCTGGCTTCGGGTCTGCGCCCCCCGTCGGTGCAAGCTCGACGCGCAGATCAGGCACCTCGATCCGTCGCTCCTGCCAAGGCAAGGCGAAACCCGGAAGCCCGAATTCCTGACCGCCGAAAGTCAGGCTCAACAGCAGGGCGTGAAACAGCAGGGAGAGCAGCAGCGAAATGTTGAGCCGCCTGCCTTGGTGGCTCGCACGACGAACCGGCTGCTGCCAAACCGTAGCAGCGGCCATGACGGACGCTGGCAACGGTTCGTACCACGGTTTCCATGCGGACTCGGAAAGTACGGAACTCAATCGTGGACCACCATCAGGACTCGGCCACGGCGGCGGACACGGAGCAAACCGGCCTCCTGCTCCATGGGCCGGCAAAGACGACATCCATACGATTCAGACCTGCCCCCGGAGGCATGCTCGCACGGACGAGGACTTGCATGGAATTCCGAGGCCTGGCAGCGGCTTGATCGACAGAAGTGCCCGTAGATGCGTTGATATTCATTCGTCAATTATGTGGCCAGAATCGGGCGGCCCGCAACGAAACCTTGCAGGCCAGACATGTCAGACTGCGCCATATCGGCTAATTGATGATCCGCCAGCCGCCATTGCCCATGAAATGGCCATCATTCTGGATTGGGCACGGAACGGCGACCTGAGGTATTTTGCATTCCATGTTCCGCAAACTCCGCATCCTGATCCTGCTGCTCATCCTCGCCACCGTCGGCCTTGGCGCCTGGCGGGCGAACAGCCGGCTGACGGCCTGGGAACACACCATCCACGTCGCCATCTACCCGATTGCCGGCGACGATTCGCCGCAGACGGCCCGCTTCGTCGGCGAACTGGGCAACGATGACTTTGCCGAGATCGCCCAATGGCTGCAGGAACAAAGCGATCGCTACGGACGCACGGTGTTGCAGCCGATCGCCATTCGCGTCGCGTCGCCGGTCGCCGCCAGGCCGCCGCCGGCGCCGCGGCAGGCAAGCCTGCTCGACGCCGTCATGTGGAGCCTGCAGATGCGCTGGTGGGCATCGCAGCATGACCGGATCGACGGCCCGAAACCGCATATCCGCC
Organism: uncultured beta proteobacterium; assembly: GCA_963810175.1. Lineage (GTDB taxonomy): Bacteria > Pseudomonadota > Gammaproteobacteria > Burkholderiales > Rhodocyclaceae > Azonexus. Next base: position 21,661 of record CAWEMU010000016.1, on the reverse strand, counting down.
TCTTCGTGCTCTTCCACGACCCCGAGCGGATGAGCCTCCTGCCCCACTCGACCGGTCTGAACAAGGGCCGGATCGGCGTCATCCACGCCTTCGCCAGCCGCCCGCAACGTCGGCAGAACGCCGTGGTCATCGCCCACGAACTGCTGCACACCTTCGGCGCCAGCGACAAATACGACCTCGCCACGCTGCAGCCGATCTACCCGGCAGGCTATGCCGAGCCGGCGCTCAGCCCCCGTCTGCCGCAAAGCAAGGCGGAAATCATGGGCGGCCGCACACCGGTCGACGAGCTGAACGCAGAAATCCCCGCCAGCCTCGCCGACACCGTCATCGGCGCCGAAACGGCGCAGGAAATCGGCCTGTTGCGACCATAGAAGCAACACCCCAAGGGTGCTTCCTACCGGGCGCGGCTGGCCCTAGGGTCGACGCCGTAAAACGGCCGAATTCCCGTCGCCGCCTGATCGCCTCGCCGCTCAGCGGCTGATATCGACGACGACCCGCCCGCGCACCTTGCCTTCGAGCAAGCGGGCGCCGGTGGCGATGGCTTCCGAGAGGCCAATTTCGGTCGTGATGGCGTCCAGCTTCGCAATGTCGAGATCGTGGGCCAGCCGCGCCCAGGCTTCCTGACGCACCGCCAGCGGCGCCATGACGCTGTCGATGCCGTACAGCGTCACGCCGCGCAGGATGAACGGCGCCACCGTCGCCGGGAAATCCATGCCGCCGGCCAGCCCGCAAGCGGCCACGGCGCCGCGATATTTGGTCGTGGCGCAGGCATTGGCCAGCGTCTGGCTGCCCACCGTGTTGACGACGCCGGCCCAACGCTCCTTGCCGAGCGGCTTGCCCGGCGCGGAGAGTTCGCTGCGTTCGATGACCTCCGTTGCCCCGAGCGCCTTCAGGTGTTCGGCTTCGGCGGAACGGCCGGTTGACGCCACCACCGTGTAGCCGAGATTCGACAGCAGCACGATGGCCACGCCGCCGACGCCGCCATTTGCCCCGGTGACCAGAATCTCGCCGTCGGCCGGCTTGATGCCGTGCCTTTCCAGCGCCAGCACGCAAAGCATGGCAGTGTAGCCGGCGGTGCCGATCGCCATCGCCTGACGCGCCGTGAACGCCGCCGGCAGCGGCACCAGCCATTCGCCCCTGACCCGCGCCAGCTCGGCCAGACCGCCGCAATGCGTTTCGCCGACGCCCCAGCCGTTGAGCACTACCCGGTCGCCTGCCTTCCAGTCCGGGTTCGAACTCTCGCTGACGGTGCCGGCAAAGTCGATGCCCGGCACCATAGGAAAGCGCCGCACTACCGGCGACTTGCCGGTCAGGGCCAGACCGTCCTTGTAGTTGAGCGTGCTCCACTCGACACGCACGGTGACATCGCCTTCGGGCAGCACGGCGTCGTCGATCTGCTGAACGGCGGCCTTGTAGCCGGATTCGTCCTTCGTGATCAGTATTCCCTTGAACATGGTGGTTCTCCTTTGCTGAGCAGTTGTGCCGAACGGCCATAACTTAACCAAAAAACGAGCAATGCGGCGGATCTGCAACGAAAATTCGGAAAAATGCCCTTTCTGTGGGGTCGACCGCGGCGGGCTGAACTTTCGGCCAGCTGGCGCGTCTCGGTCAACTCGACCGATGCCCATCCCCGGGAAGGTCCCGGCGTGGGCGGGACGATCGACAGCACCCTTGATGATAGACTCCCAACATCAGGGTTGCTGAAAAAGCTCGCGTTTACCCGTTCTCTTCCGCAAGGTCCGATGCAGCATTCCAGACTCGTTGCCACATTCCTTCTGACCCTCGCTTCGGCAAGCGGCCACGCGGACATCTATGGCTATGTCGACGAGCAGGGCGTATCGCATTTCTCCGCCGAGAAATCGGATGCGCGCTACCAGTTGCTGGTGCGGGGAAACAGGTTCGGATCCCTCGTACTGGAACCCTCGGGGCGCGGAAAGCAGGTACTGGCAAACCGCCTGATCGAGCATCCCAAACTGAAAACGTACGAGCCGATGCTGAAGACAGCGGGCATCGAGTTTGCGGTCGAACTGGCCTTGCTCAAGGCGATCATGGCAGCGGAGTCCGGGTTCAATCCGGACGCCGTCTCGCCCAAGGGCGCAGTCGGCCTGATGCAGATCATGCCCTCGACCGCCGAACGCTACGGCCTGCTGGGTGACAGGAAGAAGTCCGTCGAAGAGAAGCTGCAAGACCCGAAGACCAATATACGTCTCGGTGCGCGTTACCTTGCCGACCTTTTCAAGCTGTTTCCCGGGCAACAGGATCTTGTGATCGCCTCCTACAACGCCGGAGAAGGGGCGGTTCAGCAGTACCGGAACGCGATTCCGCCTTATCCGGAAACACGCAACTATGTCGAACTCGTAACCCAGCTTCAACAGGTCTATCGAGCCAGGTCAGGCACCGGGAAATACGGGGCTTCAGTGCGTAGCGGTTCCGCGAACGGAACCAAGCGCATGTATTTGACGATTCGGGCGCCAGGTGACTCCGCCGCTTCCGGGTCACCGCCCTCCGTCCGCTGAGCGATTGTTGAACGAAGGATATCCGGACCGGGCCCGTAAACCGAAGTTCATGGCTTGGCGCGGGGTGTTCCCGGACAATGGCGGCCCTGCCGCCGCATCCCGCTCTACCCGCGCGGCAAGATGCTCATGGACCCGGGCGCTTCCGCCCACTGTCGTCGGGAGTCAAGAACAAGGCCAGGCCCACCGCGATCAGAGCGAGCGGCCACCATTTGCGCAACAGGGCGACGATATCGAGTTCGAGCAGATCCAGATTGACGGCAAGGGCCACCACACCGATGACGGTCAGGGCGATGGCGGCGAAGTTTCCTTTCATGAGCGCTCCTCGTGTTTCAGGCCCGGCGCACGCCGACCACGCCTTCGACCTCGTGAATCAGCGTCAGCGTGCGCTGCAGCTGCGGCAGGTTGGTAATCTCTACGGTGAATCCCATGTGCGCCTTGCCCTGCTTCGACTGGGTATTGACGCCGACGACGTTGAGCTTTTCACGCGTGAAGATCTCGGAAATGTCGCGCAGCAGCCCCTGGCGGTCGTGGGCGTCAACGACGATGTCGGCGGCAAAGACGCCTGTCGTCTGGCCGCCCCAGGCGGTTTCGATGACGCGTTCCGGATGCTGCGCGAGCAGATTCGCGAAGTTGGAGACAATCCATGCGGTGTATCGAAACACCCTTGCCGCGCGTGATGAAACCCTGAATCTCGTCCGGCGGCGCCGGCTTGCAGCAACGGGCAAGCTGCGTCAGCAACTTGTCGAACGCCGACGATCAGGATACCCTGATTGCCCTTGGCCGGCCGGCTCGGCCTGGCCAGCACCTCATCCGGCGGCAGCGTTTCGGCCAGCCGATCGCCGCCGCGCGCGACGAGCTGGAATTGCCGCATGTTCAGTTCGCCGCGTGCTGCGGCAATGTGCAGGTCATCGGGCCGCGAGAAGCCAAGCTTGTGGGCGAGTTCATCGATGCTCGCGCCCGTCTGCCCGAGGCGCTGCAGTTCCTTGCCGACAATGGCCCGACCTTCGGCCAGGGTTTCCTCGAGCGCCAGGTTGGAGAACCAGGCCCGTACCTTGACCCGCGCGCTCTTGGTCTGGATATAGCCGAGCGCGGGATTCAGCCAGTCGCGCGATGGCCCGCCGTGCTTGGCGGTGATGATTTCGACGCGCTGCCCGGTTTGGAGCGGCGTGTTGAGCGTCACCAGTTGCCCGTCAACCCTGGCGCCGCGACAGCGGTGACCGAGATCGGTATGCACGCGATAGGCGAAGTCGACCGGCGTCGCCCCCTTGCCCAGATCGACAACCTTCCCCTGCGGGGTGATGACGTAGAGCGTTTCGTCGAGCGCCGCCTTCTTGTAGTGACTGATCCAGTCGGAACTGTCGGCGACTTCGTCCTTCCAGGTCAGCAACTGGCGCAACCAGGCAATCTTCTCGTCGTATTCGTCCTCGTGCGTCCGCTTGCTGCCTTCCTTGTAGCGCCAGTGCGCGGCAACGCCAAGTTCGGCATGCTTGTGCATCTCCCAGGTACGAATCTGGATCTCCAGGCTACGTCCGTCCGGACAATGCACGGCCGTGTGCAGCGAGCGGTAGAAGTTGCCCTTGGGGTTGGAGATGTAGTCGTCGAACTCCTTGGGAATCGGCGACCACAGGTTGTGCACGATTCCGAGCGCCGTGTAGCAGTCCTTGACGTCGTCGACGATGATGCGCAGGGCGCGGACGTCGTAGACCTCCGAGAACTCGACACTCTTCATGCGCATCTTGTTCCAGATACTGTAGATATGCTTGGGCCGCCCGTAGACCTCGGCATTGTGCACGCCGGCGGCCTCCAGTTCCGCGCCGACCTTGGCCACCGCGGAGGCGATGAACTGCTCGCGCTCGCTGCGTTTCTCGTCGAGCATGCCGGCGATCTTCTTGTAGGTATCCGGATGCAGGAAGCGGAAGGACATGTCCTCGAGTTCCCACTTCAACTCCCAGACGCCAAGCCGGTTGGCCAGCGGCGAGTAGAGTTCCAGCGTCTCGCGGGCGACTTGAACGCGCAGATCGTCCGGATGGCCGGCGTAGAAGCGCAAGGTCTGGGTGCGGCTGGCGAGGCGCAACAGCACGACGCGGATGTCCTCGACCATGGCCAGCAGCATCTTGCGCAGCACTTCGACCTGCGCCTTCGTTTCGGCGGGATTGACTTCACCGGCCTCGATGTTGGCCGCCACAAAGCCCCTGGTAATCGGACGCAGCCGGTTCAGCCGCGAAATGCCAATGACCAGGTCCGCCACCGCCTTGCCAAAGCGCTGCTCGATCCGCGCGATGCCGTGTTCGTCATGGAAGGGTATGGCAAACAGCACGGCCGCCATGCGCGAATCGACATCGAGCCGAAGCCCGGCAATGATCACCGCCATGCCCAGCGCGTGCGACCAGGTACCCTCGCCGCTGCCCAGCACGGTGGTGCCATAGACCTCCCAGGCGAACGCGACGGATTCCCTCAGCGTCGCCGCGTCGTCAGGGTCCAGGCCGTGGGCAAGGGTGTTGAAAAACTGGTCGAAATCGCTTTGTGCGGCGACCGAATGAAGGAGCGAAACCATGTCGCCGATTATACCGTGTGAGCGCCACGGCGCCGCTGAGGCATAATTGGCCCGATGTCTGACCAAGCAACCCGCTTCCACGCCAACCCCTATCTGCTGCTGACGCTGACCGCCCTCTTCTGGTCGGGCAACATGGTGCTCGGGCGCGGGATTCGCGCCGACGTGCCGCCGATGGCGCTGGCCTTCTGGCGCTGGGCCATTGCCTTCGGGCTGGTGCTGCCGCTGGCCCTGCCCCACCTGCGCGCGCAGTGGCCGCTGCTGAAGGCGGGCTGGAAGCCGGTGCTGCTGCTCGGCCTGATCGGCGTCGGCGGCTACAACACCTTCGCCTACATCGCCCTGCAATACACCTCGGCAACCAATGCGGTGCTGCTCAACTCCTTCATTCCAATCGTCACCATCGCCATCTCCTGGGGCTTCCTCGGCAAGCACCTGAGCCGTCCGCAAGCCATCGGCGTCTTCACCTCGCTGTGTGGCGTGCTGACCATCGTCGCCCGCGGCGACGTCAGCGTGCTCGCCCACCTCAACCTGAATGTCGGCGACGCCTGGATGCTGCTCGCCGTGCTGGTCTGGGCCATCTATACCGTCGGCCTCGCCTGGCGCCCGGCCGGAGTTCACCCGATGCTGATGCTGGCCGCGATGACCGCCGTCGGCCTCGCCGCACTGCTCCCCGCCTACCTATGGGAGATGGCGCTGGGCCGGCACATCAACGTCTACCTCGGATCGCTGGCGGCGCTCGCCTATGTCGGCATCTTTCCCAGCTTCCTCGGCTACATCTTCTACAATCGCGGCGTCGCCGAAGTCGGCGCCAGCAAGGGAAGCCTGTTCATCCACCTGATGCCGGTGTTCGGCACGCTGCTTTCGGCGTTGTTCCTTGGCGAAATACCGCTCTGGTATCACTACCTCGGCATCGCCCTGATCTTCACCGGCATCTGGCTGACGATGAAAAAGTGATGGGGCTGCTCGACTGGTTCCGGCGCGAGAAGGCAAGCACGATTCCCGATGAACTGTGGGCGACAACCATTGCCGCCCTGCCCTTTCTGGCGGCGCTCGCGGTCGACGAGCAAAAAAGCCTGAAATTGCTGGCCGAAGGTTTCCTAGCCGAAAAGGAATTCAGCGCCGCCGGCGGCCTCGAACTGAGCGACGAGATCTGCGTTTCGATCGCCGCCCAGGGTTGCCTGCCGATCCTCGAACTCGGCCTCGCCGCCTACCGCGGCTGGGTCGGCATCGTCGTCTATGCGGACGAATTCGTCGTGCCGCGCCGCATCGAGGACGAAAGCGGCATCGTCCATGAATACGATGACGTGCTCTCCGGCGAAGCCTGGGAAGGCGGGCCGCTGCTCGTTTCCTGGCACGATGCGCAGATGGCCGGCACCGGCTATAACGTCGTCATCCACGAGTTCGCCCACAAGCTGGACATGCTCAACGGCGAGGCCGACGGCATTCCGGCGCTGCATTCGGGGCTGACCCCGGCGGCCTGGGACGATGTCTTCATCCCGGCCTTCGAGGATTTCCGCCGGCGCGTTGACAGCGGCGAGGAAACGGTCATCGACCCCTATGCCAGCGACGATCCCGCCGAATTCTTTGCTGTCCTTTCGGAAAACTTCTTCGAGCGTCCCGATCTCGTGGACCGCGAATACCCCGCCCTCTACGCGCTGCTGCGCAGCTACTACCGCCAGGATCCGCTCAACCGCATGAAAGAGCCTGCATGACGGGACTGACAAGCAGGCGCCGGGACCGGAATTGTTACTCGGCAACAGGAACTCGGCGGCTCCAGTTGACCGAGGTTGTGTGAAAACCCTTCGGCTGTGTACTCCAAACAGGAGGGTCGTGCGTTGATTCCTGTAGGGAGGTACAGGAATGAAGCGATTCATCGAAGGCCAGGTACGAAGCCAGCTCACGTTGATGCCGGAATCTCTGGAAGACTATATTGGCACGGACAATCCAGTGCGGGTCATTGATGCTTTCGTCGACGCATTGGATCTGGCCGAGATGGGATTCGACCCGAGCGCCGCCGCGACAGGTAGACCTGGCTACCATCCGGCGCTCCTGCTCAAGATCTACATCTACGGCTATCTGAACCGCATTCAGTCCAGTCGGCGGCTGGAACGTGAGTCTGGGCGCAATGTCGAGTTGATGTGGCTGACGGGACGCCTGTCGCCCGACTTCAAAACCATCGCCGACTTCCGTCGGGACAATGGCAAAGGCATCCGCAACGTCTGTCGGCGCTTTGTCGCCCTGTGTCGCCAGCTTGACCTGTTCAGCGAAGCCATCGTGGCCATTGATGGCAGCAAGTTCAAGGCAGTCAATAACCGTGACAAGAACTTCACCCCACACAAACTCGAACAACGGATGAAACAGATTGACGAGAGCATCGAGCGGTATTTACAAGAATTGGACACGGCCGACAGAACGCAATCCGCCGATGGTAGCCACAGAAGTCTGCACGTCCAGGAAAAGCTTGAAAAACTCCGCCAGCAGATGGAATACCTCCGCGAAATCGAGATCCAGTTGAAGCAGCAACCGGACGAGCAACTGTCGCTGACCGACCCGGATGCCCACTCGATGGCGACCAGCGGCCGAGGGACCGGCATGGTTGGCTACAACGTACAAGCGTCCGTCGATACCAGGCACCATCTTATCGTTGCCCATGAGGTCACCAACGAAGGGCACGACCGCAGGCAACTCTCGAACATGGCTGTGCAGTCACGAGATGCCATGGGGGCTGGACAACTCGACGTTCTGGCTGACCGGGGGTATTTCAAAGGGCCTGAAATCCTGAAGTGTGTTGAGGCAGGCATCACGCCCTGGGTACCGAAGACCATGACCTCGGATAACAAGGCCAAGGGGCGATACGACAAACGCGATTTCGTCTATGTCGAGGCGGCAGATGAGTATCGCTGCCCCGCCGGAAGGCAACTTCCTTATCGCCATTCCTCGATGGAGGACGGGATGCGGATAAAGTCCTATTACACGACAGCCTGCCCGACCTGCGAACTCAAGGCGCAATGCACTACCGGCAAGGAAAGGCGGGTACGGCGCTGGGAGCATGAAGGCGTGCTCGATGCCATGCAGCACCGCCTGAACATCACGCCGGGGAAAATGACGCAGCGACGCTGTACCGTCGAACATGTCTTCGGAACGTTGAAGTTCTGGATGGGTTCAGCCCACTTCCTGATGAAGAGGTTGAAGAACGTGAAAACCGAGATGAGTTTGCACGTCCTGTCCTACAACCTCCGGCGAGTCATCAACTTGCTGGGGGTTCAGGGAACCCTGCAAGCAATAAGGCAGGCGGTCGTTTGAGGGGCGGCCCCCCTCTCTTTATGTCGGGATGCGCTTAAGAACACCCCCAGACCCTTCTGGACAACGTCCAGGCGGACGCAAAGATCAAAAAAACCAACATCAGGACACTTGCCAGATCATTTCCACAAAATACGCTTCAGCTTCGCGTTTCCACACAACCTCGACCCAAACCAGTCTAATGACATCGGCAAGCAGTCTGACCCCTTATTGATTGCTAAGCTGCGACTCTGATTTTTGGGACTGCCCGGCTCTACCTCGGCCAAGCCGGCCAGTGCGGCAGATTTGGAGGAGCGACCGGCTTGTCCCGCAAATAATGCCGTTCAAGATTGTCTATTGAAAGCAGTACGATCAAGTTTTCCCACTGGACGCCGCCACCATGCGCGGCGCGTAGCGTTGCGTCAGGACCGGCCCCAGGATCGCCGTCACCAGCACCATGATGAGCACCGCGTTGAGCATGCGGGCATCGAGCAACGGCTGGCCGGCGGCATTGAACGTCTTGTAGGCAACCAGTGTCGCCGCCAGCGTCGCCGCGACCTGCGGGATCGTCAGCGACCACATCGTCCGGCGCGCTGCCGTGCCGTAGCCGAAGGCGCGGCCACAGGATTCCGACGCGATCCATTTGCCGGCAATCAGGGCGCCGATGATGCCGACCGCCAGCAGAAAGTCCTGGCTGATGGTACGGATCAGCTCGAACGGGTCGATCATGAAGCCGGTAACGATGAAGAAGATCGGAATGAACAGCGTGTTGCCCATGAACTCCAGCTTGCCTTTGGCCGGCTTGTCCTTCACCGTCGCGTTGACCGCCAGGCCGGCGAGGAAGGTGCCGACGATGCCCGGCAGGTTGATCCACTGGGCAAGCAAGCGCCGTCACCGCGAGAATGCCGAACATCAGGATGAAGTAGGTTTCTTCTTCATCCTCGACACGCCGCAACAGGTATTCACCCGCACGCCCCAGTCCGAACAATACGAGCGGGACGAAGACGACGATTTCGATCACCTGGATGGTGATTCCGGATGCGGAGAAGCCACTGGCGTACAAGGGCACGCATACGGCGAACACGAGCAGCGCCAGGGTGTCGGAAACCATTGTCGCGCCGGTGACGACCACCATGGGTTCGAGGCTCCGCGCGCCCAGCCTGGCGACGATGGTCGAGCCGAGCATCGTGTGCGAGGCGAGCAGCGATCCGACGACGATGGCCGGCAGCAGTTCGTAGCCGAGCCAGAAGGTGACCAGCGTTCCCAGCAGCAGGGGAACACTGGTCGTGACCACCCCGAAGCCGAGCGAGCGGAAGATTTTTTGCCGGAACAGCGTCAGGTTGAGTTCCAGCCCCGCGAAGAACATCAGCAGCAGCATGCCGACTTCTGAGAAGAATTGCAGAACGGGATGCTGCTGGGGAAAGATATCGAGCACGTGCGGCCCGAACAGTACGCCAGCGAGAAGCAGCCCGACCGCCTCGGGCAGATGGATGCGCCGCGACACACGCGGAATGATGACGATCAGCATCATGCAGAGCGCGAACCTGGCCAATACGGGTAGAACTTCGACTGCCTTGTGCAGGTATTCGAGGAAGGACATGCGGGTTTTTCCTGATACGACTTACTTCGAGAGCCTTACGTATTCACATCGTATTCGGCACATGCACCAGGAACTCTGGCATGTCGGGGAGCCCGCCGATGAACGTGTCCTTTTTCTTCCCTTTCGCCGAGAAGCGCTGCACGCGCTGCTTGAGCCGTTCGGCCACATAGAAATCTCCATCTGGTCCGATCGCAAAGCCGGAAGGCGCATTTAACTTGCCGCCGATGACGGTGCGTGCCTTGAGCTTGCCCTGTGGTGCCTTGGGGCGGATGTCGAAGGCAAGAATGCTGCCGCTGCCTGCCGCGCCGATATAGAGGGTGTCACCGTGAAGGATGAGGTGCACCGGCTTGGTGAGTCTGCGCCCCTTGATGCTCGCGACGAGTCGTCCCGTTTTCACCTCGAAAATCTTGACAGCGTCGCCCGCTTCGTCCGCCACGTAGAGATGCCCGCGATGGACGATGATCCCGCGCACCGAGTGCCGGGGTTTGCCGTGCTCGTCGAGTACGACCTTGAGGCCTTGCGGCGCCGGCACATTCAAGGGTGGGCTGTCGCCGACTTCGGGAAGGTGACCCTGGCTCGAAGCGACGAGCGTACCGGGCAGGAAGTTTCCGTCCGGGAACTTCTTGCGCAGGTGTTTGGCGACCGGCGCCGGCGTAAACGTCTCCGGCAGGATGGCGATGACGGTGTTGGTATCCTGGCAAGAGACATAAAGGCGGCCGTCGTCGCCGAGTTCCACGTCGAAGGGGTGGACCATCGCCGCAACGTCCTTTGTTTTTGCCAGGACATTGGTGAAATGAAAGGTGTCGCCGTGGCGCCGGTAGTGGGCGATATGGCTGTCCTTGCGCCAGGCGTTGGCGATATAGAGATTGTCACCGACGAGCGCGAAGCCGCGGGCGATCTTCAACGGGGCCGCATCAGGCGAGTCGTCGAGGAGCAAGGGGTGCTTCTGGCGTGGCGTCCCGTCATCATTGAAGACGCCGATGTTCTCGAGACCGGCACGGCCTTCACCCCGATAGCTTACCCACCACACGATAGTCTTCCTAAATGTTTTGAGCCATGGACACCGAGGGTTTGCATAACAATGCGAGTCACTGCATGGCAACCCCGCGCAACTCGGCAAAACGCCTGGCGACCAGCAGCGACCACTTGTCGAAGGCCTCCTTTGCATACTGCCAGGCCTGGAACGAACTCATATAGCCATTCGCCCAGGTCTGGGCCGCGCCGACCGCACCGGCATTCACGGCGGCGGCGTACTTGCGCCCGATCTCGGTATCGCGGCATTCGGCGATGACCTGACCATTGGCGCCGTCACGGAACTGCATCTCCATGCCGGTTTCACCCAGGTAGGGGGTTGACCCTGCCGGGCGGCCAGTGGCCACCCCGGAGCCCGCTTCGGCGACGAAGCCGTAGGGAATCAGCGTCCCCGCCAGGCTGTCGGTCACCGTCGTCGGCACGAGGTCGGTCAGTGCGACGCGGATCACCACGACGCCCGGCCCGGCCTTGTTGACGACCTGCATCTGCGGCTTCAAGGCCTTGACCAGCGCGGCGTGAAAATAATCGGTCAGCGTCTTGAGATCGCTGGGGTCGATCATCTTGACCTCGCCCTCCTTCTGGCCCTTGGGCGGTGCCAGCGAAACGACGATGCGCGAGACCAGCACCTTGTCGAACTGCTTGGGATTCAGAGCAGTGTCACGCCAGCATTCGATGCCATCCAGCGCAGCGACGGGCTTCAGGCGGGCGTAATCGCTCAGGAAGCCGCTTCGGGTCAGGCGCGCCGAATCGGTCGCGGTCACGCTGGTGCCGCTGCCCAGCGCGGCGTCGTAGGTCTGGCAACCGGCGAACAACACCGTGGCGCCGGCAATGAGGCAGATGCCCAGGCCGCGGACGGCACGGGCAGAAGTCGTTGTCTTGAAATTCATGGTGTTCTGTTTCCCTGGATTGATAGCGAGTAATTCGGTTTTCCGGGCGGATGCCATTATCGGCGTGTCGAGGCGTCGTTCCCTCTATTATTGCAGGATGCGCCTCAATATTCTCGCCTTCGCCGCCGGCATCATCGTTCTCCAGATGCAGCCGGAACTGCCGCCGGCAGGGCTCTGGGCGCTGGCCGGCGGGCTGCTGGCGCTGCCGGCGATGCGCTGGAAGCGCGTCTGGCCCGGCCGTCTGCTCGGGGTGCTGGCCTGTTTCGCCCTCGGTCTCGCGTGGGCGGCCTGGCGGGCCGACATCCGGCTGGCCGATGCGCTGGGTGCCGAATGGGAAGGGCGTGACGTCGAGGTGATCGGCGTCGTCGCGACGCTGCCGCAGGATTTCAGCCAGGGCAGCCGTTTCGAATTTGCTGTTGAAAGGCGGTTGACCGCGCCCGACAGGAAGTACCCTTGGGGTGCGACAGCGGTCGTTCCTGAACGGATCATGTTGTCGTGGTACCAGGGCCAGCGCGACGGCGAGGAGTTCGTTCGCCAGCCGGTCCGTCCCGGCGAGCGCTGGCAGATGACGGTGCGCCTGAAGCGGCCGCACGGCAATGCCAATCCCAACGGTTTCGACTACGAGGCCTGGCTGCTCGAGCGCAATATCCGGGCGACCGGCTACGTGCGCCAGAATCCGCCGCAGCGCCTGGATGACATGGTCTGGCAGCCGGAGTACGTCGTCGAACGTCTGCGCCACGGCGTGCGCGCATCGTTCGCCGCCATGCTGCCGGGCGACCGCTATCCGTGGGCCGGCATTCTCGTCGCGCTGGTCATCGGCGACCAGCGGGCGATCCAGGGCGAGCTGTGGACCACCTTCAACCGCACCGGAACAACCCACCTGATGTCCATCAGCGGCCTGCACGTGACCATGGTGGCGGCGCTGTTCGGTCTGCTCGCCGGCCGGGTCTGGCGGCGCGTGCCGGCGCTGGCGCTGCGTCTGCCGGCGCAGCGGGCGGCACTGCTGGCTGGCTGCCTGGCCGCATTCCTCTATGTCCTGCTCGCCGGCTTCGCGGTTCCGGCGCAGCGCACGCTCTACATGCTGCTGGTCGCCGCGCTGGCGATGGGCTCGGGGCGGGTCATCACGCCCAGCCGCACGCTGTGCCTGGCGCTGCTGGTCGTGCTGCTGATCGACCCATGGGCGGTGCTGGCGGCGGGCTTCTGGCTGTCGTTCGGGGCGGTCGGGGCGCTGCTCTATGTCGGTGCGGCGGTGGTCGGCGAGGCCGCCGGCTGGCGCGAGCGCATCCGGGCCTGGGGTGTCGTCCAGTGGGCGGCGACGCTGGCCTCGCTGCCGATTCTGCTGCTCGTCTTCCAGCAGTTCTCGCTGGTCTCGCCGCTGGCCAACGCGGTGGCCATCCCGGTCGTCAGCTTTATTGTCACCCCGCTGGCGCTGCTCGCCGCGGTCATTCCGTGGTGGCCGATCGCGGCGCTGGCGCATGCCGTGCTCGGCTGGCTGATGGTGTTCCTCGAATGGTGCGCGGCGTGGCCGGTCTGGCAGGCGCCGGCGCCGCCGCTGTGGGCTGCGGTCGTCGCCGGACTCGGTGTCGCCATCTGGCTGCTGCCGCGCGGCATGCCGGGGCGCACGCTCGGCGCGGTGCTGCTGCTGCCGGCGATCTTCTGGCCGGTCGCGCGGCCGGTCGAAGGCGAGGCCTGGGTGACGGTGCTCGACGTCGGGCAGGGGCTGGCAGCCATCGTGCGCACCCGCGAGCACACGCTGATCTACGATCCGGGGCCGCTCTACAGCGCCGAATCGGACGCCGGGCAACGGGTGGTCGTGCCCTATCTGCGCGCGCAGGGTATCGACAAGGTGGACATCCTGATGGTGACCCATCTCGACAGCGATCACGCCGGCGGGACGGCATCGGTCAAGTCGGCGCTTGCCGTCGGCGAGGTCGTTTCATCACTTGGCGACGTGGGCACCGAGCCCTGCCGCAATGGGCAGAACTGGTCCTGGAACGGCGTGCAACTGGCGGTGCTGCATCCCGAAACGCAGGACTACGCCGAGAAGCGCAAGAGCAACAACCTGTCGTGCGTGCTGCGGATCGATGCCGGCGGCCGGCGCATGCTGCTGACTTCCGACATCGAGGCGCGCGACGAGGCGGCACTGCTGCAGCGCAATCCGGCCGCGCTGAAGGCGGACGTGCTGCTGGTGCCGCATCACGGCAGCCGCACCTCGTCGACGCCCGAGTTCATCGCCGCCGTCGGGGCGTCCGACGTGATGATCCCGGTCGGCTACCGCAATCGATTCGGGCATCCCAAGGCCGATGTGGTCGCCCGCTACGAGGTGACTGGCACCCGCCTGTGGCGGACCGACCGCGACGGCGCGCTGCGCGTGGCTCTGGGCGGGCAGGGCGTCACCCTGAACGCCTGGCGCAACGAGCGTCGCCGCTACTGGCATGGCCGGTGATACATTCGGGTTTCAGGAGGAAACATGCAATTCAGACATCGCAACGTGCCCTGCGTCGGCCCGTCGGGGCTGGACCGCATGGCTCGCACCGAATGGGGTGCCCGCGACAGACCGCGCATTCCCGCCTTGTTCCATGGGCTGTCCGGCCCGCTCTTCCGGCCGGAAGATTGCAGCCGTCGCGCATGAACTTCCGCCCTATCCTGGCACTTCTGGTCTGCTGCGTGACCAGCCTTTCTGCCCTGGCCGCGCCTGTCGGCAGCAAGTTCTTCACCAATCGCGACGGTCTGCGCCTGCATTACCTTGAAGCCGGCCACGGCCCGAAGACCGTTGTGCTCATTCCCGGTTGGCTGATGCCGGCCGCGGTGTTCCGTCTGCAGCTCGAAGCGCTGGGCGAGCAGTTCCGCGTGCTGGCGTTCGATCCCCGCTCGCAGGGGCAATCGGAAATCTCGACCGAACCCCACGATCCGGTGCGGCGCGTGGCCGACATGGAAGATTTCCTGCGCGCCGCCGGCGTTGGTGATTACATCCTCGCGGGCTGGTCGCTGGGCGTGCTGGAGTCGCTGGATTTCATCGAACGCAAACCGCAGGCTGGGCTGCGCGGCTTGATCCTGATCGACAATTCGATTGGCGAGGGGATGCCGCCCAAGCCGTCAGCCCGGAGCTCGAAGCGCAGCAGCGCCAATCCCAGAGAACGCGAGCAATACCTGCGTGACTTCTGCCGCGGCATTTTCCGGACACCGCCGCCCGACGACATCGGTGAGGCCGTAATGCGGTCGGCGCTGCAGGTGCCTGCGGGCGTCGCCAATCAGCTGATCGCCCAGCCCTATCCGCGCACCTACTGGCGGGAGATCGTGGCAAGGCAGCAAATACCGGTCCTCTATGCCATCCGTCCCCGCTTGGGCGAACAGGGCGAAGCGATGCTCGCACGCAAGGGCGGGCAACTGGCACAAGTGGAAGTCTTCGAAGATGCCGGCCACGCCCTGTTCGTGGACGCGGCGCCGCGCTTCAATGCATTGACCGCCGACTTCGCCCGCCGCGCCTTCAGTTTGCCGGCGAACGCCGCACGACCTGCAGCGAACGGGAATCAGCCGTCTTCAGGTAACTGAAGGCAAACGGCAGGTCGCGCGGTTCCTTCTCGGCCCGGTAGGCTGCAGCCAATTCGGGTTGGGTGGTGGTCGTAAAGAGAGGATGGGTCTTGCTGAACCTGCCATACAGACGCACCGGCCCGATCTTGCTCAGATCCTTGTAATTCAGGCCGGTTTCGTCCTGCACAACCATCGGTGCGGAGGTCACCAGCGCGTCACGCAGGATGGTGAAACCGGGTTTCTGCAGCAAGTGCGAAGCGGCCTTGAGCAGGACCGGTTGCGCTGCCATGCGCTTGAGCCAGGCCAGTTGTGGTTCCGCTGCTTTCAGGGCGCTGTCCGAAAGATCCAGACTCACATAGTCCAGTGTCACCCGGCGCCCGTCCTGCAGCAGGGAGAGGCGCACCGAGCCAGTCCCGGCCTCGCTACTGGCCGCTTCCCATTCGCCCTTGTCGGAATTGAAACTCAGCGGTGTTACGCCGGTGACTTCGTAACCCAGGCGTGCCGCAAAAGCCATCAGGATGGTTGTCGTACCCACGCCGCTGGCGCCGTCACGCTGATCATCGTTGAGGTCCAGGGTCCGGAAATAGCCGAGCTTGCCGAATTTCTCCCAGGCGCCGCCGAGTTTCTTCTCGAAGGCTGCACGCTGCACGGCACTCATGTTTTCGAGTTGCGCCGGCTGGCGTGCTCTCTGGATCGCCACCAGCACGTAACGTTCGGCACCGGGGAAGATTTGCCCGACGGTCACGAAGTCGGGTCCGGAAAAAGGGTAAAACACCGTACTGCGTCCCCAGTAGGCCACTTCACGCTTGCTCCAGGCCGCCAGCGGCTGGCCGACCTGCTTGTCGTAGTTCGCCCAGGCCTGGCTCGTCCGTTGCTGGAAGGCCTTGTGTGAGGCATCCGAGGTGGGTGCATCGAGCCCGGCAAAGTAGAGGGCAGCTTGCTGTGAAGTCATCTCCGCAGCAGAAACCGGGACCAGAGCGGTAGCCAGTGTCAGCGAGCAAATCAGCAAGGTGCGAGTCAGGTTGTGCAACATGTTTCGTTTCCGGAAAGATGAATTCAGGCGAAGCGACGCATGCCTACGCGCGCCAGGAAGAACAGCCCGACCAGCGCCAGCGCGATGCCGACTTCATGCGGACTCTGCGCCGCACCAAGGACCAGGACGACCGTTGACACGCCGACGAACAACGGGGCGAAGACGTAGCGCACGAGCATCAGCGGCCGCCCTTCGAGATCGCAACTGCGACGGTACAAACCCAGAACGCAGAGGATCGGGAACAGGCCCAGCAGGAAACCCATGACGGTAAGTATCTGCACGAACGAGCCAGTCAGCACCATGGTGATGGACAGCCCCGCCTGCAGCCAGACCAGACGCGGCGTCACTACCGCCGGCGCACCCTCTTCGCTGCTGGCCTTGCCGAACCAGCCGAGCATGGTGGCGAGCACGCGCGGCCCGAGAAAGGCCGACACTCCGAGGGACGACAGCAGGGCAAAGGCCACCAGCCCGGAGAACACCGCCGAAGCCTGGGCGCCAAACAGATGCCTGACGAGCACCGCGATCACCGGGCCGACGCCATCGAGTTCCTGCGCCGGCAGGTGGGTCAGCAGCACGGCGTTGATCGCCACGTACAGCAGCATGATGATGGTCGTGCCCACCATCATGGCACGGCGCACGTTGCGCGCCGGGTCGTGGATTTCACCGGCGACATAGATCGCCGCGTTCCAGCCGCTGTAGGCAAACATCACCAGCATCATCGCGAGGCCCCAGGGAGCGCCGAACTCGGTTGCCTGACTGACCTGCACCGACTCGGCGGGCTGGTTGGCGACGGCCGGCGCCACGAGGAAGATGCCGTAAAGGGCCAACCCCGCCAGCAGGGAGAACTTGGCGGCGGCCAGGAGGGTCTGGACACGCAAGGCCGTCGGCCCGAGCAAGCCATGCAGCCCGGTCACCAGCAGCAGAGCCAGGCACGCCACGAGTTCCGGACGCAGGTTCACGCCCGGCAGGGCCTCGCCAAGGTAGGCAGCCAGGGCCAGCGAAGAAGCCGCATTCCCCGCCGCAAAGGCCACCACGAAAGAGGTCCAGCCGGCGACTTCGCCCAGGGTCGGCGAGAAGAGTTCGCGCAGGATTGTGGCTTCGCCGCCATTGCGTGGCATGCTGCGCGCCAGTTCGCCATAGCACCAGGCGCCGATCCAGGCGAGGATGCCGCCGGCCACCCAGACCCCGAGCACCGCCCACGGCGCCTTGAGCAGCGACAACATGATCCCGGTGGTGGTCAGGATACCCGTGCCGAGCATGCTGGCGACGATCAGGAAGGTGGCAGAAAAGGTATTCAGGTGTTTGCGCATGAACGGTGACCCTTGCCCGCCACGTCACATATGCTCATGGCAGATCCAAATCAAAGAAATCGGTGCGCAACATTAGCATGCGGCAGCACCGGCATTGCCAGCCCGGCGGCGATCGGGACGGTTTTTCTTTGCCTGGTGTGGTGTTTTGACAAAGACATACCCGCCCGGGCAAGACGCCGCCGTTTCCCGGCGGCAAAATGACGCAGGAAAGCAGCGTCCGCACATTGCCACCAAGGGCACGGCCGGTGATACATTCCGGTTTCAGGAGGAAAGAGATGCAATTCAGACAACACAGCGTGCAATGCGTCAGCCCCTCGGGGCTGCACCGCATGGCTTATACCGAATGGGGTGCGCGCGACAATCCGCGGGTCCTGATCTGTGTCCATGGCCTGACCCGGAACGGGCGGGATTTCGACATGCTGGCGCAGGCGCTGGCGGCCGATTACCGTGTGGTCTGTCCGGATGTGGTCGGGCGCGGCCGGAGCGGGAGGCTGCGCGACCCTTCCGGGTACGGTATTCCGCAGTACGTCGCCGACATGGTGACGCTGATCGCCCGGCTCGACGTCAACAGCGTGCATTGGGTCGGAACCTCGATGGGCGGGATGATCGGCATGGCGCTGGCCAGCCAGGACGGCACGCCGGTCCGCAGGCTGCTGCTCAACGATGTCGGTCCGGTCATCACCAGCGAATCGCTGGAGCGCATCGCCACCTATGTCGGCACCGATCCGACCTGGGCGAGTCTGGACGAGGCGATGGCCTACATCAAGGCCATCGGTGCGCCGTTCGGTCAGCTCGACGAAGTGCAGTGGCGGCATCTGACCGAATACGCCATCGGGCAGCGTCCCGACGGGCGCTGGGGCTTCGTCTATGATCCGCTGATCGCGGCACCGTTCAAGGCGGCCTTTTCCGGTGAGCCGATCGACCTGTGGCCGGTCTACGAACGCATTCATTGTCCGACGCTGGTCCTGCGCGGTGCCGAATCCGACCTGCTGACGCGCGAAGTTTGGCAACAGATGGGTGAGCGCGGTCCACGGGCAAAACTGGCCGAAATCCCCGGTGTCGGCCATGCGCCGATGTTCCTGAGCGATGAACAGATCGCGATTGCGCGGGACTTCCTGCTGGCGCCGTGAAGCATCTCGTCGTTGCCGGCTGTCGGCTTGAATACGTCGATTATCCGGCGCACAAGGCGGGTTTTCCGGTCATTCTGATGCTGCACGAGGGGCTTGGCTGCGTTTCCATGTGGCGGCACTTTCCGCAGCGGGTCGCGGCGCTCACCGGCTGCCGCGTCATCGCCTGGTCGCGCGCCGGCTATGGCCACTCGCAGCCCTGCACCGGGCCGCGCACGCTGCGCTACATGCACCGCGAGGCGCTGGAGGCGTTGCCCGCATTTCTGGCCGGGCTGGAGATCGAGCGCCCGCTGCTGTTCGGACACAGCGATGGCGCCAGCATCGCGCTGATCTTCGCCGGCGCCTTCCCCGATTTGCCGCTGGGCGTGATCGCCATGGCGCCGCACGAGTTCGTCGAGGACAAGACGCTGGCCGGCATTCTCGCCGCTCGCGACGCGTGGACCGCGACCGACCTCCCGAAGAGGCTGACCCGCCATCACGGCGATGCGGCGCGGGTGTTCGCCGAGTGGAACGACTGCTGGCTGACGCCGGGTTTCCGCGACTGGAACATCGAGGAGTATCTGCCGGCGATCCGCTGCCCGATTCTCGCGATCCAGGGCGAGGACGACGAGTACGCGACGATGCGCCAGATCGACGTCATTGCCGAACAGGTGCCGGACACCATGTTGCTGAAGCTCTCCGAGTGCGGCCATTCGCCGCACCGCGATCAGCCGGTGGTGCTGTTGTGGGCGGTCGACATGTTCGTCAGACGCATCACGGGCCGGCCGGCGGGCCAGGCGGAGGGCAGGGGAAATGCATGAGAACTGCGTGGCGAACGCAATCGCGGGCGATCAGACCTTCGGGGCGGTCTCCCGATCCGTGCCGGGTGATGTTCGCGTGAATCTCCACCAGTAAATCGCCGACCCGGTGCGCCAGTTTGACAGTTCGTCTGGAACCGGCCCAGACCGTGTAAAAACGCTGAGCGAATTTGGTGGTAGCGGTGCGGCGGTTTGCCAGTTTGGGTTGGAATTGCCAAAGTATCTCGACGAGGCGGAGGATGGAGGCCAAGAAAGGTCCTTCTCAGGCCCTCATGGCCTCGATCAGCGCCCCGCTACCCAGTATTTTCATCACGCGCTTAAGATTATAGGCAAGCACGTGGAGTCCCATTTCGGTACTGACCCGATCCAGTGTTCTGGTCAGGAAGTGCGCGCTGCCCATCCATAACTTGAGGGTGCCGAAGGGGTGTTCCACCGTCTGGCGCCGAATGCGCATGCTGTCGGGAGCTTGATCGAGTCGTTCTTGCATGGATTCAAGAATCTCCTCGTTTTCCCAGCGGCTGACTCTCCGATACTGGCTCGGCGTACATTGCTCCTTCATGGTGCAACGTGGGCAGTCAGAACTCCAATATCGACTGAGTTTGCGTCCAGCCTCGATGCTGTCAAAACGCCAAATCAGCCGTTTGTCTGCCGGGCAGCGATACTCGTTCGCTTGTGGATCGTAGATGAAATCCTGCTTATCAAAGCGCCCATCGGCCTTGGCAATGGAGGTCGTCGTCTTGGGAACGATGGCGACAATACCGGCCTTGTGACAGGCAACAATTTCCTCACCCTTGAAGTAGCCCCGATCAGCAATCACGGTGAGTTCTTCTGCCCCGATCGCGGCACGAGCCTCCTTGGCCATGGTGGTCAGTTGGTCTCGGTCGATCCCGATGTTCGTGACTTCATGCGCCACGATCAGATGGTTCTTTGCATCAACCGCGGTCTGAACGTTGTAGCCGACGATGCCCGTACCCCGAGTCTTCATTGAACGCGCATCCGCGTCAGTCAGGGAAATCTGCTTGTCAGGCGTGTCATTGAGGCGGATCTCAATTTCCTTGAGCGCTTTCATCTGCTCCTTCAACGCGGCGATTTTGTCTTGCAAGCGTTCGCCCCGGACTTTCGCAACAGCAGGTTCTTGCCGGTCAGCCGTATCGAGTTCGGTCAGGTAACGATTGATGCTTGATTCGATTTCCTGCATTCGCCGTTCCAACTTGGCACTGGTGAAGTTCCGGTCACGATTATTGACGGCTTTGAACTTGCTGCCGTCGATGGCGACCAGGGCTTCAGAGAACAGTCCCAACTGCTGACACAGCACCACAAACTGACGGCAAACATTGCGGATCGCTTTGCCGTTGTCTTTGCGGAAACTGGCGATGGTCTTGAAGTCCGGCATCAGACGCCCCGTCAGCCACATCAGCTCGACATTGCGTTGGCTCTCTTTCTCAAGGCGCCGGCTGGACTGGATGCGATTGAGGTAGCCGTAGATGTAAAGCTTCAGAAGTACGGCGGGGTGGTAGGCCGGCCGACCGGTGGCTGCCGGCTCAACCCCCTCGAATCCCAACTTGCCCAGATCCAGTTCATCGACGAAGACATCCACGACGCGCACTGGATTGGTCTCCGCTATGTAGTCGTCAAGGCACTCCGGGAGCAGCGTGCTCTGGGTTCGGCTTTCACCTTCGATGAAACGCTTCATGGCGGCCACTCAATAAACATGACAAACGCATTATATCATGGGGCGTTTTGACACACTCTGGGCCACAACCAGCCGTAGTTGCCTGGAAAAATCGAGTGGTGCGAACGGTAGCTTGAAGAATCAGGTCGTTCAACTCGGTGACAGGTTGTCCCAGACCCCCAAAGTCGATTTCTCACTTCAAAGCATAAGGCATCTGCTTCCCGCTGGTTGCCGGGCATTACGGCTTATCTGGCATCAGAAAACTGCAAGCAGCAGGCGGCAGCCGTCTCGTCGCGCTCAAAATTCCAAACGTAACGCTGCCGGTG